>JBDTSG010000076.1:0-19206 GCA_039931265.1 Flavobacteriales bacterium
GCGTACCGTGTTTCATGGGCGGTCGAGGAGTTGGGTTTCGGTGAGCCAAAACTCCCTAGCCGGGCAGACCCGGCTATGCGTAGAAACACCTGATTTGTGGGGATCAGCGGATCACCTTCCCGATCGCCTCCACCAGCATTTCCTGTTTGAAGGGCTTAGGTATGATACCGTCCATACCTGCGTTGGTGCAGCGTTCCACCTCGAGTTGCATCACGTTGGCGGTCATGGCCAGGATCGGTATGCGCGACTTGTCGCCGGGCAGTGCGCGTATGGCGCGCGTGGCCTCGTACCCGTCCATCTCCGGCATCTGCACATCCATCAGGACCAGGTCGTACTCGCCTGTTCGCAGCATGTCAACGGCGATCTTGCCGTTCACCGCCACATCGATGTGTACGCCAGGCATGGCATCTTCCAATGCCACCCGCGCCACCATCACGTTCATCTTGTTGTCCTCGGCAAGGAGGATCCGCAGATCATGTAGAGGCGGATGATAATCCGCACCTACCGACATGATCCCTGCATCCTCCGTCTGTTGATCCGCGATCCCGAAAGGAATGCTGAAGCTGAACGTGCTGCCCTTGCCGGGTTCGCTTTCCGCTGCGATCGTGCCGCCCTGCATCTCCACGAGCCGCTTGCAGATGGCGAGGCCCAAGCCCGATCCACCGTAGCGGCGCGAGTGATCGCTTTCGGCTTGAGTGAATTCGTCAAAGACGCGCAGCAACTTTTCCGGAGCGATGCCGATGCCGGTATCCGCCACGGAGCATCGCAGCATCACCGCATCGGACAAGCGGGTCGCATCCACGGAAACCTCCACCGATCCGCGCTCGGTGAATTTGATCGCATTGCCCAAGAGGTTCATCAGCACTTGGTTCAAGCGCGCTGGATCGCCGGTCACCAACGGTGGCACCGCATCCGATACGACGGCCGACAGACGCAAGCCCTTTTCCTCCGCGCGGAAGCGCATCACGGCCACCACGTTGGCCACCACCTTCCGCGGATCCATGGGCACTCGCTCGAACTGCAAGCGGCCCGCTTCCATCCGGGACAGGTCGAGGATGTCGTTCACGATCACCAGCAGGCTCTCGCTGCTGACCGCGATGGCTTCAAGGTACTCGCGACGTTTGGCTTCCTCGGTGATGTTCTTGCGCAGCAATGCCGTGCTCATGCCCATGATGGCGTTCATCGGCGTTCGGATCTCGTGGCTCATGTTGGCCAGGAATTGCTGCTTCACCTGTTCGCTGTGCTCGGCGCGTTCCTTGGCGGTAACGAGTTCGGCAGTTCGCTGCTTCACGGTGTCCTCCAGCAGTTCCTTCTGCTGCCGAGCGGACTTGAGCCGCCAATTGAAGACGAGTCGCAAGGCACCGAGACCTGCAAGGATGTACACTGCGAACATCCACCATGTACGGTACCACGGAGGAAGCACGATGAACGCAAAGCGAGCAGGCTCGCTCCAAACGCCGGAAGGGCCCTTGTGGCGCACGTTGAACACGAACGTGCCCTCGCGCAGGTTGCCATAGTTGGCGGTATTCTCCTTCTGCGCGGTGCTCCATTCAGCATCGTTGCCATCCAGCATGCACTGATACTCCACGAGTTGCGGCCGCGATGTTTCCACCGCGGCGAACTCGAAGCGGATGCGGTTGTGGGCATGGTCCAGCACAAGTCCTTCGGGCAGGGCAAAAGGTTTCGCGATGCCGGTGAAGGAGATACCGTTGTAACGGATACGTTCGGCTTCACGCTCCGCAGCCGAGTGGGCGCGGCCGAACACCCTGGCCTCTTGTTGTGCGATGGTCGCGCTGTCGTATACGCTCGTATCCAGACCGTACCAGCAGATCGGGTCGCTGATCGCAACGGATCGGAGTTCCACTGGTAACGGTGGAGGTATTGGGCGCAGGGCTTTGCGATCGAAGCGCACCACGCCGGTCTTTTCGCTCGTCGTAGCGATCCAGATGATGCCCTGACTATCCACGAAAAGGCTGTGCTGCGCGTTCGCGACTTCCTTCACCGGGTAGCCGGTGGCAGCGCTGTATTCGGTGATAGTGGGCCGAAACTTCCGCAGCTCCGCGTTGGTGAGGGTGAGCAAAGGCCCGGAGAATGGTGTTGAAGTGCGTTCAGGGCTTGTCCATCCCGAGATGATCGCCAGGCCGGTGTTGGTACCGAAAAGCAGATCACCCTTGGGTTCTACCCATACTTGATTGATCGTGTTCGTCGGCAGTCCGTCCGCCGTGGTGAACGTGAGGAAGCTCTTACCGTCGTACCGGACAAGGCCATTCAGCGTTGCGATCCACAAGTTCCCACCACCATCCTCGGCGATGCTCCAGATGGTCTCGTTCGGAAGACCTTCCGCTTCGCCCCATGTGGTGATGGATGCGCTATCGATGCGCGAGAGCCCACCGCCGTCAGTGCCGGCCCAGATGTTCCCGTCGCGGTCCTCATGCAAGCAGAGCACATTCTCGTTGCCCAGACCTTGCGTGGTGTAATACGATGTGCGCTCCGTGGCGCTGTAGCGATGCGCACCCATCCGGGAAGTGGTCCAGGTGTTCCCGTGGCGGTCGTTCATGATCCAGAACGCATCGGTCTGTCCCTGTGCGCTGCTCGGCATGGTCACGCGGTAGGCCGTTCCGTCATACCAGCTGAAGCCCTTCAGATCGGGGTCGATCGCGTTGATGCCCACACCCACCATGCCGTTCGTGCCTACGCCGATGGAGTAGTTGTATACGTTCTTCGGTGGTATGAAGCGTTGCTCGCTGAAGGAGCCATCGCTCAGGCGCGCCAAGCCTCGAAATGAGCTTGTCCAAATGGAGTGCTCCGCGTCTTCTGCGAAGCCGTTCGCGATGAATGGCGCACTGGCGAACGCGCCACCGAAGTACTGCACCACCCCCGAGCTCGACATACAGATCCAGTGATCTCCCTGGCGATCACGAACGATGCACCTGACCTCATCGCCTTCGCGGCCTTGTGTGGCATGTATGCGCTCGATCACCGGCGAAGCATAGTTGCGGAGATGGAAGCGCATTGCCCCGTGCGCTGTTGAACCGATCCAGAGGGTACTGTCGCGATCGATAGACAATGTATTCACCTTCACGGTCTCACCGTCGATCAAGGGGTAGTGGATGATCCGCGCATCGGTATCCGAAAGCATCAAATGCGAGATCCCGCCCATGTAGTGGCCCAGCCATAGATCGTTGTGCGTTCCGGGCACGATGGATCGTACATCGTTGCGTGCAAAGGCGCTCGTTCCCTCCAACGGAACGAACCGCTCGCCATTGAAATGGGAGAGACCCTCCCGGTGGGCCACCCACAGCGTTCCACGCGCATCGCGCGCTATGGCGTGGACAAAGCCGGAAAGCCCTTCCGCCTCGAAGAGCTTGGTGAAGCGCTGACCCGCGTAGCGGAAGAGCCCACGACCCCGTGTACCGAACCAGAGCGTGCCATCCGCATCCTCCCACATGCTGAGGATGGCGCACCAGATATCGGGTTCAATACCCATGGGCATACGCTCGAATGTGCGCCCGTTGAACCGGCACAGCCCGCCGGTGCTCGTGCCGATCCATAGGTTGCCTGCGCGATCGCCCTTCAGGAATACGATGATGTTGTCCGGAAGTCCGTGCGCCGTGGTATAGGTGGTGAACGATCGCCCGTCGAACCGGGTGAGCCCACTGCCATTGGTCCCGAACCAGATGGCCCCGTTGGTCTCCGCATAAGCGGATTGTATGTAGTCCGAAGGCATACCATCGTCCGTGCCCCACGTGCGTGTATGCGCGACAAGTTCCCCGCTGTTCTCTTCAAGGGGCGTGAACGGTGCGGCCTTTAGGCGTGTGGTTGGTGCGAGTGCGAGCGACTTCGGTGGGTTCGCTGTGGTGATCCGGGTAACTCGGCCCTTCGCTTCGGTCAGCCTTGGTTGCTCAACGACATTCACGGTCGGCTCCTGCCCACAGGAGCTAAGCAAGGCGTACACTGCAAGGCAAGGAACAAAGACGGCGAACCTTGGCATGGGCATCAAGTTCCGATAGGCGTCCGTTACGGTGTGTAGTATCCCTTCGTCATCGCGTACACCACTAGCCCCGCAGTGTTCTTGGCGCCGGTCTTCAGCAGCATGTTGTTGCGGTGGCCTTCCACCGTGCGTGGACTGATGAAGAGCTTGCCTGCGATCTCGGTATTGGTGAGTTCCTGGCAAATGGCGCGTAGCACTTCGAGCTCACGTTCGCTCAGCGGATCCACTTCGTTGAAGGTCGGCTTCACCTTCTGCTTCTTCACCAAACCGTGCAGCATCACATGGCTCACACGGTCGCTGTAGTAGTAGCCGCTCTCGTGTACGGAACGGATGGCGCTCTCGATCTCGTCGGTGTCAGCGCTCTTCAGCATGTAGCCGTTGGCACCGAGTTCCATGGCATTGGCGATGTGCGCTTCCTTGTCGTGCGTACTGAGGATGATCACCTTCACCTCCGGGTGCTCATTCTTCACGCGTTGCAAAGCGACGATCCCGTCCATCACGGGCATTTCGAGGTCTAATAGAGCGATGTCGATCGCATTGTCCCGCAGCCCTGTGAGCAGTTCTTCGCCGTTAGCGGCCTCGAAGACGACCTGCACACCGGACATGTCGCGCAGCAACATCACCAGCCCGCGGCGGAAGAGGAGCTGGTCGTCGGCAAGGGCGAGGCGGATCATGGGGTGCAAGGTGGCACCGTGCGATCTTTTGACAGTGCGTGTTTTCACCTGTTCTGAACGTTCGTGCTAGGTCGCGTTCAGCACCGAACGCAGCTCATCCTCGATGGCCTCTCGCACAGGAAGCAGCGCGTGCATCAGGTCGCTGCATCCCTGCGCGTTGCCTTTCAGTGCCTGCTCTTCGATGGCAGCGAGCAATTCCGCCATCCGCGCTGAGCCCAGGTAGTGCGCTTGCGGCTGCAGGTCATGTGCGGCGGTGGCGAGCGTCTCGGCATCGCCGATCTCGACGCTGTCCGATAGCTGCTTGAAATAGATGGGGGCTTCCTGCATGTAGAGCAGCATCCAATCGATCACCAGCGACCGGTTCCCCCTGAAGAGGCGCTCGAGGTTGGAGAGGTCGATGTGCTCGGTGGGCATCTGCCGTGAAAATACACCTCTCGCGAACGACGGTGCGCATCTGGCAGTGATCGGTTGCTAAGCGTTCATCCCTTCATCGTTTACCGCACCCCCTGAAACTTGATCCACTACGGCTCCTCTTCCTGACCCATCGAATGTGATCACTGGCGGCTGATCTTCTCGTGGATAGCTGCTTGTGTGATCACGGTCACGACCAACCAACAGCACGAACGGGATCACTGCGAAACAAGGAACGCTTCGGTATGCATCCGCACCATGTTCGCACCCATGAACACCAGACGATAGCTCCCAGGCTCCAGTTCACCCTCTCCTTCGCGTGAATTCACCTTCACCCACCAGGCCAACGGGATCATCACCGTGTGATCGTTCCAGTCGACCCATGGCATGCCGCAGTCCATTTGGGTCGGATCGAACGGTATGCGTTCCACCCACCCGGTATCGCCAAACACCTCCACGCCATAGAGCGGCATCCCGCTCCCGCAACCGCCATTGAGCATAACGCGGCCGGTGAACCTCACCCATACGTTCTCATCGTTCGTGCTGTCCACGTTCACTTCCTTCAAGCCGGGGCGTTGCGCGATCTCGCGCATGATCTCCTCTATGTTCGCTGCTGGTAGTGGCGAAACAGATAGAGTTGGCGACTGGGGCGGATGCGTGCGGTAATACTCCTCCAGATCCACGAGCGATCGCTTGTATGCCGCCTCATCCTCGGCCTTCAGCCGGTCGCTCATGCGCAGTGCTGCGCGCGCAGCCCATGGTTCCATCACCAACGAGTCCATGATGAAACGCCCCTTGCGGAAGCGGATAACCTCCGGCGTGTCGCGGCCGGCGCGCTGAACGGCAGGCAACCACAACCGCATTTGGTCCTCCGGCAGTTCGATGCGCATGGTATCCGTTCCGGCAATGACCAACAGCACAGACTCCGCCATGCTCTCACGCAGGTGGTAAACCCTCCAATGCTCAGTACTATCGTGCAATAGCGGTGCACCGTCCAACGCAAGCGCTTCCGTTGGTTTCAACCAATTACCGCTCATGCCCACGTACGGCACCCGCTCGCGGTAGTGCTGCATCACTTGCACAGCGCGTTCCAGCGGACGACAAGCGGCCCGGTCCTCGGCGAGCACGAAACAGAACGAAGGTGGTCCGGGCTGCGCCGCTAGCATGACGGGCAGACCGATCAACAGAGCGACCAAGGAACGCATCTCGGAGCGGTACACCTTGGTCCCGGGAAGGTTCGAGGCCGGTGTTCACCGGTCGGATCACCACGCGCTACTTTCACCTCAGCACGAACCGCGATGCACAACGGATCCCATCGTACCACGGTCCTCATCGTCGTGTGCACGTTTGCGCTTTGCTGCCGCGCGCAGCATGGCGAACCCGTGATCGCAGTGCGGGATCTGCGCAGTGACCTTGGCCAACTGCGCGCGCTCATCGAACGCCGGCATCCTGCGCCCTATCGCTATACATCGAAGGAACGAATGGATCGATGGTTCGACAGTGTGCGCACCGCCATCGCGGAACCGATGAACGCGCGCGCGTTCCTGGCGACCATCACCACGTTGTACCCACTGCTCGGCGATGGCCACACCATGTTCCTGCCGGGTGCTGACGCAAGCACGCACAGCTACCTCCCCGTGGAGGTGATGCTCTTGCGCGACAGTCTGTTCGTCCGGTGCGATGGACCGGCGGGTTCGGGCGTTGTGGCGGGGGAACGCATCCTGGTTCAGGCCATACTACCGGTTCGCCCATGGCGAACCGGAGCGCTTCACCGTACGTGTGCAAGCAGCCGATGGTACCGAGCGAACGCTTGACTTTCCGGCACTGCCCATGGACAGCATCGCTGCACACTGGCGCGGTTGCGCACCGGAACCCGATGGCGGAATACGGCTGCTATGGCCGGACAGCACAACCGCCCTGCTTGTCGTTCCCAGCTTCGAAGGAACCGCGCATCCGCTGCGCGATGCCTTCGCACGTATCAACGAACGAAAGGCGCAACACTTGGTGTTGGACCTACGCGGCAACCAAGGCGGCGACCCGGCGCTTGCGAAGTTCCTTCTGGCGCACCTGCTCGATACAACGTTCACGCTCGTGGAACAAGGTCCTGCCAGCGGGCGTGTGCCACCGGCCGCGCAACCGTTCGCGGGCAAGGTGTACACGCTCATGGACGGCGGCTGCTTCTCCGCTACGGGCATGGTGTTGGCGCAACTACAACTGCATCATCGTGGGCCGCTCATCGGCGAAGAGGCTGGCGGCAACCGCACGGTCCTCAGCGGAAGCGCGCGCACCACCATGCTCACGCACTCGCGCATCGCGTGCACCATATCGCGCAAGACCTGGCAATTGGTGCAGCGGACGGACGATGGCCATGGTGTGCGCCCAACGGATCGGATCGCACCGAGCCCTGCGGACCGTATTGCCGGCCGCGATGAAGTGCTGAACACGGCGTTGCGCATGAGCGCAACGGAGCGGTGAGGTCAGGCTGTGGTCGGCGGGGCGGGCATGCTAATCACCGGTCCACACATGCTGGAACTTTCCGTTGTACCAGAACCACGTGATCGCGCCCTTCTCGAAGAAGACCATGGTAACAGCCGGGTGCTCCAGTTGCACCGGCGACGGGATGACAAGTTCGCCCTCTTCGCCACCCAAGTGCCCCAGCGGGCCGGCTGGGTGCAGCAGAAGGCCCATGCCGATGCCGCCTTCCGACTCCGCCCAAGGGTAAGTGGCCAACAGCGTATCGCGCCCGTTGCCGAAAGCGACCAGCAAGGCCAAGCTGGTATCGCGCTGCGTGGTATCGGTGCGGTGCAAGAGCAGTGCATCGTCCATGGTACCATCACCATCAAAGTCGGCGCTGCGCATGCCCAGCGTGCCGCCGGTATCGGCATACTGCTGCTGCCAGTATTCGTCCCAGCGATCCGGGTCCGGCATGCGCCACTCGGCCCGGTAGCGTTGTGGCAACATGCGCGCGCTGTTGTCGACTTCCACCGAAAGTGTATCGACGTGTATATCCGCTGCGTGTTCTTCCGGTACGGTTGGTGCGTCGCATCCGGCCACGACGATCAAGCACGCTGATAGCAAATGCAAACACTTCATGTTGCCAAAGGTCTGCATCGGAACGGGTGGAGCATTGATCCTTCTTGTTGCATTGTGCGATAGGTATCATCGCTGCACGGGCGACCACACTTGGGCTGAACGAGCCGCCCTGTTCTCACCACCAGCCGCGCCTGCCCGCGCACTACCTTTCCTCCAAGTCCGACGCCCGTGAAACACATACTACTAGTCGTTGCTACCCTTTACGCCCATTGCGCATTGGCGCAGCCGCCGAACGCTGCATGGCTGGCCACGGCCGGAGGCTTCAACGACGAGGACATGAACCATTCCGCAGCGGATGGCACGGGCCACTTGTTCATTGCGGGCCTGGGCGGCTTCATGGACTTCGGTAACGGAGTGATCATTCCCGGCTCTGCGCGGGCCATCGCCCGGTACGACACGCTGGGCAACATCAGCTGGGCCCGCGGGCTAACCATGGATCCCGATGCTGTCACGTCCATTGAAGGGATCGCCGCCACCAGCAACGGGGACCTTTGGGTAACCGGCATCTACCAAACCCAGACGATCATGCTGGACACCTTCGTACTGACCACCAACAACGGTACCACCTGCGCATATTTGGCGCGCCTGGACAGCACTGGGGCAATGGTTTTCGCGACGTCTTGGGGCATCGGTGGAATTGCCAACACCACCACGAGCGAGGACATATGCGTTGACGACCAGGGCAATGTGCTGGTAACCGGCTGGACAACCGCCCCCAGCCTGACCGTGGACGGAGTGACACTGCTGAACGACAGCTCCGTGTGGCAACTCTACGCCCTGAAGTTCGATGCCTCGGGTACTGCACTGTGGGGCAACGAGAGCCATGCGCCCCGAAGGTGGGCGTTGGGTCAGGCGATCGGCGCCGACGCATTGGGCAACACATATGTGAGCGGCCGTATCGAGGGCGTATTCGTCATGGGCGCGGACACCGTTGGCACCGACTCCGTCGATGCGGGGGTGTTGATCAAGTTGGGTCCCACCGGTACCGTGGAATACGTGCACCTACTACCCCCATTCTACCGGCAGGACATAACCGTTGACGCGATCGGCAACGCCTACGTGTGTGGCATAGTGCAAGGCACGACAGTGTGGGGCAACGATACCCTTGGGGCCACGTTGTTCGATGGTTTCGTGGCGGCCTACGCACCGGACGGCAACTACCGTTGGGTGGTGGGCGTGCAAGGCACCGTGGGCAACGAGTTCTGCCGCAGCGTGGTGCTCGATGCCACGCAGACGGGCCTGTTGGTGAGCGGAACATTCCGCGAGGCCGCGTGGTTCGGCGATGTGTACATGGAGACGGATGTGCCGCCGACCGACGGTTTCGTCATGCAGGTCGATACGACCGGATCGGTGGAATGGGTGAAGGACCTGACCGGCGATGGCGCAACGCTGATCGCACGGGCCTTTTTCGATCCGTCCGGTCATCTCTACACGAGCGGCGTAACAGAAAGCAATACCACCTACTTGGGCAAGCCCGTGCTGAACGGTGTGCTCGACCACGCCTTCCTCGCGCGGTTCGACGACATCCTGATGGCAGTACCGCAGGTCACTTACGGCACCGTCGCGCAACTCCATCCCAACCCGTGCAACGGAACCTTCACCATGGATACGCCAGCGAACGCGCGCGCCGTGGTGATCACCGATGCGCAAGGGCGTGTACTGCAGAACATCCCCTTGGCCGCTTCGCATGTATCCACTTTCCACATCGGTGCACCCGGCGTCTACTCTGTGTGCGTGATCACGGAAACAGGTAGCGAGGTGCGGCGCGTGATCGTGAAGTGAGACCGGGGATACGTATCGTTGGGAAGAGCACTCATTCGTGGTTCGCTTCTCCCAAACATCAGCGTCCGCACCTCCTTCATCCTTTGTTCTTACCGCTTCGGCAACATAGCCGCGCGCAGGGCCGAACGGGAGGCAAGCTTTGTGCTACGTATTCGTCCAACCAACGATTTTTCTCCATGCCGCACACCGTCACGCGCTCCTTCTTCCTTTCGCTCACCACCATTCTCTTCTTCGCCACCCAGGCCCAAACAACCGCCCTCTGGGGTCGCAAGCAAGGCATGTACGGCGGCACCTTCGGCGTGGGTACGGACCAATACGCGAACGTATATGCGACGGGCTTCATCACCAGTCCCGCTTCGTTCGATACGCTGGTGTTCCCCTGTGAGCCCGTTGACCCCTTCATTGTGAAGTACGCCGCGAACGGAGTACTGCAGTGGGCGCACACGGTGCCCCCTGGTGGCGGCAATGCCAAGGCCATCGCAGTGGATGCCGATGGCAACTCCGTTGTGGGCGGAGAGTTCGGCAGCAACGGGATCTGCGCCAGCTACGATGCCAACGGCGCGCTGCTCTGGTCGCAGGGCTTCACACCCTTGGGCCCGGGATACATGGGCGTGAACAGCGTTGCGTTGGATGATGCAGGGAACATCTATCTCTCCGGCTTCTTTTCCGGAACACTGGTCCTCGATGGCGACACGCTCCATCCGGCAAGTTGGAACGCGGCAAGCCAAGACATCTTCCTCATGAAACTGACTTCCACAGGTGAGGTGCTATGGGTAACGGAGGCCGGCGGAATATGGGGCGGTGACGATGGGCTGGGGCTCGCCGTGGATGCCAGCGGCAACGCGGCTATCACCGGTCGCTTCCAGGGGACGGCCTATTTCCAAACGGATACGATCATCGGCAACGACCCGATGGGTGGTGGAGGCAACAGCATCTTCTTCGCCAAGTACGACACGGGCGGCACTGAGTTGTGGGTGAAGGGTGTGACCAGTGGCGGTCCGGTGGATGGCGGAGTATCACTCGTGTTCGACGACCAAGGCAACCTGTACTCCGCAGGAGTGTGCTCCTCTTCCATTGCGTACTTCGATACGCTGACCTACCAACCCGCGAGCGGACAGGACATGTTCTTGGTGAAGTTCGATGCGGACGGGCATGGGCAATGGATCCGCAATGCCGGCGGCACCGGCGGAGTGCAGTACGATGCGGCGCGGACCCTTACCCTCTATCACGGAACACAAGTGGTGACCTCCGGAGCAGTGGCGCCCATCGTGCCCGAATTCGATGGGATCGCATTGGCGCCGGTGGGCGACCCGACCATGTTTTTGGCGGGCTACGACACGGATGGGAATGTTGCGTGGGCGAAGACCTACGAACTGGGCACGATCAATAGCGTGGCATCGGCCTCCGACAGCACGCTTGTGGTGGGCGGGACCTTCGGCGTATCGGCCTTCGGTGCCATCGTCCATCTGGACACTGTTCCGTTGGACCACTACAACCGCACGGCCTTCGTGGCGAAAATGGCCATGGCCGATCTCAGCACGGGGTTCATCGAACTGACACACGAAGCCGGTGCTGGGCTCTTCCCGAATCCGGTGAGCGAGCTGCTCATGATCACGATCAACGGGCCGATGACACTACCCGTGGCGTTCACGATCACGGATGCACGCGGTCGCATCGTTACGCGCGGTCAACTAAGTCCTTCTGTTTCCGCAATGGAGGTAACAGCCTTCGCAAACGGGCACTACACGCTGCGAACAAGCGATGGGCGCATCGGGCGCTTCATCGTTCAGCATTGAACAGCAACCAATGAGAACATACTTGATCGCTTCGGCGTTGATCTTTGGTCACGGCTTTGCCGGTGCGCAAACCGTGCAATGGATGCATGACGCGGGTTCCACACCGTTCTCCGCGAACGAGCGTGGCGATGCCGTGGACGCCGATACGGACGGGAACGCCTATGTGCTCGGCCATCTCGCGATCGATAGCCAGTTCTCCGGCCTGGCCGTAGTTGCCGCAGAGGACGGATGTCTCGCCAAATACAATGCAGCGGGCGTTGTGCAGTGGGTGCGCACTTTCGGCGGGCCGGGCTTCGTGGATATGCAGGAGATGGCGGTGAAAGTGTCCACCGTGGACAATGCGGTGTACGTGTGTGGGGCTTTCCGCACACAGTTCGCCAACCCCACCGTCACCTTCGATACGATCGCCTTCACGTTCGCGGGAAACAGTCGCCACGCCTTATTGGCGAAGTACGATCTGGATGGGAACATCCAATGGATGCGGCACGGCGGCGGCACAGGGCTCGGTGCGGTCTACAACGACCTCGACATCGATGCCCAAGGGCGTATCGTGGTGGTGGGCACCACTGATGGCACCAACGTCTTCGACGGGCAGTCGCTCACCTACGACGGTGGCATCATCGCGCGCTACCTGTCCGATGGAACGCTGGCGGATCTCGTGCAGCTCAACGACACCAGCGCGGAACACCAGGAGGCGGTGGCAGTGGAAGTTGCGCCTACGACCGGCAACATATACATCGGCGGGGCGTTTTTCGGCGCCATCGCACTGGGCGGCTTCAGCGCCGCATCGGTGCCCTTCAGCATCTGTGCTTTGAAACTGGATGATGCATTGAACTGTCAGTGGCTGAGCACCGGTGGTGGCAACAGCGCCACGTACGGTTCCTTCTTGCAAGGGCTGGCGTTGGACGCGGCCGAGAACAGCTACATGACCGGTGAGGCCAGCGGGAACACCGTGAGCTTCGGGCCGCACACTTTCACCGGGAGCAGCGAAGCGGACGATGCCGTTATCGTAGTGAAGTTGAATGCTGCTGGAGATCCGCAATGGTTGAAACATGGCGGCAGCATCCGGAACGACGAGGCTCTGGACATCATCGCCGATGCCCAAGGCAACACGGTGATCACGGGACTGCTCGGCGGCAATGTCGCCTTTGCGGAGTTCGACGGTATCCAAGTGGACATCGTAAGCCAGAGTGCGCACTGCTTCATTGCACGCTATGACCCGGATGGCGTGATCGTTTACGCCGAACGCATGGGCGGTGGATCGGATGATGCAGGTGCCGGTCTTGCGCTCGCGAACGATAGCACCCTCTACCTCACCGGAACCACGTGGGGATCCACGCCCTGGCTGAATTGGGATTTCCAGTCGTGCTGCTTGGACCCGAATCTTTTCATCACAAAACTCCATGATGTGTTCAACGACCTCGGCACGGGTACATCGCCCGTATCGTTCAACGCCGGTGTGATATCGGTCTTTCCGAACCCGGTAACGGACCAGCTTACCGTACGGGGGCTGCCCGCCGCTGCAACGTGCACCATCATCGATGGCCGCGGTCGCATCATGGAGCAGGGAAGATCCATCACCACGATGGATGCTTCCTCTTGGGCGGCGGGGCCTTACGTGTTGCGGACAGCGGGCGCGAACGGAAACAGCACGAGCGCTCGCTTCGTCGTCGTCCATTGATCCGTCCACCACAAGACCGCAGCATTTTCAACACCATGAATACACGTTGCTCGATCGATAACGCGAAGGGTATTTGCGCGCTGCTGTTCGCCTCCTTGCTTGTTCCCGCCCAAGCGCAAACCGTGCAATGGATGCGGCAGGGCGGCATCAGCGGCGAAGGTCGCGGCGCAGGTAGCGATGCCTCCGGTAACGCATTCGTCTGCGGCACGGTGGGCAACCCGGCGTTGTTCGATGACGACACCACGGCCTCGCACTTCTCCGATGCCTTTATTGCCAAGTACGACGATGCGGGCAACATACAGTGGGTGCGCACAGGCGGCAGCGATCTGATCGACCAAGCCAACGACATCGTTACCGATGCGAACGGCAACAGTTATGTAACCGGCTTCTTCAGCACCAACGGCCCCTTCCCCACCGTGATCTTCGATGGCACCGTGCTACAAGGCTTGGGCGGCTTGGATCTCTTTCTGGCGAAGTATGACAACAGCGGCGCGCTGCAATGGATCCGCTTCGGCGGTGGCGTTTTGGCCGACGAAGGTCGCGGCGTTGCGTTGGATGCCAGTGGAAACGTGGTGGTGAGCGGGTACTTCCAAGGCACCGCGGTGTTCGGCAACGACACGTTGGTGAGCAACGGCCTCAGCGATGTGCTGCTGCTGAAGTACGATCCGAACGGCAACCTGATCTGGAGCCTGCGCGATGGTGGCACCGGCGACGATAAGGCGAACAAGTTGGCTGCGCTCGGCAACGGCGACTTGGGCGTTGTGGGCAGCTTCCAAGGTTCGGCGGGCATTGCCGGCGACCTGCTTTTCGCCAACGGTTTGTACAACGCCTTCGTGGCGCGCTACGCCGGCATCGGTATCGGCCTGTGGGGCGAACAGGCCGGCAGCACCTTGAACTTCGCTGGTGATGAAGGCTTCGATGTCGATGCGGCACCGAACGGCGATCTGGTGTTCTGCGGCGAGATCGCAGGGCCGAGCGATTTCGATGGCTTCAACGTAGTGCCGAACGGAGGCACGGATCTTTTCATTGCGCGCTACGATGGTAACGGAGACTTGGTATGGGTGCACCACGCCGGTGGTCCGCAGTTCGATCATGCCTATGGCCTTGCGGTGGATGCCGACAACAACAGCTACGTGACCGGCCAAGCGGACGATGGCCCGAACACGGTGTTCGACAGCATTACACTGGCGCCCTTCGGCAACGAAGCGGTCTTCATAGCGAAGTACGATGCAGCAGGTGCCATACAATGGGTGAAACGGTACGCGCCCGGCTTTGGCCGCGCTGTGGCCTTGCTCGGCAACGGCTGCCTGTACTTCACCGGTGGTGCATCGGGCATCGTGGGCCAACCGGCATTCGACAGCATTCCATGGCAGTACACCGACCGAGCGATCTTCACGGCACGCTTCTGCGATGCGTCGCCGAACGGCGTCGCCGACCAAGCCTCGAACGCAGCAGCCCCGCCCCCCTTTCCCAACCCGTGCAACGGAACGTTCACGCTCCACATCCCGCAGAAAGCGCACACGGTGACCATTGAGGATGCACAAGGACGTGTGGTCCAGCGTGTGCCCGTGCTGTCGTCGGGGCCAACAACCTTGCAGATCGAAACACCGGGTGTCTATTGCGTGACGATCCTTTCGGACGCAGGACGTGTGGTTCAGCGGGTTGTTGTGGATCGAGGGCAATAGCGGTGCACCGCCATCATTAAAACGATCCAGCGCCGTCGCCTTTTGCATTCCCATCTGCGCGGTCTTCGTTGCTTCAGGCGCTTCACCGCGCGATCCTATTTTGCGCGCAACTCCCGCATCCGCATGCATCGCCATCTGCTTCTTGCCCTGCTCCTCATTTGTGGAGCCCGCGGTACCGCCCAATGGAACCAGGTTACCAGCAACACCACGCATGAACTTTACGGCGTTCACTTTCCTGATGACGAGACCGGCTACGCGGTCGGCGCCGCCGGTACAGTGATCAAGAGCACGGACCGCGGCTTCGTATGGAGCACGCTGACCTTCCCCAGCACCGGGGACCTGCAGAGCGTGTGGTTCCTCACCGCATCGGAGGGCTTCGTCGCGGGCGACAGCGGCATCTTCCACACGGACAACGGTGGTAACACGTGGGCACCTGTCAGCACGCCGGTGATCCTACCGTGGCGCCACATCCGCTTCATCTCCACGTTGATCGGCTTCTGCGGCGGTGGCAACTTCGGCGATGGTGCGATCCTGCGCACACAGGATGGCGGCGACACTTGGGCCGTAGTGTACAGCGGCGACCCCCAGCCCATTTCGGCGATCGACTTCCCAACGCCCTCCGTTGGTTATGCCGTGGTGATGGGATATAGCTGGTCCGTATTGAAGACAACGGACGGCGGGGATACCTGGAACACCGTGGGCATCCAGCCCATTGTTAACCAGAGCACTTTTGAAGCCGTGCATTTCATTGACGAGAACACGGGCTTCTTGGGCGGATGGTACATCGCGGCCTTCATCCGCACGGACGATGGCGCTGTATCATGGTACGACCTCTCCAACGGACAGTTCTACCACTTGTACGATCTCGCCTTCGCCTCCGCCACACAAGCCTTGGCCGTTGGTTGGTACGGATCCATACACCACATGTACAACGGCGCCGATTGGGTGGATGAATCGTGGACGGGCAGTAACACGGTGTTCTATGCCGCCGACATGCTCGATGATACTACGGCGATCGTTGTGGGCTCCAGCGGGACCCTCCTTCGTTGGGCCGCCGGTAGCACGGGTGTGAACATCGTCGTGTCTCCCAGTGCCACGATCACCCTGCACCCCTCGCCCGCAACCGACTGGATCATGCTCGATGCCGCTGCGCCTTTGCCGGTGAACGCACGCTTCGAGTTGCGCGATGCAACGGGCCGGTTGGTGAAGAGCGCACCTGCCCGCGCCAACATCCGCATCGGCATGACCGACATCAGCGAGGGCACCTACCTCTGGCGTTGTGTTGGACCGGTCGGCGCGATCGCGAGCGGAACGGTGGTGGTGGGATCGCGCTGAGGAGCGGTCACGGACCCCGCCTACAGTTCCATCCGTAGTCGCTGTTCCTCCAGGTCGATCAGGCAGAGTTCCTGGCGATGATCTCCTCATCGATGGCGGGTCGCGGTTGATCTTTACCGTTCGTTCGCCGGATCCATTGGATTTTCATGGACCTTGGCTTCCCAGTATGGGAGCAACTCCTTAAAGGATCTCGATCATCCCGCTATGCCCCCCTCCTTCGAGTGGCCCTGAATGCGTAAGCGTGAAGCCGCGTCGATCGTGTAGCTTCAATGCGGCGGCGATACCGCTCCAAACACCATCAATGGCAACGGACTATTACAATGTGCTCGGTCTTCCCCGCACGGCTACCGCCGACGACATCAAGAAGGCCTACCGCAAACTCGCGCGCAAACATCACCCGGACCTCAACCCGAACAACGCCGACGCGAAGAAGAAGTTCCAGGAGATCAACGAGGCGAACGAAGTGCTGAGCGATCCGGAGAGCCGCAAGAAGTACGATCAGTACGGCGAGCAATGGAAGCACGCCGAGCAGTTCGAGCAGGCCAAGCGCGAGCAAGGCCAACAGCAACGTGCGAGCGGCCAAGGCGGTAGTCCGTTCGGTGCCGGTGGAATGGATGAAGAAGACCTCTTCAGTTCCATGTTCGGTGGTGGGCGCGGCCGCCAAGTGAAGTTCCGTGGGCAGGACTTCCAAACGGAAGTGCGACTGGATGCCGAAGCGGCCTATACCACGCACAAACAAACGCTCAACGTCAACGGCAAACAGATCCGCATCACGGTGCCTGGGGGCGTGGAGAACGAGCAGTCCATTCGCATTCCGGGCCAAGGCGGTGCGGGCGTGAACGGCGGACCGAACGGGAATCTCTACATAACGTTCATGGTGGCGCCGCATCCACGGTTCAAACGCGTGGGCAAAGACCTCTTCATTACGCTGGACCTCGACCTGTCCACCGCCATGCTCGGCGGCGAGGTGACGGTGGAAACCATGGATGGCAAAGTGAAACTCAAGGTCGCGCCGGAAACGCAACCCGGCACCAAGGTGAAACTGAAAGGCAAAGGTTTTCCCGTCTACAAACAGGAAGGCCAGTTCGGCGACCTCGTCGTCACCTACAACGTGAAACTGCCCACCGGCCTCAACGCGCGCGAACAGGAACTCTTCCGCGAACTGGCCGCTATCCGCAACACCGCCACAGCATGAGCACCGAACAACTGATCGCCGTCGAGGTCTTCGCCACGCATCAAGGTGTGGAGGCCACCTTCGTACATGCCCTGCACGAGCGCGGCCTGATCCGCATCACCACCGTGCAAGAGCGGCACTTCCTGGAACCCGACGAGCTCTCGCGCATCGAACAGCTCGCACGCATGCACTACGATCTGGAGATCAACCTCGAAGGCCTCGAAGCCATCAGCCACCTGCTGGATCGCATGGACGCCGCGCACAACGACCTACGCGCATTGCGCGAACGGTTGCGCTTGTACGAGGCGGAGGAGTCGTGACCGCATTGCCGCCACGGATCCATTGAGGCGACAACAGTGCCAGCGGTTCCTGAACCTATGGGCACCTCCAGTGGATGACGGATATCGTCATTGAGCGGGATCCATACACCGCTGCATTCGCCCACTATGGGCAACCTATTGCCCGATCCCGCTCGCACCGACGTTCGGCGATCACTGGACGTGCCCACCCAGCAACGATGCACGAACACCCTTTCATGGCACGGATCTCTGTGAGCATGGGATCGCTGAGGTTCGACATCCGCTGCTGAGCCGCACAGTTCCTTCCCCATGAAAACCTACGTACTACTCGCACACCCCGACAAGGACAGTTTCAACGGCCACCTGACCGATGCCTACTGCGACGGCGCGCGCACAAAAGGACATGAGGTGCGGCTGCAGCGCTTGGGCGACATGCGCTTCGACCCCATCCTCTGGAAAGGCTACAAGGTGATGCAACAACTGGAACCGGACCTGCTGGAAGCGCAACAGAACATCACGTGGTGCGATCGCTGGGTGATCGTCTTTCCGATGTGGTGGGGTTCTGTTCCTGCCCTGTTCAAAGGATTCATCGATCGCACGCTGCATCCCGGTTTCGCATTCAACTACCACGAGACTGGTCCCTTCTGGGACAAACTCCTGAAAGGCCGGTCCGCACACCTCATCACCACGTGCGATTCACCATCCATCTATGCGTGGTGGCAATACCGCAACAGCGACATCAACACCGTGAAGCAGGCTACGCTGAAGTTCTGCGGAATAAACCCGGTGAAGGTGACGCGCTTCGACAGGGTAAGGTTCTCGGATGCGGAGAAGCGCACGAAGTGGACGGCGGCAATGGTGAAGGGGATCGCGGAGGCAAAGGCGTAGCACATAGGGAATGGCTCGGGCGATCGGCGTGGTGACTCAGTAAGATCTTGAACGTGGCCCAGAAGAATGCGGGCGTGCCGCCGCGCACACCCTTGTTCTCGGCATCCGCTTGGTCGATGGGAGCGGCAGGGTCGTCCTTGATCAACGCCCCGCTGCAACGGATGGCAGCAGATCCATTGAAATGGATCTGGGCTCGAACGCTGCGGGCATCTACATGCTCCAGGTCACCACGCTTGGTGCGGTGGTCAACCAACGGATCGGTGTTTTGTAATAGGCAGGGCGAGGTCACCGGTGGGGAACCTGAACAGGCTCTTAAAGCAGGCGCACCAGACCGTACACCAATGCCGCGGCCAGCAGCACCGCCGCAGCAAGGATGACGTAGGCACCCTTGGTCATG
>JBDTSG010000077.1:0-12562 GCA_039931265.1 Flavobacteriales bacterium
CATACGGTCGAGCGCCTTGCCCAAGAGACCGAACTTCACCGTGTATTCCATCACCTGCTCTACTTCGGTCCCCGAGGGCGTCGGCTTGAAACGATAGCTGTGGCGAAGGCCCTTTATCGGGAAGGAGCAATCCGTCAGCTGGTAACACAGCAACTGACCTGGTTCGAATTCCGTGATCTTCTCCTCGAACCAGTTCTTGCCGTCGCGCATAAGCACTTTGCGCGCCGCGTCCAACCCGGTCCGCTGGGTGGAGATGACGGTCGCCGATTTCACGGTCGGGTCGTACTTGTCCAGTTCTTCGAGATCCGAAAGAACCGCCCAGAGCCTCTCCACGCTGGCGTTAATGGTGATCCGGTTGTGCAGGGTGGTCATGTGCGTTGGTGTCGATCGATATGAACATGCTTTGTGCAAGCGCAGATGCAGATCAGGATGGCCAGCATGATGCGTTGCCTGATCGTGCGACGATGGGGCAAACGTACTTATTTACTTCTGATATGAAAGTATAAAGAACCGGCGTTCTATCTTCACCCCATGGAAGTGACCGTCCCTGTGTTGAGCCAATGCGACCTGGAGCGGGGGCGACCCTGTTGTTGAATGGAGCACGGTACGCATTGCCCCATCGCCTTCGGGCTGAACCACTTCGGTGACCGGTGGACGCTGTTGATCATCCGCGACCTCTTGTTGAAGGGCAGGCGGCAATTCCGGGAGTTCCTGGATGCCGGCGAAGGCATAGCGACCGGCATCCTAACGGACCGCCTGAAAAAGCTGGAGGGTGCCGGGATTGTTACCGCCAAAGCCATGACGGGTCGCGGGAATCCGTGGTACTACTCGCTCACGCCAAAGGGCAAGGACCTGCTGCCGGTGTTGGTCGAGATGATCTTGTGGAGCGCGAAGCACGACAAGAAGACGGCCGCACTTTCATCCTTCGTGAACAAGGCACGCAAGGCGATGACGTCGAGCAAAGAACGTAAGGCTTACTTGCTGGAGTTGCTGAAGGACGTGCCCGAGTGACCGGACGGGGGCTGTGATCTGCAAACCCGCACAAACGCGCAAGTGATGGCAGCGGTATTCCGAAGTCTCGTGGACCGGTCATCCTCGGAACGTGGTGCTCGCGCTTTGCGCATTGCCGGGCGCACCCGTTCCGGGCTGGATCGCAGCGTGATGAACGGATCCATCGAGCGCTTGCGCCTACCTACTTTTGATCCACGACCATTAGCCATGCACATCACGCGTACACTCTTCGCTTTCCTCTTCACAGTACCCGTCATGCTCCAGGCCCAGGAAGGCTTGCTCGATCCGAGCTTCAGTGGGGATGGAAAGGTGACTTACGATAACAGCGGGCGGGACGAGAACGGCGTGGACATCGCTGTGCGCCCGGACGGTAAGATCTGGGTGACCGGAAACAGTTACGATGGCGGGGCCGACACGGAGACCATCCTGCTGATGCGGTACAACAGCGATGGCACTCCGGACAACACCTTCTTCGGTGACGGCGTTGAGGAACTCTCCCAAGGCACGGGCTACACCTTCAGCACGTGCATGGTGCTTCAGGCCGATGGCTCGCTGCTGATCGGGGGCTATTACATCGATGATCTCGGCTACAGCGCACCTTTGGTGATCAAGGTGGATGCGAACGGCAACCCTGTTCCCGGCTTCGGTACCAATGGCTTTGCGCTTGGCCCCGCGGATGGATACCGCGTTACGGACTTGGGCGTGCAAAGCACCGGCGACATCGTGATCACCGTGGCAACGACGTTGGAGATCGTTCCAGGCGTCTACAGCGTGACAAGTTCCGGCACCTTCGGTTCCGCGCAGCACTACATCCTCTGCTCCAACAACAACAAGTTCATCGGCCTGCAGGTGCTGGAGAACGACCATGTGCTCATCACGGGTTACCACGGCTATGATTCCACGAGCACCCAATTCCGGACCCTCATCCTTGCGCTCAACGCCGACTTGGGTGGCGATATCGATTTCTCCCCCGGGTACATCTGTGGCCCGCTGAACGTCCAGACCGACGGTATCGAATACTACGACTCGAACAACCCTTTCGTCTTCCAGAACGACGCGGGCAATGACGTGGCTGTGCTTGACAATGGCGACATCATGGTGGTGGGTACTTCAGTGGACACTACGGGCAATGCTGACGTATACCGTACCGCTTTGCTGAAAGTGCATGCGGACAACGCGGAGGATGCAACGTTCGGCCTCGGTGGATTCCAGAAGCCCTACGTGGGTTCCTTCTTCCGCCGCATGTTGGTGCAAGGCGGTGATAGGATCATCGCTGTGGGCGGCAACTACAACGGCGCACTGGCCCTTGCCCGCTTCAATACCGACGGCGTGCTTGATGCATCGTTCGGTGATCAAGGAGGGTTCTCACATACGACCATCGGATCGTTCAGCACCAACCCCAACGCCATGGCCGTGCAAACCGACGGCCGGATCCTTGTCGTTGGAACGGCGGTGAACAATAACAACGATGTCGCTGTGGCGCGGTACAACGGCACCGTGGTGGGTGTGAACGAAAGTGATCAGGACAACACAGTGCGGGTGTTCCCCAATCCTTCGTCGGGTTCTTTCACTGTGCAGCTCCCGATCGGCTCGCTCCGACTGTCGCTCAGTGACGCCGCAGGACGGATCGTGGTACAACATGAACTGATCGGAAGGACGAGCATGCAATTGGAAATTTTCCGCCCCGGTATCTATCACCTGGTCATCGAAAGCACGGAGGGCCGCTCCGTGCAGCGCGTCGTTGTCATCCGGTGATCGGCATCAAGCTCACCACGGTTCATGTCCTTCACGATACGCGAAGCGAACACGGACGACGAGCGACAAGATGCGTGCACCTTATTACAGCGGGTGTACGTGAGCGACGGATACACCACACGTGAACGCGCCGAACAATTCATGGTGCCGGCGCTTTTCGAGGGCCAGGGTGCGCTGTTGATCGCGGTGAATGAAGATCGCACAGTGATCGGCGTCGTGCTTTTCCTGAAAGGTGATAGCCTGCTGCGACAAGTGGCCGGCAATGGAGAACGGGAGTTCCGCATGTTGGGCGTGGATGCTTCCGCGCGCGGACGGGGCGTTGGCCAGGCTTTGATCCAAGCCTGCATCGATCGCGCGACAGAGGAGAACGCGGAGTCGCTCGTCCTGTGGACGCAACCCACCATGTTGGCGGCCCATCGGCTCTACGCGCGTCTGGCCTTCCACCGGGCAATGGAGCGGGACGTTCCGGATGAGCGCGGGTTCAAGCGGATCGTGTACGTGCGTCCGCTCTGAAGAGCGGCTCTCCGTCCGTTCGATGCTTCGCTACTTTGCGCTTGATGCGCGCCCTGCCCTTCTGCCTCGTGCTATCCTCAATATCGGCACTTGCGCAGCGCGAACCGATCTTCGACCAACTGGGTATGAAAGAGGGTTTGCCGGCCGAACAGATCCTTTGCCTGCACCAGGATCAAAATGGCTTCGTGTGGATCGGGACCGAGAACGGCCTCGCCCGGCACGAAGGATCCACGATACGCACCTACCACTACGATCGGTCCGACCCGCACAGCCTGCCGAACGAGCAGGTGCACGACATAGCGGAAGACGTGCAAGGCCGGCTCTGGTTCGCGACTTCAGGCGGTGTTGCCCTTTATAGGCCGGTGCAAGGCGACTTCCAACGGCACGAACTGTCCTACCCCGGTGCAGGACATGTTCCGCTCAACCGTGTGAGCGACCTGCTTCCTGAACCCGGTGGTAGCGGAGTATGGCTGGTTACGGAAGCAGGCATTTACCTGCTGCGCAGCGCCGACGGTGGTTTGGAAGCGGCGGCCCCGCCGATGGACGATATCCAGAAGGGAACGATGTTCCGCCGTTCGATGATCGCCGACACATTGCGCAACGGGGTTTGGTTCGGCACGCAGAAAGGGCTTCGCTTTTTCGACCGCAAGAGCGGATCGTTCTTCCATGTGGGCAATGACCCTCGAAAGTGGAAGTGCTTCTCGACCGCCGCAACATCCTGCCCGGCGCTGGCCTCCGATGGATCCTTGTGGGCCTTCGACAATACCACGCACCAACTCTTTCACTCCCTGCCCGAGACCGGGCATCTGGACACCATCGCGACCTTCAATCCCGGCGCCTATCCCTATAATCCACAGTTCATGGCCTTCACACGCGACGGTCGTTTGTGGATCAGTACATGGAACTACCAGTTGCTCTCTTTCGATCCCACCACAAAACAATGGGCCCACCATCGCCACCGCGAGAACGATCGTAGCTCCTTGGTGAACGGTAACGTGAAGGCCTTGGTGGAAGACCGCGACGGTACACTTTGGTTCGGCACACGCGAAGGCATCAGCCTGTTGGTCCCCCGATTGCAGTTCATGCGCGTGCTACCGATGGCCACAGAACGTCCGATATCCGCAATGCATGCGCTGGCGAACGGCGCCATTGCCGTGGGAACACGGAACGGTAGACTTTGGATCGCCAACACGGCCGAAGGGGCGGACCCGCTACTGCGGCCTTTGCATGAACAAGCGCTCGCAGACACAACACCGCGTAACGCGGTCAGCTGTTTCGGCGCGCGGCGCAATGGATCGCCCCGCATCGGCCGCGCAAACGCCGTGGCGATCCTGGACACGGGGCAGTACGCAGTCCACGCCGACAATGCGCTCATGGACCTGGTGCCCGTGCTGCGTGCCTCATCGATCGGTTTCATGGAAGAAGACCTTCAAGGAAGAACCTGGATCGGCACATGGAACCATGGGCTCTTCATGGTTTCAGCCGACGGCCTCCGCGCACAGCATATGGGCCCCGACGAGGCGAGACCCTTCCACCTTCCCGCCAACGGCATGCTCTCCTGCTTGATCGCCCGAGATGGCAGCGTGTGGATCGGCATGAACGACGGAGGTGGGCTCGCCCACTTTACTGGCGATGGGCCCGCGACGCTTTACTCCAGTAGCACCGACCATACGGGCTTGGTGAACGGTGTTGTTACCGCGTTGGCCGAGGCGCACGATGGCACGATCTGGATCGGCACGCACGCCGGAGGCATCGACCGGCTGGATCCCGTTACTGGACTGTTCACGCACTTCTCCTTCAAGGACGGAGTACCGGGCGTGCGTGTCTTCGGGCTTGCCGTGGATCGGGCGGACGGGCTTTGGGCATCCACGATCGGTGGCATTGCGTGGCTCGCGCAGGGTGCTGCACGCTTCATCGAGCTGGGTCTTCCCAATGGCATGGAGGAGAAGGAACTCACCGAGGCGCTGTGCGTTGCGTCCACCGGCGAAGTCGTATTCGGTGTCGGCAAACGGTTGTTGGTCGTGGATGCCACGCGGTTCGCAACAGGCGATGCGCCGGAAGTCAGGATCGTATCCTTCACGGCCGAGGGCAGAACGATATGGGATAACGCGAAGGCGACGACCCTTGAACTGCGGCATGATGCACGCGGACTTGCCATACAAGCAGGGGCCATCGCCTTTCACGATGCCGACCGAACGCGTTTCGCGTTCAGGGTCGGAAACCTCGATACGACCTGGTCCGATATCGGCCATAGCGGCCGTATAGACCTCAACGACCTGCCGACCGGAACGCACCGCATTGAATTGCGCGCCTCCGTGGATGGCTCGCATTGGTCCGATGCACCTGCCGAAATGCGCGTTACCGTGCTCCCGCCCTTCTGGGCAACATGGTGGTTCCGCGGCATTTCGGCGGTCCTCGTCGTGGCGTTGGTGTTCGTGGGCTTCCGCGTTTACCTGCACGACAGGTTGACCAAGGAACGTGAGCGATCGCGCCAAGAACAGGCCGTGCTGCACGAACGCATGCGCATTGCCGGCGACATGCACGACGATATGGGCGCTGGGTTGAGCGCGTTGAAGCTGCGGAGCGAGATGGCCCTGCGCATGGAGAAAGACCCGCAGAAACGCGAACAGCTCGGCTCGCTTGCCAACACGGCCGGCGATCTGATCGGCAGCATGCGCCAGATCATCTGGACGATGAACGCCGACCAAGCGGGCTTGGAAGATCTGGTGGTTTACACAGGCAGCTACGTGCGCACCTATTGCGCCGAGAACCAGCTCGCCGTGAAAGTCTCGGCCAGCGGACCGTGGCCAGCGATCATGCTCAGTACCGAACAGCGCCGCAACATCTTCCTGGTGGTGAAGGAAGCCTTGCACAATGTTGTTAAACACGCCCATGCCACCAGCGTGCACCTGCACATGCGGCCTGAGAACGGGCTTACCGTTGAACTTTCGGACAATGGCATCGGGTTGCCGAAGGGTGCCGACCTGGGTGCCGGCAATGGGCTGCGCAACATGAAGAAGCGTATTGTGGCCTTGGGCGGCACTTTCGACCTTCGTAACGGACAAGGCACCGAACTGGCCTTCAACGTCCCCTTGTCCGCTTCCCCTAACGAACGTTCTATTGCCGGGGTGCATCAGGCCTGACACCTTCGCACTCCGGATATACCGCAGCACCGCGGCAAAGGACGCAACACATGGGAAGCCATACGCCGATCAAAGTCAGCATTGTCGAGGACGACAATGTGATCCGGGAAACGCTGCGTTCCTTGTTCATCTTCGAGCAAGACACCGAGGTCTTCACCGTACATAGCAATGCTGAGGATGCATTGTTGCGCTCCGGCGAGCATTGTCCCGATGTGGTGATCATGGACATCAACCTCCCGGGCGCCAGCGGCATTGATTGTGTACGGCAGTTGCGCCAACGGTGCACGAAAACGCAATACCTCATGTACACCGTTCACGATGACGACCACCGCGTGTTCGAAGCGTTGAAGGCCGGGGCTAACGGATACATCCTGAAGAGTTCCAAGCCGGATGAGATCCTCGATGCCGTGCGCGAACTGCACGCCGGCGGCAGCCCCATGAGCGCGCATGTTGCACGGCGCGTGGTAGCGCAATTGCGGCCAGCAAAACAGGAACACAACAACGGCAATGCGCTGCTCAGCGTACGTGAGAACGAAGTGCTGGCCCTGCTCTCCGAAGGATTGCTTTACAAGGAGATCGGCGAGCGTTTGGGCATTTCCGTTGGCACCATCAAACAGCACATCCACCGCATTTACGAGAAGCTGCATGTGCAGAACCGCACCGAGGCGGTGAACCGGTATTTTGGGCGGTGAACGGAGCGGGTACTTGAGCGGAACGGGCATAGTGGAGGTGGATGTGGCGCGGTCGGCCCGCGTTGGTGCGTGCGTGCTGTCCGCCCCCGCGCGTTCTTGGTTCTTCTGTGCGCTCTTGCTGCTCTGCTCCAACTCTCTTCTCCACGCCCAATGGGGCCTGCCCAGCACGCGCGATTCGCTGATCCGACTGTTGGACCCCGCCGTCGAGGACACGCTCCAGCTATATCATCTGGACCTCATTGCCATGTCATTGACGTTGTCCAAACGCGCCGCGCCCTATCTGGAGCGAATGGACCGGTTGACCCGGAAGCTGACGCAGGACGCTGATCCGCGCACTCGGAAGGTTGCCACGTGGTATCGAGCTCGCTTTTACTACCACAGCGCCTACCATGCCAAGTTCGAGCGTGACATACCAATGTCGTTGAACTATTTCCGCGAGGCCCGAACCCTCTACACACAGGTTACGGATACGATCAATGTGGCCAGCTCCATAGACGCGATGGGGGTGCTGTTCCGCGCACTGGGGCAGCACCAACGAAGCATCGCGCTCCATCAAGAAGCCTTGGACTTGATCCGGTTGCGCGCCGAACCCGCACCGCATTTTGAGCATATGGCATTGGTACACATGGCCGAGGTGTATACGGACCTGGGAGACTACGCTGTAAGTGAGGCACTACTGGCATCGTGCCCGGCTATCAAAGAGTTCCGCCACCGGATCTCACGAGCTCGCGCCCACATGGCCGAGCGACAGGGTGATCGTACGCGAGCGGTCGAGTTGTTGGAGCAGGCGCTCATGGAAACGGCGTTTACCGGCAATGCATGGGATAGCGTAACGGTGCTGGCACCGCTCGCCCGTGCGCGGTTGAACGATGGGGACCTGCCCGGTGCGATCAGCTCTGCGGACGAATGCGCGCGACTTTCCCATCGGCTGGGTGACGAGGCCGCATGCATCGGCTGTCTGGTGATCTCCGGGGAGGCGCACATGTTGGCGAAGGACTTGGCCGCCGCTGAACGTGATCTGCGGCGCGCTCTGGACATGGCCGAAGAGTTCCGATACATCGGCCTCTTCCGCGAGTCGGGTGATGATGGCTCGATGTTGCGCGCCACGGAAATGCTCAAGAACCTCTACCGGGCACAAGGCCGACTGCCAGAGGCCATGGCCATGACCGATCGCTGGGTAGCGTTGAAGGATACCCTTGCGCGCATGGATGGCCGCGTGGACGTGCTGCAGTTCGAGATGCGCGAGGAATTGTTCGCCGACAGCTTGAAGAACGCAGAGGCTACGCGCCTTGCGGAAGTCGCGCACCAGCGATCGTTGGAGGCTGAGCGGTATCGCCGGAAGATCGTCGTGCTTGTGAGTTGCATTGGTCTCGCGGTATTGGTGTCGCTCACCTATGCAGGGGTGCGGCGTCGCGTGCAGGAACGCAAGCTTGCTGCGTTGGAGGTGCAACGCTTGCAACAAGAGAACCTGATCGCCGACCTGCGCATACGCGATCAGGTAGCGCGCGATATGCACGATGATCTTGGCAGTGGACTGAGCGCATTGAAATTGCGCAGCGAGCTTGCCGTGGAACGCGAGAACGATCCGGCTAAACGAGAGCAACTCTCCACGGTGGCCGATGCCGCAGGCGAACTGGTCGGCAGTATGCGCCAGATCGTATGGGCCTTGAACGCGAGTGGCGCCACCCTCGCCGAAGTGGTGGCTTACCTCATCGACCACGCTCGTAACGCGTGCGCAGAACATGGGCTTGGATTCGAAGCAACCACCGATGATGCTTGGCCGGAACGATCGCTCAGCACCGAGCAACGCCGCAACATTCTGCTGGTTGTCAAGGAAGCATTGCACAACGTGACCAAACACGCGCACGCTACGCGCGTAACATTGAACGTACGTTGGGAGCAAGCACTCGTCGTGGAGATCGTCGATGACGGTGTCGGCTACGATGCGAAGGCCTCGCGGCCTCAGGGCAACGGTCTGCGCAACATGGCCAAGCGGGCTGAAATGCTGGGCGGCAGCTTGCGCATGAACGGCGCGCAAGGCACGCGTATCAGCCTCCTCGTGCCGGTGGCCGGAACCGACGCGTAACTAAAGTCACCTTGCTCGCACATGGGTCCGACCGCACCTTCGCCACCCATGACCATCGCCCTGCACACACGCGTAAGCATTGTTGAAGACGATGCCCGCGTTCGCGAAGTGCTAAGCGAGATCATCGCCGGTGCGCCCGATATGGAACTGCAACGGGTGCATGCGAACGCTGAGGACGCGCTGGCCGCAGAAGATGGTGCGGGCGTGGATGTGATCGTCATGGACATCAACCTGCCCGGCCAGAGCGGCATCGATTGCGTGCGGCAACTGGCCCAGCGCTCGCGGGCCGTGCAGTTCCTCATGTACACCATGTTCGATGACGACCAGCGCGTGTTCGAAGCACTGAAGGCCGGAGCGAACGGGTACATCCTCAAGACCTCCAAGCCCGGGGAGATCCTCGATGCCATCCGTGAGCTCGCACGCGGCGGCAGCCCTATGAGCGCACCGGTGGCCCGCCGCGTGGTGGCGCAACTGCGCGCCACTGAAGAACGAGGAGACCTGTCGGACGCCAAACTCACAGACCGCGAAAGCACCGTGTTGGAACTGCTGGCGCAGGGTCTTCTGTACAAGGAGATCAGCGAGCGTCTCGGCATGACCGAAGGCGCCATAAAGCAGCACATCCACCGCATGTACGACAAGCTGCACGTGCAGAACAGGACCGAAGCGGTGAACAGGTTCTTCGGGAGGTAGCTCCCGTACACGCACAAGCCCGGCACCGGTTGTACTGCCATTTCACAGTACGGATCCATCCAAAGATGCGCGGATCCTGAAGTTGCAGGAATGGTCCATCCGTGTTCATCCGTGGTTTCTTCTTCCATGGTGAACGAGGTCTGTTCCGTCTGAAACCCGCAGTGGGCCTCGTTTGGAACGAAGGTTACGCATTCGTGCACCGGTTCATGCGCGACGTTTGCCACAGAAACCAACAGAACCATGAGAACACTCTCCACTGCAGTGCTGCTGTGCGCTGCGTCCCTTTTACAGGCGCAGACGTACACGCTATCACCCACCTTCGGCACCAACGGCGCGTTGCATGTACCGTTCGTTACCGGGGACCATCATTCAAACGCGCATGCGATCACGGCCGATGGTAAACTGCTGGTGGCGGGCGGTGGTTATGATGGCACCACCAACAGCTACCACGTGACCATGATGCGGTTGGATACCGTGTGCGGCGCGCTGGATACCACCTTCGGCGAGGGTGGTGTAGCCGTACGCGTACTCCAAGGACGGACAATTTGCAACAACATCGCCTTGCAACCCGATGGCAAGATCGTAGGGTGCGGCCTGGTAGCCCCGGACAATTCGGGAAGCCAACAGACGGCTGGCGTGTACCGCTTCAATGCTGATGGTTCGGTGGATACCACCTTCAACGGTACCGGCTACCACCGCCTGTACGCATTCGGCAGCGTTGGGGACTTTGAACGGGTCTTTGTGAATGCCGATGGCACGATCACCTGCGTGGGCGGCGCGTGGAATACCGGTCTGGGTGCGGTGCGCTTCACCGCGGAAGGAACGCTCGATAGCACCTACGGCGTGAACGGGACGGCTATGTTGCCCTATCCCTTACCGCCAGCATATTCCGTTGATGGTGTGGGTGGAGGCCTTGTGCGCCCCGACGGTTCCGTCCTCGCGATCCGCCAACTATACGGCAGCAACTTTTTCCCCGGTCAACTGATCCTTGCGCAGTTCGATCCGACCGGTGCTCCGGACCAGAGCTTTGGTGTTGGCGGGATCACGAACAGCGGGTTTACTTGTGGCAGCGTGATCGGCACCGGCATGGCCCTGTTGCCCGACGGCCGTTTCCTGGTGAGCGGATCGGGCCCTGGCCAGAACGGGTTCATGATGGTTCGCTTCCTGGCGAACGGTACCGTGGACAGCACATACGCCACCAATGGTGTGAGCCTTGTATACAATACGGGTGTAAACCATGGATATGACCTTGAGCTGTTCCCTGATGGCAGCACCTTGCAATACGGTGACTACGATTCGAAGGGCCAGGTCCTGAAGCGCGACGCCGATGGCCAAGTGGTAACCACGTTCGGTTCGGCTGGCGATGGCTTCGTGTACGCTGGTCCCCTTGCGAATGATGCCTTCCTTGGTGGCTTCACGTTGCCAAGCGGCCGCATTATGGCTTACGGCGGAAGGCCACAGAATGTGCTCGTTGCGAAACTCACCACCGACCTCGTGGCCGATGGGCTGCCCGTGATCACGTTGTCCGGCAGTGATCTTATCACAACCGGCAGCGGTGATCTCCAATGGTACTTGGATGGTGTTCTGATCAACGGGGCCACTGCCAACACCTTCTCGCCAACAACGAACGGCGCGTACACGGTTACCATGGAAGTCTCCGGGGATTGCATGTTCACCTCTGCGCCCTACGATCTGCTGAACGTGGGTGTGGAAGAACTGAGCAACGGATCGATGCATGTCTTCAACAACGGTAGCGGCAGCGTCGTAGTGGTGAACGATGGAGCGGTAGCGCCCTACGAGCTGCTCGACTTGAGCGGCAAACGCATCGTCTCCGGCACATTGCGCACCGGGCGGAATGACATGGGCCTTGGCATAGCCCCAGGTGTATACCTGTTGCGCACCCTGATGGGCACCCAGCGCATCGTGGTTTACTGAGTACAGCTCTTGCAAAAAGCCGCACGTCCGGAAGGGGGTGCGGCTTTGTTGCTCGTGGGGTCAACGTTCCTTCCGCATGAGGTACAACGCTTGTTGGCGCGAGTTGTAACGAAGGTGCTCTCAACACTTCGCCTGCTGTTCGCAAAATCACTCCTCATTGACCGATCCATAAGCCTTTCCCCCATTTTCGGTACCAACGGTTCCGTAAGTATCAATGCGGCGGGCGGCGGTGATGAAGCCAACGCGCACGCGATCACCGCCTATGGCAAACTGCTGATCGTCGGTGATGGCTGCGATCCCGGACCCAACAACTGGCATGTGACCCTTGTCCGCTTGGACAGCACATGCGGCGCGCTGGACACCACCTTCGGCACTGGAGAAAAGATCGCACACATACACTGCTGGCGCAGGGTCTTCTCTACAAGGAGATCGGCGAGCGTTTGGGCATTTCCGTTGGCACCATCAAGCAACACATCCACCGCATTTACGAGAAGCTGCACGTACAGAACCGTACGGAGGCGGTGAACCGGTATTTCGGGAGGTAGCGTTCCCCATTGCCGCCCATTGGGTGCATTCCCATTACTGGATCGTCAACCAATGTTCTATTGAAAGGCGAAGCCGGGTCCGGGAGTTTTGGGGTCATCAACGATCACCATGCGCTCCCGCATCCTCAGCTCCCTTTTCGTTCTTGCCGCTTCCCAGTGCATGGCCCAGAACATCGGGATCAATACCGACGG
>JBDTSG010000078.1:0-49750 GCA_039931265.1 Flavobacteriales bacterium
CTGGAGCTGTGTCGTTGAGGATCACGTCGGCCTGTGCAACGCTGGTGCAACCGTTAGCGCCGGTGACGGTGAGCACATAAGTACCTGCGGCACTTACGGTCGGGTTCTGATCCCCGCTGGTGAACCCGTTGGGACCGGTCCACGAGAACGAACCGTTGCCACCGCCAATCAGTTGAACGCTGGTGATCGTGCAAGTCAAGGTGCCACCCGTTGCTTGCGCACCAGGAGGAGTGTTGTTGAGGGTGACCGACGCCGCATCAGTATTCGAGCAACCGGATTGCTGGTCGGTAACCGTGAGCACGTATGTGCCGGCAGCGTTCACGGTCACGTTATCACTGCTGCCCCCCGATACGATCCCGGGCCCGCTCCAACCGAAGGAGGCTCCTTGTGTTGAAGAAGAACCATCAAGCACCACTTGTCCATTGTTCAGGCAGGTGATCTGCGCATCGGGCCCTGCGTTCGCGTTCGGCACTGCGGTTCCGCCGATGACTACGGGCAGGACGAATGGGCATTGGTGAGCATCGGTGATGGTCACGCTGTAGTTGCCGGCGGGTACGCCCGTGAGCGTTGCGCCCAATGCACCGGTATTCCACTCATATGAATATCCAGAAGTGCCTCCCGAGCCCGTTGCGGAAGCGCTGCCATTGTCGTTGCTGCACGTTGCGGTGGTCACTTGCGCACTGCCACCGACAGCAGTGGGTTCGCCCAGTATGAAGTTCGCGACAGCGCTGCATCCGTTCGCGTCCGTTACCGTTACGCTGTACGAACCGGCCATCAAGTTGATGGCGGTCGCGGCAGACTGACCATTGCTCCACGCGTAGGTGAAGGGTGCCTCACCATCGGCGGTCGCCGTGATGGTTCCGTTCGCACCACCGTGGCAGCTTGGTTGTGCCATCGTACCGGATGCGGTCATGAGCCTTACCGTCACAACTTGATCGGCTGCCCCGGCAAGGATGCACGCGTCGCCGCCAATGATGCGACGGATGTACGTTGTCTGTGTCACCGGTCCGATGGCGGCCCCGGCAATATTCTGTCCGGTGGCTCCGGCGATGTTGCTCCAGTTCAAGCTGTCCGTGCTGATCTGCCATTGGTAGGTAGCGGCAGGAGGGAACGCAGGGTAGGCTGATGCGACGTTGTTGCGCAATACGGTAGGCAACACATAGCTGGGCATCGAACCGAGGATATCCCCAGGTGTGGTACCAGCGCAGATCGCGGTGCCTTGGTACGCGATCGTGTTGCCCAGCAGGTCCGGCGGGTTCGCCCAGACAACGAGGCCGGGCTCGTAACGCGAAGTCGGACTGTTCTTGGTCGTGTTCAGCGCGCCCTGCGTGAGCGGGATGTTGTTGCTCTGCGCGGTTACGATGGTGTAAATGCGGCAGTTGCTGAACTTGATACCGCGCTCACCAACGGGATCGTAGTCGTCGGCCGCGCCACCGTAGTAAGTGCTGAACTCCAACGCGCTGAGGTCGCTTTGCAGTTTGAAGAAAACCTTGTCGTTGTTGCCTTGATTGGTGCTCTGCAACGGAACGTTCGGCGTTGATGAAACCGGGAAGTTCGCGCTGTTGGTATAACCGAAAACGTACACGTCGTTGTTCAGGTCAGCGTTCAGGCCCATCATGTTCACCTCGTTGTTGCTGCCACCGATATAGGTGCCCGCGAGGAAAGTCTGGTCTATGCCTATACGCGCCACGTAAAAGTCATTGCTCCCGTTCGGCGAGCTGTCATGAACGCCGTTCGCGGAGATGTTCGCAGCGTTCAAGCCGGTGGTCACACCGCCGAAGTACAGTTCGGTCTTCGTTGTGTTGAATTCCATGCAGAGCAGGTTGGCGCTCTGGCTGGCAGCCGAGGAGAAATAGGAAGACCATGTTGTGGTGCCGGCACCGGTGAGCCGTTGAAGGAAACCGGCGGATGTGCCCCCGCGCGTCGCCTGTCTCGGGCTTGCGGTGGGGAAATTGGTGCTCGATGTATTCCCACCAACGAACAGATCGTTCGTTGCGGCGTTGTGCAGCATGATGCTGGCACGGTCCGCACCACTGCCACCATAGTTGCGCATCCATACCAAGCTCGAGAGATCCTGGTTGATCCGGAAAACCAGTGCGTCGGCGCCGCCGTTGTTGGTGTTGCTCGCGCCACTGCCTGCGTTCAGGGTAAGCAAGTTGGTACTGGCGGTGCTGCCGCAGACGAATACATCGCCGTTCGCTGCGAGGCGTACGTCGAAGTTGTCATCGGCCCCGTTGCCACCCACCACTGCGGCCTTGATACCGGTGCCGGCCGTATTGATCTTCAACACGAACACGTCGATGTCGCTCTGCGCTTGTTGATCGAGACTTGCGCCGCTGAACCCAGTACCCCCCAAGAGCGGGAAGTTGGTGCTGCTGGTCTGTCCGGTGATGTACAGGTTGCCATCGGGACCCTGTTCCATCGCATAGGGGTTGTCGTCGCCGCTGCCGCCGATGTACGTCTGCCACACACGTGTGCCGCTGCCGCCGACCGTTGCGGGCTCCAAATACTTGCCCACAATGATCTCCAAGTTGCCGTTGGCGGATGTGTCGAAGGCACCGACCGTGATATTGTCGGTGGTTCCTACCACACGTGCCACCACGTAGATGGCACCATCGCTCGGGTCCACCCATATGGCATGGCCGTGGTTGTCGTCACTGGAATTCGTGTTCACCCATGTGGCCCAGCGCATGGCGATCGGATCGATCACCAAGGGTTGGGTCCTGTTGTATGCCCCAAGCTCAAAGCCGAGTACGTTGCCGCTGCTTACGCGGTACTTCGCCGACACGGCCACTTCACGGCCACCGATATTCTGGTAGACCACCGGCGCGGGATACGTCATATCGCCGAGACTGGTCGACATGACCAGCTCCCCCTTCTCGTTCGTGCGGAGGCGTTCAATGCCTTTGAACTCGATCGCGATCTCTCGCGGATCACTACCGGCTTTGCAGATGATGTCATATTCCAATGAGCCATCGGCCGCTGGGTAGTAACGCACATCCGTACCGCGGTAAACGTTTGTGTACCAAACCTCTTGGTAGCTGCGGAGGCCGAGCGCCTGCTTGCCGCCAGTGAAATAGTTGGAAGCCTCATCATGCGCATCGCGGCTCTCGATCCGCATTTCCGCCGAAGCGTTCAGGAAGTGGAGCATCCACCCATGTCCCCGTTCGCGCCATGTGAGAGGGCGGAATGGCTTTCCTTCCTGTAAGTCGCGCTCTTGGCGAATGCCAGCCTCCTGCCGTTGGCGCACCGACTCAGCGTCGTACGCCTTCATCAGCATCCCATCGCGAGTGGCAAGCGCCTGTCCGAGAGGGAAGTCCGCCTTGAAGAGCACTCCAGCAGAGAACTGACCTTGGTTCTCAGTGAAGGTGATCTGCTCATCGAATTTGTGCAGGAGGTTGTCCACCGCTGCATCATGATCGCCGTGGGTATTCGATACGCGCTGGGCGTTAAGGCCCGTGGTGACCGCAAGTATGAATGCCAGCAGCGCACCGTAGCGAGGAGCGTTCGTGTAGTTTCCGGATCGCATCTTCAGGGAGATTGGTGTTGGGGTATCTGAATGGGAGGGCCGCAATGCGACCGTATGTTTCGCCTTCAAGCGAACAGCATGAGCATGGCGGCAAGAGCGCACAGGCCCCAGAACTCGGGATCGTGAACATCCTTTTTCAAGGTCGCGATCAGCACCGATCGACCATACGCCCGGGTGCGCATCAAGGGAATTGGGCGAAACCCGTTCCTACTTGCTGGGGGTACCGAAAACGTCTTACTGTTCTCGGCGCGAACGAAAAGAGACACTTGTTCCATTTGCTTCGGGATCCGTTGCTAGTGTCCAAGTAGCCAGCGGTCAACCCGTAGAAAAGAGGAACGAGGGCAAATGAAGGGCGATCACGAAGCCCTTGTCAAGACTCGTCGAAGGATATTCGGCTTTCGACGAACAAAATGGAGTCGAGGAGGGCGCAGGGGCCGAACTCAGAAGATGGCCCGTTGTACCAGATAAGTCGCCGCACCGGCCAGATAGCCCAACAACGCCAGCCATCCGATGTGCTTGGCATACCAGAAGAAACCGATGCGCTCCATGCCCATTGCAGCCACACCTGCTGCGGAACCGATGATCAACGCGCTGCCACCCGTGCCTGCGCAATAAGCAAGGAAGATCCAGAAGGTGTTGTCCGTGGTGAACACATCGGCGTACATGCCTTGGGCGGCCGCCACCAACGGCACATTGTCAACCACTGCGCTCACAAGACCGATGAGCACGGCCTGCGCATGTAAATCGGGAAGTGCAGCGCTGAGTTGCTGTGCAAGCACGGAGAGCACCCCTGCGCTCTGCAGCGCTGAAATGCTGAGCAGGATGCCGAGGAAGAACAGTACGCTCGGCGTATCCACACCCCGAAGTGCTTGCACCAAGGTGTACGGAGCGCGTTGCTCCTCGTCCTTGCCACCATGGATCAGCTCCGTGATGATCCAGAGCACGCCGACCATCAGCAGGATCCCCATCACCGGCGGCAAGTGGGTGAGCGTTTTGAAAACGGGCACGAACAAGAGCGAACCGAGACCCGCGAAGAGCACCACTTTTCGTTGGCCGGCCGTCAGGCCATCATCGCCCGGCCTCTGCGCGGCCGGACGCTGTACCATGCCGCGCAGCCTTCCGCCAGCAAGCAGCAATGGAACCGCTACGCACACAAGGCTCGGAAGAAAAAGGTGCAGCACCAGCGGACCCGTGGTCACCTGACCCTTGATCCACAGCATGGTTGTAGTGACGTCCCCGATCGGGCTCCACGCGCCACCGGCGTTGGCAGCGATCACCACTATCCCCGTTGCCCACATACGCCCCTCGGTGTCGGAGATCAACCTCCGCAACAAGGTCACCATTACGATCGTGGTGGTCAGGTTGTCGAGCACTGCGCTCAGGAAGAAGGTGAGCAGGGATATGCCCCAGATCAGCGCTCGCTTGGTTTTCAGGTTGAGGCTGTCAGTGACCAGATCGAAGCCGTTGTGAGCCGCGACGAGTTCCACGATCGTCATCGCACCCAGCAGGAAGAAGAGGATGCCCCCGATCTCGCCGAAGTGGTGCATGAGATCCGCTTCCGTAGTGGACGGATCACCATTCAGGGCCAGTATTGTCCAGCACACCACACCGGTCAACAGTGCACTGGCCGACTTGTTCACCTTGATGCTATGCTCGAAGGCGATGGCCCCATAACCGACCACGAAGACGATGATGAGCAATGCTATCACGCGGGCAAGGTAAAGGCCCGACAAGTGTGGAAGTCCTTTCCCGATCACGGAGAATCCAAGACCCAATATTGGCCATCGGGTAACTGATCCGTGCTCGAACCTCCCACATCAAGGAACATTGCGCTGGCGGCACGTTGTTCGACTGCCCTTGCGCATGAACTCTCCCCCCGTCCATGCCGATCCGGTACGCCGCCCAAAGCCACTTTCGAGGCGAGCAAGACGGTGGCGGATGGCATCCATCGTGATCGGTGTCCTGCTGGTGGTGCGGCTCATTCTCCCGTACATCCTCTTGAAGGAGGCCAACAAACGGCTTGCGCATATGGAGGGCTACTATGGGCATGTGAACGACCTCGACTTGGCTTTGATCCGTGGTGCCTATGCCTTGGACAGCTTCTACTTGGAAAAGGTGGACAGCGCGTCGCTCAAACACACGCCGTTCATTGCCGCGCAGCGCATCGACTTGAGCATCGAATGGCGCGCGCTGTTCCACGGGAAAGTCGTGGGCGAACTTGTCTTCGATCGGCCCGACCTCACCTTCACCATGCAGGCGACCGAACCGGGGCAAGTCGTGAAGGATACCGTGAGCCTTGGAGACCTGCTCATGGATTTCATGCCACTGAAGATCAACAACCTGGAGTTCAACGATGGTCGGATCGCCTTTCTTGATCCCAATTCCGCGCCTCCAGTGGATCTTGAAATGACCAGCATTGAAGCGCAGGCAAGCAATTTGGAAAGCGTAGTGGACCCGGGGGTGTTGCTGCCATCCATCGTGAAGGGCACTGCTGCCTTGTACGGTGGAGACGTGGACCTCAACATGAAAATGAACGCACTTGCCTTGGACCCGACGTTCGATCTGAACTTGAAGGTGGAGGGCGCGCAGTTGGTCCAGGTGAATGATTTCTTCAAGGCCTATGCGAACTGTGATGTGAACAAGGGCGTCTTCGGGCTGTACACGGAAATGGCCACGCGCGACCGCGCTTTCAAGGGCTATGTGAAACCCTTGATCTCCGACTTGGACATTCTTGGTCCTGAGGACAGGAAGGACAACTTTCTCCGGAAAATCTGGGAAGGGTTAGTGGGAACGGCGGGCGTCATACTGGAGAACAGGAAGACGGACGACATTGGTACGAAAGTGCCATTGCAGGGGAAGCTGGACAGTCCCGATGTGGGCACATGGCAGGCGCTGATCGACCTGTTGCGCAATGCTTTTATTCAAGCGCTTCAACCGGCGCTCGATAGTGAGATCAACATCTACTCAGTGGAGAAAGGCACCAAGGAAGAAGAAGGTGGTTTCTTGAAACGTCTGTTCACAAAGGACGAGGAGAAAAGCAAGGAGCGCAGGGAAGCGCGTGAGCAACGAAAGGAAGAGCGGGAGAAAGAGTAGGGGTGGCTCTTCAACTGCATTCAAGGATGCGGTCCGGAACAAATGACAAAGACGTCGCTCACGTGTGTTCGGGATAGTCCCTGTCCACCAGAGCATGTTGGTGCTGCACATGGTAAATCGTGAAGAAAAGCATCTCGCGGACGGTCAGCTTGCCCAACAAAGGATGAGGTAGTAGCACCGTGTCGAGATCATGCTCCGACCAGTTATCCACGCGCTTCGTCATGGTATGCACGGTCCGCTCCACCGATGCGACGATGCGTTCCACGGCCTGCGCGGGGACCGAAAGCGGGACGAACCTGCCGGATGCCTTTCCACCGGCAGCGAGCTTCTCCTTGTAGCGCAGCACGAGCCCATCATGATCGCGCGGTGCTCGGTTCAGTTCACCGAAACGCCAGCGGAGCGACCATCTCGGCAGGAGCAGTGCCATCGTAACCGGACCAACGGCGCGTTGGATGTGCTCGAGATGTTGGGCTGGCGTCCACTTGCCGTTGCTCGACCGGTCGCGCTGGTCCATGGGCATCGCAAGCACGCGAGCCAAAAAGTCGTTGTGGTTCTTCCGCAACGCACTGTTGATCTGCGAACGGTTCATCGCCCCAGCGGATCATACTGTCGCGATCACCTTCAACTCAATGGCGATCGGCGTTGGCAGGCAGTTTATCTCCAAGGTGGTCCTGCACGGTGGGTCCTTTTCGAAGTACTCCCCCCACAGGCGGTTGTAGGCAGGGAAGTCATCCTTCATGTTGGTCAGGTACACCGTCACGTCAACGATCTTCTCCCAGGAAGAACCAGCATCCTCCAGGATCCAGCGCACATTCTGGAACACGCTACGCACCTGGGTCTCGATATCGTAGCTGAGGACCCCGCCGTCCGGATCCAGTTCCACGCCGGGGATCTTCTTCGTGCCCCTTTCGCGGGGCCCGACGCCGCTCAGGAACAGTAAGTCCCCTGCACGCCTTGCGTGCGGATAATGGCCCACCGGCTCCGGTGCCTTGTTGCTGCTGATGCCTTCATTCGCCATGCCGCGAAGTTGTGCAGGAAAAGAAAAAGACCCGTCCCCGGGCCCTCTTCCTGTTGGCGTGCGCAAGGCGCATCGTACGGTTCCGCTCGGGGCGGACCAAACCCTCCCGGGTATGGAAAACACGTATGGTGCCGGGTACGCTGCTCGCGATGTCCCGTTCTTCGGTGCGCGCGTGGTTGGTTGAAGGATCGCAATGCTTCTCACGTGCAAACCTCGGTCGGCAATGTGAAGCGCGTTTGAAACCAGTATGACGGATCGAGAAGTTGTGAACCCCTGTTGATGCGCTCGCCGCACCTTTGCGCCATGAACATGCGTTACCGCCGTCTTGGTACTTCCGGTCTACAGGTTTCCGAACTCTCGCTCGGTTCTTGGCTCACTTTCGGGAAGCAGATCGAAGATGGTACGGCGGAGGCCTTGATGAAGATGGCCTACGACAACGGCGTCAACTTCTTCGACAATGCGGAGATCTATGCGCGTGGCGAGAGCGAGCGTGTGATGGGCCGTATCCTGAAGAAGATGGAATGGCCGCGGGACACCTGGACAGTGAGCAGCAAGGTTTTCTTCGGAGCGGGCGGCAAGTTGCCCACGCAAGTCGGCCTGCACCGTAAGCATGTGGTGGAAGCGTGCAACGCCGCACTGCAGCGCTTGGGGGTGGAGTACCTCGACCTCTACTTCTGTCACCGCCCGGATCCGAGCACACCCATAGACGAGACGGTGTGGACGATGCACGCGTTGATCATGCAAGGCAAGGTGATGTACTGGGGCACGAGTGAGTGGAGCCGTGAAGAGATCGAACGAGCGCATGTTGTTGCAGAGAAGCATCACTTGATCGGTCCGGTCATGGAACAGCCGCAGTACAACCTCTTTCACCGCGAAAAGGTGGAGAAGGAATTCGCACCGCTGTACGCTACCATTGGTCTTGGCACGACCATCTGGAGCCCCTTGGCGAGCGGTGTGCTCAGCGGCAAACACACGGTCGATGGCGACAAGTCAAGCCGCCTTCGCATGGCCGGGCTCGATTGGTTGCGGGAGCGGGAACTCACCGAAGCGCGTGTGAACAAGGTGAAGGAAGTGAAGGCGATAGCCGATGGTATCGGCCTTTCGCTGCCGGTGTTCGCCATTGCTTGGTGTTTGAAGAACCCGCATGTGAGCACCGTGATCCTTGGTGCCAGTAAGCCCGCGCAGTTGGAAGAGAACCTGAAAGCCGTGGAGGCGCAGGACCTGCTGACGCCGGAGGTGATGGCACGAGTGGACAAGTTGTTGGGGGCTTGATGTACCAAGTGGCCCCGATGCTGGGAAAGTCGCTCAGTACAGGCAATGAGAGCAGGTATCGGTAGTAAAGGTGTTCGGGTTCCACGGGATCATGCTAAACTTGCGTCCCCCGTTGAAAAACGGGTTGGCATTTTGGGGGATTAGCTCAGCTGGCTAGAGCGCTTGCATGGCATGCAAGAGGTCACCGGTTCGACTCCGGTATTCTCCACTGAAAGGCGGTCCCATCGGGGCCGCCTTTTTCATTCGCCCCCTTCTTCTTCCCTTACCAACTCGATGGGCTTGGGCAGGAAATACAAAGCCACGATCCCGAGGTAGATGGCAATGGCCAGCCAGGTACTGACATAGCCGGCGAAGGTGGCCACGAGCGTAAGTGCCGCCGTGGCGCCGTTCAGGCGTGCATAGTACCGTTGCAAAGCGGTTGAGAGGTGTTCGTGGAAGAGGCCTTTCCGCACCATGTGCCAGATCATGATGTTGCTGCTGAGCAGGATGGCCATTTGCACGATGCCATAGTACAGGGTGGCTTGTGGCAGCTCGTAGTGCTCGCCCAAGAAGGCGGTGGTCAACGGCACTAAGCTCACCCAGAACAGCACATGGCAGTTGTGCCAAAGAAGTGCGTTGGTGGATCGCCGCACTCCGAGGAACAGACTGTGATGGTTGATCCAGAACAACGCGAGCAAAAGAAAACTCAAGGCGTACGCCACAAGGTGCGGCCACAGGTCCTTGAAGGCCGCGCGGACCTCCTCGCTGGTGGCGCCGTGCGGAACGGACGGTAACTTCACTTCCAGGATCATGAGCGTGATGATGATGGCCAGCACGCCATCGCTGAAAGCCAGCAGCCGTTCGGGTCCCATTTGTGCGCGAACACGGGAACCGCTGCTGTCCTTGGGAGTACGGAAGCGTTCGATCATGAACGCCAACGTACGGATCCGTGCGGTCACTCTTGCAAGGCCCGCCGGAACGCTCGGCTCCAACGCCGGGCGCTTTCTTGGCGCAGGTGAAGGCCGTCGGTGGTGACGTAATGCTCGTTCGGCCCGGCTTGGTAGTACCGGTGCTGTGGGAAACGGTGCTGGATCAGCGCGCGCGATGCCTCAGCCAAAGGCATTTCCATCAGGCGCTTGTCCAGCGGCATTTCGAAGAACACCACCTCCGCCCCGTGCGCCTCCAGTTCGCTCACCGCTGCCGCAAGGCGTTCGAGATGCGTTGCCGTGGTGTCGCCACCGGGGATCTTTTTGTAGAGCACCAACTGCTCGTCGAGCATGAATTTCCCCGTGACTTCCGTGTTGCCGTCCAGTGCAGTGAGCGTATCCTGTTCCACGCCGAGTTCGGCCTTGGCCTTTTCCTTCACCCAGCCGAACAGCAGCCCGCTTGGTTGGTTGCGCTCCCGCAATGCCGGCAAACGGGTGCGCGCCGCGAACATCACCGGGTTGGTCACCGCTTTCACGAAGCCCTCGTCGTATTTGCGGAACAGGATGTTGGTCTCGATGAAGACCCGTTTTGGCCAACGGCCACTGCGCGCAATGATGTCCAATCCCTCCTGCAGGCTGAGGCCGCCCACGGCCAGGTTGAAGGTACCCGGCTTCAGACTGTCGGCGACCATGCGGAAAGCGAGCGAACTGCCAACGATCACGTCCTTGGGCGCTTCGACTTCTCCGTACAGATAGTTCTCGGCCTTGATCCGGTTGCTGCCCTGCAGGTGCTGGCCCGTGTCGTACGTGATCGGCACCCACTTCAAGAATGCCGTATAGGCCAGCACGAGCAGCGCGAACGTGAGGAACATACGCTTCACCATGACCTAGAACTGGAAGTAGATGAAAGCGCCGCCACTGCCGCTGTTGGTGAGCAGCAGGAAGAGCATGATGCCATAGGCGTAGGGCCGCCAAGTGGCGCGGCGTGCGCGAGCTCTGTCTTCGTTGCCGCTATGGAAGAGGTGGTACGCAACAACCGGGATGCTCAGCAGGCCGATGAAGAACAGTATGAGCGGCTGCATGTCCGCACCGCTCCAGTTGTTGCCCAGTGCCTGCATGTAGGCGATCACATCATCGAATTTTGGGAGCTTGAAGAGCAGCCAAGCGAGCGTTACGGAGAAGAAAATGAACAGTGTGCTCAAGAGCTTCGGCACCTTGAACGGACCGTTGAACTTGTCGTGCAGCAACCTTTCCACAGCGAGCATGCCACCGTGGAACGCACCCCACACCGCGTAGCTCCATGCGGCCCCATGCCAAAGTCCGCCGAGCACCATGGTGGCCATCAGGTTGACGTACGTGCGCACCGGTCCTTTGCGGTTACCGCCGAGCGGTATGTACAGGTACTCGCGCAGGAAGCTGCTCAGGCTGATGTGCCAGCGTTTCCAGAATTCGCTGAAGCTGCGCGACAGGTAGGGGAAGTTGAAGTTCGTCATCAGTGTGTAGCCGAAGAGGTGGCCAAGGCCGATGGCGATGAGCGAGTAGCCGGCGAAGTCGGCGAAGATCTGCATGCTGTACCCGAAGAGCAGCGCGATCAAGGTGATGGACGAGAGTCCCTTGAAGTACGGATAGGTGAGCCAGAACGTCTGCTCGCTCAGGTTGTCGGCGACCACCATCTTCAAGAAGTAGCCCACCACCAATGCCCCGATGGCTTTCTCCCAATCCACCCGGGCGAAGGTCTTGGTGGCGATCTGCGGCAGGAAATCCTTCGCCTTCACCACGGGCCCGGCGATGAGTTGCGGGAAGAACGACTTGAAGGCCGCGCTGCGCAAGCTGTGCTGCCAGATGTTCTTTACGATGATGCTCTTGTACTCCGGCAAGTCGCGGCCGCGATAGGCGTCGACCGCGAGACTGATCCCTTGGAACGTGAAGAAGCTGATGCCCACGGGCAACGGGATGGCGACCAGAAAGCTGCCCAAGTCAGTACCGCTGAAGAACGTACGCCCAAAGAGCGGACTGTATTTGAAGAAGAGCAGGATGGAGAGGTTCACCACCACGCCGAGCGTGGCGTATGCCTTGCGCCGATCCGGTGCGCCGTGCACCGCACCATAACTGGCCACGATGTTGATGCAGATACTGATGACCAGCAGCGTGAGCAGCCAGGGCTCGCTGTACGCGTAGAAGATGAAGCTGGCCGTGATGATCAGATGCAACTGCCACCGGTGCATGAACGGCAGGTAGTACAGCAGGAAGGTCGGCGCCAGCAGATAGAGGAAGGTGAGACTGTTGAAGAGCATGGCGCTTGCGGCGCGAAGTACGCCCGCCCGGGAAGGCCCCCATTACGGGCAATGCTGTTCGCATGAACAGCGCCATGTTATTCGCAGGTATCGCGGCCGGGGAAGTCAGGTATTACTTCCTGCGCCACTCCTTGTCCGATGCCGTGTTGTGGATCACCTTTGTCTGGTACACATGAGAACAACCTTCCTGCTGCTGGCGTGCGCGCTCCGGCTTCTGTCCATTGCCCAGCCGGCAAACGACAACTGTTTCAGCGGACAGCTTCTGTTGGTGCATGCGCTCGGCGACTGCCCGGTGTTGTCCATTGCCGGCAACAACGCGGCGGCCACGGGTATCGATGCCCCTTCTTGCGATGTCACGAGCACGTTCTTCAAGGATGTCTGGTACTACTTCAACAGCGGACCCAACACGGAGGTCTTCGTCGACTTCACGTTCGTCACCATCGATGAATGGGGTATCGAGGTATTGGATGCGTGCGGCGGCAACAGCATTTTCTGCGATAGCACGGCAGGGTTCTACACCGTGCCAGTGCTTCCTTCCACGGATTACCGGCTGCGCGTTTTCTCCAATGCCGACTTCGCCTCGGGCGGTGTGTTCACGATCTGCTTGAGCGGTAGTGGTGTGATCCCGCTGTGCGATGGGGCAACGGTCCTGAGCAACTTCGGTACCGCGGACCTGGACTTGTGCAAGGACGGCGCACCCGATATCGTGGATTTCGGCAGCACCACGACCGCTTCCGAATCCTATGCTTTTCTGCTCACCGATGCCGGTGATGTGCTGATCTCCGTCATCGCTCCACCGGTGGACTTCGACACCGTGCCGATCGGCAACTATCGTGTGTACGGGATCAGTTTCGAGGGCGCCCTGGTGAATGCCTTGCCGGATACAGCCCTGAGCCAAGTTTCCAGCAGCGGACAGTGTTTCGACCTCACGGACAACTTCATGGCCATCATGGTGGATATCTGCAGCGGCGTACCGGGGGAAGGCGCTGGCCCCACATGGATCGTTTTCCCGAACCCGAATTCGGGTGACTTCCGTGTACATTGTTCGCAGCGGATCGATGGTGCCGAACTGCGTCTCTTCGACCTCGCAGGCCGGTTGGTCCATGACGTGCGTCCTGAAAATTCAGGCCCCGATGGATCCGAGGTACACCTCGGTGGATCCATTTCACCAGGCACCTATGTGCTGAACGTTCACGCAGGGTCTTGGGAGCGCTCGATCCCGTTGGTGGTGCAGTGAAACGATACGCGCTCCCGCTGCGGTTAACTTGGCCGTCCATACACGATCGTTCGCCATGCCCGTACGCCGCCCCTTCAACCTGAAGCAATGGATCGCCGATAACCGCGACCTGCTGAAGCCCCCCATAGGCAACAAGAACCTCTATGCTGACGCCGGGGACTATATCGTGATGATCGTGGGTGGGCCGAACGCGCGCAAGGACTATCACTGGAACGAGACCGAGGAGCTGTTCTACCAATTGGAGGGCGACATCGAGGTGGGGATCCAAGAGGATGGGAAGGCCGTTACGATACCGATCAAGGAGGGCGAAATGTTCCTGTTGCCCTCCAGCACTCCGCACCAGCCGCGGCGCGGCGCCGGCACGGTGGGCTTGGTGATCGAGTGCAAGCGCGAGGACCGCGAAATGGAGGACGGCCTGCAGTGGTACTGCGAGAAGTGCAACACCAAGCTGCACGAGTACCGTTTCGTGTTGCGCAACATCGAGCAGGATTTCCTGCCCCGCTTCAGGGACTTCTATTCAAACGAACAACTGCGCACCTGCTCCAACTGCGGGCATGTGATGGAGGCCGACAAGCGCTTCGTGTGAGCATAGCGCAATGGCGGAACCGCTCTCGATAGATATCCATACCCACATCCTGCCGGAGCACATCCCCGATTTCGGGAGCCGCTTCGGATACCGGGGTTTCGTTCATCTCGACCACCACCGACCGGGGTGCGCGCGCATGATGATGGACGACAAGTTCTTCCGCGAGGTACAGGCCAACAGTTGGGACCCCGGAGCGCGGTTGGAGGAGTGCGACCAACAGCGGGTGCATGTGCAGGTGATCAGCACCGTGCCGGTGATGTTCAGCTACTGGGCGAAACCGCAGGACACCCTTGCGCTGAGCGAATTCCTCAACGACCACATTGCTGCGATCGTTCATCAATACCCGAAACGCTTCGTTGGCCTCGGCACGTTGCCCATGCAGGATGCGGCATTGGCAGTGAAGGAGCTGGAGCGTTGCAAGCGCATCGGCCTCGAAGGCATCCAGATCGGAACGCATGTGGAAGGCGTGAACCTCGGTGAGCCGCGGCTGCTCCCCATTTTCCAGGCGATGGAGGAGGCAGGGTTGGCGCTCTTCGTGCATCCGTGGGACATGATGGGGAAGGAGCGCATGGACAAGTATTGGCTGCCTTGGCTTGTCGGTATGCCAGCCGAAACCGCGCTCGCCATCAGCAGCATGATCTTCAGTGGCCTGTTCGAGAAATGCCCCAAGCTGCGGGTCGCTTTCGCGCATGGAGGCGGCTCGTTCCCTGCTACGGTGGGCCGCATCCAGCATGGCTTCGAAGTGCGCCCCGACCTGTGCGCGGTGGACAATGACGTGGCACCGATGAACTACCTCGGCCGCTTCTGGTTGGACTCGCTCGTACACGATCCGCGCATGCTGGAGATCGTTACCGATATGTTCGGGGCAAACCGCATCGCCATGGGCACGGACTATCCGTTCCCGCTCGGCGAGTTGGAACCCGGCGCATTGATCCGCAGCATGGCGTGGACCGATGAGAAGAAGGAGATGTTATTGAGCGGTGCTGCGCTGCAATGGCTCGGTGCGAGCCGCGAGCGCTTCACATAATACCCACGCATTCAGGAGCCCCTTTATGACCCTCTCCTGTGGAGAGCGCAGGGTGAGGCTACCGCACCAGATTCACGTGTCCGATCAGTTTGTGCTTCTCGCCGCTGACTTCGCTGTAGTGGATCTTCCACACGTAGGTATCGATCGGCGATTGCACCCCGCTGTACGTTCCGTTCCATGATGACCGAAGGTCTTCGCCCTTCCAGATCTGCTCGCCCCACCGATTGAAGACCAAGAGCTCGAAATCCTTCACTTCCTCGCCCAGCGCGAAGAACGCGTCGTTCACACCATCGCCGTTCGGTGTGAAGGTGTTGGGCACGTAAAGCGAACCATCAACCACGACGAGTACTTGGTCCACGGCTTTGCAGCCATTGGTGTCCGTGAGCTCGATGGTGTACAGGGTACTCGTCTCCGGCTGCACCCATGGCTCCAAACAATCCGTGCAACCCTGCACCCAAGTGTCCGGCGACCATATCACCTGCCCGTCTCCTTGGCCGTGCAATTGTGTGGCGTTGCCGAAGTCGATTTGCACATCCTGGCCGGCGTAAACCACGGGCATGGGGAAGAGGTCAACGAAGGCGTAGGCCGTATCGGAACAACCCGCCGGGCCGAACACCACCACTTGGTACGTGGTGGGGGAAGAGGGTGTCGCGGTCGGTGTTTGGAGCGAAGTATCGTCAAGGGAACCGGCCGGGGACCATGCATAGGTGCTGCCACCGCTCGCAAAGAGCATCACGCTCTCGCCCGGACATATGACGGTGTCAGGCCAAGCGTGGGCACTGACGATCACCACGTCAACGAAGGCACTATCGAGCACACTGCCGCAAGCGTTGCTGAACTGGCACACGTAGTACATCGGTGCGGGTGGCGTAACGAACGGATCGGCAACATCCAGTGTTGCAATGCCGGGTGCGGCTTGCCACGCATAGCTGTCAGCGCCGCTCGCCTGCAGTTGCACCGCGTTGCCCGGACAGGTCGCGGTATCGTTCAGCACAGGCGTGGGCAACCCGAATTGCACGAAGACCGTGAGCGTATCCTCTATCACGCAGCCGCCCGGTGTCGTTATGGTGACGATGTACTCCGTGGTATCGAGCGGTGTTGCCGTCGGGTTCTGCAGGGTGGGATCGTTCAGCGTTGCGGATGGCGACCATGAATATGTGCCGCCACCACTGGCCGTGATCGGCGTGCTCTCGCCCAAGCAGATCAGCGTATCCGGCCCCGCACCTCCGGCCGGAACGCTGAAAAGAACTGTGATGCTCGCCGTGTCACTACCGCACACGGTGGTTGCCGTTACCGTGTACGTGGTCGTGTTGCTTGGTGCGGCCCAAGGGTCGGCGATGAGCGCATTGCTCAGGTCGGTGGCTGGATCCCAGCTGTACGTATCGCCACCGGAAGCTTGCAATTGCACACTGTCGCCAGCGCACAAGGGGCCGATCGGGGCAACAGCAGCGGTCGGTAACGGGATCACTTCCAATTGCAGGTACGCGGTGTCGTCCGGCGTGCACGCGGTTGAATCGCTGAGCACCATCATCACGGTGTACACTCCCGTATCGCCGTAAGTGTAAAGCGGTTCGAAATCGGTGCTGGTATTGTTGTCGCCGAACCACCAGTTGTAGGTGCTGCCACCGGTGCTGCTGTTGTTGAACTGCACCGGCGTACCGAGGCAGATGGTGTTCGGGCCATTGATGGAGATGACGGCGATGGGCTGGTTCAGGTTGAACTTGAACACGCCCAGGTTGCAGTTGAAACTGTTATTGGTGTTGCTCCACGCGCCGGGGGTGGTGGGGAAATCGTTGTTGCTGCCGCATCCGGCGCAAACAGCTTGGTACACGTTGCCGTTCTTGTCGAACCGGCTGGTGCCACCGTCCACATGCTCGTGGCTGATCGCACCGCCGAAGAAGGTGGCGTAGTTCAGTGCCACTGCTTCAGGTTCCAACACCATCAAGTAGAAATCGCTGGCATCCGTGGTCGTTTGGAAAGCGCCCGGCGTGGTCGGCAGTCCACTGGTGCTGCTATTGAAAAGCCCGGCATTCGTGTTCACCGAACCGCCCCAACCGCTGAAATAGATCTGCCCGCAATCGCTTACCAGGAACGCGCTCGGCGAGAGGTCTTGGGTGCTGCTGCCATTGCCGATCACCGTGCTCCAAACGGATGCATCCAGATCGTGCGAGAATTTGTGGATGAACTGCGAGCTGCCGGCATTGGCGTATTTGCCCGCGGTTACCGGGTATGCGCCGTAGGTCTGTCCGACAACGAAGACCTCATCCGCAAGGTTCAACTGAACGAAGTAGCTCTGATCATATGCCGCAGTGCCGAGGTAGGTAGCGCTCAAACGTGATGTGCCGGCAGCGTTGTACCGCACGATGTAGCCATCCGTCGTTCCGCTGAACGCCCCGTTGAACGGCGTACCACCGAGGGGCAGGTTAGCGCTGGTCGTGCCACCGGTAACAAAGACTTGTCCGTTGCTATCGAACTGCACGCCATAGCCGCTGTCGGTGCCACTGCCACCGTGGTAGGTAGCCCAGAGCAAATTGGTGAGTGCGGCGTTCAGCCTGAAGATGTACGCGTCCTGCAAACCACCGCCGAAAGCGGCTTGTGGTGCGCCTGCGCTCACCGTTGCGTTGTTGCTCTCCGTGCTGGTCGCCACAACGGGATCGCCGTTCGCATCGAGTGCTATCTCACCACGGAAGGCGTCGCCATAGTTGTGGGCCAGCGGTGCATTGTTGTTCAGCGCGTCGTTCCCGGATCCACCCATGAAGGTTGAGCCGATCAGTGTTGTGGCATCGGCGCTGAAGTGCGCTACGAAAGCATCGGTACCACTGTTGTGGCCATAACCATAGCCGACACCGAACACCAGTGCCGGACCACCACCGAAGCTGTTATCGTAGCAGCCGGGTGTAACGGCGAAGTCGCTGCTGCCCGTGCTGCCGAAAACGAACAGCTCATCGTTGTTGTTCACTACCAGACTGTGCGGGCTCTCATTGCCCAAGGCCCCGCCGAGATAGGTGCTCCAAACCAAGTTGGTACCGTCGGGAAGCCATTTGCTGATGCCCACGTCGATCGTATTGCCGTTGAAGCTTGCGTCCAACACACCCAACGTGGTAGGATAGCCCACGCCGAACACGATGCCACCGCCGTAGAGATGGCCATCGCTGTCATAGGTGGCCGTGAATCCGAAGTTGTCCGCAGTGCTGCCGCTGTAGCTACCGAACGTGATACTGGGGTCGATGATCAGTCCACTGGGGTTGGGTTCGACACGGAAAGACATCACGTTGCCACGCAACCGATAGGCGCAGTCAAGTCCGAAGTCGATCTCTACCGGCGTCTTGTTCAGGCCGCACTCACCGGGATGGATAAGCTTGACCTTCTTGAACGCGACGGGCTTTTCCTCAACCACCGTTCCAGCGGAGGTGGTGATCAGCAGCTCCTCGTTCTTCAATTCGATGCCCGCCTGCCCATCGTACCGCATCTTGACTATCGCTGGGTCCACATCAGAAGCGACGATCAGGTCATACTTCACTCCGTGCCGTCCATCGATCCGAAGGTCGATCCCCGGGTAGATCCCCTTCACCCAAACCTCACCATACACACCGCAGCCGCTGCCCCAATGCTCCGGATCGTTGCCTATGAAGTAGTTCTCGTAATGCGCCTGTTTCAGGTGGCCTTCCGGTGTACCACCCTGACTTCCCTCGAAGGTGACGCGGTAAGCGTGTGCCTTGCGCGGCTCGAACTTCTCGTCGGCATGTACCTGTCCGTGGTGCTCGTGCTCGCCACCGGATACCAGCACATAGGTGAGCGCATTGCGCTCCACGAACATGGCCCCGCCGGGCACCATGGCCCTGTACAGCACCCGCTCCGGCCATTGCCCCTTGTTCTCCGTGAAGCGCGCCAAGGGGCCTTGGGCGGTAAGTCCAAAGGCGCCAAGCAGGGAGGCTATGAGCAGGAGAGAACGCACGTTTTTGGCAAGGGCTCCGAAAGTACCGCCCAGTAGACCGGAAACCCGCCATGAACGTTGCTTACCCGGGGATCCTTATGGACGGAACGGCCCGGATCTGTCCTGAAAACAGATGAGCCTATGCCCAGCCGTACTTTCGTGGCCCGAAGGCGGAGGTACGGAACGAACGGTCCGGCTCGGCTAAGCAGCTTCGGACACAACGTGAGCGATACGATCAAGCACGAATGCGGATTGGCCTTCATCCGCCTGCGTAAACCCCTGCACCACTACCAGCAGAAGTACGGTACGGCCTTCACCGGCATCAACAAGCTGTTCCTTCTCATGGAGAAGCAGCACAACCGTGGGCAGGACGGTGCGGGAGTGGCGAGCATCAAACTCGATCCAGCTCCCGGCGACAACTTCATCGATCGTAACCGCAGCACCGACAAGCAAGCCATTTCGAAGATCTTCGGCGGCATACACAAGGCTTGCCAGCAGGCCATCGACAAGGATCCGACCCTGGCTTCCGATGTGGACCGGCTGAAGAAGGAAGTGCCCTTCTTGGGCGAAGTGCTGTTGGGCCACCTGCGCTATGCCACCTACGGGAACGGAGGACTGGAGAACTGCCATCCGCGACGCCGTCTGAGCAACTGGATGACGCGCAATCTGGTGCTCGCGGGCAACTTCAATATGACCAATGTGGACGAGCTCTTCGACCTGCTCGTTTCCATCGGACAACACCCGAAGGAGCACAGCGATACCATGACGGTGCTGGAGAAGATCGGGCACTACTTGGACGTGGAGAACGATCGCTTGCGCCAGATCCACCACCAACTCGGATACAACGACCTACAGATAACGGCTGCCATCGGAGAGAAGATGGACGTGGCCGGGATCCTGCGCATGAGCGCAATGGATTTCGACGGCGGCTATGCCTTCGCGGGTTTGATCGGTCACGGCGATGCTTTCGTGCTGCGCGACCCTGCTGGCATACGGCCGTGTTTCTGGTATGCCGACGATGAGTTCGTGGTGGCGGCCAGCGAAAGGCCCGCGATCCAAACGGCCTTTGGCGTTAAAACGGATCAGGTACAGGAGTTGCGCCCCGGACATGCCTTGATCGTGCGCAAGAACGGTTCTTTCAGCGAAGAGGAGATCCGCCAACCGGTGGAGAAACGCTCGTGCAGCTTCGAGCGCATCTATTTCAGCCGGGGCAGCGACCGCGATGTTTACCGCGAACGCATTGCGCTGGGACGCAACATCGTGCCTGCCATCCTCGATAGTATTCACCACGACCTCACGAACACGGTCTTCAGTTTCATACCCAACACCGCTGAGGTTGCGTGCTACGGGATGCTGAAGGGCTTGGAGGATGAATTGAACAAGGTGAAGGAGCGCATGATCGGTGAACTCGGACCGAAGCCGGCTCCCGGGAAATTGCGCGAGATCCTTGCCATGCGCCCCCGGCTGGAGAAGGTGGCGATCAAGGATGCCAAGCTCCGCACCTTCATAACCAACGACAACGCGCGGGACGAACTGGTGGCCCACGTATACGACATCACCTACGGCAGTGTGAGGCCCGGGGTGGACAACCTGGTGGTGATCGACGATAGCATCGTGCGCGGCACCACATTGAAACAGAGCATCCTGAAGATGCTTGACCGATTGGAACCGAAACGGATCGTGGTTGTGAGCAGTGCGCCGCAGATCCGCTACCCGGATTGTTACGGCATCGATATGGCCAAGCTCGGCGACTTGGTCGCGTTCCAAGCGGCGATCGCATTGTTGAAGGAGAGCAAACAGGAGAACGTGATCGACGACGTCTACGATCGTTGTGTGGCTGAAGTGGGCAAGCCCATGCAGACGATCACCAACGTGGTGAAGGAGATCTTCGCGCCGTTCACCGACGAGCAGATCAGCGCCAAGATCACGGAGTTGCTCACCCCGCCGGACATCAAGGCCGAGGTGCGCATTGTTTACCAGAACATCGAAGGCTTGCGCAATGCTTGCCCGCAGCACACGGGCGATTGGTACTTCACCGGCAACTATCCCACACCAGGCGGCAACCGCGTTGTGGACCGCGCCTTCATCAATTGGATGGAAGGGAAGAATGTTCGCGCGTACTGAGCGTCACATCCGGATCACGCGCTTCTTCTTCTTCAACTTTTTCAGCTGCTTCGGTGTGCCGTTCAATTGCGCATCGCCATGCAGCACAATGCCCGATGAGCCGTCGATCTTGAGCTTCGCTGTAGCGTGCAGGTCGATGATTGTGCCTGGTTGGGCGTGGAGTTCACTGCCGTTGATCAGTTCAAGGGTCGCGCCGGCACCGATGTACACGCGCGCATGTTCGGCCACCACGAATCGTGTCGGGTCGCTGAAGTAGATGCGGCCGCGGAAGGTTTCGGGCGCACCGATGCGCGTAGGCGTGCGGCTGCGGTCGAGCAGGATCCGCTTGCCATCGGCCAGCCAAAGTGCATAACCACCGAAACCATTGGTGTTGTGCAGCACGATGCTGTCCGCGCACCAGCGCACATCCCTGTCCAGGAACGTGTCGTCGTTCCGCACCCGCAACAGCTGACTTCCATCGGCACGTTGTTCCAGCAACTGTATGCTGATGCCGCTGAGGTGGATCACACGGTTGTCCGGTTTGCCGCCCTTGTACTTGTCCTTCGTGCCGCTGCTCACCAGCGTGAGCATGTTGGCGGTGCCCGGATTGGTACCCATGCCCAGCTTGTTGTTGCCGCTTGCGGTGAAGCCTTGGCGCGCATGCCCATAGATGAGGCCGGTATCGATCACCTTTCCGTCGCGTACCTCTATCCTCGGGCCGATGTTCTCGCTGCGTTGCAGTTTCCCATCGCCGTTGCGATCGAACACCGGGAACTCAAGGTCCTGGTGCCCCGTGAGCGGGTTCGCCAAGTGTGTGTCGACCACGTAAGGCTCGGTATCCCCGGGCCAGAGGCATTGGAACCGCATCGTATCGCCGCGCGGAGCAACATCGAATGCCCCGCTGGCCGGCAACGCGCGCAGGTAGTCCGCGTCGCCACCGTAGATGCCGCTGCCCGTTTTGTGTTCGCGGTCCACTTGCACATAAGCGTGCAGGCTGGGTACGATACCCACCACGCACGGCATGATGTCCTCGAAGTGGAAGCGATCCGTAGGTGATCCGTTCTTCTTCCAACCTTGGTGGTTCTCCAGCCAGATCCATTGAGGGAATTCGTCGGCGTCGAGGTAGGGGAGGCGGATGCGCAACGCGTCGCCGGAAGTCACGAAATCGTTCAACACGAACAGGCCTGTATCGCCGGCCATGGGATCAATATCGCCGGAGACGTATACCCCTGCATTGTTGTGTGCGCTGATGGTGGATGGCGCATCGGGTGCTTTCCAACCCAACCGATCGCGGTCCCATGCACTGGCCGAGAGCAGGCTGCTGTTGGCTGCGCCCATCAAGCTCCAACCCGCTTGCAAACAGATGAAGTAGCTCTGGAAGCCGGGTGCGTTGCCACCCCCGCTGTGGAAGTTGTTGCCGCCGAGCAGCAAGTGGTTGTACTCGTGTTTCAGGATCTCGAACGGCAAGCCGTTCATGGCCCCGAAGCGGCTCTGCGAATCGCTTCCGCAGCCGAAGATCGGCGGGATGCTTCCTGCGTCGGTGCTGCCTTGGCCGTGCGTCAGTCGGTGATGGTTGCGGAAGATCACCATCACGTGATCGAAGGAGTGCGGGTCGTCCGGCAGGTTCTCTTTCGGTAGCCCCGGCTTGCCGTTGTTGCGCCAGAGATCGAAGTCGGCGATGGACAGGCCGTGCGCGGTGCGGAACGTGCCCATGGCATTCACAAGCTTCACGGCTTGTGCAGCGGCGGCGTTGTAATCGTCGCCGCTCATTTCGCTTTCCCTCACACTTGCCAGCCCATCGATGTAGTCGCCCAGTACCGCGTAGTTACCCAGCGAGCAATCCTGGTAGTAGCGCGACACTTTCGCCTTTTGCACGGGCAGCGCTCGGGGGTCGAACAGATCATCCCTCCACTTCGGCAGTTGGCCCACGGGCCAGTGCTCGTGCACAACATCGCGCGCCGGATCCCGTGTGGGATCCTTGTCGTAGATCATCTCCGCATAGATCACCAATATGCGGATGGTGCCATGCGGGCTGAGGTGCCAGCCGTTCTCGCTGTTCGGGATGGTCGCCGTGTCCGTGACAACGGAAGGTTGCGCGACGGACAACCGACAACCAACAACCGACAACAGAAGGAATAAGTAGCGCATTGCGCCGAAAGTAGTGTCACTCCCTTTGCCATTCCACACGCGTCACCTTGTCGTTGGCGAAATGCAGAACAAGATAATCCGGGTCGATGTTGAAGAGGCCAGGTCTATGTCCGAGGTAATACATCAAACGCGTTCCGCTCGCTTCGTCCGGTGGACCCAAAAGTCGCTGCGCATCCTCATTTCCGATGCTCATTAAAATCCCAGACTCGATGAGGCCTTCCACATATTCGTAGCGTTCATCAGGGCGAGCTTGCCACGCAACGGGTTCAAAGTCTTTATCTGGGTAATACGACATTGAAAGCACAATGCATATCCAGATCGCGAAGTAGGTGACGGGCGCCGCGATCAAGGCCAACGTTGCGGTGAGCAGCTTGTGCTGTGCATATCGTGGCCACCAGCGTTGAAGTATCCAACGAAAGAGGGCATAGTGTATCGCAGCGAGAATCCCTACGATCACATAAACTTCGATGCTGACTCCGAGGAGCTTGGGTAAAATGAGCGCAGGCATTCTCAAATTCACTTCGGCGCCTTGTACAGCGGAACGGTGCTGCACGGCTCACCGAACATGAGCGACTTCACCACGGGGATCAGCTTCGCGCTCAGCTCCACGTATGCGTTCAGCGGCACCGGCAGCTTGCTGCATCCCTTCACAACGATACGCCCACCGCGGTAGGGTTCGATATCCAGTTGCTGAACGAAGCGGGTGAACACCGCCCGCTCCAGTTGGTCCGCATCGCCCTGTGTTATGTGTGCCGCATGTGGCTGAAGGCTCGTGGCAACCAGCATGTACGCCCAGGTCGGGATGATCGCATCCGCCGAGCAATGCACCGAAACGAACTTGCCAGCATATTGCGACCAGTCATGCGACTTCACGAAGGCGCGTAAGTCGTCCTCCTTGAGCGCGATCTCCTGCCAGAGGAGCGGTTTAAGGTCGAAGACCACGCGCTCGCCCACTGGATAGATCTCCTCCAGATCAAGTGTGAGGATCCCGCTGGAAGCGACTTTGTTGATGATCTCTGACATCGCCCCAAAACTACCGCCTAACGCCCTGCAACGCGGATCACCTTACCACCATCAATCTGCGCGTGACGGAAATGCCGGGACCAGCTACGAGGACGGAATAGCATCCAACGCCCAGTGTGCCCACGTCTACAGCGATCCTGCGGCTACCGGCCGGCAGCGCGCCATCGAAAAGGGACTGTGCAACACGACCGGCCACATCGTGCAAAACGATGCTGTATTTGCCTGGCCGGTCCACGTCCACGACGAATTCAACGCGATCCTTCGCGGGATTCGGGAAGACCTGAATGATGGGATCCGCCGCCAGCTCCTCGCTGATGCCGATCGGAAAGTTGCCGAGCTTGAACACCACGCCGCTGGTATTGCACACCCACGCCCCTTGCAGGTCGTTGTCCAAAGCGATGCCGCTAAGGCTGGATACACCAACAGGTAGTGCATGGTTCTGCACGAACACACCGTCCGGTGTGAATTCAGCAACCCCGGCATCGCTACTGCTCACCACGAATAGATTCCCGGAGATGGGCGAGATGTCCAGATCGCCGTAGTTCACATCGAAGTTCGGCAGCACGGAGAATGTCTGGAGCGTGTCGCCGGTGTTCGGGTCGATCTCGGCGATGCGGTTACCGATCACACTGCCGGGCACGTTATCCTGCACCATGAAGAAGGTGTTGCGCAGCGGGTGGTAGGACCCACCTACCACATGGCTGACACCATATTGCGTGGGCAGTGTGTCGATCACCACACCGGTCGCTTCGTCGATCGCGTAGATCTCGGTCTCGTCCGTCTCGCCGTTCATGAACAGCAACTGGCCCTGCGCCACCGCCGTTCCGTTCATCACGAACGCCACGGGTGACATGTCCACATCCACATCGTTTGCAGATTCGCCGGCAATGGGAGCGGAGGAGATGAACGCACCGCTTTGGTCGTAGCGGTCGATCGTCGCGCCGAAGCATCCGATCACCAATACTTCACCTGCCGTGGAGTTGTAAGCGATGCCACATGTACCTCCTGTGTTCGAGGGGTCGAACTGGGTGAGAATGGTGAGTTGCGCACTGAGCGGTGCGACCGCGACGCAAAGAAGCAGGGTCGTGAAAAGCGTGTAGCGTGATTTCATGTGGGCGGGTTGTTGAGTGGATCGAATGTACCGAAGCACATTCGCAGATCGCTCACGAGAATTCGGGATGGCCTACATGAAGCCCAACTCCAACTGCGCCGCTTCGCTCATCATCGTCCTGTCCCATGCAGGCTCGAAGGTGATCTCCACCTTGGCGCTGCTCACGCCTTGCACGCTGGCGACTTTCTGCTCCACTTCACCGGGCAATGTACCCGCCACTGGGCATGCCGGGCTCGTCAGCGTCATCTTGATGTAGACGCTGGCGTCGTCGCGGATAACCACGTCGTAGATCAGCCCCAGCTCGTAGATGTCCACGGGGATCTCCGGATCATAGATGGCCTTGAGGGCATTGATGATGCTCTCCTCCAGTTGTTTCTTCTCCTCGGGCGTCATGATGCAAGCTCAGTTTCTAACCGCCACGACGCCACGCACGCCAAGAATGCGCAACGTGGCGTATGCCGTTGCGTTCGTTGCGCCGTTGCGGTGAAAAGCATTTTCCTCATGGCTTGGAGGAATAAGCGAGCGCATACCGTTTCATTTGATCGAGCATCGCAACCAGCCCATTGCTTCGGTTCGGTGAAAGGTGCTCGCGCAGGCCGATGGCGTCGATGAAGGTGAGCGGTGTGTTCAGGATCTCCTGCGGTGTGCGGTCGTTCAATACGCGGACCAGCAGCGCGACAAGACCCTTGGTGATCATGGCGTCACTGTCGGCGGTGAAATGCACAAGACCGTTCTTCTGTTCGGCGTTGAGCCACACCCGGCTCTGGCAACCCCGAACGATGTTCTCGTCGGTCTTCATCTCCGGCGCGATCATCGGCAGGTCCTTGCCCAGCTCGATCAGGTGCTCGTAGCGGTCCTGCCAATCGGTGAAGAGCGCGAACTCGTCAACGACTTCTTGTTGGGCTTGGGCCAATGTCATGCTCGTCGTCATCGCAGCATCTTCACAGCCTTCTTCGTCGCCCCTACCATCGCATCCACTTCCGCGATCGTATTGAAACACGCGAAGCTCGCCCGCGTGGTCCCGCTCACGCCGAAGCGCTCCATCAATGGTTGTGTGCAGTGGTGCCCCGTGCGCACGGCGATGCCCTGTTGGTCGAGCAAGGTGCCGAGGTCGTAGTGGTGAACTCCTTCAATGACGAAGCTGATCACGCCCACCTTCTCCTTCGCTGTGCCGATGATGCGCAGACCATCGATGGCGAGCAGTTCCTTGGTCGCGTGTTCGAGCAGCGTTCGTTCGTGCGCAGCCATGGCGTTGAGGTCATAGTCCTGCATCCAGCGGATCGCCTCGCCCAGCCCGATGATGCCCGCGATGTGCGGCGTGCCGGCTTCGAACTTGAACGGCAGCTTCGCCCACGTGCTCTTGGTCAGCGTGACCTGGTCGATCATCTCGCCACCGCCTTGCCAGGGAGGCATGCGCTCCAGCAGTTCCTCGCGACCATAGAGCACACCGGTGCCGGTCGGTCCATAGGACTTGTGTCCGCTGAAGGCGTAGAGGTCGCAGCCGAGCGCTTGTACATCCACGTTCAGATGCGGCATCGCTTGCGCGCCATCCCCCACGGTGACAATGCCTTGCTTCTTCGCTTGCGCGATCAGGATCTTCACCGGGTTGATCGTGCCCAGCGTGTTGCTCACATGACTGATCGCCAGGATGCGCGTGCGATCGGAGAACGGCACCTGCTTCAGATCCCATTCGCCGCTGTCCGTGATCGGGATCACCTTCAGCGTTGCACCGTGCCGCTCGCAAGCCAATTGCCAAGGCACGATGTTGCTGTGGTGCTCCATGCCGCTGATCACCACTTCGTCTCCTTCCTTCAACAGCAACTGACCAAGACTGGTCGCAGCAAGGTTGATGCTGGCCGTGGTGCCACTGGTGAAGATGACCTCGTGCGTGTGCTTCGCGTTGATGTGCGTGCGGATAGTCTCGCGGGCGGCTTCCTGGGCCTCAGTGGCCTTGGTGCTCAGCGTATGCACCCCGCGGTGTACGTTGGCGTTGATCGTCGCGTAGTAGGCGCCTTCCGCCTTGATCACACGGCGCGGCTTCTGGCTGGTCGCGGCGTTGTCGAAATACACGAGCGGCTTGCCGTGAACCAGTTCCTTCAGGATCGGGAACTGCGCACGGATCTCCTCGACATCGTATGCCTTCTTCACCGCAGGGGAGGTTGAGGTGCTCATGAAAGCGAATGCACTGAACCACAGAGGCACAGAGTCACAGAGAAAGCCAGTTTCCGGGAATCCCAGCGAACAGTAGGATTTTGAATTCCTCTGTGACTCCGTGCCTCTGTGGTGAAACTCCTCATAGCGCTTCCAGCTTTGCGCCGATCACCTGCGCCAGGTGTTTCCGCCAATCCTCGTTCACGATCCGCTCCAACACATCGGTCATGAATGCGTGTGAGAGCATGCGGCGAGCTTCAGCCTCGCTCACTCCGCGCGAACGCAGGTAGAACAAGCCCTTCTCATCCAAACGACCGATCGTGCAACCGTGGCTGCACTTCACGTCGTCGGCGTAGATCTCCAGTTCGGGCTTGGTGAAGATGCGTGCATCATCGCCTTGTAGGATGTTGGCATTGCTCTGGTAGGCGCGGGTGCGCTGGGCATCCTGCTTCACGTACACCTTGCCGTTGAAGACACCTGTGCCTTTCGCCGCGATGATGCCCTTGTAGAGCTCGTCGCTCGTGCAATCCGGAACGTCGTGACCGATGTACGTGTGATTGTCACAATGCGTGGTACCGTTCAACACGTACACACCGCTCAGTTCAGCGTGGGCTTCCGGACCGGCGAGGGAAACGTTCACCTCGTTGCGCACGAGCGATCCGTTCAGGGTGGTGGTATCGATGCTGAAGCGGCCCTTCGCGCCGATCGTCACACCATCGAGGCCAATGTGTGAGGGTCCGTTCGCTTCGTTCTGCAGAAGATGGATCGTGAGGTCAGCGCCATCGGCGATCACGCTTTCGCGCACGCTGTTCACCAACGTGGATGATGCGTCAGTTCCAACGTGTTCGATGATCACTTCCGCCTTCGCTCCTTCCTGCACCAGGAACAGGTCGCGCGGTTGGATCAATTGCTGATCACCGCTTGAAATGTGGAGCACGTGGATCGGTTTCGCGACCGTGGTGTTCTTGAACACCAATACGATCAGGCCATCGGTAGGTGCCGCCGCGTTCATCGCCGTGAACAGGCGTTCACTCGTCGGAGCCAGCGTACCATAGGTCGCCTTCACCGGGAAGTGCGTGAGATGCTTGCTCAGGCTATCGATGACCACGCCTTGCTGCGTGCCGAGTTCATCGCTCAGGTCAACGCGGAGGAGTCCGTTCACGAAGACGACACGTGTGGTGTCGAAAGGCAAACGCGCAGGCAGGGCAACTCCCACATTGCCTTTCGGCGTCGTGTATGCTGTGTTGAAGAGCTTGCCGACGCGGGTGTACTTCCACGCTTCGCTGCGGATGGTCGGGATAGGTAAGGTGTTCACCAAGGCCAACGCTTCGGCGGCGCCGGGCCAGGTGCTTCCTTCCAGCAGCGGCAGGATGGTGGCCTTGGGGTCCGTGGCGGTCATCGTGCTCATCACGCGTGCTCCTTCACCCAATCGTACCCCTTCGCCTCCAATTCCAGCGCCAGTTCCTTCGGTCCGCTCTTGATGATGCGGCCATCGGCCATCACGTGTACCACGTCAGGCACGATATGGTCCAGCAGGCGCTGATAGTGCGTCACCACGATGAAGGCGTTGTCCTTCGTGCGCAGCTTGTTCACGCCAGCGGAAACGATGCGCAGGGCGTCGATGTCCAACCCGCTATCCGTCTCATCGAGGATGCCGAGGGTGGGTTCGAGCATCGCCATCTGGAAGATCTCGTTGCGCTTCTTCTCGCCGCCGCTGAAGCCGACGTTCAGGTTGCGGTTCATCAGATCGGGATCCATCTCCACCAGCTTCGCGCGTTCGCGCACCAATACGAGGAAGTCCTTGCCGCCGAGTTCAGCTTGACCGTTCGCTTTGCGCGTTTCGTTCAGTGCCGTGCGCAGGAAGTTCATGTTGCTCACGCCGGGGATCTCCACCGGGTATTGGAAGGCGAGGAAGATGCCTTTCCATGCGCGCTCTTCGGGAGAGAGTTCCAAGAGGTCTGCGCCTTGATAGGTCACAGAGCCAGCGGTCACTTCGTACTCGTCGCGACCAGCGAGAACGTTCGCGAGCGTGCTCTTCCCGGATCCGTTGGGGCCCATGATGGCGTGGATTTCTCCGGCCTTCACCTCAAGGCTAAGGCCTTTTAGGATCTCCTTGCCTTCAATGCGGGCGTGGAGGTTTTCGATCTTCAACATTGGCGTCTTCTTCGTTTCAGATCGACCCGCTGGGTCGACGCTACGGGTGGTTACCCTACAGATCCTTCTAATGACACCGCCAACAACTTCTGCGCTTCCACCGCGAACTCCATCGGCAGTTGGTTCAGCACCTCCTTGCAATAGCCGTTCACGATCAGGCTCACGGCCTTCTCGGTCGCGATACCGCGTTGGTTGAGGTAGAAGATCTGGTCCTCACCGATTTTGCTCGTGGTGGCCTCGTGCTCCACCATCGCGCTGGGATTCTCGCTTTCGATGTACGGGAAGGTGTGCGCGCCGCAGCGGTCGCCAAGCAGCAGTGAATCGCACTGGCTGAAGTTGCGTGCGCCCTTCGCGCCCTTGCCGATCTTCACCAGACCGCGGTAGCTGTTGTTGGAAAAGCCCGCGCTGATGCCCTTGCTCACGATGGTGCTCTTGGTGCCCTTGCCGATGTGGGTCATCTTGGTGCCCGTGTCGGCCTGCTGACGGTTGTTCGTCACGGCAACGCTGTAGAACTCCCCGGTGCTGTAGTCGCCTTTCAGCACGCAGCTCGGATACTTCCAGGTGATCGCGCTGCCGGTCTCCACCTGCGTCCAGCTGATCTTGCTGCGATCGCCGAGGCACATGCCGCGCTTGGTGACGAAGTTGTAGATGCCGCCTTTGCCGTCCTTGTCGCCGGGGTACCAGTTCTGGACGGTGCTGTACTTGATCTCCGCGTCCTTCAACGCGACAAGTTCCACCACAGCGGCGTGCAGCTGGTGCTCATCGCGGATCGGTGCGGTGCAGCCTTCGAGGTAGCTCACGTACGCACCTTCATCGGCGATCAGCAAGGTGCGCTCGAACTGACCGGTCATGGCCTCGTTGATCCGGAAGTAGGTGCTCAACTCCATCGGGCAGCGCACACCCGGTGGGATGTAGCAGAAGCTGCCATCGCTGAAGACGGCGCTGTTGAGCGCGGCGAAGTAGTTGTCCGTGCGCGGCACGACGCTGCCGAGATATTTCTTGATCAGGTCGGGATGCTCATGCACCGCTTCGCTGAAGCTCATAAAGATGATGCCCTTCTCCTTCAGCGCCGCTTGGAATGTGGTCTTCACGCTCACGCTGTCGAACACGATGTCCACGGCCACACCGGCGAGGCGCTTCTGCTCCTCCATGCTGATGCCGAGCTTCTTGAAGGTCTCGATCAGCTCGGGATCCGCCTCGTCGAGGCTATTGAGTTGCGGCTTCTTCTTCGGCGCGCTGTAGTAGTAGCTGTCCTGGTAATTGATCTTCGGGTAGTGGACGTGCGCCCAGTGCGGCTCCTCCATCTTCAGCCAGATGCGGTAGGCTTCGAGCCTCCACTCCAGCATCCACTCGGGTTCGTTCTTCTTCGCGCTGATGAAGCGCACGATGTCCTCGTTCAGCCCCTTGGCCGCCTTCTCGCTCTCGATGTCGGTGACGAAGCCGTAGGCGTACTCTTTCGAGGTGACCTCGCGGAGGATATCGTCGGTGTCCTGTGCCATGGGAGAATCAAACCACAGAGGCACAGAGGCACAGAGAATGCGAATTCTCCGTGTTGCCCATGCTTCCTTGGCGCTTGCTCATTGGGTTTCTCTGTGTCTCCGTGTCTCTGTGGTGAACCTCAGATACTGAAGCTCTCGCCACACCCGCAGGTCCGGCTCGCGTTGGGGTTCACGAACTGGAAGCCCTTGCCGTTAAGACCGCCGCTGAATTCGAGCGTGGTGCCCAGCAGGTAGAGCAGGCTCTTCTTGTCCACCACCACCTTCACGCCATTGTCCTCGAAGACCTTGTCGCCGTCCTTCATCTGGTCGTCGAAGTCGAGGTCGTACATGAGGCCGGAGCAACCGCCGCCCTTCACGCCCACGCGCACGAAGTGGTTGGGGCCACGGCCTTCCATGCCCAGGAGTTTGGTGACTTCGGACTTTGCGTTCTCACTGACTTTGATCATCGCCTGGCTTTGTTTAGAATGGGTCTAAATAGAAGCGGAGGCCAAATGTAGGGTTGGGAAGCGAGGTGTTCATGGGTAGCGCGCAGGTTCCGACGTGAAGGAGGTTGGAGCGACGAATAGTTTCGCCCCCGCCATCACGAAAGTCTCGGAGTCTGCCGATCCCCATGTCCGATCAACCCACCCGCACCGAACTCTCCGCCCTTGGTGAATTCGGTCTCATTGAACGCATCGCCTCCCGCGTGCGGCTCCAACAGAAGTCCTCTGTGAAGGGCATTGGCGATGATGCTGCTGTCGTCGACCCGGAGGGTCTGCAGCAAGTGATAACCACGGACATGCTGGTCGAGGGGGTCCACTTCGACCTGGGCTATGTGCCGCTGAAGCATCTAGGCTACAAAGCCATCGTGGTGAACCTGAGCGATGTCTACGCCATGAATGCACAACCACGACAGGTCACGGTTGCTCTTGCCATCAGCAATCGTTTTCCGCTGGAGGCCATCGATGAATTGTACGAGGGTATGCTGCTTGCGTGCAAGGAATACGGGGTGGACATAGTGGGTGGTGATACCTGTGCTTCGCGCAGTGGACTTATTATTTCCATCACCGCCGTAGGTGCGGTCGAGAGGGAGCGGATCACTTATCGGAACGGCGCCAAGGAAGGCGACTTGTTGGTTGTGAGCGGTGATCTTGGAGGTGCCTACATGGGGTTGCAGGTGCTGGAGCGCGAGAAGGCGGTCTTTCAAGAGGCCCCGAACGCGCAGCCGGACCTCAGTGGTCATGATTACATTCTGGAGCGGCAATTGAAACCGGAAGCGCGCAAGGATGTGATCGCGATACTTCGGGGGATGGATCTGCAGCCCTCGGCCATGATCGACATCAGCGACGGGCTGGCCAGCGAAGCGATGCACCTTGCCCACAATAGCGGCTTGGGTGTGAAGCTCCATGAGGACAAGATCCCGATGGACCCGACAACGATCGGTGCGGCGCGTGCTTTCAACTTGGACCCGACCACCTGCGCACTCAATGGCGGGGAGGACTACGAATTGCTCTTCACCATTGCACAAGGCGACTATGAGAAAGTGAAAGGCTCACCGCACTTCACGGTTGTCGGGTACATGACGGACAAGGCAAGCGGTTACCAGCTCATCGATAGGCAGGGCGTGCAGCACGAGCTGAAAGCGCAGGGGTGGGATGCCTTCTTGAAGAGGTAACGCAGTTCTTCGGGTAAGGCCTCAGGCCGCCTTCACTTGTCTTTGCGCGCGCTCCTTCACGATATCCGCGAAGGCCCTGCCGGTGAGCTTGCTGGCAGCCCATGCGATCGGATCCAAATGATCGTACAGTACGCGTTCCAACGTGTTCTCCTCCTGAGCGATCAGCTGATCATGGAACCGCTGGAACTGTTCCCCGGTGCGTCTTTGCGACGTGGAGCGCGATACACTTTGCACGAGACCTATCAATAGTTGCTCGGTGCGGTGTGCGCGCTTGCGCGTTTGCAGGAACCGTGAAGTATTGCGCAACGCGTAAGGCAGAAGGTCGGTGCGGCCGGTCTCGAACAACAGGATCAAGTGCAACAGCCTGCCATAGCAGATCGGCTCTTCCGTTTGGTCGATGCTGATATCGTTGAGCAACTTGTTGGTGAGCCGCATCGCTGTTTCAACTTCGCCGGCCCCGAACGCGGCGTACGCCATTTGGAAATAGAAACCCGCCAGTCGCACCGGGCCCATTGAACCGGTATGCTGGGCGAGCCCACGCTCAATGCGCGGCAACAAGTCGAAAGCCTTCGCGAATTCCCCCGCTCGGCAGTGCAAGCCCAGTTCCAGACTATAGCTGGTGGTGAACAGCTTCAGGTCCAAGTCTTCGTTCTCGGGCATGGCATGTGTCTCAGGGGCCTGCCTGAACTCCTTCAACATCGAGAGCGCTTCTTCATGTGATCCGAGCCGTGCCGTAACGAAGGCCAGGTTGCTGAGCACGGAGAGAAGCAGGTTCGGCTCTTGGCTGAAATGATCGTAGTTCGCCTCGATCAAGGCTTTGTTCACCAACAAGTGCTCCCGGCTCTTGACGGGGTCCGCCATGGCGAAAGCGACCGCGCTGTGGATGTGGTGGAACAAGTATGTGCTGCGCGGGGACGCAGCCCCGTCGATGTGTTGCAGTAGAGGTGAGCTGAGGAGTTGGCGCAAGGCACTGATCCGCTCATCATCGCGGGCCTGGCCTTTTTTGTAGATCTCCTTGAACGTGGAACTCTTCAACAGCCAAAGCGCATCCGCATGGGCCAAGGCACTGCGCAAAGCGGCGCCTTCGTCCTCCCATGTGCTGAGCGCTGTCACAGCCGTGCCGCTGTAGTTGGCGTTTTCCATGAACCGGCATTCCCACTCGCGCACGGCGACCATAATGGCCGATCGACCATGCTGTGCGGCCATGCGGCGCGCGCTGTGGAGCATCTTTTCAGCTTCCGGGTACAGCGCACGTTTGTATAGGATCTCCACGTGGTGCAGCGACCTGCGCAGCCGCGCATCAATGGAACTTTCAGCGTGATACGCATCAAGACTGCGAAGCACCGTCTCGTACAAGCGGTGTTTGCTGATCGCGAAGCGGTTGGTGAACGCTTCTTTCCGGTACTTCTTCAGGATGGCCGCCTCATCATACTCCTCTTGGTCGGCGATCGCATCGAAGAGAACTTGGTGATTGCTATGGTCGCCGATCAGGTGCCGCGAAGTGTACACCTTGAAGTACCGCTTCTCTGCCCGGTCCAGTGAGTGGATCAAGCGGTGCAGGTGGTCATGTTGGGTAAGAGGCATGGTGGAGCGGGCTGCACGACAGCATGGTTGTCTGACGTGTAGAAAAAGTAAGTCCACAGGTCACCGATCAGCACGCCTCCAACGAGGTACGGCAGGCGGGAACAGGGAAAGGACGAAAACCGCTAAGTCGCTCAAGCGTCAGAAATGAAAAAACCCCGACACATCGGGGCTTTCAATTCAGAAGGGAAACTGAATTCAGTTGGCCCTGGGTTTCGTGTTGCTCTTCTCGTTGTCGCCTTCGTCATCTCCGTCGTCGCTGATGCCACCATCACCGGGCTCACCTTGTCCATCGCCTTCAAAATCGCGATGGATGCCGTTCGGTGAAACAACCGGATCCTTGGTGCCATCAACATTGCCGATGGTCGTCGGCACAATAATGCGGCCTTGGTCATCGCCATTGATACCGTCCCCCTTTTGCATCCCGCGCATGTCAGCGCCCGGGGCCATTACCTCGTCCTTGCTGCATGCTGTAAACCCAAGCGCAAGCAAGAGCACCAACAACAAGGTGGGACGGGAAGCGAGGAGCCAGCGGGAGAAGACTTTCATAACATGCCAAATGTATGTCCGCTTGTAGCCGCCAACAAGCCGTTGGTTGGTTTTTTCGCACCGTTCCCCAAGGGAAGGTCGATCCGCACATGCGTACCCGTGACCAGTCCGGCCGCGTCGTGGGATTGTTCGGGGCCAGTGATGCGGATATCGCTCAGGTGAAGGCTGCGGAGCACGTCGGCTCTGCCCTTGGTGATCTCAATGCCCTTGCTGATATGATCCTCGGTTCCGTTGACCTTGCCCTTCAGGCTCTCCTGCACTCCGATACCGTCATCCGCGATCGTGACGGTCACCCAGCCGGGCTCACCGGGGTGTATGCCAATGTTCACGGATCCCTGCCGGTCCATTGGCAGGATGCCGTGCCAAATGCTGTTCTCCACATACGGCTGGAGCATCATGGCGGGCAGGTGCACATTGCTTGTATCCACGGTGTCTGCGGTCTCCAAGGTGTAACGGAACTTGTCCTTGAAACGCATGTGTTCCAAGCCGAGGTACAGTTCCAGGCGTTCAAGTTCCTCTGCCAAGGTCACGGTGTCGCTTTGGCTGGCATCGAGGTTCATGCGTATGAGCTTCGCGAAACTGGTCAGGTAACGGTTGGCGGCGGTGCGGTCCTGCCGGTTGATGTAGTACTGGATACTGTTGAGGGCGTTGAAAACGAAGTGCCGGTTCATGTTGGCGTTGAGGGCTTGTTGCTCCAATTGGAGCATCCGGGATCGCAACATCAACTGGCGCGTTTTTTCACCTCGCGCCCGCTGCGCTGCGCGCCAACGCATGATACCGTATAGCACCCCTGCCAAGACGACCGCGCACAATACCATGAACCACCAAGTGAGCCAGAAGGGCGGCAGGATCACAAAACGGAAGGTGGCGCTGGGGCTCCAAGCACCTTGGCCGTAGCGCACGGCAGCCATGAAAGTGTATTCCCCTTGCGGCAAGTTGCTGTAGCTGGCGAAACGCGCTTCGGTCTCTGGCAACCAATCGGCATCATAACCGGCCAGCATGTATCGGAAGCGGATCGCCTCCGGGTCGTGCAGCGCCACGCCGCTGTAATCGAAGGTGAGGTAGTGCCGGCGATGATCCAGCCGCAGTCCGATGGGCAGTCCAGTAAAAGAGTCCACGCTGTCGCACTGGCCTTTCCAATCGCTCGCTTGGAGGAAGGAGCGGATACCGTTGATGGTGCAATAGGGCAAGGCGGTATAAGGCGGGTTCATCACCCGGGCCGGGTCGTGCATCACCAGCCCTGCTGCGGTGCCGGTCCAAATGCGCCCTGCATCGTCCTCATACCATGCATTCAGGTTGCATTCGGATCCGAGCAATCCGTCGCGCGCATTAATGTGTTCGATGCTTCCTGCCTGTTGTGGCAACAACTTCGGCCGGAACCGGTGGATACCATTGTTCGTGCCTGCCCATCCTGTGCCGTTGCGGTCGATCCGCAGGATGTCCACATAGTTGCTGCCCGGGTCGTTGCCCAGCCGAAGCGTGGTGAAGCTCTTCCCGGTTTTGATGGCGATGCCATTGGCCGTGCCGATCCAAAGACGGCCGTCTTCGTCTTCGGCCAATGAAAGCACGGTGTTATCGCTCAGGCCATCGGCGGTCGAATAGCGGGTGAAGAGACCATTGCGGGATGCGAACAGCCCCTCGGCGCTTCCCAGCCAAACTGTTCCCTCCCTGTCCTGTAGCATGCTACGCACCGATGGTCCGGGCCCGTGGCCGCCTGCCCGGTAGTGAACAACCCCGCCGTGGATGTCGATCACCGAAACTCCTTCGCGCGTGCCGCACCAGATCTTGCCTGCTGCATCTTGCATCAGCGAGAGCACTCGTGTATCGATCAGGGCTGCATCGCTATCGGGAACCACCACCACGCCGTGTTCAAGTCGGCACAAACCGCTGCTGGTCCCGAACCAAAGTCTCCCGTCGCGATCTTTCAAACTGCACCAGACCGTATTGTTCGGCAGGCCTTGCTGGGTGGTGATCATCGCCATGCCATCGAAACGGCATACACCACTGCCGTAGGTGCCCAACCAAAGGTCTCCGAGGGTATCGGACACCATTGTCATTATGAGATCACTGCAGAGCCCCTCTTGCAGAGTGTATGTAACGAAGCGATCGCCGGCGAACCGCAGTAACCCACCACCATCGGTCCCGATCCAGAGCTGCCCGTGCCCGTCCTCGAGCGTGCAGTACACGTTGTCGTTCGGTAAGCCTTGATGTACGGTGAACGACCGTACCCTGAAACTGTCCCGTGCTATCGGGTCCAGGCGGTTCAGTCCGATCTTGGTGCTGGCCCATACGCGACCCAAAGCGTCAACCGTCACACTGCGTACGTTGCCTTGGAGCAAGCCGTCCTCTTCAGTGAACACGCGGACGCTGCCGTCCGCAGCGATGCGGAAAAGCCCATCACCATAAGTGCTTACCCAGACCGAGCCTTCGGGCGCCAGGGCGAGAGCGCTGATGTTCTTGGGCCTTGGGTCACCAAGACCTTTGCGGATGCAGCGGTCGCGCTCCAACACGAGAAGACCATCGCGCAGGCCTATGTATACCCGGCCGTCGGCAAGTGCGAGCAACGACCGAGCGCTGCGCGCCGTGTCGGCCGGATATCCTTCCAATGGCGAGAACGTTCCGTTGTCCAGCACCAGCACGCCCGCGCCGTCCGTAGCGATGAGCAAGCGGTCCGCAGTATCCCGGGCCATCGCTTCAATGCGCGCCCCGCCGGCGTCGGCGGGCAAGTCGATGCGCGTGTGCAGCAAGCCTTGTACGTGCACCAGCGATGCGCCGGATGCCAACCACATGCTGCCATCGGCATCGGCCAGCATTGCGCTTACCTGCGGATCGGGGAGGCCTTGTTGCGCGCCATGGTTGGTGAAACGGATCCCATCGAACTCACTGGCCCCACCGAGGGTGGCCACCCACAAGCGCCCATCGCGGTCCATCGCCAAGCGCCGAACCTGGCTTTGAGCAAGACCATCTTCCGGGGTCCACTGCTCGAACCCGTATTGCTGCCCGAGGCCGACAGTTGCAAACGACAGTAGTATGAGGATCGCGAACGCGCGCACCATCCGATCAGAACGTGTTGATCAATGCCAGGAAGTCCGGCAGGCGACGACGGCTCACGGGGATCAACGTTCCGTTGCTCAACAACGCCATATTCCCTTCGCCGCGGCTGAAGCCCTTGAGATGCTCCAAGTTGATGATGAAGGTCTTGTGGACACGGAAGAACTTCTTCGCATCGAGGTTGGTCTCGAACACACGTATGTGTTTGCTGCTGATCACACGCTTGCCGTCCTTCTGGTGCACGGTCGTGTAGCTGTCGCTCGCCTCTAAATACATGATGTCCTCGTGCCTGATCATGCTCAGCCCGTCGCGGCTAGGGACTGCGATACGCGTGCTCAAGGGCGAAGCCGGATCGTTCATCAATGCGGCAATGGCTCCACTGGCCTGCAGTTGCACGGATGGGTCACCGATCATGCGCTTCATCTTACCCACTGCACGTTGCAGCTCTTCGGGGTCGATCGGCTTTTCCAAGTAGTCGAGCGCGTTCTGCTTGAAGGCCTGTAACGCGTACTTGTCGTAGGCCGTTGTGAACACCGCCGGCAGTTCCTTCTCCGCGACCGAACGCAGTAAGGAGAATCCGTCCTCGCCCGGCATCTTGATGTCGAGGAAGAGCGCCGTCGGCTGCAACTCCTCGATCAACTTTCGCGCCTCGGCCGCACTGCCCGCCTGCCCAACGACTTCCACATCGGGACAGAGTTCTTCCAGCATCAAGCGCAGGTTCTCACGAGCATCCGGTTCATCGTCCACGATCAGCGTGCGCAACATGGCAATGGGGTTTTGGTGCGGAGAAACTAATGTGGCAGCATCATGACCTGGTTCCCCGCGGGTCCCGATCGTCGGCATGATCGAGCGAACGGTCGACCTCATTGCGTGGATCGTTCTTCGTCGGATCGCACAAATGAAGAACCCCCGTGCCGATGTCGGTACGGGGGTTCACTGTCCGGAACAAAGCTTATTGCACCACCAAACGCTGCACGAAGCGTTGTGTGTTGCTCGATACCACGACCAGATAAACACCCGGGCCGGTATGACCTGATAAACGCACATCGGAAGTGCTATTGCCGCCGATCACAGCCAGGGTATTGGCGAACACGCGCTTGCCCTGCATATCGTAGATCTCCAACTGCGCCACTTCGTCACTTTCGTCAAGACCGGTCAGCCGAACGGTCAGTGCCCCTTCGCTCAAAGGGTTTGGGAACATGGTGAAGCTTGGGACATCCATCTCCTCCATTTCCGTTTGACCGTCCGCCAACTCAGCCCCACTAAAGTTCGTGTTGATATAAATCCTGCATGCCGGGCCGTAAGCGCCATACGTGCCATTGATCCTGTTGCGCACGCGCACGTTAAGGAACCTTCCTTGTGGCAAGGACGGGTTCTTAACCGCGCTCAGTTTCTGGTAGGAAGCGCGTTCGGGTCCTGCAGCAATGTTGCCGTTGTTCTTTGCGTGGCTGCGGAAGAGTTTCCGGTCGAAGCTTCCATCCGCATCGAAGAACCAGAACTGGTAACCGTCATCGGTCTGCGAGCCAACACCCCACTGTGCGCTCACAAGCGCATTGGGGATGGCTTGGATGTACGTATTCGCCGCAACCGTGACGTCGCAGCTGGTCGGTTTCAAACCATCAGAACTGATCGGCAAACACCATGTGCCGGGTGCCTTGCTCAATGTAGCAAAGACCCCATCAGCATTGTTGTTGATGATGCGGTTGCCCTTGCCATCGCTGAGGATGTAGCCACCTGCGCCGTTAGCGCAGCACATGCCGTCGCCGAAACTGTCCATGACGCGCAGCGTGTAGCAGCCGGCCGACAAGCAACAGTTGCTCGTGATCGTGGAGTTGTTAGCGTAGGGTCCTCCACTGCACACAACGGTGTTACCGCTGCGGATCTCCCATGTGGTCTGGGCACCAGCGCCATCAGTGGTGACCTGAACTTGCGTGTACAACGAGCAATCGCTTCCGCATGGGCTGCTGTTCGCCACCGTGCTCTCAATGGTCCCGGTCTTATCGAAACCGTTCAGCGAGAGGTAATAGTTCTTGTTCCCGGTGGAAGTGAAGTTGTCGTTAACGATGTTGAAGGTGGTGCAGCGGTCCACGCTGTTCACCTTGATCCGCATGATCAGCTTCCATGTGTTCGCTGGCCACACTTCCGTTGGGCATTCGACGCTGATATTGCTGAAGCCGAATCCAGAATACGTGCGGTACGTGTATCCCCCATTGTCGATCTCTCCGTCCGCTTGCGCCGTGATGGAATAACCTGCGGCGCAGAATTGGGTGCGATTGCCCAAGGTTGCGGTGCTTGCAGCCTCCCAGCGGACGGTGAAGACCAATGCGCTCATGACACCGGAGAAGGCGGTGGTGTTGGCACGCATGTACACACGAAGCGAATCACCGGCCGGGTTGGGGCGCAGGTCGATATCGCAAACAGGCTGCGCAGTGGCCAACGCGCCCAGCCCAAGGACCGGGATGAACACGAGCAGGCGCTTGATGAGGGATGGGGTTGTCATGGTGAAAAGGATCGTTTTTCCGGGTAAGGACGCCCAAAGTAGGGAAGTGGAGCTTCCCGGACGACGCCGTTTCGATGGATCGGTGGCCCGCGCGCCTCAATGCGGCCGCACGGCGGCCAGAAAAGCATCGATCCGATCCCGCGCTATAGGCACCCGGGTACCGTTCCGCAGCACCGCCCAATGGCCATCATCCCGCAGGTATTCGCGTAAGTGGGCCATGTTCACCAAATGACTGCGGTGCACCCGCAGGAAGAGGCTGGGGTCCAGTAGCTCCTCGTAGACCTTTAACGTGCGCGTATCCAAGTACCGGCTCCCGTCAAGGAAGTGGAGCACGGTGCAGTTGCCGTCGGCTTCCACATGCGCGATCGTACGGGGATCGAAGAACTTTATGCCCTTGGCATGGTCCACCGAAATGCGCGGCCCACGTTCGCCTTCGCGCAGCTCCTGCACCAGCGCATCCAATTGGATCCGGTAGTGCGCTTGCTCGGCCGGTGCGTCGCGCATGGCGGCCAAGCGGCGTTCGGCCTTTTCAACAGACCCGCGCAGTTCGTCCGGGTCGATCGGCTTCAGCACGTAATCCACTGCGCTGGCGTGGAAGGCGCGCAGCGCATAGTCCTTGAAGGCGGTTACGAAGACCACCATGAACCGCGCATCGGGCAACCCTTCCAGCAGGTCCAATCCCTCCGTGCCGCTGGGCATGCGGATGTCAAGGAAAACAAGGTCGGGATCCAGTGCCGTGATCAGCTCCTTCGCCTTTGGCGCATTGTCCGCCATGCCCACCACCTGCAACTGCGGGGCTTCATCCTCCAGCATGATGCGCAGGTTCTCCCGGGCAGGTTCTTCGTCGTCGACAATGATCGCGCGCATGGTCGTATTGAAGACGCCAATGTATTCGTACGGTGGGCTGAACGGAATGCTCAGTTCCACCGAACGCTGCACCGGTGTTCCTTCACTTGATCGGGACGCATGGGCCGCTCCTCGCACCGATCGCCCCGTTGCTCGCCTGGCCGGATGGGTTGGTGCAAGTCGCGGATAGTTTTCCCATGCATAACCAAACCCCTTGTTGCCATGATCACCATCCATACTTCCCTCAGCGCCTGCCACGCCTGGATCTTCATCGACCAAGGGAGTTGAGTGCTCCGTGCCGGCGCTACGGCCATGCCGCGCGCACTTGACAGGCGTACCGACCGGGCGTGCCTGTGCGGGTCCTCCTACATCCGGTCTTCCTGAACCGTTCCATTGAAGCACGACGAACCCTTAGCCGGATCGCTTCACATAGTACTGTCCCCTCTTCCGTTTCTTCTTCGCACCGCTTCTCTCGTCCTTGTTCTTTCATTGATCGGTGCTTCGGCACTGAAGGCTTCCGGTCACCTGCCACCGGGTGCTGTTCCCGACCATGGCCAGTTGCGCGCTGCTGATTGCGCCGCCGCAACGGGCAAGAGTGAATTGGACCTGAACAATGTGCGCGCCCTTATCGAAACCGGTGGGAGCATGTGGCAGGTGCGCGCGACCAACAAACCGGCGTACGAGGTTCCCAAAACCCCGGACCGCTCAGGGCCGAATTCCATCTATGCAGGTGCATTGTGGATGGGGGGGCGTTCGCTGGACAACAACCTGAAACTCGCTGCTGTAACCTACCGGGCACAGGGCAACGACTTCTGGCCCGGACCGCTCACCACCGACGGCACCGCGAGCGTGGAGCCGGACGTTTGTGATACGTACGACAAGCTCTGGAAAACGCATCGGCAGGATGTGCAACGGCACGAAGCGTACGAGCGTTGCAAACGCGACCCGCTCTGCAACGAGGCCGCTGAGTTCCCGAACTACAGCATGCCATCCGTCTTTTCAGAATGGCCTGCCATGGGCGATCTCGCGCAGGGACAGGCGCCATTCCTTGCACCGTTCATCGACTACGATGCCGATGACAGTTACGATCCATTGGACGGCGATGCGCCGGGATATGCCCTCGACCCGGACCAGGAATGCCGTGGAGACCGCAATGCGATCGTACCGCTTTACGGCGACGAGAATCTCTGGTGGATCTTCAACGACAACGGGAACGCGCACACCGAGACGGATGGTGAAGCCATCGGCATGGAGATCCGCGGCCAAGCGTTCGCATTCGCCACCAACGATGAAGTGAACAACATGACCTTTTACAATTACCTCCTCATCAACCAGGGCACACAGATCCTCACCAACACCTTCTTCGGCCAATGGGTGGATGCCGATGTGGGCTGCGCCTTGGATGATTATGTGGGGTGTGATGTGCAACGCGGTCTCGCATATGCCTACAATGGCGACGCGGACGATGCCGATTGCACAAGCACCGGTTACGGTGCACAACCACCTGCAGTGGGCATCGATTTCTTCGAGGGGCCTTACCAAGACCGCGACTTCATCGATAATCCCCTAGCGACGACCTACGCTGATGCCATCGCCGGTGGTGGCATCCCATACAAAGGCTTGGGCATCGGATACGGTGATGGCGTGATCGACAACGAGCGTTACGGCATGCGCGCCTTCATCTATTACAACGGCGGTGGTGGTGGCCAAGGCGATCCGACACAGGCGGTCGAGTACTACAACTATATGAGCGCGAAATGGCTCGACGGGTCCAGCATGTTGTACGGAGGGAACGGCCACATCAGTGATCCGGATGCGAACCCGAACGTGCCCACGAACTACATGTTCCCGGGCAATAGCGATCCGCTCGGTTGGGCTACCGGTGGTGCGGTGCAATCCCCGTGGACGGAGGAGAGCGCTGGCAACTTCCCCGAAGACCGTCGGCTCTTCCAAAGCGCCGGTCCCTTCACGCTCGAGCCCGGGGCCTTCAACAACATCACCGTTGGCGTTGTGTGGGCGCGTGCTTCAACCGGCGGACCGTTCGCCAGTGTGGAACTGCTGCGGCAAGCCGATGACAAGGCCCAGGCGCTCTTCGACAATTGCTTCGAGCTGCTCGATGGCCCCGATGCACCGCAGCTGACGATGCAGGAACTGGATCGCGAACTGATCCTGTACATCCAGAACCCCAGCGGCAACAACGTTGGCGAGGGCTATCGCCAAGTGGATCCGATCATACCCGAGAGCTATTTGGGCCCCGACACGCAGTTGGTGTATCCCGATCGCGAGTACCGCTTCCAAGGATACAAGGTCTTCCAAGTGAAGGACGGCACGGTGAGCGTGGATCAGTTAGCCGATGTGAATCTGGCCCGGCTCGTTTTCCAGTCGGACATCAAGGATGGTATCGGGCAATTGGTGAACTGGGTCAACAACGACCAGATCGGCCTGCCCGTGCCCACCGAAATGGTCGATGGTTCCGATGATGGCATCCTGCACAGCCTGCGCATCACCGAAGACCAATTCGCACAAGGCGATGTGCGGCTGGTGAACTTCAAGACGTACTACTTCATCGCCATCGCCTACGCGCACAACAACTGGTTGCCTTACGATCCGGTGCAACGCACAGGTCAACCCTTCCGCTACTTGGCCAGCCGCAAGGACTACAACGGCGGTGGCATACACAGCGTGTCCGCCATTCCGCACAAACCCGTGCCGGAGGGATCCGGCACCGTGCAGCAAGCGCAATACGGTGACGAGCCCGCGATCACGCGGATCGAAGGACAGGGCCATGGCAACCGACCGATCATGATCGATGCCACGACCGAGGAAGCCATCGTGACTTCCACCGATGCACGGGTGGATGCGATCACGTACAGAAGCGGACAGGGTCCTGTGCAAGTGAAGGTGATCGATCCGCTGCGCGTGCCTGCCACGGAGTTCGAACTGCGGTTCACCGATATGACGGAAGAGGCTGTGCCACATGCGAACTGGACGCTCACGGATCTGGGCACCGGCGAGAGCATCAGCAGTGACCGGTCGATCCAGGTCGCCGAGGACCAGTTGATCCCGCAATGGGGCCTGAGCGTTTCGATCGAACAGAGCACATGGGACACAACGTTCTTCGAGAGCAATGGCGTCGTCGGGCTTGAACGCGAGATCAACATCAAGGCACTGGAGGGCGAGATCACTTTCGCCGACCCCGAGCGCGATTGGCTGAAGGGGATCCCTGACGCCGATGGCAACACCGTGTACAATTGGATCCGCGGCGGAAGTGAGTGGGTGGTGCCGCAGGTTAACGCCGGTGATCACGATGATCGACCGGGCTTCGATATGGATGAAGCCTACGAGCAGTTGCTCGGTGGTACATGGGCCCCGTTCGAACTGTGCGGTGATCTGCCCTTCCAACCCGGCAGTTATGAAGTAACAGAAGCCATCACGAACAGCTTCGATCTGCGCGATCTGCCCGATGTGCTCGTTGTCTTCACCCCCGACCGCGACAAGTGGAGCCGCGCACCGGTGTTCGAAATGCAGGCCGACTCGTTCCTCTCCGGCGGTGTGGAAAAGCTCTGGTTGCGCACGGCACAAAGCGTGGACAAGAACGGCCAGCCCGATGGCACCGGCACTGGTATGGGTTGGTTCCCCGGCTATGCGATCGACATGGGTACCGGTGAGCGGTTGAACATCGGTTTCGGCGAGGACAGTTGGCAGACGGCGGACAATGGCCGCGACATGCAATGGAACCCGACCGAGCGCATCTCAACCAACCTCAACGCACCGGTGTTCGGCGGCCAGCATTGGATCTATGTGTTCCGGAACAAACGGCGCTATGATGGCAATGCCGACCGCGTGCCGCAATACGACGGCGGTGCGTTCATCCAACAGAAACTGCAAGGCACTTCCTTCCTCGGTCGTATCAGGGTATGGGAAGCGATCGCTTGGGTGGGCAGCGCCATGCTGAACGAAGGCCACAACTTGCTGGAATGCGAAGCGCGCGTGCGGTTGAACGTTGCACGGCCGTACGAACCCTATGTGCAGCCTTATGCGGGCTACGAACCGCCGATCGATCCACAACTGAACGCCGGTGTGAACCTGTACCGTTTCAGCACCACCGGCTTGGCCTGTATGACGCAACAGTCATCGGTGGCGGAAAGCGCATTGGACATGATCGGGGTGGTGCCCAACCCTTACTACTCCTTCAGCGGTTACGAGGCGAGCCGGTTGGACAACCGCATCAAGTTCATCAACCTGCCGCAGGTCTGCACCATCAGCATTTACAACGTGGGCGGAACCTTGATCAGGAGGTACAAGAAGGACAATGCGCTCACCTTCTTGGATTGGGACCTGAAGAACATGACCAATGTCCCGATCGCCGGGGGCACGTACATCTGCCACTTTGAAGTTCCCGGCCTCGGGGAAAGGGTCATCAAGTGGTTCGGGGTGATCAGGCCGGTGGACCTCCAGAACTACTGAGGTTGTCCGGTTAAAGTCGCACGCGCCCCTGTCCTACACGGCAGGGGCGCTTTGGCTACGGACCCATGGCCCGTGCCGGGTGGTAACCCTGGGCCGCCTTTTCCCCGTACAAGCGGCCAAACCACGGCCCCATGAACAATGCAACGAACAACCGAGGCGCAGGCTTGCGCTTCGAGCAGCACGGCGAGATGCTGACGCTGCGTTACACGCCGAACAGCGGTGAAGCTTTGTTCGATATCTGCGATCAAGCAGGGCACATCCTCAAGAGCGGCGGTATCACCGGTCTTGAAACACGGATCCGCATTGCGGAGCTGATGGGCGAGGAGCTCTATGTGATGGTGCTCGATGGTGACGAGAGCACCGTGAAGCCGTTGAGCTTGCGCAAGGCCTCATAACCGACTTCAGACAACATTCAGCGAACGGCATCCCACGGGATGCCGTTCTTTCTTGGTGGTATACCACCGCTCGTAGCACGGTGCGCGCCGCTGCTCGCGCGGATCATGGATGGTTGTGTTGGTGATGCTACGTTGCTGACACCAAATCCTTGTGGCCATGAAACATCTGCTACCCTTGATCGGTTGCGCGCTTCTGCCCTCCACGCTCCTCGCGCAGAACCACTACGACCTGGACGTCAACAACGTGCGCGCGCGCTTTTACGCGCATGGGCTCATCGGGATGGACCTTGCCAATGGCACACCCGCGTTCGAGGTGCCCAATGGTGGTGGCGCCCATCCGATGTTCTCCGCCGGGCTGTGGATGGGAGGTACGGATGCGGGCAACGCGTTGCACATGGCGGCCATGTGCTTCGAGCCGCTTGGTTCGAGCGACTGGTACCCGGGACCATTGACAACAGGTGGCGCTGCGAGCACCACGCCCGCCGTTATGGCGGCCTATGATCAGGTGTGGCCACTGAACAATGAAGACGTAGCGATACAGCTGGGCTACTGCGATTGCCTCAGCGATCCCAACTGCGATCCCGCCGTGCAATACCCCGGCTACCAAATGCCCTTGTACTTCAATACGTGGCCGGCGATCGGAGATGTCGGTTCGGGCTTCGACCTGTACCAAGCACCCTTCATCGACTACAACAACGATGGTGATTACGACCCACAGGATTGCGATGCGCCTTGCGGCCCGGGCGATGGTTCGCTCTACTTCATCTTCAACGACAATGGCGGCAACCACCAGAACACGCAGGGCCTGCCCATCGGTGTGGAAGTGCAGGCGACGCCGTTCGCGTACGATGGACCGAGTGCGGCATTGGCGAACACCATTTTCGTCCAGTACCGCATCATCAACCGTGGCACGCTCACCCTCAACAACACGTACATCGGCCTCTTCGCCGACTTCGACCTGGGTTGTCCCGGCGACGACTATGTCGGTTGCGATGTGGGCCGCAGCCTCTGGTACGTTTACAACGGCGCCGCGGACGATGCCGGCGCTGCCTGTGTGGGTGGTGCGCAGGGCTATGGGACACTCCCACCGGCCTTCGGTGCAACGATCCTGTGCGGCGCCTACCAGGACTCCGACGCGCTCGACAATCCGCTCGTCGCTGACTACACCATTGCCAGCCAGCAACTGGGTTCGGTGTACGATGATTGGGGCTACGGCTATGGTGATAGCATCATCGACAACGAGCGCCTTGGCCTTGGCTACTTCTCTTACTACAACAACGACAATAGCGATCCCGGCAACCCGATGCTTGCCAACCAGTACTACAATGTGATGCGCGGCTACAGCGCGGCCAACACTCCGCTTACCTATGGTGGCAACGGCTACAACGGCTCCCTCTTCACCCGCTATGCCTTCCCGAACGATAGCGACCCGCTGGCATGGGGAACAGTAGGTGCGCAACAAGCGCCATGGACCGAGATCACCGGCGCCAACAGCTCCGGCGATCGGCGCGCTGTGGGCAGTATGGGTCCCTTCACATTGGCGCCGGGCGACGTCAATCGTATCATGGTGGCGTTCACCTACGCTCGATCATCCGTTGGCGGGCCCATGAACAGCGTGTCCGCTTTGCAAGCGCGAGTGGACAGTGTCCGTGCCTTCGCCATGGCCAACGATTTCTGCGGTGGCTTCCGAGAGGACATTGGTTGCCTGAACCAGTCCGTTGGCATTGGTGAACCGCCATCACTTGCTGAGTCGTCCATCGCGGTGTACCCGGTACCGGCCACCGACCTGTTGAACGTCGTATTGCCGGTAGCGATGCGCGGTGCATTGCTTCAAGTGGTTGATGCGCTGGGGCGCACCGTGATCCAAGTACCAGGCACCGGCAACCTGCAACGCACGCTCGACTTGTCGCACTTGGCCGATGGGCACTACACGCTGATCGGTTCCGGCAACGGTATGCAAGCGCGCGCGCGCTTCATTAAGGAGTAGGGTTTCCGGGTTGAAAGGCATGAAGCCCCGCGATCGTTCGCGGGGCTTCGTGTTCCATGTTCAACCTTCTCCGCTCACACCTCCTTATGCACTGCGCGTTTCGGCACCAAGGTCCACACCACGCCGCACAGAATGCCGAGCAGGATCTGGATGTCCGCCGTAGGCCAGTGCATCACTTTGAAGATGAAACCGCTCGCGACCAATGCGAGGCCAACGAGCAGAAGGGTCGGAGCTGGCAGATCACCGAAACGCGGCAGATCGATGCGCGTGCGGTCGGACAGAAGCGTGGCGGAAACCAGCAGCACCGAGCCATAGAAGGCCATGGTGCCACCGGGCCAGTTCAAGCCGTGCATCAAGGCCGTGGCCAAGAGCAACAGGCCACCGAGCGGACGCATCACTTCCCCGGCGGAGAGCGGGCCGTTCTTCCTAAAAAGCAGCAGTGCCACACTCGTGGCGGCCAGGAGGAATCCCGTGAGCAACGCTATGGTAGCGCCGGGCCAGTGCATCATTTTGAACAGCGAGCCGACTAACAGCAACGCGATACCAACGGATCTGAGGGTGCGCATGGTGAGGTGGTTTTCAAGCTCAATGCATGATACGGCACAACGTAACGCAGGCCGCACTTCACTTCCGGGCTACAAATTCAATGCGCCACCGCCACGGCGCAACGGACGCCAAGAATGCGCCACGCTAAGGCATCCTCAATAACGTTGCGAAACCGTTGCGTTCGTTGCGCCGTGGCGGTGAAAAACCCTACGCCACCACCTTCTTCCCCTTGCTCGCCATCATCCCCTCGATCTCATCCACCTCCACCGGGATCTCCGCGAACAGATCGATCGGCGCATCGCGCGTCACCAGGATGTTGTTCTCCAGGCGGATCCCCAGCTTCTCCTCGCGGATGTAGATGCCCGGCTCCACGGTGAACACCATGTCCGGCTGGATCATCTCGTTCCACAGGCCCACGTCGTGTACATCCAGGCCCAGGAAGTGGCTGGTGCCGTGCATGAAGTACTTCTTGTAGAGCGGCTTCTCGGGATCCTGCTTCGCCACCTCGGTCTTGTCGATGAGGCCGAGGCCGATCAACTCGCTCTCCATGATCCTGCCCACCTCCTTGTGGTAATCGGCCATGAGGGTGCCGGGGCGCAGCAGTTGTGTCGCTTCGTTCTTCACGCGCAGCACCGCATTGTACACATCGCGTTGGCGCTTGGTAAAGCGGCCGTTCACAGGCACGCAACGCGTGAGGTCGCTCGCATAGCCGCCGTACTCGCAGCCGAAATCCATCAGGATCACATCGCCGTCGTTGCACACCAGATCGTTGCTGATGTAGTGCAGCACACACGCGCTGTAGCCGCTGGCGATGATCGGCGTGTAGGCATGCCCGCGCGAACCGTTGCGGATGAACTCATGCGTGATCTCCGCCTCGATCTCGTACTCCTTCACGCCGGGTTTCACGAAACCGCACACGCGCTCGAAGGCCTTGCCGGTGATCGCGATCGCGCGTTGGATCTGCGCCACTTCCTCCGCCGTCTTGCGCGAACGGATGCGGTGCATGATCGGTGCGCTGCGCTTCACACTGTGCAACGGGAACTGCGCGCGCGTCTCCGCATTCTTGCGCACCTCGCGCGTCTCCACCTCG
>JBDTSG010000079.1:0-5983 GCA_039931265.1 Flavobacteriales bacterium
TGAATGGCGAATGGGGGGTACCGGGCGCTCGTTCTCCATTCGCCAACTTCCATTCACCATTCACCTCCTTCACATCCTTCACCAATGCATACGTCGCCTCGCTGATGTTCACCTGTCCCACTTCGCCGCTGCTCTCCATACGCGAGGCCGTGTTCACCGTATCGCCCCAGATGTCGTACTGGAACTTCTTCACGCCCACGATGCCGGCGACGACGGGGCCGGTGTGGATGCCGATGCGGATCTCGAAGTAGGGTAGGCCCGCCGCGATCTTGTGCGCTTTGCCTTCGGCGATGAAGTCGCGCATCTCCAAAGCGGCTTTGATCACATCGGTGGCGTGGGTGGTGTTGGGCGTGGGTAATCCACCTGCGGCCATGTACGCATCACCGATGGTTTTGATCTTCTCGATGCCGTACTTCCCGGTGATGTGATCGAAGGCGCTGAAACACTCGTTCAAGTCGCGCACCAGATCGCGCGGACTGAGCACTTCGCTCATCGCCGTGAAGCCCTTGAAGTCGGTGAAGAGCACGGTGACCTGGTCGATGTGTACGGCTTCGGCCGCGCCCTTCGCCTTCAATTCTTCCGCGACCTCCGCTGGCAGAATGTTCAGGAGCAGTTCATCGCTGCGCTTGCGGGCCTTGCTGATGCGGTTGCGCTGCACGAAGAAGATGGCCGCGAAGAGCGCTACCAGGCCGAAGCCGCCCATGAAACCGTTTCGCACCAGCTTCTGCTTCTGGATCTCCTTGGTCTGCACGGCCTTGTCGGAGGCATAGGTGAGGCTGTCGGAGAGCGCCCGTTTCTCACCGGCATAGCGATATTCCTGGCGCAACATCTCGCTCTTGTTCTCATCGTTCACCAAGCTGTCCCGCAAAGAATAGAAGTGCTCCAACCGATCGTAGGCCCGGCCTTGGTCCCCGGTCTTGTGGTAGGCGCCGGCCAATACGGAATAGAGGTCTTTCGCGTCGATGAGCGTAGCGGCCGTATCGACCATGGCGCGAATGGCTTCACCGGTAAGGATGGCTTGCTCCGGATGCCCCTCGACGAGGAAGAATTGTGCCCGCACAACCTTGGCGCGTATCAGGAATTCCTCGCCGAGCGGCTCCAATACCGCCATGCTGCTGTCCAACAACCGGTGGGCTTCGGCATGGTGGCCGGCCTTTGATTCCTTTTGCGCGAGGTTGCCGAGCGCGGATCCATAGTACATCGTATTGCCTACCTCTTTGAAGGCGTGGATAGCGCGTTGCAAATAGTCCAAGGATGCAACAGTATCCCCCAGGTTCATAGCGGAATTACTCAGGTTGTAGCTGGCGCTCGCTATGCCGGTCATATCATTGGCAGCTTCGGCCGAGGCCAGGGAACGTTGCCAGTGCTGTTGTGCCCGCAGGGTATCCTGCAGGTCTGAATAGATGAGGCCGACATTGAGTTCCGCAGAGGCGATGCCCTTTTTATCTCCTCGCTTCTCAGCATGTTGGAGGCTCTTCGTGTACAACTCCACCGCCTTGGAGAGGTTGCCCATTTTCCAGTACGCATTGCCCATGTTGACCTGCACTGCCGCAACACCCTTTGCCGATCCCGCTTCGGTAAAGCGTTCCTCGGCCCTTTGCAGTTCGACCACCGCGGCCTTGAGATCGCCAGAGATCATGTACGTGATGCCGCGCATGGAACAGGCATCGCCTTGTTCCAAGGGGCGGCCCGCACGCCCAGCCGTACGGTACAAGCTGTCGGCCAGCAGCCGCGCGCTGTCAGGGTCGCTGAAGAGATAGCCCTTCCAGATCAGGTTACGGAATGCGTCGAAGCGGATGCTGTCCGTGCGGTGCGTATCCATATAGACCGCCCGAAGGCTGTCCACTTTGCCGGCCGATGCCAGTGAACAGACGAAGAGCATGGGCAAGAGCAAGGTGTTTCGCATGGTCAAGGGGTGTTCGGCACGAAGTAGCACATATGGGAGTGACAATGCAATACCCGGATGTGGGGGGAAGACCCTCACCTTTCCGTGCGGCCACACAGGGACAGGACCGCACCGGATCAGATCACGGTGGACTTGCATTCCACGAAGTTCACCGTCGCTTCCTTGCTCCGCCGAAGCGGCTATGCGAAGGCGCGGTCAGCTATGGTGAACAAAGTACATCTCCATCTCGCCCTTCCCCTTCGCCTGCACTTTTCCGCGCGGGGTGAAGGTAAATGCGGGCTCAGTTACGGGTTGACGGGTTGCGGGTTGCGGGTTGTGTCCGTTCACAACATCCTGCGCGTCCTTCACCAGCGCGTAGGTCGCTTCGCTGATGTTGACCTGTCCTACCTCTCCGCTGCTCTCCATGCGGCTGGCCGTGTTCACCGTATCGCCCCAGATGTCGTACTGGAACTTCTTCACGCCCACGATGCCGGCGACCACCGGGCCGGTGTGGATGCCGATGCGGATCTCGAAGTAGGGGAGGCCAGCTGCGACTTTCCGCGCCTTGCCTTCGGCAATGAAGTCGCGCATTTCCAACGCGGCTTTGATCACATCCGTAGCATGCGTGGTGTTGGGCGTGGGCAAGCCGCCAGCGGCCATGTACGCATCGCCGATGGTCTTGATCTTCTCGATGCCATACTTGCTGGTGATGTGATCGAAGGCGCTGAAGCACTCGTTGAGGTCGCGCACAAGGTCGCGCGGACTGAGCACTTCGCTCATCGCCGTGAAGCCCTTGAAGTCGGTGAAGAGCACGGTGACCTGGTCGATGTGAACGGCTTCTGCGGACCCCTTCGCCTTCAGTTCTTCCGCGACTTCCGCCGGGAGGATGTTCAACAACAGTTCTTCACTACGCTTCTTCTCCTTGCCGATGCGGTTGCGTTGGAAGAGGAACACGCCAGCAAATACAAGCACCAGCGCGAAGCCACCGATGAAGCCGTTGCGCACCAGTTTCTGCTTTTGGATCTCCTTGGCTTGCACTTCCTTGTCCTTGCCCAGCAACACGATGCGCTGTTCCTTCTTCTCGGTCTCGTATTGCACCTGTAACAACGAAACCGCCCGGGCCTTGTCGGCATCAAGTACACTGTCCTTTACCGCGTCATATTGCGCACGCAGGTCGAGGGCAAGTCCCAACTCACCGTTGTGCTCGGCGATCCGGGAAAGATCGTAGAGCGCGTCCTTACGATATTTCATGTATTCGCGATCGGATGCGACGGCCAGCACCTTTTGCAGATGTTGACGGGCCAGTTGCCACCGCTGTTCCGGTGTGATCCCGTGGATCCGCAGTGCGCCCTCGTCCGCCTGCAGCAAGGCTCGACCCAGGTACAGATCGATCTCTAAGGCATCGGCGAGGAAGTCATCAGAATCCGCCACAGGTACAACGGCTTTCAACAAGTGGTCCAGTGCCTTGGACCATTCCTTTCGCGCGGAGTAAACCTTGCCCAGCCCCAATTGGGCGCCGCCGGATTGAGAAGGCATCTGGCGCGTGAGTTCTTCGTGTTTCAGGTTCCAGTGCAATGCGCTGTCCAGTTCACCTAGAGCGAGGTAGGCCGAACCCAAGGAGGCATAACCCATGCCTACATCACTCTTCGAGCCCGCTTGTCGGGCGCTGCCGAGTGCCATCCGGTAGTAGGGTATGGCGCTGCGCGGATCCCCCAACTCCTCATAAATGGAAGCCACGTTGTTCATGGCCTGATCCCGTGTGCTCGAGCAACCGGCAGCTTCGGCCACCGCGATGGCTTCCAGCCCGCACTGCAAGGCGCGCGGGTAGTCAGAATCCATGTAGGCATAAACCACATCGTTGGCCAGAAGCCGGGCTTCCGAGACGCGGTCGCCCACCGAGCGGACCATGCGCAACGCATTGTTCATATAGTCCGTAGCAAGCGCAGGATCGTTGGCCACAGGGGGCATTCGGAGCATCATGTCCAAACATTGTGCGATGCCACTGCTGTCGCCCACTTGTTCGAAGAGGTACTTGGCCGTATCGAGCCGCAGGACAAAATCCTCTGCTGTTGTCAGGTCTGTTCCAGTCCAGTACAGGGCGGAAGCGAGATCCCCTCGGTATTCCGTTCCACGCAGCCGAGCGAGCGCCTCAGTGATGAGGCTTTTGCTACCGTCGCCGAGGTCCCGAGAGACCCTGTGGAGCCGGGTGCAGATCACCGCGATGCCGTGGGAGTCGTTCCGCTTGCGCTGGATGCCGAGTGCGATACGCAGGAGGGAATCAGCCTCGTTCACCGCGCCTGTCTCCACCAGTGACATGGCACACGCGCTCAAGGCTTGGGACGATCCTTCTTCGCTGCCGATCGAGCGTGCGATGGCCTCAGCCTCCCGTGCCGCCACAATGCCTTTCGGCGGGGCCATGCGGGCGTAGCACTCGGCGATGGCTATGAGCGTGTTCATGCGCTCGGCATCCGCTGTGGGCTGGGTCCGCACTATGCGCAGCAGGCTGTCCAGCCGCTGCGGTTGCGCTTGCAGCCTGTTAAGGAAACTCACTAGAAGGAGGACAGCGACGACGTATCTCATGATCATCCGTTTTCAACAAAGTACATCTCCATTTCCCCCTTGCCCTTCGCCTGCACTTTTCCCCGCGGGGTGAATACAAAGGCGGGTGAATGGGAGTTGGTGAATGGCGAATGGGAAGTGCCTTGCGGGGGTGAGGGTGAATGGTGAATGGGAGTTGGTGAATGGGTGGATCCAACATTCGCTATCGACCATTCGCCATTCGCCTTCTTCACATCCCCCGCCGATGCGGGACTTTGAAGCTTCACCAACGCATACGTCGCCTCACTGATGTTCACCTGTCCCACTTCACCGCTGCTCTCCATGCGGCTGGCGGTGTTCACCGTATCGCCCCAGATGTCGTACTGGAATTTCTTCACGCCTACAATGCCGGCGACGACAGGGCCGGTATGGATGCCGATGCGGATCTCGAAGTAGGGGAGGCCTGCTGCGACTTTCCGCGCCTTGCCTTCAGCGATGAAGTCGCGCATTTCCAACGCGGCTTTGATCACATCCGTAGCATGCGTGGTGTTGGGCGTGGGCAAGCCGCCAGCGGCCATGTATGCATCGCCGATGGTCTTGATCTTCTCGATGCCGTATTTGCTGGTGATGTGATCGAAGGCGCTGAAGCACTCGTTGAGGTCGCGCACCAGATCGCGCGGACTGAGCACTTCGCTCATGGCGGTGAAGCCTTTGAAGTCCGTAAAGAGCACGGTGACCTGGTCGATGTGAACGGCTTCGGTCTCGCCTTTCGCCTTCAGTTCTTCGGCCACCTCGTGTGGCAGGATGTTCAAGAGCAGGGCCTCGGACCGGTCCTTCTCCACTTGCAAAGCGGCCTTCGAGCGGCGCACCAAACGCAGCCTACTGTACACACCACCGGCAAGCACCAGGATGCCCAAGGACGAACCCAAGAGCAGGTTGCGCGTGCGGTTCTTTTGCCGCACTTCCTCCGCGTGCGCTTCCGCGACGGTGCGCTTCTCCTGGTCCTGCAACAAGCTGTCGGCCACCAGCACTTTGCTGAACTCCATCTGCAGGAGCTTCTTGCCGGTCTCCTGTGCCTTCAGCGAATCCGTGATCACATTGAGCTGCTCCAGTTGGGCCAGCGCGTCGGCGAAGTGGCCCGTGGACTTGTACGCATCGTAAAGACATTGGCAGGCCGCATATTGTCCGTTCAGTTCCTCCAACTCCTTGGCGATGACCAGGCCCTGATCGCAATACGCCAAGGCCTTTGCGGCGTTGCCCATTTTCAAGTGCAGCATCCCGATGTTGTTCAGCTGCGCGGTGAAGCCACGCTCGCCCAGTTCCTGTCTCAAGTGCAGGCTGCGTTCATAGAGCGCCAAGGCATCCTCGTATTCGTTGCGCCCTGCGTACACATCCGCGATACTGCCGTAAAGCACGGCGAGCGCGGACTTCGCACCGATCCTCTCGAATATCAGCCGTGCGCGGTCGTACTCCTCCAGTGCGCGCGCCCCGTTGCCTTGTTCGGAATGGATGGTCCCGAAGCTCATGTGCGAGATACCGATCGCCCGTTCGTTCCCGAGC
>JBDTSG010000080.1:0-23220 GCA_039931265.1 Flavobacteriales bacterium
GGTACACCTGCCAGTACATGAGCCGCCGCGCCACCAGGAATTTCTCGATGCTGTACACCGCCTTCTCTTCCACCACCAAGTGGTCGTCCACCACCTCCAGCATCTTAATGATGCGGTCGCCGCCGATGACGCCTTCGCTCACGCCGGTGTAGAAGCTGTCGCGGTTCAAGTAATCCATGCGGTCCACGTCGAGCTGGCTGCTCACCAGTTGGTGCAGGAAGTGCTTGGGGTGCTGGTCGCGGAAAATGGCGAGACCGGTCTCGAGCACGCCGCCCAGTTCGGTGTTCAACGCGTCCATCACCAAGGCGCTCACTTCTTCATGCGCAATACCCTCCACCAAGCTGCTCTCCAGCGCATGGCTGAAGGGCCCGTGGCCGACATCGTGCAGCAGGATCGCGATCGCAGCGCCCTGCGCTTCCTCATCCGTGATCGCATGGCCTTTGTTGCGCAGGGTGTCGATGGCCTGCCCCATGAGGTGCATGGCCCCTAAGGCATGGTGGAAGCGTGTGTGCAAGGCACCGGGATACACCAAATGCGAGAGGCCCAGTTGCTTGATGTACCGCAGCCGCTGGAACCACGGATGGTCGATGAGCCGCAGCACCGTGGCATCGGGCACGGCGATGAACCCGTAGATGGGGTCGTTGAGGATCTTGCGGCGCATCGGCGCGAAGATGGGCGTGGAGAAAGGATTTACCGCAACGGCGCCACGACGCAACGAATACACGCCACGAAATGCAAGGTTTCCATCCGGATCAGTTCACGTTGCGCTCCCGTTGCGGTGGAAACTCCCCGCATCCACGGCCCTACCTTCACCCCCCGCAGACCAGAACGTGAAGTTCCGCGTTGCACCTTCTCACCCGTATGGGCGCATCATGATGCGTCCCTAACAACTTTCACCTATGAGTGTTTCCATCCTGTGGGCCGACGACGAGATCGATCTGTTGCGTCCGCACGTGTTGTTCCTGCAAGAGAAAGGTTACACCGTGGACACCGTCAACAACGGTATCGATGCGGTGGCCAAGGTGAAGGGGAAGGAGTACGCTGCCATCCTGCTGGATGAGAACATGCCCGGCCTCACGGGCCTTGAAACGCTCACCAAGATCAAGTCTTTCGCCCCGCAGACGCCCGTGGTGATGATCACCAAGAGCGAGGAAGAGCACATCATGGAGGATGCGATCGGCAGCAAGATCAGCGACTACCTGATCAAGCCCGTCAACCCGAACCAGATCCTGCTGGCGCTGAAGAAGCACATCGACGGCCGGCGCCTGGTGAGCGAGAAGACCAACACCAGCTACCAGCGGCAGTTCGGCCAACTGAGCATGCGCATCAGCGACAAACTGAGCATAGAAGAATGGAAGGTGCTGTACAACGACCTGGTGCGTTGGGAACTGGAACTGCAGACCAGTCAGGACCCGGGCATGGCCAGCATCCTACGCAGCCAGTGGAACGATGCGAACGAAGTGTTCTGCCGCTATGTCGGCGACCGCTACGTGGATTGGGTGAACGGCAAGGGAGCCGATGTGCCGCTGCAGAGCCACCAGTTGTTCCGCACCAAGATCGCGCCGCACCTCAAGGACGGCCAGCCGCTCTTCATGGTCCTCATCGACAACCTGCGACTGGACCAATGGCGCGTGCTCGAACCGATCATCGGTGAATACTTCCGCACGGAGGAGCAGGACGTCTTCTTCAGCATCCTGCCCACCGCCACGCAGTACGCGCGCAACGCGCTCTTCGCTGGCGTTATGCCGAGCGAGATCGAGAAGCGCTTCCCCGGCAAGTGGATCGGCGAGGAAGAGGAAGGCAGCAAGAACGCGCACGAGGAAGAGTTCCTCGGCGATCAGCTCAAGCGCCTCGGCAAGAACATCAAGTACAGCTACCACAAGATCACCAACCTGGCGCAAGGCCGCAAGCTGGCCGACACGCTGGACAACCTGATGGGCAACGGTCTCAACGCCATCGTCTACAATTTCGTGGACATGCTGAGCCATGCGCGCACCGAGATGGAGATGATCCGCGAGCTGGCCGAGGACGAAGCCGCGTACCGCAGCCTCACCAAGAGCTGGTTCGAGCACAGCCCGCTATTGGACATCATCAAAGGCATCGCCGAGCGCGGTGGCCGCATGGTGATCTGCACCGATCACGGTACGATCCGCGTTACCGAACCGAGCAAAGTGGTAGGCGATCGCAACACCACCAGCAACCTGCGCTACAAGCACGGCAAGAACCTCACTTACGAGCCGCGCGACGTGCTGGCGATCAAGGATCCCGCCAAGGCTTTCCTGCCGCGCACCAACGTCAGCACGGTGTACGTCTTCACCAAGAAGGACTTCTACTTCGTGTACCCGAACAACTACAACCACTTCGTCAACTTCTACCGCAACACCTTCCAGCATGGCGGCATCAGCATGGAGGAGATGATGGTGCCCGTGGCTTATTTGACGCCGAGGTAGGGTATATTCACCTCACCATGGAACCTACGCGACCGGTGCTGTCTTCGTTTTTGTTCCTGCTCGGTTTTGTGACCCACGGTCAAGATGAGCCACGCTCATTCTGTATTACGCCAAACTGTGAAGCGGGCATATATGCTATCGCCGCTACAGTGGATGGAGGAGTATTGACATTCGTGGCATTTGATCCCTGGGGTCGTGCCATCGGGATGAAGACGGATTCAGTAGGCGACGTTCAATGGATAAAGAATTCTTGGCGGGTGGGAACGGATAGTGTTTTGCGCGTTACAGAATCTGGGAGTTGGGGTGATAGTGCGTATTTCGCAATTGGCAGCATTTGGCCAACGGCGGTTCAATACCGACCTGAATTTCATTTGACCCGCCTCGATAGTGAAGGACAAGTGGTGTGGTCGAGCCGTTTTCAGCTTAGTCCTCAGTCCGGTTTCGGTTTCGAGGAGATGCATGCGTACGTGAAGGGGAACATGCACCTTCTCATATGCGGGTATCTGCAGGGGGGGACGATTATTTGCGCTGAAGTGGACGAAGTCGGTCAGTTGGTTTGGTCACGTGGGTATTCTCCGCCGGGCTCTGCCGCGAGCTTTGGATACGACGTTGAGGCTGCTGTGGCGAATGGCTCATTCATTGTTGCCTCGCGTAGTGGCCCGTCAAATTGGGATCCACTCGTGATCAGGATTGACAGTCTTGGCGACGTCCTATGGACTAAGCGCCTCCCTCTTGGAGTTGGGACTTGGATATTGTCCATGTGTGCGACCTCGGACGGTGGGTACGTCATTGGAGGCACAACGCAGGACAGTGTGGGGATCCCATCATATCCGTATCTCCTGAAATTCAATGCTCAAGGCGATCCGCTTTGGTGGATGAACTATGCACCCCCGCACTTCGGGCAGTGCGAGCAGATCGTTGAAGCGGCCAACGGGGACCTCATATTTCATCTTCAGTCCACTTCGTCAAACTGTGTTGTTCGTACTGATCCTGATGGAGTTCCGATCACGACCCTCTCGATCGACTACTTCGGTGATTATTGGGATGTTCACGTGATCGATGGTGATAGTGCCAGTATGAGGGTTTCTGGTAGGGTAAGTGTCTCGGATCCTGAATGGGCGACATCGCGACTGTTCCACTGGCGCTTCGGGGCCAATGGCGGCCTGGCATGCAGATTCGCTTTGGATTCAATTAGTCACACCTCACAAACGCCACCGAGTCCGTATTCGGCTTCAACGACGTCCTATTCCGATACTATGGATGTAACTACATTGGAGCTATTTCAGGTGGACCAAGTATTTTTCGAGGATGACTTCTGCTGGTTGTTCACGGGCGTGCCGGAGACTAGGAGCTGGGTGCAGTTGATCCTCCGACCGAGTTTGGTTGAGAAGGGCGGAATGGTGGAGGTTGGCCTTCAACAAGGAACCATTTTGGAGTTGAGGATGGTGGATGCCATGGGATCGGTCGTGAGTTCGTTCAGGCCAGAACACGACGCTTCTGTCCGGATCACCACGGAAGGATTGGCTCCAGGGATGTACTTGGTGCAAGCGCTTACCAATACCAGTGCGCTTCTTTCCTCGAGGTTCGTGGTCGAGTAACACGGCGAAAGGAGTGTTGCTTCTGGTAATGCCCCGGATGTCATCACGGCTTTACGAAGCGTCCACTTTCAACGACGCTGGCGCGCGCGATCCGCACCACATAACAGCCCGGCGCTGCGTTCGGTACATCCATTACCAGCTCACCGTTCAGCATTCCCGACCATGTGGCTGCGGTTCTTCCCATCGCATCGAACACGGTGACGTCCGCGGGCGTTTCCTGTTCAGTTGGGTCGGAAATGATCAAGAGCTTGTCATCCGCCCAAAGCAAGCGTGCGCCTGCACCGTCATCGGCCGGTGGCATCAATTGGAACAGGGGATCATTGAAGCGCACCAAGTAGCCATCGAAGATGCCGCCACCGAAAGTCGCTTGATGGCAACCAGCGGTGGTTGTCGTCTGTGAACGTGTATCACCGCCCAGCACCACGGCGGCATCGCGTGCTGCGCAACGACTGTACATCCAATTGTCGGAGCCATTGAAATACGTTCCCCAGATGCGCGAACCGGATGTGTTGAAGCGTGTAATGAACGCTGACGTCGCGAAGGTGAGGTTGGGCTGCGGCACGTTGCTCGTTGCGATGCCCGAGGAGGAAGTTGTGTAACCGGAAACGTAGATGCGTCCCGTATAGCCGATCGCGATATCCTCCAACCAATCCGTTCCGATGCCGCCGTAATAGGTGCCCCATTCGCGCGCGCCGGTGTTGTCGATCTTCGCCAGGAAGCCGTCGCTCACGCTGCTGTTGCCATTGAAGGTGGCATCGTGGCTACCCACCGTGGCAATGCTACCCGTGGAGAAGGTGCTTCCACAGATGTAGATGCGGCCGGTGGATGGTTCCGCGAGACAGCCGAGCGCGGAGTCATCGCCGATGCCGCCATAGAAGGTGGCCCACAGCTTGGCGCCGAGGCCGGAATATTTCACGAGGTAGCCATCGGTGCCTCCGCTCTTGATCACTTGGTGTGTAGCGCCCAACGCGATCCCGGTGGTTGAAGCCGTGGAACCAACGAGATAGATGAAGGTGCCATCGTTGCTGGTGCCATTGGCGTGATCCTCGCCCGCACCTCCGAGGTAGGTGGCCCACTGGCGCGCACCGCTGCTGTTGAATTTGGCCACATAGGCATCACCACTGCCGCCGTAGCTGACGTCGGCTGCGCCGGTGGAAGCGATCCCGGTCAGGCTTTCGGTGTCGCCGACGAACACCGGATCACCCGCGCCATCGCAGGCTACTTCGGAGGCGTCGTCATCGCCGGTGCCACCGTAGTAGGTGCCCCATAAGCGCGTTCCTGCCGAACTGAACTTCACCAGGAAACCATCGCCCGTGCCCCCGAGCGTTGTCTTGAACGCGCCAGTGGTAGAGATACCCGATGCACTGGCCGTGGTTCCGCACATATAGATGTTGCCGCTCGCATCGTTGGATAGGCCCAAGCCGGTGTCGGAACCGGAGCCGCCGAAGTAGGTGGCCCACACGCGTGCACCGGCCGCGTTCATTTTCACCAGCATGCCGTCTTGGCCACCAGCGATGATCCCTTGGTGCGCACCGGCCGTTGCGATCGCATTGCTCGATTGCGTGCCCCCACAAGCAAGGGTGTTCCCGCTGGCATCAATGCCGACATCAATGAAGCCGTCATAAGCAGTACCGCCGTACATCGTGCTCCACGTTACCGACGGCACGGGATCGATCACCAATGTTGAACCCTGCGGTGCACGTTCGGTACCCACCGACCGGAAGCCCACGGTCCTATCGTCCAGCATCACAGCAACCACCTGCGCACCGATCCGTGACTTCCCGAGGATATGCCAACTGGCCGGGATGCGTTCGATCAGATCCCCGAACGCGGTTTTCAGGATCATATCCCCGTTGCTCGCGAGTTGCACCGGTGCACCGTCGTACTGCATACGCACTTGCGCCAGGTCGGCACCCGGTCTCAGGATGAAGTCGTACTCGACACCGGGTGCGCCGTCGCGCTCGGTGATGTTGAAGACGAGGTCGATGCCGGGATACAGCTCCTTGTAGGTAACGCAGCTGAAGTGCCGCACACCCGTGATACCGTTCTCATCCACCCCTTGGGTGTAAAAATTCATCAGGTCATCCGAGGGTATGGAAGAGACGATCGGTCCATCGGCATGTGCGCCAACGAACGTGATGTCCACCCGGTGGAAGTCGGATACGACAGGAGCGTCGTAGCGGCGGTCCGCGGTTGCATCCAAAGCGTCCGCGTTCGTCGTTCTTGCTTGCATTGCGTCGTAAGAGAAACCATCGCGGCGCAACTGAACGCCGAGCCCGGGGCTGTTGAGCAGGAAGAGCACTTCGTTGTGCGGTTTCCCGAATTGGTCCACGACCTGTCCCTTGTTCTCCATGAAACCGATCGGCGCCTGTGCGATCGGCGCGGTGGTAGCTGGAACGGCCAAGGCCATGGATACAAAGGCGACCAGCATCGCGAGAGTGAGGACATAGCGTGACATGGAGCAGAGGTTTTTGAATGGACCGCCAACTTACCATTGGCCATGGTCCGGAACAAAAAAACCAGAGGAACGGTAGAGGATCGAGGGAACTTAACCGCCAACGACTTGCGCGTGTGTGGCATCTTCGCTGCGCAATGCACTACCGCCTCCCGACCCCCGAGCAAACCATCGAAGTGGCCGAAGGGATCCTGCGCGACTTTCCGGAAGCCCGCGTCTTCGCCTTGCACGGGGATCTGGGCGCGGGCAAGACCACGTTGATCAAAGGCTTCTGCCAAGCGCTCGGTGTGAAGGACCACACCAGCAGCCCCAGCTTCGCCATTGTGAACGAGTACTGGACCACCGAGCACGGCCCGGTGTACCACTTCGATCTGTACCGCTTGCGCGATGCGCGGGAGCTGGACGGCATCGGCTTCACGGAGTACCTCGACAGCGATGCGTACTGCTTCGTGGAATGGCCGGAACTCGCGACAGACCTGCTGCCTGCGGGTACGGTACACATCCGGATCGCGGTGGAAGGTCAGGACCGTATCTTGACCGTCCATTGAGCAGCTGGCGCATGGTTTTTAATCCGTGTTCATCCGGGTCCATCCGCGGTTGACTTCCCCCTCCGATCATGACCGCACATAGCGACATCATACGGCAGTTGGCCAGCGAGATGGCCATGCTTCCCCAGGAGCAGGCCGTCGCCACACGGCGCAGGAAACAGAACCTCTACATCGGCATCCCCAAGGAGGTCGCTTTTCAGGAGCACCGCGTGCCCCTTACACCGGCCGCCGTTGCGGTGCTCGTGGGCCGTGGCCACGATGTGGTGATGGAACGCGGCACCGGCATGGCCGTGCAGTTCCAGGACAGCGATTACACCGAAGCGGGCGCCATGCTCGTGGACAGTCCGCTGGAAGTGTTCAAGGCGGACATCATCCTGAAAGTGGCCCCGGCCAGCGCGGCGGAGATCGAGATGCTGCGCCCGAAGCAATTGCTGATCAGCGCGCTGCAGCTCACCGTGCAACCGCAGGATGCGCTGAAGAAACTGATGCAGAAGCGTGTGCATGCCGTGGCGTGGGACTTCATCAAGGACCGCCAAGGCATTTACACCATCATCCGCGCCATGGGCGAGATCGCGGGCAACACCGCCATCCTTATCGCCAGCGAATACATGGGCACCGACAAGGGCGGTCCCGGCCTCATGCTCGGCGGCATCAGCGGTGTGGCGCCTGCGGAAGTCGTGATCCTCGGCGCGGGCACGGTGGGTGAGTTCGCCACGCGCGCGGCACTTGGTCTGGGCGCCAGTGTGAAGGTCTTCGACAAAAGCATTTACCGTCTCCGGCGGATGCAGAGCGATCTGGCAACGCGCGTTTACACGAGCGTTATCCAGCCGGAAGAACTGAAGCAAGCGTTACGCAATGCCGATGTGGTGATCGGTGCTCTGCGTCCGGAACATGGGCGCACGCCGATGGTTGTTACCGAGGATATGGTGCAGGGTATGAAGAGTGGTGCGGTGATCGTGGACGTGAGCATCGATCGCGGTGGTTGTTTCGAGACCAGCCGCGTTACCACCCACACCGATCCGGTGTTCAAGGAATACGGCGTGATCCACTACTGCGTGCCGAACATCGCAAGCCGCGTTCCCCGCACGGCCAGTAACGCGCTCAGCAACATCTTCAGCCCGATGCTGATCAGCATGGGCGATCAGGGCGGGTTCGAGGAGCTGATCAAGAAAGACCTCGGTTTGCGCCACGGCGTGTACCTCTACAACGGTTCGCTCACCAGCGAGATCCTCAGCGAGGCCTTCAAGCTGGAGTACAAGGACCTGAACATGCTGTTGGCGGCATTCTGATGAGCTGCGGGTTGAAGAGTTACGTGTTGACGGGTTACGCGTTGCGTGTTGCTCCTGTTCTTGCCCCTGTTCCTGCGCAATGAACTTCGCTCGCCGCATCCGCCTTTTCATTCTCGGTGTACTGATCGGCGGCGTGGCCGCTTGGTTCTTCTTCGGCACCAGGATCACCAGCGGTGCATGGATGCCTGAGGCGCGGATCAAGCTGCGGTTGAAGGAGAGCTTGGTGAAGAGCACCCAAGAAGCCGCATCGCAGGTGGCCGCGTGGCCCACCACCCTCGACAGTGCGCGCGCAAGCGTTGCGACAGGTGACGTAGTGTTGGGTGAAACACGCCGCCGCGGCGATAGCCTCACGTACACTGTCGATGTGACCCTCGCCGGAAAGCCAGCGCGGATGAAGGTGCTCGTGTTGGAGGATCTGGAAGTGGACAGTTTAGCGACGCTGACCGGTCTCACAGTACGCTGATCGTCCGTTCACATTTTCAGCAATAGCGAATCGAGCGAGTGGTGGTGTGTTGCGGCTGAATCCATGCGCGCCAAGGCCGTGTCGGAGATCACCCAGTTCATGCTCAGGGCAACGGTGTCGTACGCCGTGCTGTCGTGCTTGTAGAGGTTCAGCTCGCAGTACTTCCCGTCGTCCAGCTTCTTCAGTCGTCGGAGCAACCTGGCATTGTTCACATCGGTTTGCGATGCGTACGTGCCAGCGACCGTGAGCAGCGGTGCGGCCAGGTCGTTCAGCAACGGGTGCTTGCGCGTGTACACGTTCACGGCCGGCTCGGTATTGCTGATGTGGATCACACGGTACGCGATCCGACCGGCATAAGGATGGAACTGCGCTTCCGTGCTGTCCTTCATCCAATCCTCCATGGTCAGGATCAACTCATCCACCAAGCCCGCACCGCTGTTGTCGAAATATCCGCCATCGACGAAGTAGCTGCTGGCCTGAACGGTTTTCTGTTTCCCTGCTGCCGTGTCGATTTTTTCCGTGTGGTCGATCCGGCCCGCTGGCGAGATGTACGGGAAGCGGCTGCTCAGCACCATGGCACTGCTCAAGCGCAGGTCGGAGGTTTCGTTCAACAGTCCGTACACGTCCAATCGCACCGAGAACGCAGGCTCGTTCATTTCCACGTTGCCCGTGTACGACGGCTTACCGTCCTGCATGCGCACCGTGTTCAGGCAAAGTATCGGCAACGCACCACCGCGACTTTCCATGGCCACCCGCCGCATGCCATGGGTGAAGACACTGTCATACGGCGCGGTCGCCTTCTCCATGGATTCTTCCAGCGTGCGCGCGCGGTCGTTGAAGAGCGGGTACAGCAGGTTGATGATGTCCGTACAGAGCATGGTGCTCAGCACCGGCGACAGGAAATCGGTACCGAGGATCGCACGTGCGTCCTTGCGGAACGTTCTGCGGCTGCGCGATCCATCGAGCGAGAGCAGGGCATGGTAGGTGCCGATGCCGACGCTGCCACCGGAGGCGCCTGAGAGGCACAGCAGCTTGTCGCTGAAGACGGCGCCTTTCTCATCCTGAATGCGCCCGAGCACTTGCGCCACCCAGTAACCGCTCCGGCTGGCGCCGCCATCGGCCAGCACGAAGTACACCGGCACTCGTCCCATCCGCGCGGTGTCCGGTGCAACGTGTTCGGCCAACCATGCGGTGAGGTACTGCCGCAGGGCCTCACGTTCTTCGGATGCATTACCGCTGTTCGGTGCCACGTGCAATGTGCGCACGTAGTGGTTGTCTTTGAACAAGCCGGTGAAGATCATGATCCCGAAAGCCACGAGGCCGAGGGAAACGCCGCGTTGGGTCTTGATCACGCTGAACATGTTGGCGATCCCCACCAGCACAGCTCCACCGAGCAACGCCACGGCGAACGCCCCGAAGAATTGGCTCACCTTGATCAGGCCCGCGATCAAGACGTAGACCCCCAACACGGTCATGCTGCCGAAGACGAAGAACTTGTAGAACTTGTATTCGATGTCGTAGGGCAACAACTCCGGATGGCCGCGGCCCTTGAGCCCACGTTCGCGCGGGAACGACCGTTCGAGCCAGCCTTTCTTCGGTGGTGGCACATCGTTCAGCCATGGCGTCGGTTTGGGTTCCATCTGCTGCAGTAGCACGGTGCGCAAACAGATCAAAAAGGTGAAGAGCACCTGCATCAACCCGATCAGGATCGCTTGGGTCAAGTGGCCGTTGCCGCAGCACCCCGACACTACCACCAGCGCGAGCAAGCCCGCATGGAAGCCATAGTAGGTCAGCGATGCGGAGCGCTTGTTCCACGCCCGGCCTTCCCATTTCCTTCCGAGCCGCAGGAGAATGCCGAACCAAACGCCCGAGAGCACAAGGATCAACGCCAACCCTTTGAGGTTGGATGCATTGCTGAGGGCGCCACCGCTAACGGCAACGGCCACCAGCACGGCCGTGTAACAACTGAAACCAAGGAAGCGCGGCGCGAAGTTCCGGATGAGGGGAACGGTGCCAACCACCTCCCAACGGGCGAAACCAACGAGCCGGGAGCCGTACCAAGTGACATAGCCCATATAGATGAGCCCGAGGCAGTGCAACGCGCGGCGCCATTCACCATCCAACGATTGCCGTATGGTGTCCTTCCCTTGTTCCAGATTCCAGAACACGGCGATGAACGCCACGATCAGCACGATGCCCGGCGTGAACACGGTGATGGCCTTGAGGCGCGCCGTGGATGGGATGAAGCGACGGAAGTCCATGCTTGGTGGGGGTATAGGCGCTTGGATGCGCGCAGTTCAGGCAAACCTCAGCATCGCGGCTCCTTCAAAAAATACCCTGCTCAGGGTATTTTTTGGGAGGGGTGCGATGTTCACTTTCGCTCAGCCATCCGTTCACCCTCCACCTTCAGCCATGAGCGACGCTCCATTTACCTCCGAGTCCCCCGCCCAGGAAGCTCGGCCTGGTCAAGACATCGCTATCGTCCTCGGTCTTGGGCAGTACGCGAACGGAACCGAACTGCCCGGTGCGGTGAGCAGTGCACAGGCATTCACGCGTTGGCTGATGGATCCTACTGGAGGTGGGTTGGACCCCTTCGACATTGAGATGATGAACTTCGGAACAGGCGCCGAGTACAAAGAGCCGTCCTCGCCGGATATGGTCGCAACGGCGCTCAGCTACTTCAACAAGCGATTGGCGGAGAGCGAAGGGCGTATTGCGCGACGACTCTACCTGTATGCCTCCGGGTTGACGATCGAGGTCTTTCGGGATGAGGTACCAAAGACAATGCTCATGGTCTGGATCAATGAGCAGGGTAAAGAGGCGAGCTATGTTGACCTCGCTGGATTCGCAGACCAGATGCGGACGATCGATGCGTTCGAGGAGGTTGTTCTTCTCATCGACGGCGTGCCTTTGGAAGAAACGTTACCCCGGATCACTCAACAGGTGCTGGACGAGCTGCCCAGAAAGCCCGATGCCACCGGCGCCGACGGTGCGCTGTTCCACTACTTTATTGCCGAGGGCTGGGTTCCGGAACCCAACTCGCGCCAACACGCCAAGAAATGAAAAGCGGGGTCATAGAGCACGGCGCTTTCACGGAGAGCTTCATCGCCGGATTATCAGGTGCCGCAGCTGACGCAAGCGGCGCAGTCACCACTGCATCGCTCTATGAGCATCTTACCAATGTGCGCAAAACACTGCTGGATGAAGGTCGTTCGGCCCGGCTATCGCACCGCGGTGGAGCACCATTCCGGTTGACAGGCAAACCCGTGCAACAGAATGCGCCGCCCACCGAGCAGGCAACCAGCACTGATCCACCACCGACCCCTGATGTTCCTCCAACACCAGCTATCGATCGCAACGTGCCCACCCAACTCGACATCGCCTCCACGGTGGATCAGCTCAACCGCCGCCCGTTCGCGCGCATACTCGGCAGGCGCATCTGGGAGGTGAACGAGAAACGCAAGGAGAAGGACACTCCGGAGCACGAGAAGAACGGCGCGTACATCATTCACCTGCACGGCCCTTGGGGTTCTGGCAAAAGCACGGTGCTCAACTTCCTGCGCGAGGAGATGCGCCCCAAGGATGATCCGACCGGTTGGGTGGTCATCGACTTCAACGCGTGGCGTACGCAGAGCACGCGGCCACCGTGGTGGACATTGGTGCGCGAGGTGCACCGCCAAGCGCGCATGCAGGTGCCGTTCAAATACAAACGCGGCATCTGGTGGCATTGGGTGGCATGGCGATGGACCATGGCCGTTGGACCATGGGTCATCGCGGCGGCAGTGATGGTCACGGTGGCCTTTCTTCTCAAGGGGCTTGGTACCGCCCAGGAGCTGATCGCCGGTGTGATCGCCGGGGCCATCACGTTGGCCACCCTTGGGCGTTCGCTGTTGTTCGGTTCATCGAAGGCGGCGGATTCGTTCATGGACCAGCGCAAGGATGCCGCACGGCCGGTGAAGGAGCGCTACACCAAACTGATCCGTGCCATCGCCCAGCCGGTGATCGTTTTCGTGGATGATGTGGATCGCTGCGACAAGTCGTATGTGGTTGAGCTGCTCGAAGGCATCCAGACGCTCTTCCGCGATGCGCCGGTGACCTTCCTCATTGCCGCCGATCGCAAATGGATCTGCCGGAGTTTCGAGAAGCACTACGAAGACTTCAACCAAAGCGTGGGCGAACCGACGCGCCCATTGGGTTACCTGTTCCTTGAAAAGCTCTTCCAACTCTCGGTGTCGTTGCCTCCGCTCTCGCAAGGGTTGCAGAAGGAGTTCATGAAGGCGTTGCTGCTGAAGGCGAAGGATCCCGCACAAGCAGAGAAGGTCTTGGAGGCGGCGGAGCAGGCTGCGGAGCGGAAATTGGATGCTATGCCCGGGAAGGCGGATGTGGACCGGCTGATCGACAGCACCACCGATGTGGTGGAGAAGCAAGCGCTCCAACGAGCGGACGCCAAGCGTCTTGCCAGCGTAACGCATGACCCTGCGCGACAGCACGAACTGGAGCCCTTTGCGGAGTTACTGGAGCCGAACCCGCGAGCCATGAAGCGGTTGCTGAACGCGTACGGCATGCAACAGTCGTTGCACCGGTTGGAGGATCGGCGCGTGCCGGCCGAGCACTTGGCACGATGGACGATCATCGAATTGCGCTGGCCGCTGTTCGCCGAGCACGCGGTCGCCTTCCCATTGACCATGGACCTCGTGGACGCGAAGCCGGGCGTTCCGGATCCGACGGGCACGGAAACTGAGGAAGTTGCCGACGAGCTTGCGAAACGCAAGCGCGTGTTCGATGAAATGCCTGCCTACATAAAGGACTTGCTGGACGATCCCCACCTCGTCTCCGTGGTCGGCGTATCGACCGGTGGCGGCCGCATCCTCACCCCCGGGGTACTGCTGAGCATTGTCGGAGCCGTGGTGTCGACGGACCCGGGGATGAACACCAAGAAAAGTGGTGTGCCACCCAAGGCGGCAACCGCCTCCGCGTGATGTTCCATCTTTCATCGCAACCACATTCTCCGTGCCCACCATCCTCCCTCCTTCACGCCCACAACAGCAACGCGCCGAGAGCGAACTGAAGTTGAGAGCAAATGGTGTCACCGATGGTTTTGCGTTGCTGGGGGTAAGGGCCTACTACCTGAAGAGTATGGGCGCAGCCGACAAGAACGATCGCGGCATTTACGATGATGCCATTTTCCTCATCACACCGTCGGCCTATGTTACCTACAACGCCAATTGCGACCCGAGCGTTTTCCGCACGCGCATCGCCACGCTGAAGCCCGGCAAGTGGATGTACAAGATCGGCATCCACGGCATGAGCAAGCCACCGGAGAAGCGCTACAAAGCTCTGGTGCAAGCCGCGCAGGTAGTGGTGCAACGCGATGGCGCGGCCGATGAACGCGGCTTCTTCGGCATCAACATCCACCGCGGTTCGCGCAACAGCACCAGTTCGCTCGGCTGCCAGACGATCCACCCCGATCAGTGGGAAGCCTTCATCACATCGGTTGAAGGTGAGTTGAAACGTGCCGGGCGGAAGGAGATCCCATACGTGCTGGTGGAGCGCACGGTATAAGTGATCAAAGCGTTCTTCGGCGCTTCCGCTCTTCGGTGATCAACAGCAGTTCACGGCTGCTCTGGCCCTGCGCACTGGTGTTCTCGGCGGCACGGCGCAGCAGGTACGGCATCACTTCGCGCACGGGTCCGTACGGAACGTACTTGGCCACCAAGTATCCGGCCGCGGCCAGGTTGAAACTCAGGTTGTCGCTCATGCCCAGCAGTTGGGCGAAGTACACGCGATCGTTGTTGCGCGCAATGTTGTTCTCCTCCATGAGCTTGGCCATGAGCAGCGTGCTCTGCTCGTTGTGCGTTCCCACCACCACGCTGATACGGTCCAGCCGCGTGGCGCAAAAGCGCAACGCCTCGTCGTAATCCTTGTCCACCGATCCCTTGTCGGCGTGTATCGGATCGCGGTAGCCGAGCTCGGCAGCGCGTGCGCGTTCCTTCTCCATGTAAGCGCCGCGCACCAGTTTCACACCGAGGTGGTATCCGCCTTCGACAGCTTTCGCATGGCTCGCCTTGAGGAAGTCCAGTCGGTCGTGGCGGTAATGTTGTACCGTGTTGTAAACGATGGCGCGCGTGCGGTTGTGCTGGGCCATCATTCGTTCCGTCAATTCGTCGATGGCCGGTTGCATCCAGCTTTCTTCGGCATCAACGAGCACGCGTACACCCGCCTCCGCCGCGGTCTTGCAGATCGTTTCCATGCGCGCCACAACGCGCAACCATTCCTGGCGCTCCGCATCGGAGAACACGCGCCCATCGCTCATGCGCGCCCAGATGTCCAACCGGCCGATGCCTGTGGGTTTGAAGACACAGAAAGGGATATCGGTGCGCGTGCGCGCCATGGCGACGGTGCGCAGCGTTTCTTCAACGGTGTGGTCAAGCGCCCCCTCATCCCCGTCTTTGCCTTCCACACTGTAGTCGAGGATGGTGCCAACACCGCTCTTGGCAAGCCGTGCTGCGGTGGCCAGACTTTCCTCGATGGTCTCGCCCCCGCAGAACTGGCGGAAGATGGTGCGCTTGATGAGGCCCTTGATCGGAAGGCGCAAGTTCAGCGCAAGGTGGGTAAGGCTACCGCCGATCCTGCTCAGTAACGGGTTGCCGATGACGCGGAAAAGCCAGTAGGCACGCCACAGCTCCGCATTGTCCTTGTGCGCGAACGCCGTGCGGGTATCGCGCGGATCGGGAAGTTGCTGTTGTGTGGCGGGAGCGACCGTGGGTGGCATCGTGTTCCTTTCCTTTGGATGCTGCCCCCTGCGTGACAGGGCGGCCAAATGTAGAAGCATGCCGAAACGGGGGAAGGTGACGGAGATCTGGGCAGGGGAGCACCCGGTGTATATGGGTGCGGGCAGCTTGGCCGCTTTGTATGCGCGGCTGAAACAAGAGGATGACGATGTGCGTGTTTTCCTGCTCGGCGATGAGAACACGCTGCATTCCTGCCTTCCCGAATTGCTGGGTCAACTGGGCAGTTTGCGCAATACCAGCACCATTGAACTGAAGAGCGGCGAGCAGAGCAAAGGTTTGGAAACGTGCAGGGCGGTGTGGGAACACTTGCTCAGCGTGGAGGCCGATCGCAGGGCCATCCTGCTGAACCTCGGCGGGGGCGTGATCACCGATATCGGTGGTTTCATCGCAGGCACTTACAAACGTGGGATCCGTTGCATGCACGTGCCCACCACGCTCATGGGCATGTGCGATGCGGCCATCGGCGGCAAATGTGGGATCGATATGGGCGGGGTGAAGAATTCGGTGGGCCTGATCGAGCAACCCATCGGCGTGTACGTGCATGTGCCGTTCCTGCGTACGCTCGGCAAACGCGAGCTGCTCAACGGCGTGGCCGAAATGATCAAGCACGGCCTCGCCCTCGATGCGGACCACTACCAAGCCGTGCGCGATGCCGCACTGCACGACATGGACGAGCTGGAGCCGTTGATCCAGCGGAGCGCAACGTTGAAGGCCGCCGTGGTGACCGCCGACCTGCGCGAGAACGGCGAACGCAAGAAGCTCAACTTCGGGCATACCATCGGCCATGCCATGGAAGCGCACAGCTGGGAAAGTGGGCAGCGCACATTGTTGCACGGCGAGGCTGTGGCAATGGGCATGATCGCCGAAAGCTGGCTCAGTTGGAAACAGAAACTGCTCGACCGTGAGAGCTTGGATGCGATCGCCGTCCACATCCTCTCGTTGTACAAGCCCTATCCGCTGATGCCATCGGACCATCACCGGTTGATCGCGCTGATGCGCAACGACAAGAAGAACCGGGGCGCCGCAGGGAGTGAGGGGGGTATCCGCGTAACCCTGCTGAAGCGCATCGGCGAGGCCGTTGTGGATGTGGAAGTCACGGCCACGCAGCTCAGCGAAGCCATCGAGTACTACCGCCATCTTGTTGCCCACAATGCCCTCCATCACCGTTCGTAGGCCAACGGCACCCGTCCGATCGGTGGTCACCCTGCCGCGGAGCAAGAGCGTGGCCGCGCGCGCGGCGATCATCTCCAGCATGGCCCTGCCGGCCGGACCGCGTAACGCCGACGCGCCGTTCGAGGTTGAACTGAACAACTTTCCTGATGCCGATGACAGCGTGATCCTTCGGCGCTTGCTGAACGAGCGCCCGGAGGTGATGGACTGCGGCATGGGCGGTACCACCTTGCGGTTCTTGTTGGCATGGGCCGCCATCCGCGCAGGGGAGGAGCACCTGCTCACCGGTGCACCGCGTTTGCTGGAGCGCCCGCATGTGCAGTTGGTGGAAGCGCTGCGCTCCATCGGTGCCGACATCGATGTGCGCAGCGACGGATACTTGGTACGGGGGAAGAATTTGGAAGGGGATGTGGTCCGCTTCGACTCGCCGGTGAGCAGCCAGTACGTGAGCGCCATGATGATGATCGGGCCGATGCTGGAGAACGGGCTGGATCTTTATTGGGTGGGCAAGCGGCTGAGCGAGCCGTATGTGCTGATGACCGGCGCCGTGATGGCGGAGTATGGGGGCTATTGGTCCAGTGGGCCGGGCGATGATTCGCCCATGCGCATTGAAGCAGGCGGTTATGCCCTTGTGCCTTTCGATGTACCCACGGACTGGAGCGCTGCGGCTTTCCTTTACCAGTTGGCCGCGCTGGCCGTGGGCGCCCGCATCTCCCTTTCCGATCTCACCTTCCATTCCTTCCAAGGTGATGAAGGCATCGCGCACCATCTGAACCCATGGGTGGAGACCGAGCAGTGGTACGATGTTGACCTGCCGGATACCGTCAAGGGTTTCACGCTCATACACCGCGCGTTGCGCAAACTCCCCGACGAGGAGAAGCCCATCGATCTCACCTACGGCCCGGATCTCTTCCCCGCTCTTGCCGTTACGCACGCCGCGCTGGGCAATACCGCGCTCTTCACCGGCTTGGACAATCTGCGGTTGAAGGAGAGCGATCGCATGGCGTCCATAAGTGATGCATTGGCACAACTCGGCATCCCGTTCGAGGCTGGTGCAAGCACTTTCCACGTCCGTTCATCCGCAGCACATATCGCCACGTTGCGGAACAAGTCGTACACCTTCGATCCGCGCGGCGATCACCGCATGGCCATGTGCTTGGCGCTGTTGGCATTGGTTTGCGAGAGCGTCACGATCCATGATCCGGATGTGGTGAGCAAGAGCTTCCCCCGCTTTTGGGACGAGTTGGAGAAGGTCGGGTTCCGGACCGAGCGCAACCACTGACCGGCTACCTTGGGCGCAAAGCACAGTGCATGCGGCGCCCTCTTCTAGTTGCTTCCATATTGGTGTTGGCCACGGGCGCAGCGCTCTATTGTCTGCGGACCGCCGGGTCCGGTAAACCCACTGGTACCCCAATGGGTGAGGGTGCCGATGATCCGAACGGATTGCGCGCGTGGACGATCGAACGCACCATGGACCCGGCGACGGGTGAGGTGCCGCAAGACATCCGCAGGAAGGAACTGGAATTCGCTGCGACGTTGCCGCACCGATCGGACACGAAGAGTTTGAATTGGGCTTGGCGCGGCCCCCGAAACAGGGGCGGGCGTACACGAGCCGTGCTGGTGGATCGCACCAACGACCAAGTGCTCGTTGCCGGAAGTGTTACCGGTGGTCTATGGCGCAGTGTGGATGCCGGTGCAACGTGGGTGCGCACCAGTCCTACCGATGCCATGGCAGGCGTCAGCAGCCTTGTACAGGACCCGCGGGCCGGACATGAGAACGAGTGGTACGCAGGCACGGGCGAGAACTACGGTGTGGTGAGCGGCACCAGCTTCAGTGCGCTGCTTCCCGGCGATGGCATGTTCAAGAGCACCGATGGTGGGCAAACATGGACGCACCTCGCCAGCACCATTGCCGGTGATCACAACGTGTACAACCGCAAAGGCAGCTTCAAGCAAGTGAACAGCATTGTGGTGGACCCGACGCGCAACGATAGCGCTGTGGTGTTGGCAGCGGTGTACGACGGCATCTTCCGCAGCAACGATGGCGGAACATCGTGGCATGCCACGTTGGGTCTCGATACCACGATCACCCAGACATCGCTCTACACCGAAGTGCGCGTGACTTCCTCGGGTGTCTACTATGCGTCCATCGGCAACAACACGCCCAGTGAAGGTTTCTGGCGGAGCACCGACGGGTTGAACTGGACGGAGATCACACCAACGGGTTTCCCGACGAACGCCGAGCGCACCGTGATCGGTATAGATCCCAGCAACGAGAAAACCGTTTACTGGTTCACCGAAAGCCCGGGCACGGGTACCCACGGCCATTCGCTTTGGAAGTACACCTACATAAGTGGTGACGGCACCGGAACGGGCGGCGTGTGGGTGAACCGCAGCAGCAATCTGCCCAACGGATCCTGCACCGGTTACTTCACGTTCGACTTCGCGTACATCAATACCCAGACGAGCTATGACATGGCGATCGCCGTGCACCCGACCGATACCAATGTGCTGTTCATCAGCGGAACGAACGTGTACCGCAGCACCAACGCCTTCGCTTCGCCCGACAGCACGAAGTGGATCGGCGGCTACCGTTGTAACACGGCCGATCCGAAGAGCTATGTCTATCCGAACCACCACCCCGATCAGCATTGGGCCACGTTCAGCCCCACCGATCCGAACGTGATGTACACCGGCAGCGATGGTGGCGTGCACCGCACCAACGATTGCCTTGCCGACAGCGTTTTCTGGACCGACCTCAACACCACATACATCTCCAGCCAGTTCTACACGGTGCATGTGATGGACAACGGCAACGACGATCGTATCCTCGGTGGCCTGCAGGACAACGGCATGTGGTTATCGCTGAGCCCCGACCCGGACCAGGATTGGAAGGTGGTGCACCAGGACGACGGTGCGTACGGTGCGTTGGCGCAAGGGGGCCAATGGATGCTCGGTAGCAGCCAGCAGGGCCGGTTGTACAAGAAGGACCTGGATGCGAACGGCAACATCACCGGTTACGAACGCATCGACCCCGATGGTGGAAGCGGCTACAACTTCATCAACCCGTTGGTGCTGGATCCTTGGAACAACAACACGATCTATTGGCCCACCGGCTACCGCTTCCAGACCCGCAGCGATCTCGGCACCGTTCCCGTTACCGACAACTGGTACACGGCGCCCACCACCGGCTGGAGCATCATACCGGAATCGCAGCTCAGCATTTCGGTGCGCATCACCTGTTGCGACATCAGTGCGGCGCGCAGCAACCGCTTGGTTTACGGCACCAGCACCGGCCGTTTCTACCGGTTGGACAGTTTGCACACAACGGCACCCGTGCGCACCGATATCGATTGGCCGGGCTGGCCAGCCGGTTATGTGAGCTGCGTGGCACCCAACGATCAGATCGCCGATGAATGGCTGCTCACCTTCAGCAACTACGGTGTGAAAAGCGTGTGGCACACCATCGATGCCGGCGCTACTTGGACGGACATCAGCGGTAACCTGGAGCAGAATGCCAACGGCACCGGCAATGGCCCGGCCTGTTACTGGGCCGCCATCTATCCTGCTGTCGGCGGCGACCCGGCGCGTTACTTCGTTGGTACGAGCGCGGGCCTGTTCAGCACCGACCTGCTCGATGGTACCAACACCGTGTGGGAAATGGAAGGTGCCAGCAGCATCGGCAACGTACCGATCAACAGCATGACGGTGCGCACGGCCGATGGCTTGATCGTAGTGGGAACGCATGGCAACGGTGTTTACAGCAGCCACCTCACGCCGCTGGTGGGGGTGCGGGAAACCGGATCGGTTGCCGCCGCGAACGGATGGCCGAATCCCGCGCACGAACGGGTAACGTTCAGCTTGCCGCAGCGTGGCGCCACGGTGGAAGTCGCGATCACCGATGCACAGGGAAATATGGTGCTGCAGCGTGTGGTTGCCACCGCACCGCAGTGGACCTGGGATCTGCGGAACGCTTCCGGGGCACGGGTGCGCAACGGTATTTACTTGGTGCGCATCGGCGCTAACCCTTCACAACGGATCATCGTGGAGTAGCGGATCGCTGGCGCACATGCGATCGCATGCGTCGTTTCCACATCTTCACGGCTCAACATTCCACAATGGCATTTCCCTCCGACCTCGAGATCGCACAGAAGGCGCACCTGCTGCCCATCACCACTATTGGCGCCAAACTCGGTATCGATTCCGATGACCTTGAATTGTATGGGCGCTTCAAAGCCAAGCTTCCGCTATCGCTGATCAACGATGCGAAGGCGAGCTACGGCAATCTCATCCTCGTTACCGCCCTGAGCCCGACGCCGGCCGGCGAAGGCAAGACAACCACCAGCATCGGCCTGTGCGAAGGGATGAACAAACTCGGCAAGAAGACCGCCGTGGTGCTGCGTGAACCGAGCCTCGGGCCGGTCTTCGGGATGAAAGGCGGCGCGGCCGGTGGCGGCTACGCGCAAGTGGTGCCCATGGAGGACATCAACCTCCACTTCACCGGCGACTTCGCGGCCATTGAGAAGAGCAACAACCTGCTGAGCGCCCTCATCGACAACAACCTGCAGAGCCGCACGCGCAGCCTCGGCATCGATCCGCGCACCATCGGTTGGAAACGCGTGATGGACATGAACGACCGCGCGTTGCGCGACATCGTGATCGGTTTGGGTGGTACCGGCAATGGCATTCCGCGCGAGGACAGTTTCAACATAACGCCCGCCAGTGAGGTGATGGCGATCCTGTGCCTGGCCAAGAACATCGACGACCTGAAGGAGCGCCTCGGCTCCATCTACGTGGGCAACACCTTCGAGCGCAAACCCATTTTCGCCCGTGACCTGAAAGCGCAGGGCGCAATGGCCCTGCTGTTGAAGCAGGCCATCATGCCCAATCTCGTGCAGACGCTCGAGGGCAATCCCGCCATCCTGCACGGCGGTCCGTTCGCCAACATCGCGCAAGGCGTCAACAGCATCCTCGCCACCAAGATGGGCCTCAGCTTGGCCGACTACGTGATCACCGAAGCGGGTTTCGGTGCCGATCTCGGTGCCGAGAAATTCTTCGACATCAAGTGCCGTGCGGGCGGCCTCAACCCCAAGGCTGCTGTGATCGTGGCCACGATCCGCGCGCTGCGTTACCACGGTGGTGCGGAAAAACCGGAAGTGGGCGTGCCCAGCGCCGCGCGCGTCAAAACCGGTCTCGCCAATTTGGGCAGGCACATCCAGAACATTGCCAAGTTCGGCGTGAAGGCGGTGGTGGCGATCAATCACTTCCCCACGGATACGGACGAAGAGATCGAACTGGTGAAGGCCTATTGCGCCGAGCAAGGCAGCGCCGCTGTCCTCGCCAAGGGCTTCTCCGATGGGGGCGAAGGCATGACCGACCTGGCAGCCGCTGTTGTGAAAGTCGTGGAAGGCGGGCAGAGCAAATTCCATCCGCTGTACGAATTGGAACTGAGCATCGAAAGCAAGATCGACCTGATCGCCCGCGAGATCTACCGCGCCGAGCGCGTGGTGTACGGCGGTGCGGCGCAGACCGCCTTGGGCAAGATCAAGAAGCTGGGCCTCACGAACCTGCCCATCTGCATGGCGAAAACGCAGTACAGCTTCAGCGATGACCCAACGCTGCGCAATGCACCCGAAGGTTTCAAGGTGACGGTGAACGACATCGAGATCGCAGCTGGTGCTGGCTTCGTCATCCCCATCCTCGGCAACATCATGCGCATGCCCGGACTTCCGGAGACACCCGCTGCCGAGGGCATGGACATCGACAGCAACGGGGTGATCAGCGGGTTGAGTTGAGATCTTATTCGTTCGCTTTGCCCGTCTTGGGTTAACAGGCACTCGAAAGCAGGCGGCTCAACGAACGACCATAAAGACCGCTATCTGGTTTGTAGCCGAAATGGTTTCCACCAGCTGCAAAATATACACTCCTGGTGGCCAGACCCTGACATCGACTTCGGCACGCGCGCTGAAAGGCGACGTGTACACCTCCCGGCCCATTGCATCGGTGATGGTCAGCGTTGCGCTGCTGATGCTGGCTTGTTCTATGGTGATCGTCTCCGAGGCGGGTGTGGGGTATGCACTGAACGCATCAACGGTGCTGGGTTCAATGACCTCATTGCGGCAAACGATCGATGTGATGAAAGACGTGTTCGGGAACGTCAATTCGTAGCCCGATAGGAACGGTTGGGCCGGAGAACTGTTCAGGACGGATGTTTCGAGGCTGAAGACCCCGGTGGCCATGCTCAGGGGCGCGGCCCCCTCATAACAACTCCCCAAGCCTTGGCTCACTGAGCCGAGGCCCAGTAGGCTTTGGCCCGGGCGCGTGGCGGCGTAAGCCAGTTGGCCCGAACTGTTCGTTCGAGCATGGTGTATCCTCATGCCGTCAACAGCAGGCTGAAGGGTTGACGCGACGGCCGTGAGCGAACCATCGTACTCCAAAATGAACTGCGCCGTGGAA
>JBDTSG010000081.1:0-56445 GCA_039931265.1 Flavobacteriales bacterium
AAACCTGCACCATGGTGGGGAACAACAGCTTCAGCGGAGGCAGCCTGCAATTGGCCGATGCCGAGGGGCCAGGGGTGGAACTTTTACTCTTCCCCAATCCCGTTCGCGACGGGCGCGTCACCCTGCGGTTGACAGGCTTAGCCTCGGAAAAAGAGGTGGCCGCCGTGATCGATGTGTTCGATGGCTTGGGCCAACGCGTGCACACTGAACAGGCCATGGCCGCTGGCGGAGAACTGAACCACACCCTGGACCTGGGCACCCGCTTGGGAACGGGCATGTACTTGGTGAGCGTGACCGTTGGTAGCGAACGCAGCATGCAACGGTTGTTGGTGGACTGACCCCCACCGTCCTGGACGAAGGAAGGGCCATCCGGGAGGGTGGCCTTCCCTTTTCCACCGGACAGGTCCCGGAAGCAGGGCCTTGGCCCGGAAAGGAATTTCCCTACTTTGGCGCCCGCTTCCACAAAAACCAAACACACGGAAGCATCTCAAACCGTCAGTGGACATGAACATTTACGTAGCGAATATTCCGTACAGCGTGAAGGACCAAGACCTTCAGGACCTTTTCGGCCAGTACGGCGAGGTGACCTCGGCTAAGATCATCTTGGATAAGGCAACGAACCGGAGCCGTGGATTCGGCTTCGTGGAAATGAGCAACGACGAGCACGGACGTGCGGCGATCGCAGCATTGAACGGTTTCGGGGTGAGCGGCCGTGACTTGGTGGTGAACGAGGCTCGTCCTCGCACCGAAGGTGGTGGCGGTTTCGGTGGCGGTGGTGGTGATCGCCGTGGTGGCGGTGGCTACGGTGGCGGCGGTGGAGATCGCCGTGGTGGTGGTGGTGGCTACGGCGGCGGAGGCGGAGGTGATCGCCGCAGCGGTGGTGGTGGTGGTGGCTACGAGCGTCGCGAGCGTGGCGGCGGTGGCGGCGGCGGTTACGATCGCGGCGGCGGCAGCAGCTTCGGTGACGAGTGATCCCGAACAACAAGCAACAACGAAAGCCCCGGCAATTGCTGGGGCTTTCTCTTTCCCCAGCTACCACGCTGTGAAAAGACGTTAAGTCGCTGGCCATGTGGAAGGATGGCCTGTCCTCGTAGCATGACCGGCCTCATCACGCCTCTACTTTCGCACTTCATGCTGTTGCACAAGCCCTTTCCCGCCCTATGGCGGGTTGTACTTCTCCTACCCCTCCTGCTCATCGGCGGGGCGTACTATGCGCAACGGCCGCCTCAGAACGGACCAGCGATCGGGAAACTTTACGGTAAGGTGATGGACGGCGCCACCAACACGCCCGCCGAGTATGCCACCGTTACCGTGCGGCGCCTCATCGGCGACAGCATTGTTGGCGGGAGCATCGCCAAAACCAATGGCGACTTCATGGTGGAAGGTTTACGGTTCGGCCGGTTCAAGGTCACCGTGAGCTTCATCGGATATGCGCCGCTTGAGCAAGAGGTGACCCTCGGCCGCGAACAACCGGAAAAGGACCTTGGCAATTTGCGCATCCAGCCGGACGCCACCTTGTTGCGCGATGCGAAAGTGACCGGCGAGAAGAACCGCATGCAACTTCAGGTGGACCGCCGCGTGTACAACGTGGACAAGGACATCGCAGCGCGCGGCGGGAACGCCACCGATGTGATGAAGAACGTGCCCGGCCTCAGTGTGGATGTTGAGGGCAACGTGACCATGCGCAACTACACACCCCAGATCCTTGTGGACGGCAGACCATCGCTATTGCAACTGGAGCAGATCCCGGCGGAAGAGATCGACCGGATCGAAGTGATCACGAACCCGGGTGTGACGTTCGACGCCAGCTCCACCGGAGGCATTGTGAACGTTGTGCTGAAGAAGACCACGAAGCCCGGCTACACCGGCCAGTTGCAGGCGGGCGTTGGCACCAACGGCCGCTACTCACTGGGGGGCAACTTGCAGGTGAAGGAAGGCCCCCTCACCTTCAACATCAGCGGGAACGGCAACATCAACGACAGCAAAACCGACCAGCGCAGCAGTCGGACGGATCGGGCCAACGGGGAGACCATCACCGGCTTCGACCAAGAGGGTGAGAGCAATAGCACACGAAGGATGTACGGAGGACGCTTCGGGGTGGACTACGCCCTCACGAACCGCAGCACCGTTACGATCGGTGGGGGCTTCAATTCGCGCGGGTTCAATACGACCGACGACCAAGCGTACACGAATTCCGATGGCTTCGGTTCGACCACCAACTCCGGTACCCAGGCCAACATGCAGGAGAACGATGGCTACAACATGAACGGCTCGTTGGGCTTTCGACGCAAGAGCCCGAAGCAGGGAAAGGAATGGACGGCGGATCTGAACTGGAACTTGAGCGACCGCAGCAGCGATTCGCGTTATGAGCGTTACGGGTACGACGCGGGTGGTGTGTTGTTGCCGGGGAACCCGGTGTTACAGCACAATATCGGCGGTACTCAGGGTCAGCAATGGACCTTCCAGTTCGATGCCCAGGATCCGCGCAATGACAGTACTCGCTTGGAATACGGCTTCAAGAGCAGCATGAAACAGGAGGACAACCGGATCGGTGTCTTCTTCGACAGCGCCGGTGCGGAAGTCCCGGACACCGCCTTGAGCAGTGATCAGAAAGTGACCGACATCATCAACGCCATCTATTTCAACTGGCAACACAAGTTGAGCGAGCATTGGACCGTGCAAACGGGATTGCGCGTGGAACAAACATGGTTCGAAGCAGAGCGCAACGGCAGCCCTTCCGTATCGTTCCGTTACCCGGATGGTGGCAACGACTTGCTGAAGGCCGTGTTCCCAGCGATCTATGTCAGCCGGAAATGGGACGATGGCCGTGAGTTCCAGTTCAACGTGAGCCGCAAGATCAACCGTCCCAATCACTGGCAGGTGATGCCTTTCGTCATGTTCAGCGACAGCCGCAGCTTCCGGATCGGCAACCCGGCCTTGGGGCCTGAACTGATGGAGATCGCCGAAATGAACCACCTCCTGCCCTTCGGGGAAAGGCATACATGGCTTACATCCGTGTTCGCCAAACACACCAGCGATGTGATCACGAGTTACGTGTACCCTTCGCCCAGTGACTCCTCCATACTCGTGAGCACTTTCGTGAACGGCGACGACAGTTGGACCTACGGCTGGGAGAACACGGTGAAATGGGAACCACTGAAAGGCACCCAATTCACGCTCAGCGGCACGCTCCAATACCTCGAAGTCGGCTTGGGCGACGGCGCGTACAGCAACAGCGGGTGGGTCGTCAACGGAAAAGCAGCCCTGAACCAAAAGCTCCCCAAACAATGGGGCGCTCAACTGAACGCGGAGTACGAAGGCGCCCGGCCCATACCACAAGGCGAGCAGTTGGAGCAATGGGGCATGGACGCCTCGGTGAGCAAGGACTTCGGAAAGCAACTGAGCACATCGTTGTCCGTGAACGACATCTTCTTCACCAGGCGTTGGGGCACGCGGTACGAAACGGCCGATTTCACGCAGGAAAGCTGGCGCCGGCGCGAGCAGCGCTTCCTGCGGTTCACCATCACCTGGCGTTTCGGGCAGCAGGATGCCTCGCTGTTCCGGCGGAAAGGACAGCAACAGCGCGGGGAGCCCGGCGGCAGTGAAGGCGAGGGATTCTGACAAGTCAACGGAACGTTAAGGCCGTTCCCGTCGAACGGACCGATCCTATTTTCGTCGCGAACCGATGCGCAGGAGATCCATAGGCACCATCGTACTGCTGGCCGTGCTGAGCGTGATCGGCGTAGTGCTCACGCAAGTCCTGTGGCTCGACCAATTGCTCAGCGTGAAACGCGAGCAGGAGCAACTGCAACAGGAGCAGCGCGTGGCCGATGCGAAGCAATTCAACGATCGGGTGATCATCGCGCTCACCGATGTCACCAAGCGTATCCTTTCCATCAACAAGGACCCCAGCAACCTCTTCGATGCGGTGAAGCAGGAACGGCCGAACTACTTCGCCGTTACCATGAACGACACCATCCATCCGTACCTGCTGGAGCAGCTGCTGAAACAGGAATTCCTGCGCCGGAACATCGTTGACGATTTCGAGTACGGCATCTACGATTGCTTCACGGACAAAATCGTCTACGGCAACTACGTGAGCCAGGCCGATAGCGTGCTGACGGATACCATACCGCATACCCAGCTGCAGAAGCTGGACAAGGACGGGCACTACTTCGGGGTGCTCTTCCCCCGCCGCGCGGTTTTGGCGGTCCAAACATCACATGCCAGTGCGTTCACGTGGATCTTCCCGGCCATCGTTACGCTCATCGTGTTCACCTTCTTGGCGTACAGCGTTTGGACGATCCTGCGGCAGAAGAAACTCGGCGAGATGAAGAACGACTTCATCGGCAACATGACCCATGAACTGAAGACGCCCATCAGTACCATCGCCTTGAGCAGCGAGGTGCTTGCCGATCCGGGGATCGTGCACGAACCGGAACGCCTCCGGGAATACGCCCGCATCATACGCACCGAGAACGAACGGCTGCGCACCCAGGTGGAACGGGTCCTCCAGTTAAGCACGCTCGAAAGCGGCGAACTGCAATTGAAGAAGGAGGCGATCGACACGCACAAGATCATCGCACTCGCTGCCGATGCCTTCACCTTGCAACTGCGCGAGCACAACGGAAGTCTCCACCTCGACCTGTCCGCCGCGCGCCACACCGTTGAAGGCGATGCCGTACACCTGCACAACGTGATCTTCAACTTGCTGGACAATGCACTGAAGTACGGAGGCGAAACACCCCGGATCGAAGTGCGCACGACCAACGACCGTGTGGCGCTGAGCATTGCCGTGCGCGACACCGGGATCGGCATGAAGCGCGAGCACATCAAACACATCTTCGACCGGTTCTATCGCGTACCCACGGGCAACATGCACAACGTGAAGGGCTTCGGCTTGGGCTTGCACCACGTACGCCAGATCGTGCAGGCGCATGGTGGCAGCATCCATGTCCACAGCGAACCGGGGAAGGGAAGCACGTTCACCGTTCAACTACCGTTGACCTGAAACATGAGCACACAGAAAGCCAACATCCTGCTGGTGGAAGACGATGCCAACCTCGGCTTCGTGATCCACGACATGCTGAAACGGAAAGGCTACACGGTACACCTGTGCCGCGATGGCAAGGAGGGCCTCAAGTACTTCAACGAACATGCCTACGATCTGTGCATCCTGGATGTGATGCTCCCGCAGAAGGACGGCTTCAGCTTGGCCGAGGACATCCGGACCACCGACGAACAGATCCCGATCGTGTTCCTCACCGCCAAGAGCCAGACCGATGATCGCATCGCCGGTTTCAAGGCGGGTGGTGATGACTACGTCACCAAGCCGTTCAGCCACGAGGAGCTGGCCTTGCGCATCGAGGCCATCCTGCGCCGCACATTGGGCAAGGGCGACGGAAAGCGCGAACGCGACAATTTCACGATCGGTTCGTACGCGTTCGACTTCCGTAACCTGGTGCTGGGCCACCCGAGCGGCGAACGCAAACTCACCAAGCGCGAGGCTGAAGTGCTACGGCTGCTCTGCATGCACCAGGACCAAGTGCTACCGCGCGAACTGGTCTTGAACATGGTGTGGGGCGATGACACCTACTTCCTTGGCCGGAGCCTGGACGTGTTCATCAGCCGCCTGCGCAAGTACCTGCGCGAAGACCCCCGCGTTGCCATCAACAACGTGCACGGCGTGGGTTTCAAGTTGGTGGTGGAGTGAAGTTCCTTAGAACAGCAAACGGTACAGCGGTATCGGGAAAAAGCCCAGCTGGTACTCGGTGACCACTTCCTGCGTGCGGTCATCGAAGTAGCGTGCGTAGATGTTGCGCTGGCCGCTCACGTTCTGCAGATCGATGCCCAGCTCGTGTGTCACATGCTTGCGCTGCATGCGGTAGAACAGCTTCACGTCGGCCCGGAAATAGGGGTCGTATTGCAGTTCATTGGTACGCGACCCGTCCCGTACTTCGCGGCGCTGCGCCACCGATGCCTCCATGTCGATCGGCGTGTAGCGGCGCCCGCCCGCGAGGGTGCCCTTGAGATCCACCGAGATCGTGTTACCGCGTTTGCCCACTTTCCATTCGCGGCCCGCCAGCGCGTTGATCACATAGCCCGCATCGAAGGTGGTGCTGCGCCATGCGTTGTCGCTCGCGCGCGCCTCGCTCTTGAACACGCTCGCGGTAAAAAGCCCATAGAACCCGTTGCGGAAGGTGCGTTCCACCGTCAGTTCCACGCCGTAATTGCGGCCGTTGCCATCGTTCACCAGATCGTCTTCGGTGGGCGAACCGAAATCCGCCCCGGTATTGAGCATCGTGAAGGAGCTGCTATCGCGTTCCACCGGCACGTCGAACAACCATTGGTAGTACGTTTCGAACTTCAACCGCCAATCCGTACCCAGGCGGCGATCGTACGCCAGCACGCCATGGTGGCTGCGCGTGAAACCGAGCTTCCCGTTCGTGGTGGGCGATCCGTCGGGCCGTGTATTGAAGTACACCGGCAACGGCTGCAATTGGGAATGAAGACCATATGCCACTGACCACGTGCTCTGCTCCGAAGGCTTGTAGGACAAACCGGCGCGGGGTTCGATAGCTGTGGCTCCGGACAGGTCGTGGTATTGCCCATGCAAGCCGATGTTCACCTGAACCTTCTCCGTGAAGTAGTGCTTCCAGTTCGCGTACGCCTGACCCAGCAACTGCGCGCCGGAACCGGTCTGCAACACATCCCATGCGCCGCCACTAACTGTATCAAGTCGGAAAAGCCGCTGCAGGAAGGAGACATCGTAGTAGTTGGCGACAAGTCCTGCCGTAATGGTGTTTCGCGCGTTCACCTTGTTGCGGAATTGGAGGTGCGCCACGTAGGTGCGTTGCTCATTGTCGCTTTTCCAAACGGGATCGCGATCGAGCAGTGTGATCTCGCTCGGTGCCCCGGTGCTCCAGGTCAACGAGTCAACGTTCGTGTTCTCGTTCTGGTAAGTAGCGGCGACGGTCAGCTTCGTGCTCGTGTTGGTGTTGTACCACTTGGTCCATGAAGCACCCACGATGCCGGTCGCGTTCTTGTTGATGATGTCCTGGGTATCGGTGCCGAAGAGGTCGTTGTCATTGCGTTCGCTGAAGTCGGTTTCACTGCCCAACAGATCCACACTGCTGAGGCCACCCAAACCGAAAAGCGTTATCCGGTTGTTCCCCTTCATGGGCAAATTCAACTTGAAGCTGAGGTCCTGGTACTTGGGGACCGCGCTGCCGGTACCGAACTCCAGTCCCACGGCCTGGAACGCCTGCAGCGTGCTGTAGCGGTAGTTCACCAAATAGCTGCTGTGGCTTGCGCTGTCGATCGGCCCTTCGGCACCAAGCTCGAAGCCGTTGAAGCCGATCTGCGTCAAGAACTCATGTTCCTGATCATTGCCGTTGCGCATGGACAGGTCGAATGCTCCGCTGATCGCATTGCCATAGGTGGCCGGGAAAGCACTCGTCATGAAATCGCTCTTCGCGAGCGTGTTGTTATTGAGCATGCCCACCGGCCCACCGGTGCTGCCGAAACTGTTGAAGTGGTTGGGGCTGGGGATGTCGACGCCTTCCAATCGCCAAAGAAGGCCGCTGGGTGAGTTCCCGCGGATGATGATGTCGTTGCGGCCGTCGTTGGCGCCGCTCACCCCGGCGAAGTTGGTGGCCATGCGTGCGGGGTCGGCGCGACTTCCGGCGAAGCGCTCGGCCATGGCCGCATCGAAGGTGCGCGCGCTGAGCGTGGCCATCTCGTTGTTCAATTGATCACGTGCCGCGCTGCCGCCTTTCACCACGGCTTCGTTCAACTGCTTGGCCTCCGGCTCCAGTTCAATGTCGAGCACCAGTTCCTTCGCGCTCAAAACCATCATCGGCGTTGTGGCCAAGGGCTTGTAGCCGAATACCGCCACCTGCAACACCTGCCGGCCTATGGGAACATTCCGTAGCGTGAACCGGCCTTGCACGTCGGTCTCGGAACCGATCGCCGGTTGCGCATCCTTCACTGTCACCACGGCCAGTTCCACCGGACTGCCGCTCTCGGCATCGAGGATGCGACCGCGCACGGTTTGCGTATGCGTTTGACCGAAAAGAGGCGATGTGAAGAGGGCGAGAAAAGCTGGGAGGAGGGCAGCGCGCATGTGGTGATCGGTAACGGGCACAAATGTTCCTCCAAAGAAGAAAGGACGACGATGACTTCGGTTAAGAAATCAAACCGGTTTCCTGGTCAGGCGCGCCCGTATGCGGCTCAGGCTTTCAGGCTTCAACCCCAAATAGCTGGCGATGTACTTCTGAGGCACACGGGCCATCACCTTCGGCCGTTCCTTGATGAGGGCCAGGTAACGTTGCTCGGGCGTATCGAACAGCAAGCTGCGGGTGCGCCGGGCGCTGCCGGTGAAGATGTGCTCGGCGATCAAGCGGCCCATGCGCTCGGCCATGGGACAGGTTATGTAGAGCTGCTGCAGGTCGGCATGGTTGAAGCGGAGAAGGGTGGTCGGCTCCATTGCAACGAGCCCGACCGTGCTTGGTGTGCGGGTCAAGAAACTCTCGTACTCCGTGGCGTAGTTGTCATCGAAAAAGAACTGCTCAGTAAGGTCTTCGCCATCGTGGATGCGGTACGCACGGACCAAACCGCTACCGAGGAAACAGACATGGTCGCACACCTGTCCGATCTTCAATAGGTGCTGGCCCTTTGCGAACGAGGCCATATGCATGATGCCCTCGAACCGCACCCGATCCTCCTCAGGCAACACCACCAGCTTATCGCTGTATGCGCGGAGTTGGGCGAGCAAGTGCACCATGCGCCGAAAGTAGCTGCGGCTTGAGACGCGAACGGCGGCCCGTTGCCGCCGTCCGCGTCCCAACCCAACCAACCTCTTATCCGGCCAGCAGTTGCTTCACGATGGCGGCAATGGCGCTGCCATCGGCCTTACCGGCCATCCGTTTGTTCGCTTCGCCCATCACCTTGCCCATGGCGGCCATGCCGCTTGCACCCATGTCCGCGATCACTTTCGCGACTTCCGCGCGCACATCGGCTTCGCTCATACGCGCAGGCAAATAGGCTTCGATCACCTTGGCCTGCACCTCCTCCTCGTTCGCAAGGTCTTCCCTCCCTTGTTGCTTGAAGATGGCGCCGGCCTCCGCGCGTTGCTTGTGCAGCTTGCCGAGGATCTTGAGGCCCGCCTCCTCACTGATGCCGTCACCTCCACCGCCTTCCTTGGTCATCTCCAGAAGGATGGCGCTTTTGATCGCACGCAAAGCGTTCAGCTTGTCCTTCTCTCTGGCCAACATGGCCGACTTGATGTCCGCATCAATGCGGGTCTTCAGATCCATGGTGGCGATCAATCCACGTTATCGTGGAGGAACGGGTTGTTCTTCTTGATCTCCGTGCGGCGCTCGCCGTTCTCGTCGGTCTCTTCGCTCAGCGTGTAGCGGCTCACATTGCTGTCCGTGCTGCGCGGACCATCGGTGAGGGTGAGGTTCTTGCGCTTGTAAGCCGGTTCGCGTTCCAGATCGGCCAAGCCATTCGGGCTCCGCAGTTTCAGCGTCAGCTCGCGCATCTTGGCGATCCGGTCCTCCACACGCATCTGGTGCTCCGCCGGGGCCAGTCGCTCGTTGCGCAAGGGCTCGGCCGTCTGCGTCAACACGAGCGGCGTCGGGGTCAGTTGATGCACGATCTTCTCCGGAACCTCAGGGGGCGGTGCTGGCGCGTGGTGCACCGTATTGGTCACCTCGAATTCGAAGGTGTTCTGCGTAAGGGGCTCCTCGACTTTCGCAGCGGGTTCCAACTTGGGCGCAACGGCTGGGGCAGGAGCAGCGGCAACCGGTGCAGGGGTGGCCATAGGAGCAACCGCTGGAGCCGGAACCGCGGCAACAGGCGCAGGAGACGGCTTCTCGACGATGCTCGAAGCAACAACGAGTGAAGGAGCAGGGACGACCGTTTTCAGGTACGGCTCGCTGAGCGTGGGCTCCACTTTCGGCATGGGCGCCTCGGCCCTGGGCAACGAGTGCGCAACGGGATTCCGGATCGGCTCGGTGATCATGGTGGGCATATCGGCAGCCAACGGAACAACCTTGCGCTCGGGCTTGGCAGGTTCCAACGTGGCCGCATCAGGCTGCACACGGAAGCCTGTGGCGATCACCGTTACACGCACTTTCTCACCGAGCGACGTGTCCTGGCAATAGCCCCAGATCACGTCGGCCGTGCTGCCTGCCGCATCCTGGATGTGATCGGTGATGCCGGTGATCTCGTCCATCAGGACTTCCTTATCACCGTAAGTGATGTTCAGCAGTACGTACTTGGCACCGCTGATGTCGTTGTCGTTGAGCAGCGGTGAAGCCAGCGCCTCTTGGGCCGCACGCAACGCACGGTCCTCCCCTGCGCATTCGGCGCTGCCCATGATCGCAACGCCGCTGTTGCTCATCACGGTCTTCACGTCCTCGAAATCGGTGTTCACCTTTCCGGTAACGGTAATGATCTCAGCGATGCCGCGCGCTGCGGTCGTCAGCACATTGTCCGCGTGAATGAACGCCTCACCCACATTGAGGTTGCCGAACAGTTCACGCAGCTTCTCGTTGTTGATCACCAAGAGCGTATCAACGGCCTGCCGCAGTTCCTCGATACCGGCAGTGGCTTGTTGTTTCCGCTTGCGGCCCTCCCAACTGAACGGCATGGTAACGATACCCACGGTGAGAATGCCCATTTCACGGGCGATCCGCGCGATCACGGGACCCGCCCCGGTGCCGGTGCCACCCCCCATGCCCGCAGTAATGAACACCATCTTGGTGCGCGTGCCGAGCAATTGGCGGATCTCGTCGATGTTCTCCTGCGCAGCTTGGTTGCCACGCTCCGGTATGGAGCCGGCGCCGAGACCTTCGGTGAGCGCCACACCCAGTTGGAGTTTCACGGGGACCGGGCTGACGTCCAACGCCTGCTTATCGGTATTGCAGATGATGAAGTCAACGCCCTTGATGCCTTGGGCGAACATGTGGTTGACGGCATTGCTGCCACCACCACCCACGCCGATCACCTTGATGATCGATGAGAGCTCTTTTGGAAGATCGAATTTCATGGCTTGTGGTTTTGTCGGGGCCGATGATCATCGGCCCGTACTTAGGCTGTCGTTGCGGTCGGGAAACATCGGCCCGTACGAAAGTCCGTTAATGCTGATGGCGGGCTGTGTGTTGCTTTCGTGTTCTGTCAACGGTGCGGTGTTCACTCGTGATCGTCGTCCAGGATGCCCTTGGCACCCTCCAGTACGCGGGTGAAGAAGTTGCCGGCCGTGCGGGTGCTGTGGTCTTTCACTTTCGGGACAGCGGCCTTCTCCTCCGGTTTGCGGCGCGCCAAGTGGTCGAAGCCTTTCATCACCAAGCCTACACCGGTCGCATAGAGCGGACTGGTCACATCGTCAACGGTGCTGTTCGCCAAGTGCTCGTTGGGGTAGCCGATGCGGGCCGGTAGACCGGTCACGTACTCGGTGAGTTGCTTCAAGTGCTTCAATTGAGCACCACCACCGGTGAGCACGATGCCGGCGATCATCTGGTTCTCCAATCCGCTGTTCTTGATCTCGTAGTGCACCTGTTGCAGCACTTCCTCCATGCGGCTTTGGATCACGTCGGCCAGCATGCGTAAGCTGATCTCCTTCGGTTCGCGACCACGCAAGCCCGGTATGCACACCACTTCGTTCTCGCGGTTCTCGGCGGCCAACGCGCTGCCGAACTTGCACTTCAGCTGTTCGGCCTGGTCGCGCATGATGCTGCATCCTTGGCGGATGTCATCGGTGACCACGTTCCCACCGAAGGGGATCACCGCGGTGTGGCGGATGATGCCGTCGAAGAAGATGGCGATGTCCGTCGTGCCACCTCCGATGTCCACCAGCACCACACCGGCCTCCTTCTCTTCGGCGCTCAGCACCGCATCCGCGCTGGCCAATGGCTCCAGCACGAGACCGGTCACTTCCAGACCCGCACGGTGCACGCACTTGTTGATGTTGCGCGCGGCGGTGATCTGGCCAGTGATGATGTGGAAGTTGGCTTCCATGCGGATCCCGCTCATGCCGATCGGATCCTTGATCCCCTGCTCGTTGTCGACGATGTACTCCTGTGGCAGCACGTGGATGATCTCTTCGCCCGGCGGCATCACCAGTTTGTGCATATCATCGATGAGGCGGTCGATATCCTTCTGTTGGATCTCATCCTCCAGTGTATCGCGTGTCAGGATACCGCGGTGTTGCAAACTGCGGATGTGCTGTCCTGCAATGCCAACGTGCACCGATCGGATGTTGATGCCGAAGCTGTCCTCGGCGGCCTTCACCGCAAGGATGATACTGTCCACGGTCTTCTGGATGTTGGCCACCACACCGCGCGTCACTCCGTCGCTGCGGCTCTGGCCCTTGCCGAGGATCTCGATCTTCCCTTGTTCGTTCTTGCGCCCTACGATACAGGCGATCTTGGTGGTACCGATGTCGAGACCGGCGACGATGTCCTGATTGCTGTTTTCCATTTTGGATCAGTGGGTTGACGTTGTGGTTTGGTTGCGGTTGGTGGCGATCACCTGGTCGGCGAATCGCAGGTCGAGGCGTTCGTAGCGGCGCCAGTCGCCGTTGGCGATCCCTTTTTCGTAGAACACATTGAGCTTGGCGAGGCGCTGGTGCAATTGGCCGCCGAAGCCCATCATCACGCGGCGCGGGCCCACGCGGGGCACCAGTTCGAACTGGCCATCGGTGCGCACCACGATCTGGTCGATCATCGCGCTCCAGAAGGGATCGCTGTGCAGGGTGAGCGCCACGCTGTACACCAGTGCTGCGCGCGAATCCTTGGCCGCGCTATCAGCCACAAGCACGTTCCGGACACCTTGGGAAGTCACGGGTTCAAGTATGCTTCCAACGGCTACCGGCACGCGCGCCGTCCAGTTGTCGCTCACTGGCATCGTCCATCCATCCTTGTCGATGTAGAAATCGTGGCCGTTGGCGACGATCACCCGAACGATGGGCTCACGCTGACGCACGCGCACATGCAACTTGCCATCGAGCGTGTGGTAAGCATCCGCTGCGGCCACGCTGGGAAGGGTGCGCAGCGTGTCCTCGATCAACTTGATCGGCAGATCGCCCAAAGCCATACCGGTGATGGGGGCCACTTGGTTCACTTTCGCGCGGACGGCATCGGCATCGATGAAGTGCATATCGGAACGGCCGTCCACATCCACGACCAATTCGTTGCACACAGCGCGATCGTTCGTGGCCTCCACGAAACCGAGCCCGGTGAGCAAGAGGAGCGCACCCGCGCTATAGGCGGCGGGGCGCAACCACTTCTTGGCGTTCTGGATCCGCGTTTTCATCGCTCGCGTTGGTTCAAGAGGTTAACGATGGCCGGCACACTGCGATCGATATCCCCTGCGCCGAGCGTCAGCAGCACATCGATGGGGCGACCTTCCAGCTCCTTCAACAGGTCTTCCTTCTTCACCAACATCTTGCGTTTCATGGGCACCTGCTCCAACAGCCACGAGCTGGATATGCCTTCGATCGGTTCCTCACGCGCCGGGTAGATCTCCAGCAGTATCAACTCGTCCAGCAAAGCGAGCGCGTTGGCGAACCCATCCACGAAGTCGCGGGTACGAGTGAACAGGTGCGGCTGGAAAATGCCGGTGACGGTACGGCCGGGATACATCTCGCGCGCGCTGCGGATGGCCGCCTCCAGCTCCTTCGGGTGATGTGCGTAATCGTCCACGTACACGCTCTTCGCGCCTTTGAACCGCACATCGAACCGGCGCTCCACCCCCTTGAAGGAAGCCAGGCCTTGTTTGATACGTTCCGGAGTGACGCCCAATTCCAAGGCGATCGTGCTGGCGGCAACGGCATTCTCCACGTTGTGCCTGCCCGGCATTCCGAGCGTGAGACCGGTGATCGCAACGCCGCGCGCATGCAGATCGAAGTGGTACGCGTCATTCTCCACGCGCACGTTCGCCGCGTATGCATCGGCCGGTTCGGTAAGCGTGTACTCCTTCACATTGGCATGGCGCAAGCGGCTGCTCAAGCCACGGCGCGCCAGCACGGTGCCCGAGCACAATGCGGCGAATTGTGCGTACGCCTCGTACATGGCTTCGGCCGTTCCGTAGATGTCCAGATGGTCCGGGTCCATTGCGGTAATGATGGCCTCGCTCGGGCGCAGCTGCAGGAAGCTACGGTCGTACTCATCGGCTTCCACCACGTTCACCACGGCACTGTTGTCGAGCAGGATATTGCTGCGGTAGTTCACGCTCACACCACCGAGGAACGCATTGCACGGCACGCCACCTTCCCGCAACAAATGCGCAAGCATGGTGCTCACCGTTGTCTTGCCATGCGTACCGGCGACCGCCACCGTGCGGCGGTCCATAGTGATCATCCCCAAGAGTTCCGCACGCTTCACGATCCGCGCGCCGCGATCCTGCCAGTACTTCAACAGTGGACTGGTCACGGGGACTGCGGGCGTGCGCACCACCAGCACATCGCTGGCATCGGCGTTCAAGAACTCTTCCGGTATCAAGCGCGGATCCTCGGAGAACATCAGGTGGATGCCTTCGCCTTGCAACTGTCCGGTGATCTCGCTCGGGGTGCGATCATAGCCCGCGACGTTCGCGCCGCTGCGGCGGAAATAGCGCGCCAGACCGCTCATGCCGATACCGCCAATGCCGATGAAGAAGAGCGTATGTGCGTTGTGCATGCTCATTGGCGGGCGAGGCGTATGGTTTCAGCGGCGATGGCTTCCGCAGCGTTGCTCATGCCCAATGCGGCCATGGCAAGAGCAAGCTTTTCGCGAGCGGGTTGATCGTTCATCAACTCAACGATGCGCGCGCCGAGTTCCGTGACCGTGTCCTCATCGCGCACGAGCACTGCAGCATTGCGGTCGGTGAGCGCGCGCGCGTTCTTCGTCTGGTGATCTTCAGCAGCGGTCGGTAACGGCACCAGAATGGCCGGCAACTTCACCAAGCACAATTCGCTTACGCTGATGGCGCCTGCGCGCGCCACTACCAGATCGGCAATGGCGTATGCAAGGTCCATGTGCGCAACGAAAGCGCTGACTTTGCATTCGGTGTAGCCAAGCCGCGCAACAGCGGCTTGCGCTTGTTGCAGATAGGTGGTGCCTGTCTGCCAGATCACCTGTATCCCGTTCTCCCTCAGCATCGGCAGAGCGGCTTCAATACCCTTATTTATACCACGCGCACCCAGACTCCCACCGGTAACGAAGAGCACCGGTCGACCTTCGACCAATCCGAAGTGTTCCATGCCACGTGGGCGTTTACCCGCAAGGCGCACCACCTCCTGCCGTACCGGGTTCCCGGTGAGCAGGATCTTCTCTTTCGGGAAGTACTTCTCCATGCCCGTGTATGCCACGCACACCCGATCCACGCGTTTCGCGAGCATACGGTTGGTGGCCCCTGCATGGCTGTTCTGCTCTTGGATCAACGTCGGCACCCCCATGCGTTGCGCTGCGGCCAGCGTAGGTCCACTGGCATAGCCGCCAACCCCCACGGCAACATGCGGTTTGAAATCGCGGACCAAGCGGCGGGCTTTCAACATGCTGCGCAACAGGCGCAGCGGCAAGCCGATGTTCTTCCACAGCGCGTTGCGCTGGAAACCACGTATTGGAAGCCCTTCGATACGGTAACCCGCTGCGGGCACTTTCTCCATTTCCATTTTCCCTTCCGCGCCAACGAACAAGAACTGCGTGCCCGCCTCGCGCTCTTTGATCGCATTGGCGATCGCGATAGCGGGGAAGATGTGGCCGCCCGTGCCACCTCCACTGATCATCACGTTAAGCGAGCGCGGGTTCTCCGGCATGGCCTTGCGTTGAAGTGGTGGTGCGACGCGTTTTCTGCGGGGCGTCGGTGCCGCTTTCGATCGTTGGTGGTTCCACACTGCGGCTCACGCTCAGCACGATGCCGATGGCCAAACAGGTGAACAGGATGCTCGTGGTGCCCATGCTGACAAGCGGCAACGGCTGCCCGGTTGTCGGAAGCATGCCCACGGCCACGCCCATGTTGACCATGGCTTGAAGCACGAGGTTGAAACTGAGGCCCACGGCGATCAATGCACCGAAAGGCTTTTCGCACTTCGCGGCTATCTTGATGCTGCGCCGCATGAGTATCAAGTAGAGCAGCAACAACCCAAGGCCTCCGAGAATGCTCCCGTACTCCTCGATGATGAAGGCGTAGATCATATCGCTGTAGGCGGCCGGCATGTGATTGCGGCTTTCGCCGCCGCCGGGGCCGTTGTATGGCAACATTCCGCCATTGGCGATCGCGATCGCCGCGTGCTCCACTTGGTAATTGCCTTCGCTTTCCGCGTTCCCGAAATTCTCCAATCGCGCCTGCCACGTTTCCACGCGCGGCAGCACGCCGAGGTCGAAAGCCTCATTGGCGGCAACCAGCAATACGAAGCCACCGATCGCCAGGCCCACCATGGCCCCGATCCATTTCGCAGGGACCCTGCCGAGGAAGAGCAGCACGAGGCATACGAGGAAAGTCAGGGCCGCAGTGCTGAAGTTGGCTGGCAGGATCAATCCGCAAACGGCGGCGATGGGGATCATCAACCGCAGCAACACACCACGGAACGTCTGGACCTCCTCGGCGTGTTTGCTGAGCATGCGCGCCAGGTAAACGATCAAGACCACTTTGGCCAGATCGCTGGTCTGGAAGCTGATGCCGATGCCCGGTATCTCCACCCAGCGACTTGCATCGTTGATGTTGCTGCCGAAGACGAGCGTAAGACCGAGCAGGCAGACCACCGGCCAGAACACGAGCATGCTCAACCGGGAGTAAATAGTATGGCGCAACTGGCTGGCGTAGTACATGATCACGCCGCCCATTGCCAGCGACGATCCGTGCTTGAAGAGGAAATGCAACGAACCATCGCGCTTGACGGCCAAGCTGGCAACACTGCTGTACACCGCCAAAAGGCTGATCAGCCCCAAGAAGAGGGCCACCATCCAGATGGTGCGATCACCGCGCAGTTGGTTGATGTAGGTTTTCACTTGGCTCGTGTTGTCGGTTATCGGTTGTCAGTTGGCGGTTATCGGTTGTTGGTGCTTGAGACTTGACACTTGACACTTGACACTTGAAGCTTCATCAGAGGTCCTTCACCGCTCTCTTGAATTCATACCCTCTCTCCTCGTAGTTCGCGAACCCGTTGCCGCTGGGACATGCCGGACTGAACAGCACGGCATCGCCGCTGCCGGCCAGTTCACGCGCCAGGAAAACGGCGGTGCGCAATTCCTGCGCGTGGAATACTTGGTCGATGCTCTCCGGCAATCCTTCCATCACGCTTTCCGCATCGGCTCCGAAGAACACGATGGCCCCGATATGCTCCTTCAACAGCTCCGCAAGGATCCCGGGCGAGGCTTCCGCGCCGGTCGCACCCACGATCCAGATGGTACGCTTCCCGACTTCCGCAAGCGACCGCAGCGTGGCATCGAAGAAGGTACTGCGGCTGTCGTTGATGTAATCCACGCCCTTCACGGTACAGACGTACTCCATGCGGTGCGGCCCCGTGGCCGCATCAGCGAGCGACTGCTCGCGCGCCACCACCAAGCGTTGTGCAACGCTCATTCCGGTAAGGGACGAGGTCTCGTCCTTGTCTCGGGGAGTTTGGCGGTCGTTCATGGCTAGAGGGCTTTCACGGCGCTCTTGAAGCGGCGACCGCGCTCTTCATAACTGCTGAACAGATCGAACGAAGCGCAAGCGGGGCTGAGCAGTACCACGTCGCCGGGATCCGATGCGTTGTATGCGTGCATGACGGCCTCTTCGGCGCTGGCCGTGTCCACCATGGGGATATTGAGGTCCTTGAAGGCTTTGTGGATCTTGCTGTTGTCCACGCCCATGCACACGATGGCCTTCACTTTCTGTTTCACGAGGTCCTTGATCTCGCGGTAGTCGTTGCCCTTGTCCTGTCCACCAACGATCCACACGACGGGCTTGTCCATGCACTCCAATGCGTACCAAACGCTGTTCACGTTCGTGGCCTTGCTATCGTTGATGAACTCGACAGCGTTCACGGTCCCAACGCGCTCCAAGCGATGCTCCACGTTCTGGAAGTCGCTGAGGCTTTCGCGCAGCACTTCGCTGCGGATGTCGAGGACGCGGGCCGCGATGGTGGCTGCAAGCGAATTGTAGACGTTATGCTTCCCTTGCAGCGCGAGTTTGTGTATGGGCATGTGGAACTGGGTTAGGTCTGTGGTTACGGTGATCCGGTCGTTATCGAGGTAGCCGCCTTGCGGCACGGGATGTTTGATGCTGAAGGGCCATTTGCGCGCACGCACAGGATGCAGCGCAAGGCCTTTGTTGGTTTCGGGATCGTCGGCGCAGTGGATGAAATGATCCTGCGCGGTCTGGTTCATCGCGATGCGGAACTTGCTGGCGGCGTAGTTCTCCAGCTTGTACCCGTAGCGATCCAAGTGATCGGGTGTGATGTTGAGCAGGATCGCGATGTCCGGCCGGAAAGCCTTGATCCCATCCAGCTGGAAGCTGCTCAGCTCAAGCACGTACAACGGATAGTCCCGCTCCGCGACAAGTCCGGCGAACGAGGTTCCGACGTTGCCACCTACGGCGACGTCGAGACCGGCTTTGCGTAGGATGTGGCCCGTGAGCAGCGTGGTGGTGGTCTTCCCATTGCTGCCCGTGATACCCACGATACCAGCGGTGGTGTGGCGCGATGCGAACTCGATCTCGCTGATAACGCTCGTACCGTTGGCCACTGCTTCCACCACGAGCGATGCGGTATCCGGCACACCCGGGCTTTTCACGATCTCGTCCGCCCCGAGCACACGATCCTTGGTGTGCCCGCCCTCCTCGAACACGATCCCCGAAGCCTTCAACCGATCGCGGTAAGCATCCTTGATACGTCCCGCGTCGCTCACGAAAACGTCCATGCCGAGCTTCTTCGCCAGCATGGCGGCTCCCACCCCGCTCTCTTGTGCACCGATGATCGCCAAGCGCTTCATCGCACTTTGAGGGTTACGATGGTGAGCACGGCTAGCATCACACCGGCGATCCAGAAGCGCGATACGATCTTGCTCTCATGGATACCGATCTTCTGGTAGTGGTGGTGCAGCGGCGACATCTTCAGGATGCGCCGCCCCTCCCCGTACTTCTTCTTCGTGTACTTGAAGTACGAGACCTGCAGCACCACACTGAGGTTCTCGATCAGGAACACGCCGCACAGGATCGGGATCAACAGCTCCTTGCGCACCAGGATGGCCAGTGTCGCTATGATGCCGCCAAGGGCGAGGCTGCCGGTATCGCCCATGAAGACCTGCGCCGGGTATGCATTGTACCAGAGGAATCCGATGCACGCACCGAGCATCGCACCGATGTAGACCGCCAGTTCGCCACTGTCGGGGATGTACATGATGTCCAGGTACTCACTGAAGATCACGTTGCCGCTCACGTAAGCGAGCAGGCCGAGTGTCAGCACCTGCACCGCGCTAACGCCAGTTGCCAATCCGTCCAGACCGTCGGTGATATTGGCACCGTTGCTCACCGCGGTGATGATGAAGATGACAACGAGGATGTAGAGGACCCATGTGTAAGACCTGTCGAGGCCGAGCGCCACCAGTACACTGCTGTAGTTGAACTCATTACCCTTCACGAACGGTATCGTGGTATTGGGCATCTTCCGATCGAGCATGTAGTGCGTTGCTCCTTGATCATCCTGCCATGTGCGCACGCTGGCGGCCTCCACGCGCTGCGCCACATCGGGTGTGACTTCCACACGCGTGCGGATCACAGGGTGCTCGTATACGGTGATGCCGATGATGAGCCCGAGGCCGATCTGTCCGATCACCTTGAACTTCCCGGCGAGACCGCGCTTGTCCTTCTTGAAGACCTTGATGTAGTCATCGACGAACCCGATGACGCCCAACCACACCGTGGTGATGAGCATCAGTACGATGTAGATGTTGGTGATGCGCGCGAACAGCAGCGTGGGAATGAGGATCGCGGCCAGGATGATGAGGCCGCCCATGGTGGGTGTGCCCTGCTTCGCGTTCTGGCCTTCGAGACCCAGTTCACGCACGGTCTCGCCCACCTGTTTGCGGCGCAGCAGCTTGATGATGCCCTTGCCGAACCAGAAGCTGATGACGAGCGAAGTGATCACCGCCAGCGCCGCGCGGAAGCTGATGAAGTTGAACAACCCGCTACCGGGGATGCTGCCGTACGGATCGAGCCACTTGAACAGGTAGTACACCATTATTTGTGCAGCAGTTCAAGCGTTTCCTTCAGCACCGCCACGTCATCGAAGTCGTGTTTCACACCTGCGATCTCCTGGTAGGTCTCGTGGCCTTTGCCCGCCAATAGCACCACATCGCCGGGCTTGGCCAGGTTGCAAGCCATTGCGATCGCTTCCCGGCGATCCACCACGCTGAAAGAGCGTGTGCGGTCCGTAATGGTGAGGCCCGCTTTCATTTCCTCGATGATCGCGTGCGGTTCCTCGCTGCGCGGGTTGTCGCTGGTGAGCACGACCACATGGCTGTACTCCGCGGCGATCCGCGCCATGATCGGCCGCTTGGTACGATCACGGTCGCCACCACAACCGACCACGGTGTACACTTTCTCATCGCCCGTACACACATCGCGGATGGTGGTAAGCACGTTCTTCAGCGCATCGGGTGTATGCGCGTAGTCCACGATCCCCATGACGCCACTGCTGCCACGCACGATCTGGAAGCGACCGCGCGGCGGCTCCAGATCGCTCAGGGCGGTGAGCACTTGCAGCGGGCTCTCGCCCAATGCCGTCGCCACGCAATACACGGCGAGCAGGTTGCTCGCGTTGAAAGCCCCGACAAGTCGCGTGTATACGTCGTGCCCATCGATGTTGAGGTGAAGTCCCGTGAGCTGGTTCTCGATGATGCGGGCCTTGTGGTCGGCCATGCTCTGCACGGCGTAGCTGCGCTTGTGGGCCTTGGTGTTCTGCACCATCACCCCGCTGTTGGCGTCGTCGGCGTTCACCAACGCGATCGCCTCCTCCGGAAGCTGGTCGAAGAAGCGCTTCTTGGCCTTGATGTACTCGGCGAACGTGCCGTGGTAGTCGAGGTGATCGTGCGTGATGTTGCTGAACACGCCCACCACGAACCGCAATCCGGTGATGCGCTCCTGCACAATGCTGTGGCTGCTGACTTCCATGAAGCAGTGCGTGCACCGCTCGGCCACCATCTCGGCCAACAGTTCGTTTATGCGCACGGCGTCCGGCGTGGTGTGCGTACTGGCGATCGGTTTGTTGCCCACACGGATCTCCACCGTGCTGAGCAAACCGCATTTGAAACCGAGCGAGCGGTACAAGCGGTAGAGCATCATGGCGGTGCTCGTCTTGCCGTTGGTGCCCGTGATCCCGACTAGCTTCATCTTGCTGCTCGGATGATCGTAGAAATTGGTCGCGACGATGGCCAAGGCGTGCTGGCTATCGGCCACGCGCACGTAGGTCACATCATCGTGCAGTTGCTCGGGCAGCACTTCGCAGATGATGGCGGTAGCTCCCTTGCCGATGGCCGTTGCTATGAAAGCATGGCCGTCGCTCTTGGTGCCCTTCACGGCCACGAAGAGCGTGAGCGGTTTCACTTCGCGGCTGTCGAACGCGATGCCCTCGATGGCGGCGTTGGTGGTGCCGACGACTTGTTCGATGCGCGTGCGGAAGAGGATCTCTTTTAGCAACTTCATCACGTCAGTTTGATGGTGATGGAGTTGCCGCGCACATAGCGGGTGTTGGCCTTCAACGACTGCTGGCTCACCATGCCCGAGCCCACCACGTTCACGTGCAAGCCGTGGTTCTCGAGGATGAAGAGCGCATCGCGCAAGCCCATGCCCACCACATTGGGCACCAATCCGAGGTTGCGCTGCGGGACCGTCTGCTCGCGCACGGTGATCGTGCTGTCACCGGCCTCCGTGCGCACCCACTCGCTCTCACCGGGCATGTTGTGCGCAATGCCGAGACCTTCCAAGGCCGCATGCAGATCGCCGCTGTGGCCGCCGATGGTTATCGGAGCGTGCGGTTGCAGGCGCGCCAACCGTTGCGCTGGCGCAGGGTGCTCCAGTTCCAACCTGTTGGCGTAGACCTTGTCGGCTATGCTCCGGAAAATGGGGCCCGCTACCCAGTTGCCCGTGTAGATCCCGCTGCGTGGCTGGCTCACCATCACCAGACAGGTGTAAATGGGCGCTTGCGCTGGGAAGTAGCCGATGAATGACGCGCGGTGGCTCTTGACCCGTCCGCCCTTGTAGCCATCCACGGCATCGTTGATCTGCGCGGTGCCGGTCTTTCCCGCAATGCGCAGGTAGCTCGACTTCAGGTTGGTGGCCGTTCCCGTGTCAACGACCCCTTCCAGCAGGCTGCGCGCTTGCGCGAGCGTGGCATCGCTGCAGATCTTTTCCTTCAGTACTACCGGTGCAATTGTCTTCGTCTTCCCGTTTGCGACAATGCGCTCAACGAACTGCGGCTGCATCATGCGGCCCTTGTTCGCGACGGCATTGTAGAAGGTGAGCATCTGCAATGGCGTCTCGCTCAGCGAATAGCCGTGCGCCATCCATGGCAGGCTCAACCCGTCCCAATCCTTGCTCTTGGGGTCGAGGATCTTGGGCACCCCTTCGCCTGGGATCGCCACGCCCACCTGCTGATCCAAGCGAAGGCGTTTCAACCCGTCCACGAACTTTTGCGGGTCGTTCTTGTAGCGCCTCCAGATGGCGCCCGCAATACCCACGTTGCTGCTCAATTCGAACGCCCGCCTGATCGTGAGGATGTCGTAGTTCGGGTGGCTGTCTTCCATCCGCTTTCGGTGCCAGTAGCGCACGCCTTTGTGCGTATGCACGGTGTCCTCGGGCGTGAGCAGGCCGTCCTCCATGGCCACGATCAGGCTGGCGAGTTTGATCGTGCTGCCGGGATCGACCGCTTCCCACACTGCCCAGTTGCGCTTGGTTTCCGTGCACGTGCTGTCGCCTGTCCGCGTGAGGTTGCTGATCGCGCGGATGCGACCTGTCGCGGTCTCCATCACCACCACGCAGCCGTGATCGGCGCGCGTGGCGATGATCTGTTTGCGCAATGCCGCGTCGGCCACATCCTGCAGGTTCATGTCGAGCGTGGTGTACACCTCGCCACCGGGCAAAGGATCGGTACCATCACCATCGTCCACAGGCATCCATACGTCGCCGGTAAGGCGGCGTTCCAACCGCTTGCCTTCAACCCCGCGCAGTATCCCGTCGTAGCCTCCTTCAATGCCGAACCAAGTGGAGTCGTTCTGCTTACCGCCGATCGTGCGTCCCGCCGCGCCGTTCAAGCGGTACTTGCGCTCCATGCGCTTCGTGGCGATGTAGCCGCTCTTGAAACGGCCCAGGTTGAAGAGCGGGAAGGTGGCCACCTCCTTCTGCTGGTGGAACGTGACGTTCCGCTTGATCTCGTGATAGCGCTTGCCCCGCAGGCGTGCATCGATCAACTCGCGACGGTAGTCCTGCGCGCTCTTGTCTTGGAAATAGTCCGCAAGTGCACTGCACAGGAGGTCGATGTTCGCGCTGAACACATCATCGGTGAGCCCGTCGGCCTGCATGTCCATGTGCAGATCGTACATGGGCAGTGTGGTGGCGAGGAGGGTGCTGTTCGAGCTGTAGATGTTGCCGCGATCGGGTATAACGGTGCGGTACTTCGTGGTGACCACTTCGGCGCGCTCCTTCCACTTCTCACCTTCCACTACCTGTATGGTGAAGAGCCGCACGACGATGCCCAGCGCGAAAAGCACGAGCACGGCGTACACCGCCCACATGCGCAGCTTAAAGGCTTTGTTGTCGGCGGTCATCAGTTGTCACGCGGGGTTTCCAACAGGTCCTCATCCACTTCCAACTGGGTGGGCCGCACGATGCTCTCCACCAAGCCGAGCGGCTCCACTTCAGCGGCCAGGTTGCTCTGCTGCTCTTCCAATTCCAGCGCCCAACGCTCGCTGTAGTACTCGCTCTTCAATTCCTTCACCTCGGCGTCGGTGCGTTGCAGATCGCGCACAGTGTGCTCGGTGTAGTAGCCGTAAGCGATGTAGCTGAGCATCAATCCTGCGCACCACAGGATGAAGGACATGTTGCCCAACACGTGCTGGCGCGTGAGGAATGAACCATTGAGGATGCCGATGAAGAAGTTGGGCACCTTCGCCTTCGGCTTGGTGACCTTCTGCTCTTTCGGCTGTTCCTCCTTCTTCTCGCGCAGTGTGTTCACGTTCGTTCCGCTGTTCTCAGTCGGGCGCTACGGGCCCGGGGGTTCCTATCGATCTCTTCCGCTGTCGGTGCGGTTGCTTTTCCTGTCGAAGGGCTGAAGGGTCGTTTCACATTGCCGAACACATCCTTGTCCTGGGTGCCGTCCGCACTTCCACTGCGCATCCAGTTTTTCACCATACGGTCCTCCAGCGAGTGGTAGCTGATGATCGCCAACCGGCCTCCGGGTTTGATGATGGCGCCGCAGTGCTCGAGCAGTTTCTCCAGCGATCCGAGCTCATCGTTCACCGCGATCCGCAACGCTTGGAAAACCTGCGGCAGGATCTTCTCCTTGCCGAAGCCGCGGGTGAACGGCTGCAGTGCTGCGACCAATTCGCGTGTTGTGCGCATGGCTCCGTTCCGTTGTTCGGCGATCACTGTCGTGGCAACGCGTCTCGCGTCGTCCACTTCGCCGTAGGTGCGCAGGATCCGCGTCAGTTCCACTTCGTCAACGCTCGCCAGCAGCTGTGCCGCGGTGCGTTTGGTCCGTTGGTCCATCCGCATGTCCAGCGGACCATCGAACCGGAAGCTGAATCCGCGCGCAGCGGCATCGAACTGGTGACTGCTCACCCCCAGATCGGCCAAGAGACCATCAACGGGAAGTGCTTGCAGGAACCGCAAGTGGTTCTTGATCCAACGGAAGTCGGAACGCACCAGCGCGAAACGCGGATCGTCGAGAGCGTTCTTCCAGGCATCGGCGTCGCGATCGAACGCGATCAACCTACCCTTCGCTCCGAGCCGTGCAAGGATCGCCTGGCTATGGCCACCACCACCGAACGTTACGTCCACATAGACGCCGTCGGGGTTGATGTTCAGTCCTTCGATACAGGCTTGTAAAAGAACGGGGTCGTGATACTCATGCGCCATTGGCTTTAGGGCTGCCGCCCATGACTTTCGCCGCCAAAGACTTGTAGTCCACTTTCCCGCCGAGCGCACGCTTGTGCAGCTCCTCGCTCCATACCTCGATACGATCGCCCATTCCCGTGAACACGATGTCCTTGCCGAGCTTGGCATGGTGCATCAATGATTTGGGGATGAGCAGCCGTCCGTTGGCGTCGAGTTCCACCGGCGTTGCCCCATTGAGGAAGCGCCGTATGAATTCCACGTTGTCCGGATCGAAGCGGTTCAGCCGACGCACGTCCGCGCTGGTCCTGTTCCACTCCTCCATCGGGTAAAGCACAAGGCACTGGCTGAACACGTCGCGGTTCACCACGAAGCCCTTGGCCGCTTCCCCGCCGAGCTGCTTCTTCAGCGCGGCAGGCAAGAGCACGCGGCTCTTGGCGTCCAGGGTACTTGGGTACTCCCCTAAGAGGTTCAGCATTGCGCATGCACGTCAGGAATGGTCGCGAAAGTAGGTGCGGTCACCCACTTATTCCCACGATCTCCCCCGTTCAGGTGCTTTTGTTGATAAATCTTCAACGGCGAAGATGCGCGGAAGTTGTCATATGCCCAAATAGGGCGCTGATTTCCTCACAAATTGACTGTGGGAGATCGTGGGAGATCCTAACAATACGATCTCCGCACCGGAACCCTCAATCCATCGATCCGCACATCCCCAGCATCTTCACCTTCTCTTCCGTCCCATGGCCAAAAAGCAGGTACGCGACGGCGCTGTTCAGGAGCGCGACTTCTTTCAGGATGTGATGGACGTGGTGCGGCAGATCCCACGCGGCCGGGTAACGAGCTATGGCGCTATCGCCAAGTACCTCGGCGCCGCTCGCTCAGCGCGGATCGTGGGCTATTGCATGAACAACGCGCACGTAACAAAGCCACCCGTGCCCGCCCACCGGGTGGTGAACAGCGCTGGCCTGCTCACCGGCAAGCATCACTTCGCGACACCTACGCGAATGGCCGATCTGTTGAAGAAGGAAGGTGTGAAAGTGAAGAAGGACTTGGTGGTGGACTTCCAGAAGAAGTTCTGGGATCCGATGATGGAGTTGCGGCTGTGAGGACGGCTGATGCTGCCGTGGACGACCCGACTGCTCGAATCTTGAGGGACGCGGATCAGGTGCAAATACTTTGCTTCAGTGCAAGGGCATTGCACTAACTTTCAGCATCCAAGAACAACAAGGATGGGGGCACGGATCACCTTCGAAAGCGATCAGGCGTTGGTTGAGATCGACGAACAATCGCGATTGGTCAGTCTCATCTGGAAGGGGCATGCCGCTGGTGAGCAATACCGCGCCCCTTCCATTGGTGTGCTTAAAGCCGTGCAGGACCACGGCATGGAATACTTCCTGAGTGATGCGCGCAGGATGGGACTGATCCTGTATGATGATCGCGCCTGGAGCGAACGCGAGATCATTCCGAAACTGATCGAAGCCGGCCTCAAGCGTATCGCGATCGTGAGCAGCAGTGACGGATTGAATTTGATCGCGGTGGACAACATGGTGAACACCATTCCTACGGAAGCGCCGCTCAGCGTTGCGTTCTTCGATGACCCATCTGCAGCGCAGACATGGCTCTTGCAGAAGGACTCCGTGGATGTCTCCTTGCCGGAGAGGGCGAAAGGAGTATAGCCGTCACTGCTAGATGACCGACTTCCTGCGGAAGTTCCGGGATCCGGAGGAGGGATCGGGTGTGCGAGACACTTGGCTCCAGTAGCTTCGCGCTCCGTTTGAACATGCCCATCACCCAAGAAGCCATCGCTGCCGCGCTCGCGCGTATCATCGAACCCGACCTCAAGAAAGATATCGTCGAACTGGACCTTGTGCGCGAGGTGGTGGTGGACAAGAGTACGGTACACGTGACCGTGGAGGTGAGCAACCCGGCCATGCACAGCCGCAAGCGCATGGAAGAGGCCGTGATCTTCCAAGTGAAACAGGCCCTCGGGAAGGAGGTGAACGTGGTGGTGCGGGTGAACCCGTTGAGCGGTGATCGCACAAGCGTCCGCAAGGTCCTGCCCAAGGTGAAGCACATCATCGCGATCGCCAGCGGAAAGGGCGGTGTGGGGAAAAGCACCATCACCGCGAACTTGGCTGCCGGGCTCGCCCAACGCGGTTTCAAGGTCGGCTTGGTCGACGCCGACATCTACGGGCCCAGCATGCCTTTGATGTTCGATGTGTTGCACGAGCGCCCTGCTGTGCGGAAAGAAGAACCGACGGCTGCAGGCGAAGGCAAGAACCTCATCGTGCCCGTGGAGAGTTACGGTGTGAAGCTCCTGAGCATCGGTTTCTTCGCCGACCCGGCGCAGGCGATCGCTTGGCGCGGACCAATGGCCAGCAAGGCATTGGAACAACTCTTCAAGGACGCCGACTGGGGCGAACTTGATGTAATGCTCGTTGATCTGCCGCCCGGCACCGGCGACATTCACCTGTCTCTTGTGCAAGCCATCCCGCTCAGCGGAGCGATCATCGTCAGTACGCCGCAACCCGTGGCCGTGGCCGATGCACGCAAAGGCGTCGGCTTCTTCCAGCTCGCCAGCGTGAACGTGCCGGTGCTGGGCATCGTGGAGAACATGGCGTGGTTCACACCCGCCGAACTGCCCAACAGCAAGTACTACATCTTCGGCCAAGGCGGCGCCCGGTCGTTGGCCGAGGAATTGAAGGTGCCGTTCATCGCCGAAGTGCCTTTGGTGCAGAGCATCCGCGAAGCCGCCGATGTGGGCAGGCCAGCGGTGCTGCAAGGCGATACGCCTGCGGCTGCGGCCTTCGCGGCGCTCATCGCTTCCGTCGCCAATACGGTGCGCAACACGGAGCAACCAACGGGCGCACGCACGAAGCCCATAGTTTCGGCGGCACAATGAGGCTTACCCGCGATCAACGCGACACCATTGCTCTCCGGGCGCAACAAGCGCTCAACGATCTGCGCCCCTTCCTGGAAGCAGATGGTGGAGACATCTCCTTGGAAGACATCACGGCGGACGGGATCGCACGCGTGCGGCTGCACGGCGCCTGTTGTGGCTGTGCCATGAGCCCCATGACCATGAAGGCCGGCGTGGAAGAAGCGATCAAACGTGTGGCTCCTGAGATCCGCAGCGTGGAGGCGGTGAACATCGGTGCGGTGGTCTGATCCGCATCAACAACGCGGTTGGGCGAGGCTCTAACTTCGCGCACCATTCAATGTCCACGACCCTCCTGAAAACCAAGTTGGTAGAGCAACGCCAGAACGTCGTCATCCTTTTCGCGGGCGACAGTGGCGACGGTATCCAACTCACCGGTAGCCAGTTCACCGATACCAACGCGCTGTTCGGGAACGACGTCAGCACCTTCCCGAATTTCCCTGCCGAGATCCGCGCTCCACAAGGCACCCTCGCCGGTGTGAGCGGCTACCAACTGCACTTCGGCAGTGTGGAGATCTTCACACCGGGCGACATGTGCGACGTGCTGGTGGTGATGAACGCCGCTGCGCTCAAGAGCAATCTCGGCAAGCTGAAGCAGGGCGGCACCATCATCGCCAACACCGACGGCTTCGACAAGAAAAACCTGCGCTTGGCGGGCTATATCGACGAGGTTGATCCATTAACGGACGGCTCGCTGGAGGGCTTCCTGCTGCACAGTGTGGACGTGACGAAGCTTACGCGCACGGCGCTCGATGGCACCACCCTCGGCATGAAGGAAAAGGACCGCTGCAAGAACATGTTCGTCCTCGGCTTCATCAACTGGATGTACAGCCGCGAGAACGCCTTGACGGAAGAGTTCCTGCAGAGGAAGTTCGGCAAGAAGCCCGAGGTGCTTGAAGCGAACTTGAAAGCCCTCATCGCCGGTTTCAACTACGGGGAAACGAGCGAGACTTTCACCACGCGTTTCGAAGTGAAGGCCGCTCCGATGCCGAAGGGCACGTACCGCAGCATCACGGGCAACCAAGGCACGGCGATGGGTTTGATCGCCGCCGCACAGAAAGCGGGGCTCGACCTGTTCTACGGCAGCTACCCGATCACGCCCGCCAGCGATATCCTGCACGAACTAAGCCGCCACAAGAATTTCGGCGTACTGACTTTCCAGGCGGAGGACGAGATCGCCGCGATCAGCTCCGCCATCGGCGCGAGCTATGGTGGTGCGCTCGGTGTAACGGCCAGCAGCGGCCCCGGTATCGCTTTGAAAGGTGAGGCGATGGGTTTAGCGTTCATGCTGGAGATCCCGTTGGTGATCGTCAACGTGCAACGCGGAGGCCCGAGCACGGGGCTTCCCACCAAGACCGAGCAAGCCGATCTCTGGCAAGCGGTGCATGGCCGCAACGGCGAAGCACCGATCCCGGTGATCGCGGCGAGCACACCGATCGATTGCTTCGACATGGCTTTCGAAGCGGTGCAGATCGCCATTGAGCACATGACACCGGTGATCTTCCTCAGCGACGGATACATCGCGAACGGATCCGAGCCATGGCGCTTTCCGGAGGCGAAGGATCTGCCGGAGATCAAGCCGCCGTTCATCAAAGCCCCGAACGACGGCGACAAGTTCCTGCCTTACCTGCGCGATGAGCGCGGCGTGCGGCCATGGGCATTGCCCGGCCAGCAGGGATTGCAGCACCGCATCGGTGGCCTTGAGAAACAGGACAAGACCGGCAACATCAGTTACGACCCATTGAACCACGAAAAGATGGTTCAGCTGCGTGCGGAAAAGGTCGCTCGGATCGCGGATCGCTACAAGCCGATACGGTTGGACAGCGGCCCGGCCGAAGGCGAGTTGTTGATCGTCGGCTGGGGATCCACCTATGGTGCGATCCGCACCGCCGCGTTGCAACTCCAGAAGGAAGGGCACAGCGTGGCGCATGTGCACATCCGCCACATGTTCCCGTTCAACAAGGGGCTCGGTGGGTTGATGAAGACGTACAAGCGCGTGCTGGTTCCGGAGATGAACAGCGGCCAATTGCGCCAGATGCTCCGGGCTGAATACCTGGTGGACGCACAGGGCCTGAACAAAATCCAAGGGATGCCGTTCACCAGCGACGAGATCCGGATCGCCGTCCTCAATTTGCTGAAGCCATGAGCGCGACGAACGGAACCACTACCGCACCGGACAAGGTCGACTTCTCCAGCGATCAGGAGATCCGTTGGTGCCCCGGCTGCGGCGACTACAGCATCCTGAAGCAAGTGCAGACCTTGCTGGAGCAGGGCGGCAAGAGAAAGGAGGATGTCGTGTTCATCAGCGGCATCGGTTGCTCGTCGCGCTTCCCCTACTACCTCGATACCTACGGCCTGCACGGCATCCACGGCCGGGCACCGGCCATCGCCAGCGGTTTGCGCAGCGTGCGTCCCGAACTGAGCGTATGGATGATCACCGGTGACGGTGATGCGCTGAGCATCGGAGGCAATCACATCATCCACCTGCTGCGGCGCAACGTGGACCTCAACGTGTTGCTCTTCAACAACGAGATCTACGGACTTACCAAAGGGCAATACTCCCCGACAAGTCCTGAAGGTGCCGTAACGCGCAGCACGCCGATGGGCAGTACGGACCATCCGTTCAATCCGCTCGCATTGGTGAAAGGCGCCGATGGCACCTTCATTGCCCGTAGCATGGATCGCGATCCGAAGCACATGCGCGAGATCCTCGCCCGCGCCGATGCGCATCGCGGCACATCGCTCATCGAGATCTACCAGAACTGCAACGTGTTCAACGATGGCGCCTTCGAGACCTTCACTGAAAAGGCGACCAAGCCGCTCCACACTGTTTTCATGGAGCATGGCAAGCCGCTCGTGTTCGCGGGCGGAACCAAAGGCATCAAGCTGGATGGCATGATGCCCGTGATCCTCGACCTGTCAAGCGGAACACACAGTGCTGACGACTGCTGGATCCACGATGAGCGCGATGGCTTCAAGGCCTCGATCCTCGTGCGCTTGTTCGACGACCCACGGCTTGAGGGCGCGATGCCCCGGCCCTTCGGTGTGTTCTACGTGAACACACGCCCGACCCACGAAGAGAAGTTGCACGCACAGGTGAAACAGGCGAAGGACGTAAAGGGTGCCGGCGACTTGGACGCGTTGCTCCGCGGGGAGCATACGTGGACGATCGGGTAGGACTACTTTACGGGGAAGTATTCTTTCATGACGTGCGTTTGAATCGAGTCGGGGCGTGCTACACCCAAGGTGCATGGAAACACCACTGGCAGCAACGCATTTTTCAAGTCAACACGCGCTTGGTTCTGCTTGCGTCGTTGCTTGTCGGCACCAAGCCATTCATGGAAGCGCGCTTCTTCCAGCAAGCCGCCCTCGATCCGCTGTCCACTTCTTCCGAGCATCTGCCGCAGTGCGTTCTCATCCACCGGTTGAAGTGAAGCAGGGATCGTATTTCCAGCGTTCACATTCTTGCTTATGAAAGCCAAGCGCTGTGTGCCCTTCATACCAAGGCAAAAGAGATCGTACGTGAAGATGCTGTTGAGCCGCTCGGTGAAACCGCCCGCGCCTTCCTTCATCCGCTGGTAGCTGTTCAGTTGGTTCGGGATGAGGTACACGACAAGTTCATCAAAGCTCGCTCGGTCCGCGACTTCCACGATCAAGGGTGTGTAGGTAAGCGTTGCTGTCTTGTCGGAGTTCGGGTCGGTGTAGCTCATGGAGGCGCGTGAGGTGGTCGCTTGGATGACTGCGATGTCCACATTCCACCAACCGGTATTCACCACTGGAACCACCCAAGCGGAACGCGGCATCCATCGATGCTTCAGCCCAAGTTGGGCATACACCGTATCGATGTTCGCTTGCAACTCCTTCTGAAAGAGTTCGCCCTCGCGGACTTCATCGGCCATCGCATGTTCGGCACGCTTGGCATCGCTCTTCACATCCTGCTTCCATTGCGCCCGCCAGAATTTATCCTGCGTCTTGCGAATGGCTTCGGCCTCCGCGCGGCTGTTGTTCTCGTAGAACGTGCGCAGCCGATCGGCGGCGTGAGCGGGAAGCTCGACATGTCCATCATTCCGCTCCGCGAAGTGATCGAACTCAGGGTAGCCCATCGCTCCAACCTGTTGATCTATCTCGCTCAGGTCCCGATCCAAATTGTTCACGTAAGCGTCGAGGGCCGCATTGTTGCATGTGCCGTGCAATGCGCGCATGCGTTCTTCGAACTCCTTTGTCGCGAGGTTGGTGTTGTTGAAGCGCGCATTCCAGATGGTCTTGATCTTGGTGGGGTCGATGCCGTCTTCATCATTCGTCGCCGCATCCGCGTATAGGAGTATCGCATCAATCTCCTTGTCGCTCAGTTCGACCTTCGTCATAACAGAAGCCTTCCAGCGTCGAAATAGGTTCTGGGCATACACATCCCCCGATGCAATGACTTCTTGGGAGTTCCGAACGAAGTCCTGGATACTGCGCTTGCCGGCCCAACGTGCCTTTGCGCCTTGGAGAGCCGGGCCGGTAAGATCGCGCGTCGGGGTGTGGCACCCAGCACAACTCTCAAAGAAGAGCTTCTGACCCATGGAATATGGCGACCATGTGGTATCGGACTGAACGAAATCCCGGTCTTCGTATGGCCATCGCATAGTGTTCTCTCCACCTGTTCTAGAAACAAAGGAGTAGTACAAGCTATCCTTGAACGCCTTGTCCGTCACATCCTGCCCTAGGTCAGCGAGCTTGGCTTCATAGCCCGGCGGATAGAAATTGAGTGTGGTGATATCCACCGGCACCAACGACTTCTTCAGCGGCTTGGGGTTGCGCCAATCGATGATCCCATCACTGCGCTTCACGCCTTGGTACAGTTGCATGTCATCCTGCCCAAGAATGGCGGGCACCATCGCCGTCAGCGGTTTCGCAGGATCGATCTTCACCGGCTTGCCGTTCGCCTGTGCATCGAGATAGAACATACCGCCAGACTCCAACAGTGTGTCGCCGCTCATGGTGCTGAGGCCCGCTTTCATGATGTCCAACGGATCGAACGCTTCAAGTATGGTGAGGCGCACAGGTGTTGTTATTGCCACACCAAGGCTGTCAACGAACGCGCCCTGCGGTATGTCGAGCACGACACCGCTTGGCGTAACGAGCGTGGTGTCTTTCGTGGGGTCGATGATGAGGACGAGCGGATCAAGGCGTGTACCGGTAGTATCCGTCAGCATGCGATACTCCTGTGGATCGATCGGCGAACCATCGGCACCCACCTTCGCGTTGTTCGACGTCCACAGGAACAAGGCTGCGGTGGAGGCGATGAGCACCGCCGCTCCCACACCGGCCCAAGGCGCCCACTTGCCCCACATGTGTTTGCGATAAGCCTTCTTCGCCGCAGCACGGGCGGGAGAGCGGCGGGCGGCACGGCGCAGGTGTTGCTGGTCTTCCACGAGCGCCGTCAACTCGTCGCTCTTGCGCATGCGCTCTTCGAAGGCCGCGCGGTCGGTGCTGTTCATGATGCCGTCCAAGTAGTTGTCCACCAGTTCCATCAGATGCAGTTGGTCGCGCATGGTCAGATGGTTTTGGTGTTGGACAGCAGCAAGCGGTACTTCTCGCGCGCTTGTTCGAGGCACTTGTACTTGCGGGTCTTCGCGGCGCCCTCGCCCGCATAGCCGAACGCTTGTGCGATCGTTGCGAGCGGCTCAGCGTTCAGGTAGAAGCGTGTCAGCAGCTCGCGGCATTTTTCTCCCAACGCTGCGAAGGCGTGCTCGGCGAGGTGCATCAATGGATCCTCGTTGTTGATTGATGGTTCTTCGTTGCTCGGCTGGGCGGTAAGGGCAGAGATGTGCTTCTCAGCTTTGCCTTTCACACGCAATTCGGCCAGCCACAGGTTTCGGCAGATGCCATAAAGGAAAGCGGCCAATGAGCCGGAGAAAGTGAAGCCGGTGTCCTGCGCCTTCTCGTGGATGATCACCAGCGCATCCTGAAAGAGGTCGCGTGCTTCCGTGCGACTTCCACCGTGGGTGCGCACCATGGTCTGGATATCGGAGAGCTGTCGATAGAGTTGGGTGAAGGCTTGCTCAGCCCTCCCATCGCGCATCGCCGCGAGCAGTTCCGCGTCGTTCATCGTCGTGGTCTTTGCCTTCATGTGCAGCAAAGAACGAAAGGTGACCCCTACACGAATAAAAAACACCAGCTCACCCCTTCCACGCCGCCGGAATAACGCACACGGGTATTGGCTCAACCTTATGCCGGTTGGCAGCGCGGCGGCGGTCGAAGATGGCCAGCACCTTGAGCTGCCGTTCGGACAGGTCGAGCGCTCCGACCTCGACACCGCGATCGCGCAGGTCCATGGCCCATTCCAGCTCCGGGTAGGATGCGCCGATCTGGTCCTCGTCGCTGCGATCATCGCCGAACAAACCATCGGTGGGCTTGGCGACCATGATGCTCTCCACGATGCCCATGGCCTTGCCCAGGGCATAAACCTCGGTCTTGTACAGGTCGGCGATCGGGCTCAGGTCCACACCACCATCGCCGTACTTGGTGAAGAAGCCGACACCGAAGTCCTCCACCTTGTTACCGGTTCCTACCACCAGATAGCGGTGCAGACCGGCGAGGTGATACAGCGTTGTCATGCGCAGGCGCGCCCGCGTGTTCGCAAGGGACAATTGCACGGCAGCAACATCATCAATGCGCGGTAGTGCTGCAGCCATGGTATCGAACACAGGGCCCAAGTCCACCCGCTCCAAGCGGACGTTCGGAAAATCGCGTTGCAGCGTCTTCACATGTTCAAGTGCGCGTTCCACATGCGATGCCGCTTGGTGGATCGGCATTTCCACGCACAACGTGGGGAAGCCCGTGCGTGCGCACAGCGCGCTCGTAACCGCACTGTCGATCCCACCGCTCACACCCACCACGAAACCCGCTTGCCGGCTCGTGGTGCAGTAGTTCCTCAACCAGCCGACGATGTGGTCGATGACCTTTTCGGTGTGCATGCGTTTCGTGCCGATCCATCGGCATGCTTCATCCCGATGCTTCGGGAGCGGTTAAAGGTGAAGCCCTGCTCCGAAGATCGGAACAGGGCTTCCTTCGTTCATGGTTTCTCAGAAGAACATGCCCAGTGAAAGCTCCAAGTAGTGCAGCTTGGAATCGCCGAAGTCCTTGTCGAAGGCGTTGGTGAACCCATTGCTGTATGTGATGCCCACCATTGCGGAGGTATTCGTATTGAAGTTGTATTCGAAGCCCGCACCCACCAGCAGAGCCGCACGGAAGATCGCCGCTTGATCGTTGAACTTCTCATCCTTGACCTCCACTGATACGGTCGACCCGGGTTCTTCCGTCACCTGCGTATAGTTGTCCTTCGCGCCGACGTTGAATGCAGTCTCGGCACCGATCTGGCCATAGTACGTCATGTAACCGATCTCGTTGGTTTTCAACTTGATGGTCAGTGGGATCTGCACCATCTGCATCCTCGCCGAACCGGTTCTTAAGATCACCGAATCCGGGTGTGTTTCAGTACGCTTGTAATTCATTCCAAGCTTGGGCATGAAGTACAGACCAGTGGCGAAGGCATAGTTCTGGTTCTTCCCCATCATGAAGTCGGTCATCAAACCGAAATTGAACCCGAGCGAGGATCCATCCTGGGTGATGATCTTGTCGTTCGTCTTGAGGAAACTCAGGTTGGGTGCGACCTTCAAGCCGATGCGCACCGCGCGGCCCTGGTCCTGTGCAGTTGCAATGGACGTGATCGCAATAGCGATCGCGAAAGCTGCGGAAGCCTTTCTCATAGTTTTGGCGTTCATGATAGGATGGTGCGAATGTAGTGGCGTGGTCAGTCGAGCAGTGACTTGCGCTGTTGTTGTTTTCAGTTTGTTGTTGACGGCGTGCAACGGTGGAAGTCACCCGGCGGTGGAGCCTGCTCCCATCGCGTTGGAAGTGGTCCGGCTGGATCACGCTGTCTTCCGCACACCTCCCGACAGCATGGCGGCGATGTGCCTGCGCGAACAGGCGGAGCTCGGAACGTTTTGGCAACTCTATGTCGAGGACATCCTGCAAGCAGCCCCGATCCAGGACCCTCGACTGCCGTTGGCCCTCAACACGTTCACCACCGACCCGGATTGGATGGAAGCACAGGTGGCCATCGACAGCGTGTTCGGCGACCTCGCCCCGCAACGCGCCGACATGCAAGCGGCCTTCGGCCGGTTGAAGGCGCTTTTCCCGGACAGCATCACGCCGCGCGTTATCGTGTTCAACAGCGGGTTCAACTACGGCCTCTATCCCACCGACATCGACCTCGGCATCGGGGCGGAATGGTTCATCGGACCGGAGCAACGCGTGATCTCATACCTGGCACCAGAGAGCTTCCCGCAGTACGTTAAAGACCGCATGCGGCCCGACATGCTCGCCCCGGGAGCAGTGAAGGGCTGGCTGATGGTGCATTGGTTGCGCGATGTGCGTGGCGAGGACCTCTTGACCAATCTCGTGGAGGTCGGCAAGGTGATGGCGCTGCTGGAGACCGTGATGCCCGATACGGATCCCGCGCTGCGTTTCGCCTTCACACCAGCGCAACTGAAATGGTGCGAAGAGAACGAGTACATGATGTGGCAAAAGACGGTGAACGACGAACTGCTTTTCAGCAAAGAGGAGAAAACCATCAGCCGCATCCTCAACGACGCCCCGTTCACCAACGGCTTCCCGCGCGAAAGTCCGGGACATGTCGGGGAATGGATCGGATGCCGCATGGTGCAGGCCTACATGGCCAACAACCCCGACCTCACCTTCGCCCAGCTCTTTGCCCTTACCGATGCGAAAGAGATATTGAAGACATACAAACCCAGGTGAAGCAACGAGGTCCAAGCTTCAAGCTTCAAGCTTCAAGCGCATGCCCTGTGAGACTTGAAGCTTGAGCCTTGAAACTTGACACTTGCCATGGCTACTTCCCAGATCCAATTCACCATATCGCTCGACGAGAACAAGGTGCCCGAACGCATCGAATGGGAAGCCGAGGACGGAAGCGCCAAGAGCGAATGCAAGAGCGTGCTCATCAGTCTGTGGGATGCCAAGGAATTGAACACCCTTCGCATCGATCTCTGGACGAAGGAGATGACCACCGATGAGATGAAGTCGTTCTTCCACCAGAGCCTGCTCACCATGGCGGACACCTTCGAACGGGCAACGGGCGAAGACAAAATGGCCGCGCAGATGCGCGACTTCGGTCGCTACTTCGCGGAGCACATGTTGGGAGTGAAAGGAACGAGTGGTGAGTGATGAGTGGTGAGTGATGAGTCGTGAGTCAGACTTACTCACGACTCATCTTACTTCCCCCAATCGGCGTTGATACTGGCGATGTATTCCAGCAATTCCTCCCGCCCCTTCCGTGTTTCGGCGCTCGTGATGAAAAGCATGGGCAGCTTGGCCCATGTCTTCTTGAGGACCTTCTTGTAAAGTGCCACGCTGCTCATCACCTGTGGCTGGCTGATCTTGTCGCTCTTGGTGAAGGCAATGGCGAAGGGGATGCCCTTCTCGCCCAGCCAAGCGATCATGCCCAGGTCGTTCTTTTGCGGTTCGAGGCGGGTATCCACCAGTACGAAAACGCATTGCAAGTTCTCGCGTTCCAACAGATAGGTATCGATCATGGCGCGCCAGGCACTGCGTTCATCGCGGCTCACTTTGGCAAAGCCATAGCCCGGCAGATCGGCGAGCAACCATGGGGCCTCAACACCCTTCGATGTCCCATACACTTTGAAGTGCTCGACGTTGCGCGTGCGGCCCGGAGTATTGCTCACGCGCGCCAGCTTGTTGATGCCCGCGATCATGTTCACCAACCGGCTCTTCCCAACATTGCTCCGCCCGATGAAGGCGTACTCGGGCAACGTCGGCTTGGGCCAGTGTTCCGCTTTGCGGCCGCTGCCGAGGTGTTCTGCTTGGAGGGTGTGCATCGGGGAAAAAGTCGTCAGTGGCGAGCATTGAATGGCGAATGGTGAGCAGACGCATCACTCAACACTCACCGCTCGCTACTTCTGTTCAAGCGTCTTCGCGAGCCAATTGTCCACGATGGCGTTGAAGGCATCGGGATGTTCCATCATGGCGGCGTGCCCGCAATCGTCTATCCAGAACAACTCGCTGCCTGGGATCAGCGAATGGAATTCCTCCGCGACATGCGGTGGCGTAATGGTGTCCTGCTTGCCCCAGATCAGGCACACGGGCATCTTCAGGTTCGGGAGGTCCTTGGCCATGTTGTGGCGTATGGCGCTCTTGGCCAGCGAGAGGATCCGGATGAGCTTAGCCTTGTCGTTCACCGTCTCGTAGCACTCCTCCACAAGCGCGTCGGTTGCGTGCTTGGGGTTGTGGAACGTCAAGGCGATCTTGGCGCGGAGGTATTCCTTGTCCTCACGGCGTGGGAAGCCACCGCCGAATGCATTCTCGTACAATCCACTGCTGCCGGTGAGGATCAGCGTGCGCAGCCGATCGGCGTGCTTGGTGCAATACACCAACGCCACATGGCCGCCCAATGAGTTGCCCAAGAGGTTGATGTCGGTGAAGCCTTTGTACCGTATGAACCGGTCGAGGAAATCGGCCAATGCGGGCACATTGGTATTGAGCATCGGCAGCGAGTACAAGGGCAGCATGGGCATCACCACGCGGTAGCGCTTGCCGAAGAATTCGATGGGGCCGGCGAAATTGCTGAGCGCCCCGAACAGCCCATGCAGGAAGATCAACGGAGGCCCGTCACCGACCTCGATGTACTTGAACTCTCCTTCTTCCTTCAGCGCGGGTTGCATACGGACGGGGTGCGACCAAATGTAACCGCTCGACCGGACCCACCCCATCCGGGGGACGGATCCCATCACTTCGACCGGAAGCGGGCCTGCTGGGCATAGAACCCGCCGGAATGAGCGATCGTCGCGTATAATGGCCGGGCCGCCTCGAACCCCTCGGTCCGCTCCACACTGAGCGCTTGGTACCACAATGCTTCCTCGTCGAACGACCTGACCGGGTGCACCGCCGCACGTTCGAAGTAGCTCTCCGCCTTGCTGAACAAGCCAAGGTTGTAGCACGACAGTCCGGCGTAAAAGAGCGCGTTCACATCGTTGGGGTATTGCGCAAGAACAACCCGCAGGTCGGACAATGTGCGCTTGTAGTCGCTGCCCGCGAATGCGGCCAGCGCAGCGTCGAAATGTTCCAAATAGGGGACCGGACGTGTCTCCGGTTCGGCGGCAGCTTGCTCTTCCGGTGAATTGAAGCGGGCGCTTACGCCGAGGTCGCTGATGGGCGGAGGTTCGCTGCCGTAGAGCTCGTCCGGGTGCACCAGTTTCAGGTTGTGCAGGAAGACGAGCTTCCGCGAGTCGTACACGTTGCCCCGGACGTGGGAAGCGGTTGTGTCGTCCTGTTCCGGCGATGAGTGCCGGGGTTCTACTTCCGAAATGATCACCGTATCGAGTCGTACAACCACCTCCTCGGCCTTCAACGGTGGTTTCCCGATCGCGGGCTCATGCCCGATCTGCATTTGCGCTTTGATCGGCATAGCAGCCGTGATCTCAAGTTCGGTAGGTGGAACGATGTTGTCGTTCGCGGCGTTCCCTGGACCCACATCAGCAACCACCGCTGCAGCTTGCGCGGCATCCTCCACATTGCCAGTGGTCAGCAACACATCATCGTCGTGGCTGGGCAGCAACCAAGGCACCACACTGATCGCAACCACAGCGCCGACGATCAACGCAGGGCGCATCCACTTGGACGATCCGCCCTTATGCGGGTTTTCCAATGCAGGCAGTGTGGTCTTCGCATTCGCCAGACCTTCCACGGCATCGCGGCAAAGGGCGCACCGCTCCAAATGCAATTCCACTTGGTGCGCTTCGGCGCCGAGAACACGACCATGCGCATAACGCTCCAACGCGGATCTGTTCAAGTGCTGCGTCGTCATGGCGTGTTGTGCGTTGTTCCGCGTTCGATGATGATACGCAGGTTGCGTCGGCCGTTCTGTATGTTGCTGCGCACGGTATCGAACGCCATGTTCAGTCGCTCGCCCACCTCGGCATAGCTGAGCCGGTCCAAGTAGAAAAGCTTGATGCAGTTGCGCTGGTCTTCCGCCAGCTCATCGATGGCGCGTTCCATGCGGCGCAGCATGTCCTCATTCTCCAGATGTGCGGCCAAAAGATCATCTGCTTCGTCCGGTTGTGTGCCGTTCAGTGCGCCCAGTGGCTTGCTGCCGCGCAATTGCATCAAGCAATGGTTGCGCATTACCGTGTGCAACCAGCCCCCGGTGTTGCGCACCTCGTGGCGCGCGATCAGCGAGGGCAGTTCGGCGAACACGGTCATCACGGCATCCTTTGCGGCTTCGGTGTCTTTCAGGTACTTCATGCCCACGGCGAAAAGCAAGTGGGCGTACCGGTCCCACAGTACGCCCAGTGCTTCGGAGCGGCCAGCCTTGATGGCAACGACCAGTTCCTCATCGCTGCTTGCTTGTTGCTGCTTCCGCCGTAGGAACATTCACTGTTTCGGTTCTTCTCGACTTCGCTCGATGTGACAAAGGTCTATTGATCCTGTTCTTCCAACGCCTGTTGCTCCTCAAACTCTTTCCGGAGCTGCGCGGCGCGGGCTTGCGCCCAAAGTTCCTGGTAAGTCTTGGTTTCGATCACCACCACACCACCGGTCACATCGCCGTACTTGGCAGGCAGGCCACCGGTATAAACGGTAACGCTGCTGATCGCACTGCTCGGGACTTTCGGCAGGCTGCCCGGGATCCTTACCCCGTCGAGGAAGCTGGCCATGTTCTCCGTGCGGCTGCCCTTGAAGTGGAGCCCTTCGTTGTTGCGAGACGCGGTGACGCCGATGAAGTTCGTGCTGAGGAATTTTACCGGGTTCTTCGCGTTCGGGTCGTTCTTGAATTCGCTCGCAAGGAGCGTTTGCCGGGTGGTCTGTTCCGGATCGATCAACGGCCGTCGATGCACATAGTCGGGTTTCGACTTCTTCCGGAATGTTGCCAATTCCTTGGCCTTGGGCGCGAGAACGAAGTCGCACTTCGTGAATTGATCCGGCATAACGGCAACCCCGGAGAACGTTGTCTCAGCGAAAGTGGGTGCTACCGCAGCTACGGAGTAAGAACCGGTAGGAAGAGGTTTCAGCACGTAACGCCCCGCTTCATCCGCATCGGTGCCAACCGCACCGTTGGGCAGATCGATGGTGATCCGGGCGAACGGCACCGGTTGCTTTTGCTCGTCGAGCACCTTACCACGTATCTCGCCCATGCTTTGGGCGTTGGCAGCCAGAGCGCCCAGCGCGAAGGCTACCGGAAGGAAGATCCTGCGTTCCATGATCGTTGTCTTTGATCATAGGATGCAGAGAGAGTTGTGAATGCACAATAGCCTCACCCGGCTCTCTCCAAGGGAGAGGGTCAAAAAGGGAAGAACTGCTTTACTGTAACACCGATCCACTGATCACAATTCCTCAGCAACCACTTCGCGCACGCCGGGAACCATTTGCTTCAACAGGTTCTCGATGCCGCCCTTCAACGTTACCATGCTGCTCGGGCAGCCGCTACAAGAGCCTTGCAGCTGAACGGTCACAACACCTTCGTTGTAGGATCTGAACGCGATGTGCCCACCGTCTCCCTCCACTCCCGGCTTCACATATTCATCGAGCACGGTGATGATCTTGGCGTCGTCTTCGGTGATCGGGTCCGCGTGGCTCACTGCGCGTTCCTCGGCCTTCTTCATGTCCGTTGCACTGATATCGGTGTTCAGCACGCGGCCATCTTCGCGCAGGTAGTCCTGGATGTACTCACGCAGTTCCATCTGCACCAGATCCCAATCAACACTGGTGTTCTTCGTTACGGTAATGAAGTTGCTCCCTAGGAACACGCCGGTGACGAAGGGCAGGTTGAAGATCTTCTCGGCCAGCGGCGAGATGTTCTCGCATTCATCCGGTGCCGTGAACTCGAGCATACGGCCTTCGGGCAGCAGGGGCAGATTCGTGACGTAACGAAGCGTGGCCGGGTTCGGCGTGCTCTCGGCATACACCGTGTACGCTTTGCGGTTGGCGGTTTCCATAGCGGGTCAAAGGTAGCCTTACCCGATGCGCAGCCTTTCAAGGACATTAACGTTCCAGTGCCACCAAGGGCCGAGTCACCGCCTACTTTCGCTCCGATCATGAAACAGTTGCGCACCAACCGTTTTGCAGCCGTTCTCTCGGCGTTGCTGCTGTTGGTGGCCGCGGTGGCACCAGCTATATGTCGGACCACCTGCACCGAAAGTGGCAGGAGCACTGTGGATGTCGGGCACGTGAAGAGTTGCTGCGACAATGAAATGCCGAGCAGCAGCCCTGAATTCCGGTTGACCTGCTGCGTGCATACGGAAGCCAGCGCCCAAGTGAATGTGCATACCGTTAACGCACCGATGAAGATGGCCGTTCCGCTCCCCATGGTGGCCGTGCCGGAGCCGGCGCCTGAAGCGATCCTGTCCGCTCCCATCGCTACGCTCCGCGCCGATCGCCCGCCTCCGCTCAAGGCTCCCGAACGGTTGAGCCTGAACCGGTCCCTCCTTTTGTAAGCCGCTTCTTTCCATATGCCCGTCCATAAACGTATGGCCCGGGCAGCGCTCGTTCGTCCCCTCCGTTCAACAGGAAAGAAGCAATGCACCCAAGGATCTCGTTGACCATACTACTGATCGCGCTCGCCGCTCTGCACACGGCGGCCCAAGGCATTGCGGGCGTGGTTCAAGGCCGCAGGGCCGATGCCACCGTAAGCGTGCCCTTCGCCACTGTGCTCTGGGTCGGCACACAAACCAGCGCCGAGACTGATGATGAGGGCCGCTTCACCATTGCAGCACCGGAAACATGGCCTGCGCGATTGGTGGCCATGTCCAACAGCTACGCGAGCGACACCTTGGTGCTCGCCATACCACCGACATCCGCGATCGTTTTCACACTTGAACCGATCTTGGAACTGGGCACCGCGCGGATCGTGGAGCGCACGCAAGGCACCCAGCTCGACACGCGCAGCACCATGAACATGGAACGCATCGGGCAGAAAGAATTGAAACGCGCGGCCTGTTGCGACTTGAGCGAGAGCTTCGAGACCAATGCAACGGTGGACGTGAGTTACGCCGACGCGGTAAGTGGGACCAAGGCCATCAAGATGCTCGGGCTCGATGGCCGGTACGCGCTCATCAGCGTGGAGAACATCCCCTTCCTGAGGGGCCTCAGCAGCAGCTATGGGCTCACGCTACTGCCCGGCCCATGGATCCATGGCATCAACGTGAGCAAGGGAACCGGACCCGTGGTGAACGGATACAGCAGCATGACCGGGCAGATCGATCTGTCGCTTTTGCAACCGAGCACTGCGGATCCGCTTTTCGTGAACGTGTACGGCAACGCCCAAGGCCGTTTTGAAGTGAACATTCATTCCGCGCAACGGCTGGACAGCAATTGGCACAATCTGCTCATGGTCCACGGCAATTTCAACGAGACTGAACTGGACAACAACAAAGACGGCTTCCTGGACAACGTGCTCAACAAGCGCATCAACCTTCTGGATCGCGTCGAATACCATGGCGACGGCAGCGATGCGCACGTGGGCATCCGTTACGTCTTCGATGAGCGGAATGGTGGACAAGTCGCACGCGATGAGGACGTGGGCCCCGCCATCCCCCGCTACCATGTGGGCATCACGAACGAGATCGTGGATGTGTTCGCCAAAGGCGGCTTCGTGTTCAAGAACAAGACAACGCGAAGCATCGGGTTGATCGGCAATTTCCGGCAGCACACTTTGGATGCGCGCTTCGGTAACCGCACCCACACAGGGTTGGAGCACAGCGGTTCGTTCAGCGCCATCTTCCAGCAATTGCTGCGCGACGGTAACGACCAACTGAAGGCGGGCCTCAGCTTCAACTACGCCGACTTCACCGAGCAATACGTGGACAGCACCTTCGGGCGCACAGAAAGGATCCCAGGCGTGTTCGCGGAACACACGTTGAAGCGTGGCAGTTTCACTGCTGTGAGCGGCCTGCGGTTCGACATGAACGATCACTATGGCAACTTCCTGTCGCCACGACTGCACTTGAAGTATGACGTAGGGCCGCTCACCGCCATCCGTTTATCCGGTGGCAGTGCTTGGCGCAGTTCCAACCCCTATGTGGAGAACGCGTCGGCGTTGGCAAGCTCACGCACGGTGATCGTGGAAGATGACCTGAACGCTGAACGCAGCTGGAACTTCGGTGCCGCCTTCACGCACAAGTTCAAGTGGATGCAGCGCAAGTGGGCCTTCAACGTCGATGCGTACCGTACGGAGTTCATTGACCAAGTGGTGGCTGATATGGATGCCAGCGCGCACGAGCTGCGTCTGTACAATTTGAACGGTGCCTCATTCGCCAACACGATGCAAGCCGATCTGCAAGTGGAGCTGGCGCGGCCGCTGCAACTGAAGATCGCCTACCGTTGGTACGATGCGCGCACCACCTACCGTGGCCAATTGCTCGCTCGCCCGTTCGTGCCGGAACACCGGGCCATGGCCGATCTCGCCTTCACCAGCCCGAACGAGAAATGGCGCTTCGACGTAACGGCGAACTGGTTCGGCCCAAGTCGGCTACCTGACTTGTCGGACAATGCCAGCGCACGGAACTTCGGCCACCATGCGGCGGACTACACCTTGTTCCACACGCAGCTGAGCCGAGTGCTCGGGCCGCTCGAACTCTACCTTGGGTGCGAGAACATCACGGACTTCATGCAACATCCGCAGATCATCGCCCCGGAAGATCCTTTCGGCCCGGACTTTGACGCCAGCATCATCTGGGGACCGACCAACGGAAGGATGATCTACGGCGGTCTACGCTACACCATCAAGAAAAAAACCGGGAAGTAATGACGATGCCGCCATCGTCCCAACAAACAAGAAAATGAAGACCATCATCACCGCCGCACTGCTCCTGATCTGGGTATCGGCAACCGCGCAAAAGGACATCGCCCAGCTCGACGTGAAGACCAGCACGGTCTGCGACATGTGCGAGAAGACCATTGAAACGGAACTGATCTACGAGAAGGGGATCCAAAAGGTGGACGTGCACCTGGATGACGCCGTGGTGCATGTGGAGTACGACACCAGGAAGACCACCCCGGAGAAGATCCGTACGGCTATCAGCAAGCTCGGCTACATGGCCGACGGCATTGCCGCCGATGAAGCAGCATGGAACAAACTGCCGGCATGTTGCAAGAAGGAAGGGTGCGGCAAACCGAAGCAATAGACATGGCATTGTTGCGCACGCTAAACGGTATCGCTCCCATTTTCGGGAGCGATTGCTTTCTGGCAGAAACAGCCGTGGTGATAGGCGATGTGGTGATGGGCGACCAGTGCAGCGTGTGGTACAACGCCGTGATCCGTGGCGACGTGAACAGCATCCGCATCGGGGACCGGACCAATATCCAGGACCTGGCGATGTTGCACTGCACCTACGAGCGTGCGGCGCTCTCGATCGGCAGCGATGTGAGCATCGGGCACGGTGCGATCGTCCACGGCTGCGCCATCCACGACAAGGTGCTGATCGGCATGGGAGCCATTGTGATGGACCACGCGGTGATCGGTGAAGGCAGTGTGATCGCCGCAGGGGCCGTGGTGCTGCAAGGAGTTCGCATCGAACCCGGCAGTTTGGTGACAGGCGTGCCCGGAAAGCGCGTGCGCGAAGTGGGTGAGGACCTGAGCAAGAACGAGATCGAACGGATCGCCGGCAATTACCTCAAGTACGCGGCGTGGTATAAGCAAGGCTGAGCCGACCATCGGACCACGGCGCCCGGCTGACCGATGCGACCGGGAATTCCAAGTACTCCAGCGCGAACTTGAACAACGCTGGATCACCGCTCGTAAGGCACTGCATCCCACCGGTAGGCCTCGCGGTGGACAAGGCGGACGCCTCGCGCAGCACATGCTCGACACGACGCGCGATCGCTGGCGCGGGATCGATGACACGTACACTGCTGCCAACGATGCGCTCGATCAGCGGACGCACGAACGGGTAGTGCGTGCAACCCAGCACCAGCGCATCGATGCCCTGTGCCATCATGGGCTCCAACCAGCCGCGTAGCATGGCTTCGGTCTTCGGGGTAGCATATTCACCCGCTTCGATCTGTCGGACAAGTCCCGGGCAAGCCTGCTTGATCACCTGCACATCCTGCCCGAACCGCTCCACGATACTGGCGAAAACTTCGCCCTGTACGGTGGCCACGGTGGCGATCACGCCCACCACACCGGTGCGCGTATGCTCCACTGCCGGCTTCACCGCCGGCTCCATGCCGATGAAGGTCACTTCCGGCATTTCCGCGCGGAGCGGTTTCAGCGCCGCAGCGCTGGCCGTATTGCAGGCGATCACGATCAACTTGCAGCCTTGCTCGAGCAACGCGGCAGTAATACCACGGCTCAACCGCAGGATCTCGGTGTTGGTCTTTTCGCCGTATGGGATGTTCGCGTTGTCGCCGAAATAGAGCAGGCGCTCGTTCGGGAGCGCCTGCTGGATGGCTTGTGCGACGGTGAGGCCGCCGATGCCGCTATCGAAGATGCCGATGGGCCGGGGATCGCCCGCGCTGATCATCGCTTTATTGGATGCCGAGCTTGGCTTTCACCTTGTTGATCACGTCATCGCCCTTGTCGAAGTAGAGCACGATGCCGACACTGCTGTCGAAGATGTACGTGTAATTGCCTTCCTCAGCCACGGCCTTCACAGCGCCGTTCGCGCGGTCCACCATTGGCTTCAGCAATTCATCCTGCAACTTGGAGAGGTCCTCTTGGGCTTTCTCCTGCGCTGCGGTGATGCGCTGTTCCATGTCCGACAACTCTTGGCGGGCCATGTCTTTCTCCGTTTGCGTCATGTCAGGTTTCGCCTGCAGTTCCGCAACGCGGGCCTCGTACTCCGCACCCATGGCCTTTATGCGCGTGTCCAATCCCTTTGCCACCTCTTGCATTTTCGCTTCAGCACCCGGGCGCTCGGGCAGCGCAAGCATCAGCGATTTCATATCGATATGGCCGAGCTTGCCTTGGGCCATGGCAGGCATGGCGGCGATCACAAGAGCAACGGCGGTAAGGAATTTCTTCATCTGTTTTGGGTTGTTTGGGCCAACGAGCGTCGGCCCGTACTTACGAAGCGCGTGTACCGCGCTCTTTCTATTGGTTATCGGGGTTTGCCTATTGTGTTACCTCCACCGTCGGTGCCACCGCCGCGCGGGGTCTCATCCTTGGGAGTGTCCTTGGGCTCATCTGTTCCACCATCTCCTTCTTGCTCATCGTTGCCCCGGGTGTTACCGCTGTCCCCATCCTTATCGTCCTTGATCCCGAGCTTCCGCATCACGGTGCCGGTCTTATCGAATTTCTGGTTTGCAAACAGGATGCCACTGGCGCCGCCGAGTTCGAACACCGCTACGTAGTTGGTCCCCGCCACCTCCTTCACCGCCCCGTAGATCTGGTCTTGGATCGGCTGGATCAGCTCCTGCCGCTTCTTGAAAATATCGCCGCCCACGCCGAAGCGCTTCTTCTGAAGGTCGCGCGCCTCACGTTCGCGCTTTTCGATGTCGTCCTGTCGGCCCTTCTTCATCTCCTCAGTGAGCAGGATCGCCTCGGCGTTATACGCATCGCGCATGCGCTTGATCATGGCGTGCCGCTCCTCCACTTCCGTCTGCCATTGCGCGCTCATGCGATCCAACTCCTGCTGCGCGGCCTCGTATTCGGGCATGCGCTCCAAGATGTATTTGGTATCCACGAAGGCTATCCGGGTCTGGGCCTGGACGGCTGAGCCCACGGCGAGCGTCGCTGCCAGGACCGTGCAAAGGAGGGTGGGGCGCTTCATGCGGAAGGGTGTCGAAATTAGGTGGAGGTGCTCAGAGTTCGCCAAGGTCGATACCGATGGAGAAGTGGAATTGGCCTTTGGCCATGTTCGGCGCATCAGGCACATCGTCCAGACGCCACCCGTAATCCAAGCCCATGGGCCCGAACATCGGTAGGTTCAGCCGCAGGCCGAAGCCGGTGCTCTTGTAAAGCGCGAACGGATCGAAGCGGTCGATGCTGTTCCACGTATTGCCTGCTTCCAAGAAACCGAGCATGTAAATGGTGGCGCTGGGGTTGAGCGAGATGGGGAAGCGCAGCTCCGTGGTGTACTTGGTGATGAATTGCGAACCCACGATACGGCCGTTGGTGCGCGAAGTGAGCGCGTTGTCGTCATAGCCGCGTAAGGCGATGATCTCGCGCCCATCGAGGCTGAAACCGCTGAGGCCGCTGCCACCGAGGTAGAACCGTTCGAAGGGCGAATCGCCGAGGTTTTTGTTGTAGCGCCCGATGAACCCCAAGCCGGCGCGTGCCATCAGCACCAGTTCATGCCCGGCCTTTTGGCGCGTAAGGCGCGTGAACCATTGGGTGGTGAATTTCCACTTGTGGAACTCAGGCCACTCGTAACGCTGTTGGTCTGAAAGGCCTGCGAAGTCCCGATCGCCTTGGAACGCGCTGTAGGGCGCAGTGGCCTTAACGCTCCACAGGATGCTGCTGCCCTGCCGCGCGAAGAACGGGTTGTCGATGGAGTTGCGGTTAAGGCTGATCTGGTAGGCCAGCACGTTGCTCGTACCGTTGCTGAAACTGAACAGGCTCGTGTAATTGTTGAGGATGTACCGCTGGTAGCTGATGCTGTGCCGCAGGATGAAATAGTCATCGGGGACCGTTAGGCGCTTGCCAAGGCCTACGCTGCCGCCGATGATCTCCAGCACTTGGCGCGTCGGATCTTCGCGGTCGCGGCCATTGGTCTGCACGTTGTAATAGCCGGAAATGCTCAAGGCGTTCGCTTTGCGGCCGCCGAGCCAAGGCTCTACGAAGCTGATGCTATAGCTCTGGAAATAACGGCCAGTGGTCTGCACGCGCAGGTTCAGCGTTTGGCCATCGCCTGCGGGCAAGGGCGACCAAGCGTCCTTCTTGAACAGGTTGCGCATGCTGAAGTTGGTGAACGAGAGGCCGAGGGAAAGCACCAGACGGCTCGCGCCATAACCACCGCTCACCTCCAACCGATCGCTCGGTTTCTCCTCCACGGTGTACTCCAGATCCACCAACCCGGTGCGCGGGTCTTGAACCGGGTTCACGCCCATTTTCTCCGGATCGAAGTAGCCCAGGTTGGCCAATTCGCGCTGGCTGCGCAACACGTCGCTACGATCGAACAGATCACCGGGACGGGTATAAAGCTCACGGCGGATCACGTGATCGTAGGTCTTCGTGTTGCCCTTGACGATCACATTACGGATGCGGTACTGCTTGCCCTCGCGTATACGGATCTCCAGATCGATGCTGTCACCCTCGGTGGCCAGTTCCACCGGCTCGGGGTAAAAGCTCAGGTAGCCATGGTCCATGTAAAGCGAACTGATGTCGCGCCCACTTTGGCTCATGTACAACCGGCTTTCCAGCAGAGCCTTGTTGTAGATGTCGCCGCGCTTGATGCTGAGGATGTCCTCCAGCGTGTCCGTCTTGTACTTCGTATTGCCGGTGAAACTGATGTTCCTGAAATAGAAACGCCTGTCCTCCTCCACCGCGATATCGATCTTGATGCGTCGGCGGCTCACTTGGTACATCGTGTCCTTAACGATGCTCATGTTGCGGAAGCCCTTGCTATTGTAAAGGTCGACCAGCTTGGTCTTGTCGGCCTCGTAGTCGGCTTTGATGAACTTGCTCGTGCCGAAGATGTTCCACCAGCGCTTGCGCTTGGTCTCTTTCATGGCCCGGCGCAAGCGACCGTCCTTGATGTTGTTGTTGCCGATGAACTCCACGTTCTTGATCCGCATGCGCGGGCCCTTGCTCACATCGATGAAGAGCATCTCGCCGTTCTCCATCAGTGAATCGGGGAAGTGCCGCAGCTCCACCTTGGTGTTGAGGAAGCCCTTCTCCACATAGTGGCTCTGCACCAATTGCTTCACGTCGTTCATCAACGTGGCGTTCAATTGCCGACCCGCTTGCAGGTTCAACGCATCGCGCAGCTTCTCCGCATCGCCGCGGGTCACCCCATTGAATTTGAACCGGCTCAGCTTCGGGTTCTCCTTCACGATCACGTTGAGGAAAATGACGCTACCACGGATCTCCGCTGCCTCGATGCGCACATCTGCGAAAAGGCGCTGCTTCCACAAGCGGTCGATGGCATCGGTGATCTTCGGGCCGGGCACCGTCAACTTCTGCCCCACCTGCAGGTTGGTGAAGAGCTTCACGGCGTTGGCATCGGTATGGTCGGCCCCGCTCACCGTGATCCCGCCGATCTCGTACTCCCTTGCGAAGTTGGGATCGAGCACGGGACCACTAAGGGTTTGCGCGATCAGCGCTGAAGTGGTGGCGCAGAGGAGCAACACACCCACGAACGAAAGGATCCTGCGCATCATGGGGTCACCTGCTCGCTGATGAGGCCGAAACGGCGCTCGCGGTTCTGGAAATCGAGGATGGCATTGAAGAGCGTGGCCTTATCGAAATCGGGCCACAGTACCGGGCTGAAATGAAGTTCCGCGTAAGCGATCTGCCAGAGCAGGAAGTTGCTGATGCGTTGTTCGCCACTGGTGCGGATCAGGAGTTCGGGATCGGGCATGCCGTGCGTGGTAAGGTGGCGATCCACCATGGCCTCGTCGATCTCGTGCACGCCCGTGCGGCCGTCGCGTACATCACTGGCTATGCGTTTCACCATGCGCAAGAGTTCCCAACGGCTGCTGTAGCTGAGCGCCAACGTGAGGGTGATGCGCGTATTGCCCGCCGTCATGCGCATGCTCTCCATCAATGTGTCATGGCACTCCTTGGGCAGGCTGTCCAGATCACCGATGGCGTTCAGGCGCACGCCATTGGCCATCAGCTCTTCCATCTCGCTTGCCATGGTGCGCACCAACAGGTCCATCAGCGCATCCACTTCGGCGCGGGGGCGGTTCCAATTCTCGGTACTGAAGGCGTACAGGGTGATGTACTGCACCCCCACTTCCGTGGCACCCGTGAGCGCCTCGCGCACCGAACGCACCCCGTTGCTATGACCGAAGATGCGCTCCTCCCCTTTCTCCTTGGCCCAGCGCCCGTTGCCGTCCATGATGATGGCCACGTGCTTGGGCACGCGGTGCCGGTCGATCCGGGCGAGCAATGCCTCCAGTGCAGCAGGGGTCTCCTTGTTCACGGGCGCGAAGGTCGCATTCCGGGCCGGATGGAACAGCGAGGCGAAAAGGCAAAGAGTGTGAAGGTGGGGCGCTACCGGTGGCGCCGTTCGCGCATGCTCTTGTAGAGCTCATCGCACTCGGTAAAGGCACCGCCGAGCAGGATGGTGAGGCTTATGCCCGTGTACTGGTACCAATCGGTCGTTTTGCCATCGCCCCGGGCGCGGCCTGCGTTCGGGTCGCCGTTGGTGCGGTCCGCATCGCTGCGGTCGGCAAGGGCTGCGCTCAGGTCGCCGTTCTCGAACTCGAGCAGGGTATTGTCCACGTACTTCCCGCTCACATCATCGATGAAGTCGGTCTTGGTCTTGCGCAGACCCCACTCCAGTTGCACGTCCAACCGGCGCTTATTGAACTTCAACCCCAGCCCGAAAGGATAGGCCAGATGATCCAGGGCATAGGGTTCGTTGGTGCCAACGCTGGTACCCTGGCCCTCGGTGCCCAGTGGAGCAAGGTCGAACACCACCCCGTTGAGCTCCGCTTTGGGATTGGTGCGGAAATAGGCCGCCCCCACGAAAAGGAATGGTGTCCAATTCTTCTTGTCCTTACCCGACCGGTATGGGAAGAAGTTCACTTCCAGCAGGCCGGCCACCTCGAACAAGCTGGTGGTGAAGCTGAGATTGCGTGCCACCGCGTTCGGATCCTTGCTATCGCTGTCGAAGGCTTGCAGCTTGCTGTACAACCCTTGCAGGCGGAAGGCATAGCGCTCATCGATGTTGTAGCGGTAAACAACCCCGAAGGCCGGCTTGGGGTTGTAATAGTGGCGTGTGTTGAGATCACCGATGTAGTAGGTGATGCCACCGGTGATGCCGAGCTCGCTCACCTGGGCTTGTGACCGCACGGGAGCCAGCACCGTGGCCGCAAGTGCGAGGAAAAGGGGTACCGAAAACAGGCGCATGTGCTTCATCCCGGTCCATCGGGACGGGGCTTCAAACGGAGATTCCGGGCGAAAGGTATCGGGGAGCTCGACCGGTCCGCACCAACTATGCTCCTGCAAGGGGTGGTTCCGCGGGGTGGAAGGTCGCCGATCAACAGCGCATTGTTAGCCGGGCCGATCAACACGTTCGCTGTAAAACCCGCGCCGGTCGGCCGTTCCAAGCGTGCGCCGGGGTGCCAGTTTTGCACCATGGGGAGCGCGGCTTTCGAGAGACGGTGGGATCACATCCAGGAATTGCGTGCCCAAGGGCATGTGGAGCTGTGTGATTTCCTCGGGTCGCCGGACGTTACCCCACTGGTGGAACTGGAACTGCTCGAGGGCACAGGGACGGAACACCCTTACGGCCGCTACCAGGATTGCATGCCCACCCTCTCGGGCAAGCGCTACTTCGCCTACCACTTCCTGCGGCAGGTGATCACCCTGAAGCCCGGCTTGGCCGAAGAACTGCACGCCTTGCTCATGCTCAAAGCGCAACCATTGTGGTTACCGACAAGCGGCGGCGTGGGCAACGGTTTCTCTTGGACGGGCCATCCGAACTATGATCCGCAGGTGAAGAAGCGCGATGAATTCGAGCGTTTGCTCCTGAGCGGGTACTTACCGATGGACGAGGTCTGGAACGTTCACCGCATCGACACGGACCAATTGATCACGGCCCGTCTGTGCGAATACCGCTTGGTGGACGGAGATGGCATCGTGTACGCCTTGCAACCAACGGAGCGCGGAGGCGAATACCTCTGTGGCCCGCCGGCCCTCGGGCAATTGTTCCTGAAACCCGGCATGGGCACCGACCTCTTCAAGGCTTGTCTTCGCGATAGCGAAGAACGCCTCGGTGCAACTGGATAGCGGGGGCTCACTTCGCTACCCCATCGCCGATGTAGGTGCCGAGCCAATCGAACACCGTCTTGTGCCACTTCATGGAGTTCTGCGGCTTCAGCACCCAGTGGTTCTCATCCGGGAAGCGGAGGAATTGAGAAGGCACGCTCTTCGCCTGCAGCGCGGTGAAAACACCAATGCCTTGCTCCACGGGGATGCGATGGTCCAGGTCCGAATGGATGACCAACATGGGTACGCTCCAATCCTTGGCGTGCAAGGCCGGGTTGAACTCGTCATACTTCGCCGGGTCGTTAAGAACGCTCGCGCCCTGCTCCCATTCCTCGAACCACATCTCTTCCGTGGTGTAGCCCATGCTGCGCGCATCGAAAACGCCGTCGTGGGAGACCAGGCATTTCCACGGCGCCTTCCACTTGCCGGCGATCCAGTTCACCATGAAACCGCCGTACGATGCACCGAGCGCCGCAGCGCGGTCACCATCCAAGAAGGGATAGGTCTTCAGTGCGTATGCCCATCCCTTCTGCAGATCCTCCAAGGGGCGATCGCCCCAGTGCTGGCTGATGGCATCGCAGAAGGCCTGGCCGTAACCCGTTGATCCGTGAAAGTCGATCATCACCACGGCGTAGCCGGCACCGCTGTACGTCTGCGGATTCCAGCGGTAGCTCCAGCCATCGCCGAAGCTGCCTTGCGGGCCTCCGTGTATGAGGAAAGCCACAGGGTACTTCTTCCCTTCCACATAACCCGAGGGCTTCAACACGTAGCCGTGCACCGACTCGTTGTTCCAGCCGGGGAAGCTGAACTGCTCGTACGCACCGAACGACTTGTTCTTCAGGCCGGCGTTCACCTGCGTGAGGTTGACGGGTGAGGCATCGATCATTGCAACACCATGCATCCGCGCAACTTTTGGATCAACGCGGCCGGCCCCGGAGGCATAAAGCACCGCCGGACTGTTCATCGCGCTTTTCAGGAACACGAAGCCGTTCGGTGTTTCAGCGAACGCATCGATGTGCCCATCCTTCGATAACGTGGTGACTTCCCCGCTCGCTGACTTGCCCAGAACGGCGATGCGGAAGAGCCGCTGGCAACCCACATCGGTTGCGGTAACAAGCATGCTGTTACCGTCGGCGCTCCACTGCATGTCGTCCACACTGCGGTCCCATGCCGTGGCGAGCGATCGCACTTTACCGCTGGCCAGGTCGCGCAGTTGGATCTCGAACCGGTCCGCTTCGAAGCCCGGGCGCTTCATCGCTTTGTAGGCAAGCGTCTTGCCATCGGGCGAAACGCGTGGGCTCGCATCCCAAGCCTTGTTCCCCGCTGTCAAGTTGGTGAGCGCACCGCCGCCGATCGCCACGCTGTAGATGTCGAAGTTGGTGCTCCACGGTTCGGTGGTCCCGGCCTCGCGTGCACTGAAGTAGACCGTCTTCGAATCGGGAGAGATGAAGTAATCGCCCGCATCGCCGAAGGGCTTCGAGGGCACATCGCCATCATAACCCGGCGTCAATGCCACTGTCGCTCCAGTACTATTGAATGGCACATAGAACAAGTGGTTGCGCGTGCCGTCGGCCCATGTGTCCCAGTGGCGCACGAAAACCTTGGTGTACAACTCCCCGCTCGACTTGTCCGCCTTGCGTTCGGCCATGTGTTGCACGGTGTGCTCGACCTCGTCGCCGCCTGTATAAGGGAACACAGCCAGCGCAACCACTACCCCTTTGCCATCCGGGGTTATACGGTACGCGCCAATGTCCAGGGGAAGGCGGGTCACTTGCTCGGCCACCCTGCCATCATGGTCCGTCTTCCAAAGCTGCATGCTGCCCTTCTCGCGTGCGCTCAAGAAGTAGATCGTCTTGCCGTCCGGCGCCCATTGCGCGTCCACCACACCGCCATCGGAAACAGGCAGTCTCACCTCCGCTTCCGTAGGAACGGAGAGGTTCTTCATCCAAGTCGAGGACACGCCCTTGTTCTTCTCCATGTCGGTCGCACGCACATTGAAGAGCGCATAGTGCCCAGCAGCATCCACGTCCAGACCGCCAATGCGGTCCAGCATCAGCATGTCGCGGTAGGTGAAGGGCGCAGCGGCGGTGGCACGCACCGTAGAGGTTTGGGCGTTCGCGGTAGCGCACCACAACAAAAGCGATGCGGTGAAAAAACGGGTTGCGTTGTGGATCATGTTCGGATGGGAAATACCGTTACGGGGCGGGCAATGATAGATCCGGAAGGCGAAGGACCGGTCCAGAGCTCATGCCGATGGCCGCGCCTCGCACGCGAACTAATTTCGGCCTCCCGAATTCAGGCAGTACCGATCGGGCACCCACTCACGCATGTTGCGAACTTCCGGACAGGCCCATCCCATCCGCCTCAGCCTCCACGACTCCATCCACATGATCCACCGCGAGGATTGGACGCATGTGGCGGAGGGCGCCTCGCTGTACCTCCAGTACGATCATTTGCGCGCTTTGGAGGATGTGCTGTCCGCTTCCATGCGTTTCCGCTATGCCATTTACTACGATGAGCACAATCACCCCATCGGTATCGCTTATTTCCAAGTGGTGGAACTGGTGGACAACGGCAGCGACTACCGCGAGAAGGTCTGTTCGCTGGCCGGGCTCGGCAGCCGCATCATCCGCGATATGAAAGCGCTGTGTTTGGTCAGCGGAAATGCCTTTCACTTCGGCGATCACGGGGCGTACTTCAAGCCGCACATCCCGGCCAGCTACAGGTGGTCGGCGGTGGAAGCCACGTTGCGGAAATTGGACAAAGGCGGCATGGTGGAGCCCAGACCTGCCATCCTTCTTTTCAAGGACTTCATATCGGAACAGTACAGCGCAGCCCAACACCTTGTGGATGAGCGCTACCATGCTTTGGACATGGACGCGAACATGGTGTTGCACCTCGACCCCGATTGGAGCGATATGGAGGATTACCAAGAAGCCCTCACTTCCAAAGCGCGCACGCGCATCCGATCCTTGCTGAAGCGTTCGGCGGCACTGGAGGTTTTGCCCATGAACGCGAAAGACATCCGCGCAGCCACACCCCGGTTACAAGGTTTGTTCGACCAAGTGCTGGAGCGCTCGCCCTTTGTTTTCGGGCGGTTGAAGACGGAGGTGTATGCGGACTGGAAAATGCAACTGGGGGAACAACTCCAGTTCCGTGGTTTCTTCCTGAACGGAACACTGGTAGGCTTCACTGCGGCTTTCGTTGTCGGCGACACCTTGGACGTGCAGTACGTGGGGCTCGACTATGCGCACAACGAAGGACACGCCCTGTACCAACGGATGCTCTTCGAACTCTTGGACACCGCATTGCGCGGCGGGATGCGCGGCATCAACTTCGGGCGCACAGCGGAACAGGCGAAGAGCAATCTGGGCGCGGTGCCAGTACCCACACGCTTCTACGTTAAGCACCGCAACACGCTGGCGAGCAAGTTGGCCGGCCCCTTCCTGCGCTCCATTAAGCCCGCTGAATTCGAACAGCGTTCGCCGTTCAAGCAGAAGAAGGCGCAGGTAGCCGCTTGATGGTAGTTCAAATA
>JBDTSG010000082.1:0-49378 GCA_039931265.1 Flavobacteriales bacterium
TCGCTTTTTGGAACGCCTGCCGGTGATGCGCGCTATGGAAAGAGTGTCCTACTTCTTCCGCATGAAGATGCGGATGGGTACGCCGGTGAACCGGTAGTGGCCACGCAGTTTGTTCTCGAGGAAGCGGAGGTAGGGATCCTTGACGTACTGCGGGAAATTGCAGAAGAAAGCGAACGACGGCACCCGCGTGGGCAACTGGGTGATGAACTTGATCTTGACGTACTTGCCCTTGAGAGCAGGTGGCGGATAATGCTCGATCTCCGGCAGCATCACCTCGTTCAACTGGTGCGTGGGGATGCGGCGTTTGCGGTCCTCATGCACTTGCATTGCAAGTTCCATTGCCTTGTGGATGCGCTGCTTTTCCGTGACCGACGTGAACACGACCGGCACATCGGTGAACGGTTCGAGCCTCTTGCGCACCTCGGCTTCGAAATCCTTCATCGTGTTGGTTTCCTTCTCCACGGTGTCCCACTTGTTCACCACGATCACCACGCCTTTCGCGTTCTTGAGGATGAGCGAGAAGATGTGCAGGTCCTGTTGCTGCACGCCGTCAACGGCATCGATCATCAGCAGGCACACATCGCTTTCCTCGATCGCCCGCACACTGCGCAATACGCTGTAGAACTCGATGTCCTCCTGCACTTTCGCTTTCCGCCGGATCCCGGCGGTATCGAGCAGGATAACATCGAAGCCGAAGACCTTGAAACGTGCGTGCAACGGATCACGCGTGGTGCCGGCGATCGGTGTCACGATGTTCTGCTCACGGCCCAGCAGCGCGTTCACCAATGAGCTTTTGCCCACGTTGGGCTTACCGACGATGGCGATCTTCGGCAGGTCCTCCTCCACCACGTCCGATTCCTTGGTGAAGCCCTTGGTGATCTCATCGAGCAGTTCGCCCGTTCCAGCTCCATGGGCTGAGCTGATGCAGAACACCTCACCCAAACCGAGCTGGTAGAATTCGGCGGCATAAACCTGCTTGTCGCCGGTGTCCACTTTGTTCGCCGCCACCACAACGGGCTTCTTCGACCGCCGCAGCATTTCGGCAATGGACTGGTCGAGGGCGGTAACACCGCCCATCACATCCACCATGAAGAGGATCGTATCGCTCTCGTCGATGGCCAAGGCCACTTGCCGACGGATCTCCGATTCGAAGATGTCGTCGCTACCGCTCACGTAACCGCCCGTATCGATCACACTGAACAGGCAACCGTTCCACTCCGACTTGCCGTAGTGCCTATCCCGTGTTGTTCCTGAGGTAGGGTCGGTGATGGCCTCCTTCTGCTCGGTCAAACGATTGAAGAGGGTGCTCTTGCCCACGTTGGGCCTTCCGACAATGGCGACGATGTTGCCCATGATCTACTTGTATCCGTACCGTTTCAATTTTCCCGCATCGCTCCGCCAGTCGGGATCCACCTTCACATGGAAGCGCAGGAAGACCTTCCGGCCCAACCATTTCTCGATCGACTTGCGGGCACCGGTGCCCAAAGTGCGCAACGCACTTCCACCGGGCCCGATGATGATGCCTTTCTGGCTCTCGCGCATTACGATCACGTCGGCTTCGATGCGCACCATGCCGGCCTTCCCCTCATGAAGGTCCGGCTCTTCCACGAAGCTGGTCACTACCACCTGTGTGCTGTATGGCAGCTCCTGCCGGTAATGCGCAAGCACTTGCTCTCGGATGAATTCGCTAACGAAAAACCGGGTGTCCCGATCGCTCATTTCGTCCTTCGGGAAGTAGGGCTCGTGATCGGGCAACAGGCTGATGAGTTTGCTGCGCAATTCGGCCACGTTGAACCCGTGCAACGCGGAAAGCGGAGCCACTTCAGCCTCTGGCAAAGCTTCCTTCCAAGCGGCCAGGGCCTCCCCGAGCTTGGTTTGGTCGCCCTTGTCCATCTTGTTCACGAGAAGGATAATGGGGCCCTCGAAGCGGCGCGCCCGGGAAAGGACCGCTTCACCGTCTTCCGGCCTCTGTCCCAGTTCGGTCATCACAAGGAGCACGTCAGCGTCGCGCAGGGCTTCATCCACCTCGCGCATCATGCTTTCGTGCAGCTTGTACTTCGGATCAAGGATGCCTGGCGTATCCGATATCACCAATTGGTACTCGTCACCGTTCAGGATGCCCAGAATGCGGTGCCGTGTGGTCTGTGCCTTAGGATTGACGATCACTAGCTGTTCGCCCAACAAGGCATTGAGCAATGTGCTCTTGCCCGTGTTCGGCTCACCGATGATGTTGACGTATCCGGCTTTGTGTGCCATGCCTTTTGCGGGCGCGAAGGTCGCGCTTAACGACCGAGCATCGCCGCCAAGGCCAAGAATGTGAAAACCCGGCTCATCGCCGGGCTTTCGTTGTAGCGGGGGCAGGACTCGAACCTGCGACCTTTGGGTTATGAGCCCAACGAGCTACCATCTGCTCCACCCCGCACTATGTCAATTCGGGCCGTTCCACTGCACCAACCTCCTCAGGAACGGGGTGCGAATATAGACCCGGAAGTGGACTGCGATCGATCTTCAGTTCGGAAGAAGCTTGTAGGTGAGGTTGGAGAGCTTCACCTCAGGCGCTCCGGCCACGTTCAATTTCGCCCTCACATTCTCCAGGATCAGCTGTTCCCCGGGCTTCGCGGCTTCCAACAGCTTCTTTACCTCGGTGGTGAATGCATTGCCGATGTTGGGTTTCGTGACGACGTTGCCACCGGCCCGGACAAGCACCACGTCGAACTTCGTAACAGTCCATTTGTCTTGGAACTCGCTGCCTTCCACCACGGCTTTCAACCCCTGCTCCTTCGTAATGTCGCTCTTCTTCATTCGGCTGTCGCTCGGCCCCTTGTCACCCAGCTTGGGTGTTGGCGGCGGAAGGTTCTTAACACGGAAAACGCTACCCGGCATATTCCTTCGCGACCCGTCCGGCAATTCCACGGTTACGGATACGATCGCTTGTGACGCGCTACCCGGGGTTGCGACCCACCCCGTTGAAGTGCGTGAAAGCGTGCCGTTATCGATGTGAGGTGTGACCCTGTCGGCCGCAAAGCCCGGAACGCTGATCTCGATGGGGTTATCGACATGGCGGTACAGCACGTTCATCTTGGTAGGACTGACCACCAGTTCAGGCCGTGCCACTTGGAAGTTGACGTGGAACGGCCGACGCACTTCCCCATCCGGCCCTTTGAAGCGGATAACACCCGATCGCGACTGCTCGCCGGTGGTGGAGCCGACGAGCCGCAATTTGCCGAGGCCGTCGGCACCGAGGGGCACAACGGTTTTGTTCCCGATGATCTCCATGGTGGCAGTATCCACCCGGGCGCCTTCCAAAGCCAATTCAACGGTGGGCGCGTTCTTTGAATCGTAAGCCGCGAGGAAAACATCCGCGCGAAAACTGTCGCCCATGGTGACGTAATTGCTCTGGGGGATCACCGCACTCACCAACTCCGTGAAGGCATAGCTGTCCGCGTTCACGCTGCGGTGGATGGAACGGACCACATCATTTTCGGCACTGCGTATATCCGCTTGCAACTTGCTTAGCGCCGCTACACCTGCAACCAGGGGCACCTCGTAGAAGTTGGTGCTCTCCCAATTGTTCATGGTACCAGACGCGTCGGGCCGATCGCCGAGTTCGAACAGCACATCAAGAGAAGCCACGAGTTGCTTTTCCTTAGCCGGTGTCGCAGTTTTCAGTCGCTCCCGGAACGCGATAACGCGCTCCTTCAGGTCGTTGGCCGTATTCGGTCCTTTCTTCGGCTGGCCGGGTTCGCTGCCGACAAGAAGTTGTGCCAAGGCTTCCCGGTCGTCCTTCATCTCCACGCGCGAAAGCGACATCAACGTGTCTTTGCCATCGGCCCTTGGCGCCCGCACCTGTTCGGGCTTCAGGCCTTCTGCCTCAGCGATCACCATCGCCTTCAGCTGCTCGATGTGCTCGATCAGCGAATCCGCAGCCGTGCTCAAGGCCCGCGCCTTCACAAGGGGTTCGCGGAACTTCTGTGGAACATTCGCGGCGCTTGTCTCGAACGCGGACAGTTCGCTCGCCGTGCGCATCATGTTCGCTTCCTTGCTCCGCCCCAGGTCATCGTTGAGGACGACAAAGGAATCGAGCACTTCCTTGCTGACGTTGAGCGCGAGGATCGCGGTCAGCACGAGGTACATCATGTTGATCATCTTCTGCCGGGGAGGCAGTTGCACGGAAGCCATGGCGTTATGGTTGGTGGCCCGCCGTACGGTGGGCGTGTTCACCATCCGAATGCCTTGACCCGTCGCGCGTAACGCAATGACCGCTTCAAGCGATCTCGTCGCCGAGCTCTTGCAAGCGCGCGCCCGCGGCCTCCCAATCCTTCATGTGCTCCGCGATCTTCTTCGCCACTTCGCCCATGCGATCGTAGCCTTTCTGCAAAGCGGCAGCATCGCTGCCGCCCTTCATCACCACGGCCTGCAGGTCTTTCTCCTCTTGCTCCAATTTGGCCATCTGTTCCTCGGCGCGCTCCACTTGGTTCATCAAGCGTCGACGTTCCTTTTCGCGGTCCTTACGCTCGTGATATTCAGCCTTGTCCTTGGGATCGGCTTTCACCGTTTCGCGCTTGGACGATTGGCCCATGTCCGAGGCCTGCAGTGCTTTCCGCTTCTCGATCAGCTCAAGGATGTCCATGTGCTGATCGCGCACGCGATAGTCATCGAGCTCCAGCAGGCGCGTGGTGAGGCCGTGCAGGAAATCCCGATCGTGGCTTACGAGCAGGAACGTACCGTCGTAGTTCTTCAACGCCTCCTTCAGGACATCCTTGCTTTGGATATCGAGGTGGTGCGTGGGTTCGTCAAGGAGAAGGAAGTTGAGCGGGCGCAACAACATGCAGCAGAGCGCAAGACGCGCGCGCTCTCCGCCGCTGAGCACGCGAACTGGCTTATCCACGTCATCCTTGCTGAAGAGGAAGGCACCGAGCATGGAACGCACACGTTTCATGTTGTCCTCGCTGGCCGCATACTCGGCGGTTTCCATTACCGTCTTCTTCGGGTCCAGCGTGTCGGTAGCGTCCTGTGCATAGTAGCCGAGTACGACGTTGTGGCCCAAGCGGATCTCACCGGTGTGCGGCTCTTTGCCGGAGATCATGCGCACCAGCGTGCTCTTGCCCGTGCCGTTCGCCCCGACCAGAGCGAGGTGTTCGCCCTTGGCAATGATGAGTTCCGTATTGCGGAAGATCTCCTTCGGGCCGTAGCTCTTGCTCACCCCCATCAACTCACAAACGATCTTCCCGCTCAGCGGCGCCGGTGGGAACCGCACGATCATCTTGCGCAGATCCTCATCCTCCACCTCGATCCGTTCGAGCTTCTCCAATTTGGTGATGAGGCTCTGTGCGAACGCCGCCTTGTCCTTCTTCGCGCGGAACTTGTTGATGAGCACCTGCGTCTCCTCGATGTACTTCTGTTGTTCGGAAGCGGCCTTTGCCTGGCGCTCGCGCTCCTCTTTGCGCACTTCCACGAACTTGCTCCAGCTCACCTTTCGGTCGATGAGCTTGCCTTGGTATACCTCAACGGTCCTGTTGGTGAGCCGGTCCAAGAACGTCTTGTCGTGGCTGATGAGCACGATGGCTGCCGGATAGGTCTTGAGCAGGTCCTCCAGCCATTGGATCGCCGGAAGATCAAGGTGGTTCGTGGGTTCATCCAGCAGCAATAAGTCCGGGCGCATTAGGAGGATGCGTGCGAGCTCCGCGCGCATGCGCCACCCGCCGCTCATTTCTTTCAGGGGCCGGTCCATGTCGCTGCCCACGAAGCCAATACCCTTCAAGATGGTTTCTACTTGACCGTCGTGGTCGGCAGCACCCAGAGCGTTCAGCCGCTCATGGGCGTGCGCCAGCATCTCGGCCAACTCCATCAGTTGGTCGTGGTCCGTGGTGGTTTCCAGGTCCTTCTCGATGCGCTCCAATGAGCCCTTCAGCTTTTGCGCCTCCTGGAAGGCCTTCTCCGCGACTTGCCTAGGTGTAAGCTCCAGGTCGTGGGTCATTTCCTGCGGCAAATAGCCGAGGGTGAGTTCGCGCGGACGACCCACGTTGCCGGTATCGAACCGTTGTTCCCCGGCCAGGATCTTCAACAATGTGCTCTTGCCCGCCCCATTACGGCCGACGAGGCCGATGCGGTCCTCCGTGCCGATGAAGAGGGATACCTCATCGAACATGGGCCGCTCACCGAAATGGAGCGTTAGGTTGGTAAGCGTGAGCATAGCCGTGGAAAAGCGGCCGCGAAAGTAGCCGGATACAGCCTAGCGACAGCCTAGGACCAACATGGACTGGAGCAGGAGAATGCCGGAAAGGGAACAACCCCGGCTTTGGGCCGGGGTTGTTCCATAAAAGTTGCCGTGCATTACCAGTTCCAGAGATCGTGCTCGAACTCGAACAACGCTTGCTTGATCTCCTCACCTTCGAGCAAGGCATCAATGCCGGTCTTGTAGCTGTTGATCTGGCGATCGTACACGTTGGTCCATTTGGTCACCGTGCTGCTGAACATCCGCTTCATGAAGAGGCTCTCGTAAGGGATGCGCTGTGCGTCGTTCTCGCGATTGTAGACATCCCAGTTGGCGAACACGTAACGGCACTCAGGGTAGTACAACCAGAAAATCGGGGTGTAACCCCTGATCTCGCCGTCATCGCCACGCAATTCCTTCATGGGGGCGATGCCGATGATGCGGATATCGATCTTGCTCCGCTGCTTGTCGAAGATCCAATCCTCTTTCAAGCGGTACTGCTTGATATCACGGCTCTCGGTCGGGATCTCCTGGACCACCATCACCATTTCACCGGTGTTGATGTCTTCGGTATAGCTGGTATCAACGCGGAGGAAGATGTCTTTGAGCTCGCTGGCTAGGAGTGGCTGCGTGAACTCGTCATCCTGGCCGATCACACCCACATCATAGGCGGTGATGCTGCCATCGACCAACAGGCTCTGCTTGATCACATCGAACAAACTCTTGCGGTCGTTGATGGGCTCCACAGGGTAATAAAGCGTGTGGTTCATCTTCTCGCGCAGGTCGATGGTGCGCCACACACGGCGATACCACATCACGTCGGCCTCGCGGATGTGCGGATACGGCACGACACGCTTGGTCTTCGTATGCTCCTTGATGTAGGCCCCATCGAGCACCGTTTGCGCGCTGGTATCCATGGCGGTAAGGCCAAGGGCGAGCGGTGCGAAGCACAATATGTTCTTGAGGTTCCTCATCTTGATCTGGTTGCGTTGGGGGTGAGAGATCTCCCGCCCTTACATGGATCAGGTCACTTTGAACGAGAGTGCACCCAGGTTACGCACAGTACCATCAGGTCCACGGGCTTTGATACCCTCCACATAGACTTTCTGGCCAGGCTTCGCCTTGGTCAGCATTTCCTTCATATCGCCACTGAGCGCAGCGCCTTTCACTGTCTTCTCGATCGGCGTACCGGCAACGATCATCGTAACGCGGTACTCAACGACTTCGAACTTCAGGTCGAACTCGAAGTTCTCCATCTTGGCGATCACGCCTTGGGCGGCCGTGAGATCGCTCTTCTTAACGGTTTCGTCGCTCGCACCCTTGCCAGCGAAATATGGCGTCGGGTTCGGTACGTTCTTCACGCGGAACTCAACACCGGGCATGGACTTCTTCGTGCCATCCGGATTCGTAACCGTAACGCTCACAACTGCTTTCGCTTCCTTGCCGGGTTTTACAATGTATCCCTCCTTGTCCTTACTGAGAGAGCCGTTGCTCATGCTCGGCTGGATCTGCGAAGCGCTGAAGCCAGCAACACTGATGCTCACCGGGTTATCAACGCCGCGGTAGAACACGTTCATTTTGGTCGGACTGACCACCAAGCTCGGCGCAGCAACCTCGAATTTCTCCATGAACGGGATCCGCTGTTCAGGTTGGCCTACTGGTTTGAAGACGATGATGCCGGCGTATTTTTTCTCCCCAGCACTGGATGCGGGGATCTCCAAGTTGTACTTCCCGTCCGGTCCGCTCTGGAACACCTCCTTGGGCCCGATCACTTCGTTCTTGATCGTATCGATAGTCCCATTCGTAGCCAACTCGATGGAGAACTTGTTGTTCGGATCGTAGGCACCCAGAAAAATGTCGGCTTTGTAGGTGTTTCCGGTCGTCACATAGCTGCTCAATGGATCCACCATGGAAGAAAGCTTCGAAAACTTGAAGCTCGAACCCTCCACGTCAGCGAAGAGTTTGTTGATCAACTCGTTCTCACCGTTCCGAACATCCGATTGGATCTTCGAAAGAATGGTGATGCCGGCGACCATGGGAACGTGGTAGAAGTTGATGGATTGCCAGTTGTTATTCGTGCCGCTCGCATCCAGACGGTCATCGAAATTGAAGAGGGCGTCCATGCTTGCAACGAATCCAGGCGTGTTGTTGAAGGACTTCAGCTTGTCACGGTACGTCTCCAACATCGTCTTCAGCTCCGTGGCGGAGTTTGGGCCATCCTTGGGCTTGGCAGGCTCGCTCCCGACCATCAGCTCCGTTACCTGGTTGATCTCATCCTTGCTATGGATGTGCGTCAGGTTAAGCACCGTATCCCTGCCGGTAACCTGATCCTTGCCGATGATCTTATCGTTCGGCAAACCCTCCACACCGCGTATGATCTTCACCTTGAGCGAATCGATGTGATTGATCAGCTCCGCGGCCATCTTCTGCACCGTCTGCGCTTCAGCGTAGGCCTTGCCATATTTGGCAGCGTTCTCCGTGGCGTTCTTGCTGAAGCTGGCGTAGGTCTTGTCCAGCTGTTCCTTCTGCGTGCCCTTGGTCGTTTCCAGACCATTGTTCACGGTAATGAAGGAATCGAGGATCTCCTTGGACACGTTCAACGCCAACAGCGCCGTCAGCACCAAGTACATCATGTTGATCATCTTCTGTCTCGGGGACAGATTACCACCAGCCATAGGTCAGGTCGTTAGGTATTGCGGTTGTGGTGCTGGGATGATCAATTCACGCGCATTGCGTTCAGCATGTTGCCGTACACGGTGTTGAGTTTGCCCAAGTTGTCGCTCAACACACCGATGTTCTCCTTGTAGCGCTTGGTGTCGTCCACCGTACCGCGCAGGTTGGCAAGCAGATCGTGCATGCCTTCGAACATCTGATTGGCGGCTTCCAACTTCTCGCGACTGCCGCGTAGCTGCATCTCGTACATCTCGTTAAGCGCCGTGAGGTTCTGGCCCATCTTCTGGAGGCTCTCACCGGCGGTCTTGCCTGCGTCCACATGGGTGGCAAGGCCTACCAAACTTTCGTTGGCCTTCGCGTAGCTGTCGCTGAGCGTGCTCACCCGTTCGGTGGCGCTCTTCAAGCTGTTCGCGTATTCGTTCGTTGCCGAAGCGGCGCTTGTGATCGTACCCATGGCCTTGGCTTGATCGCTGAGGCTGCGCATGCCATCACCCAAGCTGGCGATCAGGTCCGGTTCGATCTTGGCACCTTCCAACATGTCGTCAAGTTGCTCGGTGATGGAGCGTTGGTCCTCCTTCTTGAAATCGTCGCCCTCGGCTTTCTCGCCGGTAGCCAATTCTGGATAGACCAAGCTCCAATCGGGATCCTCGTGCGGGGGCTCGAAGGCCGAGAAGAAGAAGATGATGGCCTCGGTACTGAGACCAAGGATCAGGAAGAAGCTGGCGAAAGGCCAGTGCTCGATCTTGAACAAGGCGCCCACGATCACGATCGCCGCTCCCAATCCGTAGAGCTTGGCCATGAAATTCTTCCACTTCTTGCTGCCGGGTTTCATCGGTTGTCCAGGTTGTTTTAGGTTCAGAGCATTCGAGAGTCTCGGTATGGAATGCGGTCGTCCGCAGGTCGTAACGCCGCTTGTTCCCTGTATTGATCCAGTCGCTTAAAGATCTTCAGCGTTCACCGCCTTTCCACGGCCGAGGTAGGTCATCACACTGCGGAAGCCGATGTAGCACTTCGCCGTATCCTGATACTCGTAGCTGCGGCTTCCGGTCTGGAGGAAGTAGCCGATGTCCTTCCAGGAACCACCGCGGATCACTTTGCGCTTCAAGGCAGGAGGGTCGTTGGCCATGGCATCGTAGCTGTACTCGGGGTTCAGATCATGATCGAAGTCGTAAACGCTTTCATCATAGGCCGTACTGGTCCATTCCGCAACGTTGCCCGACATGTTGTACAACCCATAGTCGTTAGGACTATAGCTATCAACCGGCACCGTATGGAAGCCGCCGTCATCCACGTAATTGCCATTGAGCGGCTTGAAGTTGCCGAGGAAACAGCCCTGCCTGTTGCGGATGTAAGGGCCACCCCATGGATAAGGTGCTTGATCCAAGCCACCACGGGATGCGTATTCCCATTCAGCTTCCGTTGGCAACCGGAAGTCGTTGATGAAGGGTTCCATGCTCGCCTGCAACCACGAATTCATCAAGCGTGTGCGCCACACGTTGAATGCGTTCGCTTGGCTCCAAGTAATGCCAACCAACGGGTACTCATCGTAAGCCGGATGCCAGAAGTAGTTCTTGGTCATCGGCTCATTGAAGCTGTACGTGAAGTCGTGCACCCAAGCCAGCGTATCGGGGTATACATTGATCACCTCCTTGATGATGAACTTGCTCCGGTCACTATGACCGCGGATCGCGTTGTTATGCCCCAAGGTATTCGTGTAGCTCAGGTCGAGGTCCTTACCCGCCTTGCGTGCGGCGTTCTTGAGGTCGATCCAGTAATACTCGAACATGAGCTTACGGGTATCGATGTCCTTGTTCCCATAGAAGCGCTCACTTTCGCTCAAGAACATGTCAGCCAAGGCCTCACGTTCTTCCTCTCCCCACCAATCGATCCGCTCGCGCCAGTTGATGGCCGGGGGATCGATCTCCTCGCCGAACTCATCCTCGGTGATCACATGCTCCCCGATGTCCTCGTCCCCAAGGATCCGTTTCGCCGTGCTGTCCACCACATACTCCACGAATTGGCGGTACTCGTTGTTGGTGATCTCGGTCTGGTCGATGTAAAAAGCCTGAACGCTTACCGTCTTGCTCTTGGTGTTCAGGGCGTAAGGAACATCCTCATCGCTTGGTCCCATCACGTAGGCGCCCATGGGGATGTAGTTCATTCCATAGGGGTCCACTTGGTACCATTCCTGCCTGCCGCCAGCGCCAACCAACTGGCCGGCGCCACCACCACCACAGCTCGACAGAACGGCTATGGCAAACAGATATCCAATGGGACGTTTCATGATCCTCCGTTTTGACCGTTGGGTCCTTGTTGGTTCCATTGAAGGTGCGAGGTAAGCACACGCTTCAGACAAGGCATAGAACGGTGTTGATGGCTTTTGGTTACGCGACACCCCGCTCACAGGAACAGGGGGTGGTGTGACTCGAACACTTTCGGGGGCTTAACGATCTTGAAGCAGTAGTTGAGCATGATCTCGTGGCTGCCGCTGCTGTAGTTTTTCAGTTGGCTGGTGGTAACGTCGTAGCTATAACCGATCTTCCAAGCACTCTTACCGTCCGCACTGGCATGCTGGAAGCCGATGAACGGTGCCACAGCATCCTCTGTCCGGAACGAAACGCCCAGCCAGACCATCTTATTATAGAGCAGCGACGCCGAGATGTCAAGCTGGGTGCTCGCACCGTCGCTCTTTACAAGAGCACTTGGCTGCAACACGAACTTGCCACCCTTGGTGATGTCCCAGTTGTAACCGGCAAGAACGTAGTAGTGCCGCGCATTCTTGATGCTCACGGCAGCAAGGTCGGTTTGAGGGACTTGCGTGCTGGAAATTCCGGCATAAAGCGTAGGTGAAGCGTAGTAGATGCCCAACCCGAGGTCGAACCCGGTAGCGCTCGATCCATTGTCGGGAATGGCTTCATCGCTGCTTACCGGGTCAACGGCGATCCAGTCATTGCCCAAGCTGCGGCTCGTCATACCGGCATAAAGGCCGATCCCCAAGGTGCTCAATCCGCCTTGGAGCTTCACATGATAGGAATAGTGCAAGCGCGCCATTGTGTTCTTCTGCTGTCCCAGCTTATCCAGATACACCGAAAGCCCAACGCCGCTGCGTATGGCGCTGATGGGCATCTGGAAGTTGAGCAGCCCTGTTTTCGGGGCTCCGTCGAAACCGGTCCACTGCTGGCGCAGCAAGGCGGTCAAGCACATGTTACCGCTTGTACCGGCGGACCCAGGATTGATCGACAAGCGATCGAACATGTACTGTGTGAACTGCGGGTCCTGTTGGGCGAGCGCTGTGCTCACCGTTACGGCGCAGGCAAAAGCGGTAACGATCCTCCTCATCTGTGGTCCTGTTCAGTGGTGCCAACCGGGACAAAGAACCCCGTTGGAACCGTGGTTGATCCCGGCGCCAATATAGCAACGGTTGGATCCCTCCAAATTTTCCACACCCTTGGGCAGTCTTGGGATCGCGAACGGTCCGCCCCAACTCCATCCCGGTCAGCTGAGCTTCTGAAACGTACGCCACCAGCGGTCGGGAACCTCTTCACGACAGGCCGCCTGATAGTCGCCGATGGAGCAAGGAACCAAGTGGTGCCGCTCAAAACGAGCCTCTTGTTCAGCGCGATACGGCACATCCATCCACCACCGGTCGCTCACCATGCTCTTGTAGAAGACCAGTTCCTGCTCGTGGCCCTTTATGGGCACATGGAATTTGGTGAACTTCTTACGGTCCATCCATGGCAGGTCGTTGGTACGGCTTCGGTGGCCGTCCAAGAAACACCAGACCATCTGCGCCGCCAACTGCGCTGTACTGCCATTTATGTCCCGTTCAGGGTCCATCTCGTAGATGGCCAAGCTGCTGACCTTCTCGCTTATCCCTGCGTAACGCATCAACTGGCACACCTCCTCGCCATGAAAACCGTTGGGTCCTGGCCGGCTGGTCCCGGGTGCATCGCTCCGGCGAATGGCGGACATATCCACGCTCAAAGTATCCGCATTCCGCAGAACCGGTTCCATATCGGCAACAGCTCCCCTCACCTCCCCTAGCCGGTGAACATCGAAGAAAAGGCGGTCCATCAGTTCGATGCCGGGCTGATCGATCAAGTAGGTCTGATAACCCAGGTTGCTGTAGTTGAACAGGTAGTTCGGTTGGCGCAGGACGATATGGCTTAAGTAGCTTGTATCGGCGAGTCCCTGTCCCGGATCGCCAAGGTCGAATCGCGGATCAATGCACACGAGGTTGGCCGTGCGTTCCAGCTTTTCGTAGGCGAGGTACTGCGTGAAGGTGTGCCCTTGCCCACCACCGAGGACGACGGGCACGATGTTCAACCGCATGAGCTCCGCCAAGGTCTCGGCTAAGGCATGCTGCGTATCCTGAGCGCTGTTGCCCGGATGCAGATCACCAAGGTCAACCAACTGCAATCTTCCCGGTGGAAGGAACAGATCGTACAACTCGGCACGAATAGCATCGGGGGCCTTCACCACGCTTCGCGGGCGAGCGTGGCCCGGGTCGTCGAGCACACCAAGGATCGCGACTTGAGCACCTCCGAGCTCAGGGAAACCGTTGGCCGTATGAAAGCGGGTGTTCGCACCCAAGGCGTGTATGCTCCAATCGGGTTGGCTGCGGCCGAAACGATCGCTCGGCTTGAAGTAGATGGACAGGTCCATTCGGGAGGCGCTTGGCATTGGGCCAATGACCGTCCGAAAGGTCTATGAGCAGCCCGCACACCACACTTGGCGCGACAAGCAAGTGTCAACGCCTCACTGTCAACTGTGACTTATTTCTTCTTCCGGAAGCCCCCGCTCTTTTTCTGGAAGCCACCACGTTTGGCCCCCTTCTTCTTCTCGGGTGCTTCAGCGATCAGCTTCGCGCACTCCTCAATCGTGATCTCTTCCGCCTTCTTGTCCTTCGGCAAGTTGGCGTTCTTCTTACCATCGGTGATGTACGGACCATAGCGACCGTCCAGGATCTGCAGGTCGCTTCCCTCGAACTTCCGCAGAATGAGCGCGGCGGCACCGGCCATTTTCGCTGCCACCAGTTCAATGCCCCGTTCAAGCGTCACCCCTGCCGGCTCCTCGCCTTTCGGGATGTTCGCGTAGATCTTCCCGGCCTTAACGAACGGGCCGAAACGGCCTCGGCCCACCGTCAACGTCTCGCCTTGGTATTCCCCGAGGTCGCGTGTGGCGCTGGCCAGTTTCTTATTGTCGATCAACTCGATGGCGCGGGCCAGATCGATGGCCAATGGATCATCCTCAGCCTGCAGGCTGGCGTAGGTGCTACCCAAACGCACATAGGGGCCGAAGCGCCCGATACCGACGCTCACCACTTCGCCATCGCGCTCGCCAAGAGTCCGTGGAAGTTTGAAAAGGTCCAAGGCATCTTTCAGCTCAATGGTGCCAATGCTCTGGTCCTTGCGCAGGCTGGCGAACTTGGGTTTCTCCTCATCGCCCACTTCGCCGATCTGGATCATGGGGCCGAAACGACCAATGCGGGAGAAGATCTTGCGGCCGCTGGCCGGATCGATACCCAGTTCGCGCGCCCCGGTGGCCTTTTCGGCCGTGTCCTTCACCGTGCCGATGGTTTGGTGGAAAGGCGTGTAGAAGCGCTTGATCATGGCGCGCCAATCCTCTTTGCCTTCAGCGATCACATCGAACTCTTCCTCCACATTGGCGGTGAAGTTGAAATCGACGATGATGGGAAAGTGCTCCACAAGGAAATCGTTCACCACCATGCCGATATCCGTTGGGAAGAGCTTCTGCTTTTCTGCGCCAACGTTCTCGCTGGCCGTGGCATCCGTGATCGCGTCGTTCGCCAAGGTCAGGATGCGGTAAGGGCGTGGCACCCCGTCGCGGTTCTCCTTCACCACGTAACCGCGTTTCTGCACGGTGCTGATCGTGGGCGCATACGTGGAAGGACGGCCGATGCCGAGTTCTTCCAGCTTCTTCACCAGGCTTGCTTCCGTGTAACGCGGGCTTGCGCGATCGAAGCGTTGTGTCGCAGCCATCTCTTGCAATTGCAACTGCTGGCCTTGCTTCATATCCGGCAGCAGTCCTTCTTGCTCGTCGCCATCTTCATCATCACGGCCTTCCATGTAAACCTTCAGGAAGCCGTCGAAAAGGATCACTTCACCTTGTGCCACCAGTTTCTCGTTGGCTTGGCCGCTAATTGCAATGTTGACGACCGTCTTCTCCAATTCCGCCTCGGCCATCTGGCTGGCGATCGTCCGTTTCCAGATCAGATCGTAGAGGCGTTCAGCATCGCGATCCGCACCAGCAGTGCGCACCATGAAGTCGGTAGGGCGTATGGCTTCGTGAGCTTCCTGCGCACCCTTGCTCTTGCTGGTGAAGCGGCGGCTCTTGCTGTAGCGCGCGCCGTAGGTGGTTGTAACCGCATCAACGGCAGCGTTGATCGCGAATTCGCTCAGGTTCACCGAATCGGTACGCATGTAGCTGATGGCACCTTGCTCATACAGCCCTTGCGCGATCCGCATCGTACGGTCGACACCGAGGCCCAGCTTGCGCGATGCCTCCTGTTGCAACGTTGAAGTGGTGAACGGCGCGGCAGGTGAACGCTTGCCCGGTTTCTTCTCGACCGCTTCAACAGTGTAGGTGGAACCCACACAACCTTGCAGAAACGCCAAGGCTTCAGGTTCCGTTGCAAAACGCGGCGGCAGTTCGGCCTTCACTTGGGTCTTGCCATCAACGAGCAGCACGGCCGTCACCCGGAACGCGCTGGTCGAATTGAAACCGAGGATCTCGCGTTCGCGATCAACGATCAATCGCACGGCAACGCTTTGCACGCGGCCTGCGCTCAAGCTGGGCTTCACCTTGCGCCAAAGGATCGGACTCAATTCGTAGCCCACCAACCGGTCCAGTACACGACGGGCCTGTTGGGCGTCGACCAAGTGCACATCTATCTCGCGCGGATTGGCGATCGCTTCGAGAACAGCCTTTTTCGTGATCTCGTTGAAGGTGATCCGCTTCACTTTGGACGGATCCAGCTTCAGTGCTTCCTTCAAATGCCAACTGATGGCTTCCCCCTCACGGTCTTCGTCGGTCGCGAGCCATACGGTCACCGACTTGTCAGCGCACTTCTGCAGTTCACTCAGTCGCGCCTTCTTGTCGTCAGGAACGATGTAGGTCGGCTCGAAACCATTCTCCACATCCACGCTCAGATCGCGTTCGGGAAGGTCGCGGACGTGACCGTAGCTGCTGAGCACCGTGTAGCCTTCACCCAAGTACTTCTCGATGGTCTTGGCCTTGGCCGGTGACTCCACGATCACCAGGTCACCGCTTGCTTCCTTCTTCTTGGCCATGCTGCTCTACCGGTTCCATCAGGGCACCATTACCCGAATGAACAGGGCGGCAAATGAAAGGTGTTGGATCGGGAACTTGGTTACCGTTCCGGTCATCAAAGCCCCTCTTCCCTACGGGAAGGAAAATTTTGAACACGAGAAGTGGAGGAGGACGAACGCTACCGATCACCGGGTGCGAGCCGTCGCTCGCGATCCTTGCGAAGCGCTGTTCGCACACCTGGACCGAAAAGCCTTGGCGCTACAAGGCCGAATGCCATTCGCACCCCCGCTTGGTATTGGCTGCTGCCTAACGACGGTTCATGGACAAAAGCCGGAAGAGGTACTGAGACCGATGCGTTGGGCTCAACGTCGATCAGCCAACGGTCGCCAATGTGAGCCACGATCCCCCAGCCGATACCGAAGAACAGCGGCGCAGCATATCCCGCTCCTTTCTTGTTCCGGTAGATATCCGTTCCATCATTTGAATGATCCATGCTCCAGTGGTCAACATAGCCCGAGGCGACATTCTGGTTCGCAACACGCGCGGCAAGTGCAGGTCGCAACCAATGGCCGCCATTTTTTGAAAGACGCACATTAAGCCCAGCCATAAAGCATGTAGTGTTCATCCTCACGTACTCTCTGCCGGAGGAACCTCCGCCCAACCCGCCATACGCGAAATCGACATCGACCTCACGCCGTTCGTGCAAAAGACCGAACATCAACCCGACAAAGCTGCTATCGGGTCTTTGGCGGTAGATCAGGGATAACGACCAGCCCGGTCCGGGTGTCCGCGAAAGCTCATCCGGCCTGCTATCCTCGTCGGAGGGTTGCATGTTCCAGTTGTACACACCGCCGCCAAGTTCCAAGGAAGCTTGGGCCGCAACTCTCGCTTGCAGCAGCATCGCCAAGCCGATCAACAGGTAGCGCATAGCCTTGGTCATCGCGTTTGGGCACCCCGACGTCGTACTTCCTGTCACAACGTCAGCCCTGCCAAGGTCCGTACTTTCGGCCCCCTTTCCAAGGAACGTGAGCAAGAAGGTCTATATCGAGAGTTATGGTTGCCAGATGAACCACAGCGACAGTGAGATCGTGGCGAGCATTCTGGCCAAGGATGGCTATGTGGCGGCAACCTCTGCCGAGGATGCCGACCTGGTCCTGCTCAACACGTGCAGCATCCGGGAGAAGGCCGAGTACACTGTTATGCAGCGCATCAACGAGATGAATGCGCTGAAGGCGAAGAAGCATGGGATGAAGGTGGGTGTGTTGGGCTGCATGGCCGAGCGCATGCGCGAGGATCTATTGGAGAAGAAGAAGGTGGTGGATCTGGTGGTCGGCCCGGATGCCTACCGCAGCCTGCCGCTGCTGCTCGATGAGGTAGAGAGCGGCCAGAGAGCCGTGAACGTGCTGCTGAGCCGCGAGGAGACTTATGCCGAGATAGAGCCAGTGCGGTTGGACAGCAATGGGGTCACTGCCTTCGTAACGATCATGCGGGGTTGCGACAACATGTGCGCGTTCTGTGTGGTGCCCTTCACCCGCGGCCGCGAGCGTAGCCGCGATCCGGAAAGCATCGTGAACGAATGCCGACAGCTTGTGGCAAAAGGCTACAAAGAGGTAACACTGCTGGGGCAGAACGTGGACAGCTACAAGTGGTCGCCGAAAGAGCCAACGGCCATTGGCCAACAGCCATTTGCCAGCGGTCCGGAGAAGGTTGATTTCGCCGACCTCTTGGCCATGGTTGCCGAGGTTTCTCCGGCACTGCGGGTACGCTACAGCACCAGTCACCCTAAGGACATGACCGACAAGGTGCTCGCGGTGATGGCGCACTACCCGAACATCTGCAAGTACGTTCACCTGCCCGTGCAGAGCGGCAGCAGCGAGGTGCTGAAACGCATGAACCGTGGCTACACGCGGGAATGGTATTTGGAGCGCATCGCCAGCATCCGCAAGCATATGCCCGGCGCGGCCATCAGTACGGATATCATCACCGGGTTTTGCGGTGAGACCGAGGAAGACCACCAGCAGACACTGAGCCTAATGGAGGAAGTGCGCTTCGATATGGCCTTCATGTTCAAATACAGTGAGCGCCCGAAAACACTCGCCGCACGGAAGTATTCCGACGATGTTCCGGAGGAGGTGAAGAGCCGACGCCTACAGGAGGTGATCGCGACATTGAACAACACTGCGGGCGATCTCCGGCGCAATGCTGTGGGCGAAGAGCGCGTGGTGCTGGTTGAAGGCTTGAGTAAACGCAGCGATGAATTCATGTACGGTCGCGACGACCAATACACCACCGTGATCGTTCCGCGTTTCGCGAGTGCGACTGAAATAAAGGCAGGTGATCTCGTGCGGGTCCGGATCTTGACCGGGACGGCAGCTTCGTTGAAAGGGGAAGTGATCAACGTCATCACCCACCCAATGGCAATGGAGCCACTATCCATCGCGTAGATGAACATCCAACCCATCAAACAACGCTTCGGCATCATCGGCAACAGTCCGTTGTTGGACCGTGCCGTGGAGATCGCCACCGAAGTAGGACCCACTGATCTTTCGGCCCTCATTACGGGCGAGAGCGGCAGCGGCAAAGAAGTCTTCCCGAAGATCATCCACGCCAATAGCGCACGCAAGCACCAGCACTACTTCGCCGTGAACTGCGGCGCGATCCCGGAAGGGACGATCGACAGCGAACTCTTCGGTCATGAAAAAGGCGCCTTCACCGGGGCCCACGACGCGCGTAAGGGCTACTTCGAGACGGCCGATGGTGGCACCTTGTTCCTCGATGAAGTGGGCGAACTGCCATTGACCACACAAGTGCGTTTGCTGCGTGTTTTGGAGACCGGGGAGTTCATCCGGGTGGGCAGCAGCAAGGCGCAGAAGACAAACGTGCGCGTGGTCGCTGCCACCAACGTGAACATGCTCGAAGCGATCGCGAAGCACACCTTCCGCGAAGACCTTTACTACCGCTTGAACACGGTGCCGATCACGGTGCCGCCGTTGCGGGAACGACGCAAGGACATCCACTTGCTCTTCCGCAAATTCGCGCAGGACACGGCCGAGAAATACCGGAAGGCCCCGCTGATCCTCACGGATGAGGCACTGGCATTGATGGAGAGCCACCGATGGCCGGGTAACGTGCGCCAGTTGCGCAACATCGTGGACCAGATGAGCTTGATCGAAAAGGACCGGACGATCAATGCTGAAACGCTGAAAAGCTATCTGCCACCCGAAGGCCCTACGTACCTGCCAGCCCTGGCCGGACCGGGCACGGGCGGCGCGGACGGGGCCAATGAACGTGAGCTCATCTACAAGTTCCTGTTCGACCTGAAGAACGACCTGAACGCCCTGAAGGCCCAAGTGCTTTCGCTGGCTCAGGGACAGGCCCTGCCGCCCACACCATCACCGGTGTATGGCGGCCAGATCCTCATACCACCGCAGCTCAACGACAATGTGCCCATGCGCATCCAGTTACCACAACGCGCTGGATCGGGAACGGAGGATGTGCAGCACCAGGAAGTGGAAGAGTCGCTCAGCATCACGGATAAAGAGAAGGAGTTGATCCGCAAGGCGATCACCAAGCACCGCGGCCGTCGCAAGTACGCCGCCGAAGAACTCGGCATCAGTGAGCGCACATTGTACCGCAAGATCAAAGAGTACGAGATCAAGTGAGAACAGCGGTCCTGGTCCTTGGCACTTTGCTGTTGACGGGTTGTACCGTCAGCTACAGCTTCACACCACCGGCAAGCGTTGGCGGCGCCAAGAGTTTCAGTGTTGAACAATTCGAGGCACGCGCTCCGCTGAGCACGGCGCAGAGCGCCCAGACGTTCACCGAAACACTGCGCGATCTGCTACAGGCCCAAACACCGCTCGATCAGCAGCGCACCGATGGCGACGTCCAGTTCACCGGTGCCATCACCGCCTTCGATGTGCAACCTGTCGCCATCCAAGCCAGTGAGACCGCTGCGCTCAACCGACTCACCATGGCCGTGCAAGTGCGGTATACCAACGCCACCGACAAGGCCAAGGACAGCGAGTTCAACGTGAGCCGTTTCGCCGACTACAGCAGCACGCAGGACCTCAGCACGGTTGAGGCCGCTTTGGTCGCGGAGATCAGCAAGCAATTGTCGCAGGATATCTTCGATCGCACCTTGGGCAACTGGTGAACAAGCCACGAGTGCCGAGTTTCAAGGAACCCATCCAAATGCCTGCTTCCCTTATGTTCGGGTCCGTTGACACTTGACACTTGGCACTTGCTACTTGAAGCTTGAAATGGACCGCACACGACTTACAGCACTGCTCGAAGAGCCCGGTCGGATCGCGGTCCAAGACCTCGGTGCGCTACGTGAGCTCACTGAACGCCATCCTTGGTTCAGTGGTGCGCAAGTATTGTTGGCCGCGGGTGAGCAAGCCCTCGGTGATGTAATGGCCGGCGAACATGCGCGTGATGCAGCAGCTCATGTGCCCGATCGCTCGGTGCTCTTCGGGCTTATGGCTCGCGGGGCGGTCACTGCCTCTCCAGCTCCCCAGCTTTCCGTTGTCCGCGACCCGGAGCCAACTAACGTCGCTCGTGAGGTGACAACGGAAAAGGCAACGGCGCTTCCCTCGCCTTTGGGGGAAGTAAGGAACCTCGTACCCACGCCGCTGCCGCTCAGCGACATGCAGATCGCTGAACGCATCTTGGAGCAACAAATGCTCGAAGCCGCCCTTGCCAGTGGCTATAGTCTCGAGGCCATGGTCGTTGAACCCGTATTGGAACCTCTCCCCCCCCCGTCGCCTCAGGAGTGATCAAACCGGAACCGGCTCCTGCGGAAGTGAGGGCGTCAGAACAGGCTAAGCCGATCATGCGAACGCGGATGCGGTTCACAGACTGGCTGGATACGGCTGAGGAAGTCAAGACCCCGAACGTGCCGTTCGAAAGTGTTGGCCAAGGCGATGCCCAGGACTGGGTCCGGGCACCCAGGCCTGACGCTGTGTCCCAGCCAACGGAACGCACGCCTGCCTCTTCGGGTACCGACCCTGAGCTCCCTGCTGGCCAGCCGCCCCCGACAGCCCCCGCCTCCCCTGCCCGCACTCGCGACACCATTGATCGTTTCCTCCGAAGCGCCGCACCGGAGCCGGCCCGCCGCACCGAATTCTTCACCCCACAGGAAGCCGGCCGCCGCAGTTTGCACGAACAGGCCGATATGATGACCGAGACACTGGCCCGTATCTATGAGCAGCAAGGCAACTTCGCCAAGGCCGCCGAGGCCTATCGCAAACTCGCGTTGAAAGTGCCGGAAAAAGCAGCTTACTTCGCGGCCCTTTCGCAGGCGGCTGCGGAGAAACAGAAAAAAGAAGGCTGACCATGTTCATCTCGATCCTCATTCTGCTCGTGTGTGTGTTCCTCGGGCTGTTCGTACTCATGCAAGCGCCCAAAGGCGGCGGTTTGGCAAGCGGATTCAGTGGCGCCCAGCAGATCGGCGGCGTACAGCGCACCACCGACTTCCTCGAAAAAGGCACTTGGACCATGGCCGGCGTGCTCATGGTGCTCTGCCTCATCGGTGGAACGCAATCCACCACGGCTGCTTCTGCCGACGAATTGGACGCCCCTATCGAATTGGGAGCTCCGCCCGCACAGGACGAAATGGTCAACCCCGACGCGGTTTCCGCTCCTGCTGACTCCGCGAAGGCCCCTATTTGATCCTTCGCGTGGCAGGGTCCGCATGAATTCCTGAGACCATGTCAGTGTTCGCGGAAGACTTGACAGTTCGCTCAGGGAATTGACCGAACGGCATTGTCATTGACAAGCGCGCACCACTTCCTTCCAACTTTTAACTGAACCCAATCCCAACCATAAATGGCTAAAGTGAAGCCCCTCGCCGACCGTGTGCTCGTAGAAGCAGCGGCCGCTGAAGAAACCACCAAGGGTGGTCTGTTCATCCCCGATACCGCCAAGGAGAAACCACAGCGCGGCAAGATCATCGCTGTAGGCACCGGCCGTGTGGCCGATGACGGCAAGGTGACCCCCCTCACCGTGAAGGTGGGCGACGAGATCCTGTACGGCAAGTACAGCGGCACCGAGCTCCAACTCGAAGGCAAGGACTACATGATCATGCGCGAAAGCGACATCTACGCTGTCCTGAACTAAAGAACCCATGGGCGATGCATGCATCGCCCATCCAATTTCCAAACAACCCCAACTGCAATGGCAGCCAAGAACATCCAATTCGACATTGACGCACGCGATCGCTTGAAGCGTGGCGTCGACCACCTCGCGAACGCCGTGAAGGTGACCCTCGGTCCTAAGGGCCGCAACGTGATCATCGACAAGAAATTCGGTGCTCCCCAAGTAACCAAGGACGGCGTTACCGTTGCTAAAGAGATCGAGCTGAAGGACCCCGTGGAGAACATGGGCGCCCAAATGCTGAAGGAAGTGGCCAGCAAGACCGCTGATGCCGCTGGTGATGGTACCACCACCGCTACCGTGCTCGCCCAAGCCATCGTTACCGCCGGTTTGAAGAACGTTGCCGCAGGTGCCAATCCGATGGACCTGAAACGCGGTATCGACAAGGCCGTCACCTTGGTCGTGGCCGATCTGAAGAAGATGAGCCAAGCCGTGGGTGATGACAACGCCAAGATCAAGCAGGTCGCTTCGATCAGCGCGAACAACGATGACACGATCGGCACCCTGATCGCTGAGGCCATGGCCAAGGTGAAGAAGGAAGGTGTGATCACCGTGGAAGAAGCGAAAGGCACCGACACCACGGTTGAAGTGGTGGAAGGCATGCAGTTCGACCGCGGCTACCTCAGCCCCTACTTCGTGACCAACGCGGAGAAGATGGAGGTGGACTTGGAAGGTGCCTACATCCTGATCTACGACAAGAAGATCAGCAGCATGAAGGAGCTCCTGCCGATCCTGGAGAAGAGCGCACAAACCGGCAAACCCCTGCTGATCATCAGCGAGGACGTGGACGGTGAAGCGCTCGCCACCTTGGTGGTGAACAAGATCCGCGGCGCTCTGAAAGTGTGCGCGGTGAAAGCACCGGGCTTCGGTGATCGTCGCAAGGCAATGCTCGAAGACCTCGCCATCCTCACGGGTGGAACGGTGATCAGCGAGGAGCGCGGCTTCAAACTGGAGAACGCCGACCTCACCATGCTGGGAACCGCTGAGAAGATCAACATCGACAAGGACAACACAACGATCGTGAACGGTGCCGGCAAGAAGGCCGATATCGTTGCTCGCGTGAGCCAGATCAAAGCACAGATCGAGACCACCACCAGCGATTACGACAAGGAGAAACTGCAGGAGCGTCTGGCCAAGCTGGCTGGCGGTGTTGCCGTGCTCTACATCGGTGCCGCTACGGAAATGGAGATGAAAGAGAAGAAGGACCGCGTTGATGACGCCCTGCACGCTACCCGCGCCGCAGTGGAAGAAGGCATCGTACCGGGCGGTGGCGTGGCCTACATCCGCGCCCAGAAAGTGCTGGACAAGGCCGAAGGCATCAACGCCGACGAGACCACCGGCATGGGCATCGTGAAGCGCGCGCTCGAAGAGCCCCTGCGCCAGATCGTCGCCAACGCCGGATTGGAAGGCAGCATCATCGTACAGAAAGTGCGCGAAGGCAAAGCCGACTACGGCTTCAACGCCCGCACCGAAGTGTACGAGAACCTGCTCGCCGCCGGTGTGATCGACCCTACCAAGGTGACACGCGTTGCCTTGGAGAACGCCGCTTCCATCGCCAGCATGCTGCTCACCACCGAGTGCGTGATCAGCGATGAGAAGGAAGAGAAAGCAGGTGGCGGCCATAGCCACGGTGGTGGCATGGGCGACATGGGCGGGATGATGTAAGCATCAACTGAACTGAACTGGACAAGCCCCGGCGGAAGTCGGGGCTTGTTCGTTTTCGGCTGTCTCCCAAGCTGTGGTGTTCAACACGCCAGAGATGCTAACAGGGTGTTAGAAACTCCGCGTGGGCCGTGGGCTTTGGCTCGGATACCTTGCCGAGCGTAACGATCCATGCAACTCACCCCGAAACGCTTTTTCGACTTCTGCGCTGACCATGTGCCGCTCTTGCACGCCATTGCCGTAAAGCCCGGCGATATGTCCGAGGCGCAGGTACGGCAGCTTATCCGCACCTTCAGCGATACTGCGCAGGAACTGCCGGAAACGACCTGGCAGCGACTGATCGATCTGCAGATCATGCTCCCGCTGGAAGAGGGCAGCGCGCACTATGTGATGGCGCAGCCGCTGCTCTCCTTGTTCAACTACTTCTACAACGACGCGCTTCCGACTTCCCCGGAGATCATCCAAGGCTATATCGCGGCGTTGGAGAGCGCGCGCAAACGCATGCTTGCCGGCGTTGAAGCGCTGGATCCCCTGCCAGTGGGGATGGCGGCCACCGAAGTGGACCACACCCTTCGTCGGATCCAGGAAGATCTCGATGCCACGCATCGCGCAGTGATGGCTGAAGTGGCGCGCTACAAGGCTGACCGAGGATCCGTCAGCGTGCGCGAGCGGTACATGCGCATCCTGTCCCTCATGGACCAATACGTTCATCCGCTCGTTCAGATCGTGCGCGTGGACGGGCAGTTGGTGGACACGCTCGACCTTACGGACCAAGCCTTGCGCGCCGCACGCGAGCAGGGCGTCTTCACCGAAGTGGGTGCGATCGATCGCAATGAACGGCAGATCCGGGCGCTGCGCCGGCGGTCCATCCACACGTTGAACGAGAGCCGCAAGGAACTTCAACCGTTGTATGATATCCTGCGCCGTTCCTCGGCCATCGCGCATGGTGCCACCTTGGCGTTGAACCGCCTCCATGCGTTGAAGCTGGAGGAATGGGTGGAGCATTACGTGGTGCAAGCCGGGCGCTCGTCGGTGGAGTGCCCACCAACGGACGCGGTCATACGAACAACGATCCACCATGTGATCGCGCATCCGCCGCAACCGCCGCCCTCACTGAACATGCAAGAGACGGCCGGCACTCCCGATGACTACGTGCGGCTGCTCTGGCTGAACGGACTGCAACAGGCGATCAAGGAAGAACTGCCCGTCAAGGACCTCACCGATTGGCTCGTGCGGAGCTTCCCGGAAAAAGGCACTGCGGATGCTTTGCTCGGATTGGGAAGGCTCCTCTTCGATCCCGAGCTCGATATCATCTTCAAGGAGAGCAAGCCGCGCAAGTACCGCACTCGTGACGGTGTGCTCGAAGCCACCACCATTTCCGTCTCGCACGCATGAACAATCTACCCTACCTGAAGGAGATCTTCGACAAACTGCGTCAAGGATCGTACATCACCCACGAGCAAGGGTCGCTGCACATCGCACTTGCTGAGAAGTTCGACGACTACTCCACCTACTTCGAGCCCCTCGGCCTGAACTTGGTGCGCCACGAGCGGGACTTCTTCTACTTGCACACCGAAACGGCGGAGAACACTCCGCCGCCGGGCTCGCTGCCCCCGATCGCCGTGTTCAGCTTCATCCTCATCGAAGCTGCGGCCAACCAAGGTCGCGCCATCGAAGACTACCTGCTCACCGAGCGCTTCAGCGTTTCCGGTCTGCCGCATCTCACATCGGACCGCTACAAAGCGCACTTGAAGGCTGTGGGGGTGGACGACGAGAACGCCCTCCGCAAACTCGTGAAGAGCATGGTGCGCCTCGGCTGGGTGGAGTACTTCCAAGACGACACATTCCGCTTTCTGCGCCCCTTCCACAGGGTTTTCGACAAGTGCCAAGAGATCAGCGCCGCAGCTGAACAGGAATCGCGCAGTGTTCTCACCACCACCCCGGTGATCGACCCCGAAATGAACTGACCCCATGCAACTAGGACCCACGAAACTCATCGCCATCCGCTCCGGCAGCTATGAATACGCCGAGGTGGAATTGGGCACTTCGCTCCAATTGGTCGGGCCGAACAACGCGGGCAAGACCACGTTGATCAACACGTTGCAGTTCCTCTATGTGGACAACCGGAACCAGATGGTGTTCGGCGAGCACGAACCGGACGCAACACGCGACTACTACTTCCCGGACCATTACAGCTACCTCTTGTTCGAGTGCTTGGGCCCGCAAGGCCACTACGTGCTGGGCTGGCGCGGGCAGAGCAAGGCGGTGGGCGGCGATCCACTGCGCTTCTGTTACGAAGGGCGCTACGAGTCATCGGACTTCATCTCGGACGATGAGCATGTGAGCGATCCGAAGGAAGTGCTGGCACGGTTGAGCTTGAAGAACTATCGCGAGCTGCGGGAACCCATGGCGCACCGTGAAGCGATCCTCGTGGCAACAAAAGGCGAGAGCAACGGACTCGGGTTGGTGAGCCTCACGGAGAACGAGCGTTATCCGCAGTTCAAGGAAGTGCTCAAGAACCTGCTCAGCCTGCGTTCCATCGACCAAGCAGAAATGAAGCGCAGCCTGCTCATGCTCGCAGGCATTCCACCGAACAAACCGGCCCTCGAAGCAAGTCGGCTGATGACCGAGGAGTTCGAACGCATCCGCGATCGGCGCCACAAACTGAACACGCTGCGATCGGAGCAGGAGCGTCTGCAGAAGTACATCACCATGTCGGTGGGCAGGGTGGCTTTGGAAGCGCGGCTGGCATTCGTGCATGCCGAACTGCAAGAGAAGAAACGCAAGGCGCACGATCACAACAAACTCGTTAAGGATGCCATTGCGGGCAAACAGGCGCAGCTCGAACGCGAGCGGCTTGTCACCATGGAAGCGTTGAAAGACCTCGACGATCGCATCAACGATCTGGCGGCCACCAAGGGCCGCTTGGATGGTGATCTGGCGCGCATCGCAGAGCTTGGCAAAGGCTTCGAGAACTACGCCGAACCGCTGGAGCGGCAAGCGCTGCACAACGCCAAGGAAAAACTGACCGCGCTGGATCGCCAGCTCGGGAACGCTCAACAAGCCGATCGTCCACGCACCGTCAGGAGCCTCGCTGAGGCAACAGCGAAAGTGGCGAGCACGGAAAAAGCGATCGCCGGCTTCGACCGCGCATTGATCACCACGCTGCGTGCTTCGATGGAAGACGATGACCTGCGCAGCATAAGCAAGTTGTTCAACTTGGACCTGTTCAAGCTGCCCGTGGAAAAAGGGGGCGTTGAGGTGAAGAAAAAGAAACAGCTCGATGACCTGTTGAAACACATCGCCAGCCATGTGGACGGTGACCGTTACAGCGATGCGATCCTCAACCTGCCACTGCCCGATAATGCGTCGGCGTGGAAGGAATTGGTGGATGTGAAGGCCCTGAAAAAAGCTTTGGTGGACCAGAAAGCCGAGCAGGCCCGTCTGCAGGAGCTGATGGCCGCTATCGAGAACCGCGAGCAATTGGCCGCACAGCGCGACAACGTGCAATACGATTGTGATCAGCGCGCAGAGGTACTATCACGCTGGGAACGGTTCCAGAAGGAAAAGGTCGAAGAAGCCCGCCTGCAGCAGCGTCTGGCAGGGATCATCGAGGATAAGTCGAAGGCGGAAGGTGAGCGCGTCACCGCTCGTGCGAAAGTGGATGAACTCTCCGTGAAACTCTACGAGCAGAACACGGCACAGAGCAAGGAAGATGAGCGGTTCAACAGGCTGCTGCGCCTGATGGAGCAATGCGCCCCGCCACCCGTGGCGAATGCCGAACAGGCCGAACCGATAGCGGTGCCGCATGATCCGGAGGATGCGATCGCGCAATACCAGAAGCTGATCCTGGAATACAAAGACATGGTGCGCGACATGGACGGCCTGCGCATGAAGATCGAAGGCGTCCTGAAGGGCGATATCATCGGTGCCACCGAAGCGGAAACGGTGCAGTTGATGAAGGAACAGCTGGACGGCCTGCCCTCATTCGAGGAAGCCCTGCGCAAAGACTGGGAGAACTACCTGCACTTGTTGCGCGCCAGCTTCGCGAACGTGATCAGTGGCCTCAGCGATATCAGGAGCGCTGCCGAACGTTTGAACAAACGCTTCAGCAAGGTGAGCGTGAGCAACCTGCAAGCGTTGCGCATGGATGTCCTGGACCAAAGCGACTTGGTGGAACCGTTGAAAGAACTCGCCGAAACGGACCACACCGGCCTCTTTGAAAGCTCCGGGAAGATCGATGCGGCCTACCAGAGTTTCCGCCAGAAACTGAGCGAGCGCATCACGCTGAACTATGGCGACCTGTTCACCCTGCGCTTCACCGTGACCACGAACACCGGCAAAACGCACAGCTACGACAACCTGCAAGTGGAATCGCACGGTACGGCGATCACGATCAAAGTGCTCTTCAACCTGCTCGTGTTGCGCAGCCTGTTGAAGGAGGACCCGAAAGAGCGCACACCGATCTCGCGCGTACCCTTCTTCCTGGACGAGATCCACTCGCTGGACGCCGCGAACCGCGCTGCTGTGCTGCGCATGAGCAGGGATCTCGGCTTCATGGCCATTACGGCTGCGCCGGAACCCGTTAGCGAGGTGGATTCGCTCTATTTCCTGCGCCCGCAGAACGGCAAGCTCGTGGTTCGCAAAGAGCGCCGCGTGACCGTGAAGTACGATGCCGTCGTGGCCCCGGCCCGATGAAAACGAACAAGCCCCGGCGGAAGTCGGGGTTTGTTCGTTTCAGCCATTCGCCAATTCCCTCACCTCCGCTTCGGCCAGGAACAGCCGCACCTTCTCCTTCTTCAGCGGCCTCATGCGGTCGTAAAAGCGGATCGCGTCAGCATTGAACGACGGTGTTTGCCATTGCATACGGGTGACCCCCAGCGCAAGTGCGCGTTGCGCGATGGCAGCCATCAGCTGCCGCCCAACACGCTTGTTGCGCGCGATCGGCCGGAGAAAGAGGCAGTCCATATGCATGTACCGATCGGCATCCCACGTGGAGACTTCCACCGAGAAGGATGCGTAGCCGATGAGCGCATTTCCTTCTTCTGCCACCAAGCATAGGAGCCGTGCATCCGGTGCGAAGAGCATGGCCGACAAGGCCTGGGCCTTGCCTTCCGGCAAATAATCCGTCCGTTCGTACGCGGCGTGCTCGGCGCATAGCGCGATGAGATCTTCCATGTCGTCAGGACGGGCGGGGCGGATCGTTGTCTGCATGGTCGTGGGCTTATGGCCGGGCCCAAAAGTGCAGCGCATCGCCGACTAACTTTCACGCCCGCCCCATCGGATATGCCCTCAGCATTGCGCGTTTGCATCGTAGTACCCTGTTACAACGAGGAAGGTGTCCTCGCGCACACCACCGACGTCCTCCTTGCACAACTGGCCAGCATGACGGCGAACGGTGCATGCACCAGCAATAGTTTCATCTGCTGCGTGGACGACGGCAGCCGGGACAACACGTGGAACGAGATCGAAGCATTGTCGCGCAAGCACGCACGCATACGGGGCATCAAGCTCAGCACCAACTTCGGGCACCAGAACGCGCTCGTTGCGGGGCTCTTCAGCATGCGCCCCGAGGCCGATGTGTTGATCACGATCGATGCCGACCTGCAGGATGAGGTGAGCGTGATCGACAGGATGCTGGAGCACCATCGCCAAGGCAAACGCGTGGTATACGGTGTGCGGAAAGAACGCGGCGTGGACCCGCTCGGCAAACGTCTCGCGGCCCGTTTGTTCTACAGCTTCATGCACCGCGTGAACGATCGTGCGATCCAAGGCCACGCGGACTTCCGCAGTGCCGATGCGCGTGTGATCGCGGACCTGGAGCGGTTCGGCGAAGCGAACGTTTACCTGCGCGGCATCTTCCCAATGATCGGCTATCCATCGGCGGTGGTTGAATACACGCGCAAGGACCGGCACGCCGGTGGTTCGAAGTACGGGTACGGCAAGTTGCTCAGCTTGGCATGGCAGGGTGTCACCTCCTTCACCACCGCACCGCTCAAGATGGTCTTCTACACCGGCATCGTCATGGCCGTGTTGGCACTGGTGCTGGCCATGCTCGCTCTTTGGGCGTTGCTCACGGAGCGCACACTGCAGGGATGGTTCAGCAGCACGCTCATCGTTCTCATCTTCTCCGCCATGAACATGATCAGCTTGGGCGTGATCGGCGAGTACGTTGGTAAGATCTACAAGGAGGTGAAGCACCGGCCCCGGTACATCGTGGAACGCACCACAGGCGATCCCTGATCGCACCTCCCGTAGTTACATTTCCTTCATGAAGAGGCACCTCCATTCAGCGGTCTTGTGCTTCGCCGCCCTCGCGTCCGGCCATCCGGGCGCGGCGCAATCCATCGATACGGTCCTCATTGCGGAGCAGGCCTTCGTTCACCACCCCTTCGTCTACAGCACGTTCGCTTCCTTGATCGACCGTAACGACCGGCCCTATTTGTACACGGCGAACATTGAGTACGGCCTGCGCGTTTTCGATATCACCGACATCACCGCACCTGCGGATATCCTTGACTTGTGGCCACCGGCCTTCGGCGGTTTGAAACCAACGAACCTTCTGCAGGAGAACGATCTGCTCTATGTGAGCCTTGGCGGTTTCCAAGGGAGCACCCAGAACGCGGGGCTTGCCATCCTCGATGTAAGCGATCCGGCCAACGCGATCTTATTGGATCAATGGGACAGCACAGCCTTCACCACCGGATCGGCCATCGTTCGTGTGCAGAACGGCATCGCCTACTTGGGCGCCATGGAAGAAGGCATCGTTGCCCTTGATGTGAGCGATCCATCCGATATCGGCTACATCGGGCACTACCAACCCGACCCGCAATGGCCCGGCATCGTGGCTTACCCACCCAATGCGCGCGGCATGGCCTTGCGCGACGATACGCTCTACCTCGCCTACGACGCCGGTTGCTTGCGAGCGATAGACATCAGCGATCCAACTGCCATGATCGAGATAGGGCACTACTACAACCCTGCGCAACCGCCGAACACGGCCGTCGCCTACAACAACGTGGTGTTGGTCGGCGATCACGCCATCGTTGCTACGGACTTCTGCGGTTTCGAAGTGGTGGACATCAGCAATGCGGCCAGCATGCAACAGGAAGCGTGGATCAACCCATGGAACTGCAACGGCCTTTCGTGGTTCGGGAGCGATGGACATGCGAACGAACTGGTGACAGCCATGGGCGATAGTTTGCTTTTCCTGGGCGGTGCCGATACGGAATTGATGGTCTATGACATCAGTACGCCCACCCAACCGGTTCTGGTGGGTGGCCTGATCACACCGAACGACAGCGCCGTTGCTTGGGGTGTTGACGTGCACGACAGCTTGGTGGTGCTGAGCTACATCGACAACAGCTTGGTGATCCTCCCACCGCAGCCGTTCTACGCGGACGAGGGTGGGATCCGGATGTTGACTTGGGGAGCGGACCTGAGCACCATCATTGATGAAGTTGCACTTCCCCCGTTCACGATCACGGCACTGGGGAACGAGGTAACGTTATCCGCCCCATCGGCGATCAACGAGATCACACTCTTCAACGGAGTTGGCCAGCTCATCGGAGCATCCCGACAAGGTTCGCAAAGCGGTGAGAGCCGGACTTTCCAAGTGCCTTGTAGCGGGGTGTACGTTGTGCAAGCGATCACCGCCGATGGTTCCTTTGCTGCCCGCATCCCTGTGGCGGATGCGCGGTGAACGCGACACTATCGATCCGGCAGGACACATGCAACAACACCTTTCCTCCCTCCGTTTCCTGCGCCTCACGGGTTTCATCGAAGGCCTGTCGGCGATCACCCTGTTCTTCGTCGCCATGCCATTGAAGTACGGCTGGCACATGCCCTTGGCGGTGAAGTACGTGGGCTGGGTGCATGGCATTCTGTTCATCCTCTTCATGGTTGCAATTGCGCGCATGCGTATGGCCGCGCAATGGCCTTTGAAACAGGTCGGCATCGCCTTTCTTGCGAGCCTTGTACCATTCGGCACGTTCTGGGCCGATGCACGCTACTGGAAGAAGGAAGCGAAGGCGCTTGAGGGCTGAGCCTACTTCACCACCGGCAGCCCGGCCTCCTTCCAGGCGCCCATTCCGCCTTTCAGGTTCACCACCTTTTTGAAGCCGAGGTCCTGCATGGCCTCCTGCGCCTCGCCGCTACGGCCGCCGCTGGCACAGTAAACCAGTATGGGCTTCGTCTCGTCCAGCGTTGCAACTTGCTTGCTGAAGTCGTCAGCGTACCAATCGATATGCACCGCATCCTTCATGTGGCCGGCCTTCCATTCCTCCGGGGTACGTACATCGAGGAGGACGTAACCGCCTTTGTCGGCCAGCGTGTTGAATTGCTGTGGCGTTAGTGCCCTAACGTCCTGCGCCACCGTGCTGGCACTGAAGAAGATGAGCGAAGCAGCAGTGATCAAGGTGTTGATGTTGGTGCGCATGTGTTGGGCGTTGTGACCGGCGATGGGTGGACCGCTAATTTGCGGGCATGTGGGCAAAGATCATCGTTCCGCTGGTGTTGGCACTGACATCCATCACCGGCCAAGCACAGACTTTCACCACTTCGGGAGGGCCCATACCCGATGACGGCAATTGGTTCGAATCCGAGATCGTGGTGAGCGGCTTGCCGAACGCCATCGATACGGTGAACTTCGGATTGGAACAGGTGTGCATCAATGTGGAACACTCTTGGATCGCGGACCTCGACATCACCATTGTGGCACCGGATGGCAGCTCGGCCCTGCTCGTCGGTGGCAATGGCGGCGATCAGGACTTCTATACCAATACCTGTTTCAGGGCCGATGCCACCGCCTTGATCGTGAACGGTGTACAGCCCTACACCGGCGATTGGCTGCCCATGCAACAAATGGGCGTGGTCAACAACGGACAGAACCCGAACGGCATCTGGAAGCTGCACATACAGGACACCTACCCGTTCGCTGACACCGGCGCATTGCTGGATTGGTCCATCAGCTTCGGCAATGATCCGGCGACGTATTTCTCCATCACGGACAGTAACCTGCCCATAGTGGTGATCGCCACCCAAAGCCCCATCCCCAACGAACCCAAGGTGCCCGCCACGATGGGCATCATCAACAACCCACCGGGCGTGCGCAACGCCATCACCGATCCCTTCACCGACTATGATGGCCGCATCGGTATTGAGCTGCGAGGCAACAGCTCGCTCGGTTTCCCGAAGAAGAGCTACAGCGTTGAATTGTGGGATGACAACGACAACGACACGGCGTTCGCCCTGCTCGGCATGCCCGCCGAGAGCGACTGGATCCTCAGTGCCAACTACTCCGACAAGTCGCTGCTCAACAATCCGCTCACGTTTTATCTCGGTCGCAAAATGGGGCATTGGGCGCCGCGCACCCAACATGTGGAACTGGTGCTGGACGGGCAATACGTCGGCACGTACGTCTTTACCGAGAAGATCAAGCGCGACAGCGGCCGGGTGGACATCGCCAAGCTGTTGCCCAACGAGATCACCGGCGACGATGTAACGGGCGGCTATATCATGAAGATCGATTGGGCCCAAGGAAACAACGCTGGTGGTTGGGTATCACCCTTCCCACCGCCCAATGCCCCTGGTGCCGAGACCATCGATTTCATCTACGACTATCCACAGGTGCCTGTACCGGAACAGGAGGCCTATATCCAAGCCTATGTCGACAGTTTCGAGACGGCACTGGACGGGCCCGATTTCACCGACCCCGTGCTCGGTTACGCGCAGTACATCGACCAACGTTCGTTCATCGACTTCCTGATCGTGAACGAGCTGGCGCGCAACGTTGACGGCTATCGCCTGAGCACCTTCCTGTACAAGGACAAGGACAGCAACGGTGGGAAGCTCGAAATGGGACCGCTGTGGGATTTCGACCTGGCATGGCACAACGCTGACTACTGCAATGGCAGCAGCTATACCGGCTGGGCGTACGACCTCAACTACGATTGCCCGGGTGGCAAGATGGTCCCGTTCTGGTGGTGGCGTTTCCTGGAAGACCAATCGTTCAGCGACAGCCTGCGCTGCCGATGGGATGAGTTGCGCGAAGGACCGCTGCACACTGACAGCTTGGTGGCGTGGTGCGATACCATGGCCGCTTACTTGGACGAGAGCCAGGAACGCAACTTCCGAGTGTGGCCCATCCTCGGCACATACGTATGGCCCAACCCATGGCCGGTACCCACGGACTATGCCGGCGAGATCTCGGAGCTGAAGGATTGGTTGGCGTTGCGCAGCGCATGGCTCGATATCCACTGGCCACAGAACGTGGGCGGCTGCCTGCACATGGATGTGCCGGATGTTGGTGCAACACAAACCCTGCAACTCTATCCCAACCCGTTCAGCGATCGGCTCACTATAACAGGGGCGTTCGCCACCGGTGAGGAGGTGGCGCTGGACCTTACCGATGCCTTGGGGCGGCGCGTGATGCAGCGTTCGCAGAGGTCCGGTGCTGGAGGATCCATCGTCTTGGAACCATCGGCGGGACTTCCACCGGGCAACTACGCCTTGCGTGTGCGCACCAACAGCAAGACAAGGACATTCGCCGTGGTGAAGCAGTAGTGCAGGCCACGGGGATCCCTTTTCCCACGTCTGGACACCGAATGGCGCGGAACATGAACATTTTCCAAGAATTGCCCCTCCGGTCGGCAGCGGCGTTGCTGCTTTTGGCCGCAATGCCTTTGCGCGCGCAGACCATCGTGAACGGCGATTGCGAGATCAATACCGCAGGCACCTGCCAATACAACTTGGCCAATGCCTTCTTCAACGGGTTCATGCCGAACGTTACGGCGTACGGTGGTGGCAACGAGATGGACATCCAACAGAACGGATGCAACTATGGTTCCCCCACTCCCAGCGGGCAGTACTTCATTTCGCTTGCGAACTCGGTCTTCGGTTCGCCGGGGGATGAGATAGCGTTGGATGTCGTGCCGCCCTTCGTAGCAGGCAGTACGTACACGATCAGCTGGCTGGAACAGGCCAACACGCAGTTCCGTCCGCTGGACACGCTGGAGATCGGCGTGAGCGATGTGCTGGGCAGTTTCGGTGTGCGCATCAGCGCCACGCAACCGCCCGATGGCGTCTGGATCGCGCGCAGCGCAACCTTCACCGCGCCCTTCAACGCGCCCTACCTCACCGTGCGCAACCTCGCACCGTTCGAGGCATGGAACTTCATCGACTTCCCTGCATGCGCGGTAAACTTCGATCTGGGGAACGACACCACCATTTGCGTGGGCCAAGCGTTGGTGTTGGATGCCACCACCGGAGGTGGCACCTACCTGTGGCAGGATGGAAGTACGAACGCCACGTTCAACGTTACCGCTAGCGGCACTTATTGGGCCCAGGTTTCCAACGGCAATTGCTCCTTCACCGACACCATCGATGTAACGGTTGCCACTACGCTTTCCGCCAACCTCGGCAACGACACCACCTTGTGCACCGGCCAGTCGTTGTTGCTCAGTACCGCCCTTCCCGGTGGCACCTACCTATGGAGCGATGGCACCACGAATGCCACGCTGAACGTTAACGCCACAGGCACTTACTGGGTGAGTGCGCAAGCCGGTGGTTGCACGTATGCCGATACCATCGATGTGAACGTGGTGGCACCACCCGTTGCCGATATCGGCAACGACACCACCCTGTGCACGGGCAGTGTACTGGTGCTGGATGCCACGCAAGCAGGCGCCACCTACTTGTGGCAGAACGGGAGCACTGCGGCCACCTTCAACGTGATCGTTGCAGGCACCTATTGGGTAACGATCACGGCCGGCACGTGCAGCGATGTGGACAGTATTACGGTGGCCTACCAAGCCTCGCTGATCATAGACCTCGGCAACGACAGCACGTTGTGCAACGGAAGCTCGATCACCTTGGACGCAACGTTGGCCGGTGCCACATATCTGTGGAACGACGGTACTACCAACAGCACGTTGGTCGTGAACAGCACCGGCACATACGGCGTTGATGTGACGTTGAGCGTGTGCAACGGTAGCGATGCGATCACGATCGACTTCATTGCTCCGCCAGCGCCATACGTCGGTGCCGACACGGCCATCTGCCCGTACGACTCGCTGGTGCTCTTTGCCAATGCCCCGGGCTGCACTTTTGTGTGGAGCGATGGTTCAACAGGACCTTCGCTGACCGCATACCCTGCCGGCACGAATTGGGTGGAAGCCGACAACGGTGCATGTGTTGAACGCGATTCCATGTTCCTCTCTTCGGTGCCCTTGCCCGTGATCGACCTTGGGCCTGACACATCGGTCTGCGAAGGCGAAGTGGTGGTGTTGGATGCGACGCAACCGAATACGGCCACCTACCTCTGGCAGGACAATAGCACAGCACCCTTCTTGGTCGCAGGCCAAGCGGGTGCATACTCGGTGGAAGTCTCCGCACTGGGCTGCAGCAGCACCGACACGATGCAACTGGATGTTGGCCTGCCGCCGGATGTGGATCTTGGGAACGACACGTTGATCTGCCCCGGCTATCAAGTCCTGCTCTTCGCCGACGCGCCGGGAGCCTCCTTCCTATGGAGCACCGGTGAAACCAGTGCCGCCATCGCTGCACAACGGCCCGATACGTTCGTGGTGGTGGCAACGCTCGGCCCATGCGTAAGAAGCGATACCCTCGTGCTGTTCTTCAACGAGATCGATTGCGACTGCCCCCTCTATGCACCCAACGCAATGACCAGCGATGGCGATGGCATCAACGACTCGTTCGCGCCCTACATGCCTTGCCCCGCGGAGGAATGGGACCTGCTCATCTTCAACCGCTGGGGTGAAGTGATCTACAAGACCAGCGACCAGTTCGAGCAGTGGCAAGGTGGCACTTTGGGCAAGGTGGTGCCGGACGGCGTTTACGTGTGGCAGCTCAACTACCGGCCATTGCATAGCAGCCAAAGCCGCTTGAAGCGCGGGCATGTGACCGTGCTGCATTGAACGCTTCGGCATTGAATGTGTACAGCGGGGCGGCGCACAACAGCGCCGCCCTTTCTTTTGTTCCACCAACCGCTCCCCGCATGAACCCCCGTCTTCTTCTTCTCACCCTCGTATCCGGTTGCGTCTTCACGCTCCACGCCAAGGAGCAGCCGATCATAAGCAAAGTCACCGGTGCCAAGGTGTTCCTGAGCGGGGCACAAGTAGCGCGCAGCGCCAGTGCCACGATCACCACCGGCAACACCACGCTCATCTTCACCGGACTGAGCGAGCAGCTTGATCCCATGAGCATCCAGGTGAACGGCAAGGGCGGCTTCAGCATCCTCAGTGTCAACCACCGTGTCAACTACCTAAGCGAAAGCCCGAAGAAGAAGGAGATCGAAGAGCTGGAGGTGAAGATCAAGAAGCTTGAGAAGGACTGGGCCTTTGAGAAAGCCATGCAGGATGTGTGGGTGAACGAAGAGCAACTGCTCCAGAAGAATTCCGCGATCGGGGGTCAGCAGAACGGCCTCACCGCAGCGCAACTCACCGCTGTGAACGACTACGTGCGTGCGCGTTTGGTGGTGACCAAGACCAACTGGCTCGCACAACAGGAGAAGCTTACCGAGATCGGCAAAGAAGCCGACAAGCTGCGCGCGCAACTGGCGCAATACCAAGGCGAGCAGCCCAGGCCCACGAGCGAGATCATGGTGGAGATCGATGCGCCGGTGGAAGTCGCCGCCACGTTCACGCTCAACTACTTCGTGCGCGATGCAGGCTGGACACCGGCCTACGACCTGCGCGCCAAGAGCACCAGCGCTCCGATCGAACTGCTGATGAAGGCGCAAGTGATCAACAACACCGGCGAGGATTGGAACAAAGTGGAACTGGCGCTGAGCAGCGGCAACCCGACGCTCGGCGGCAACATGCCCACATTGCAAGCATGGGTGCTTCAGCAGCCGTACATGCTCGAGACGCTCTCTTCAACCCGACGACGGAGCAAGGTCGCCTTCGATGATTCACGCGCCCCGATGCCGGCAACCGCGGAAGGACGAACGATGGATGGCTACCTCAGCGCGGGTGACAAGGATGCCGACTACGAGGTGGCCAATACCGTGGTGTACAACACCACCACGATCGAGTTCGCCATCGACGCGCCGTTCAGCATACCCGCTGATGGCATGGCCCACACGGTGGCCGTGAAAACGCACAGTGTGCCCGCGATCTACAAACACTACTGCACCCCGAAACTGGACAAGGATGCCTTCCTCTATGCACGCACCACCGGCTGGGAAGATCTCAACCTGTTGCCAGGTCAAGCAAACGTGTTTTTCGAAGGCACCTACGTGGGCCAGAGCTACTTGAACCTGCAACAGACCAACGACACACTCGACGTGTCACTCGGCCGCGACAAAGGCGTGGTGGTGGAGCGCGTGCGCCGCAGGAGCACCAACGACAAGGGCGTGATCAGTGGCAAGCGTACCGTTACAGTTGGCTTCGACCTGAGCGTGCGTAACACCAAGAGCTCGGCCGTGGACATAGAAGTACGCGACCAGCGTCCATTGAGCCCACAGAGCGAGATCGAAGTGAAACTGATCGAGAGCCCCGGTGCAAAAGAGAACGAGCAGACCGGCCAACTCACTTGGAACATCACCGTGGAGCCGAAGAGCACGAGCAAATTAGGCTTCAGCTACAGCGTGAAACATCCGAAGGACATGCCGGTCGTATTGGAGTAGTGAGTGGCGAGCGGCGGTCCTACGGCAGAGCTGCTCGCTGGCGCTGACGCTTGCCCCACCACAGTGCGACGAACAGCAGTACCAAGCCTGCGGCGATCCACCGGATGTACTTCACCCACGGCGTGCCGACTTCGACCGGTGCCACATCGCCCACCAGTACCATGCCCGCCCAGTAATACGGCAGTGCGAGTTCATCGGCGGTGCTGTTGAGGTGGTCCAGTTTGGCTTGACGCAATGCCTTGTGCTTCGGCATGCCATCGGCGAGGTATCCGTAGAACCGCGTGATGATCTCCGACGACACCTTCTCATCGATGCTCCACAACGACACGACCAAGCTTGGGCAGCCCGCATACGCGAAGCCGTATCCGAGCGATCGCACGCCTTCACCCGCATCGTTCTTCCCGCTCCCGGTTTCGCAGGCGGTCAATACCGCGAGTTGCGCACGCAGATCGAGCTCGTAGATCTCGTAAGCGTGGAGGTATCCATCCGCATCCGGATCAACACCTTGCCCGTCCTTGCTCAGAACCAAGCGCGAGTACATCGGCGTGGAGGCGTTCATTTCAGCGTGCGTACCCAAGTGCAGGATGCCGTATTCCTTGGCAGCAGCACGGAAACCCTTCTCGCTCGCATCGCCGCCCACCATCACCTTCGCTTGCAAGCTGGCTCCAAGGCCTTGTGCGGTGTTCACCGCGAAGGGTTGCCGCACGTAGCTGAGAAAGCTCAGGTCCACCATGCTGCTGTCGGGCACATGGGCGAGATAGTTCTGCTTCAGCTCATCGGAGAAACCGGGCGCGATCGCAAGCACACCCTTCGAGCGATCGCGCGCCATGTCGGCGAATTGCACTGCGGTGGTGGCACTGAGCAGGCACGCGATGGCGTAGCGCTGGATCAGCAGGTTCTGACGGAAGTCTCTTTCGTCGGGCTTCGAGAGCAGCGTTTCGAAATTCACCGTGTGCAAGTCACCATCGGGGATGATCAGCAACTCCGGTTTCCTCAGCAGGTGCGCAACGGGGGCGAACACGAGCCGATACAGTTCATGCGCGGCCTGGACGTAGGCCGCTTGCTTGCGCGCGATCACCGATGCAGTGAGCGCCTTCACGGCTTCAGCGATGCCTTTGCTTGAGGTGTGCACCAGCGCCGCGGTATCGGCACCGATCACCATTGCGTAAAGGTGTTCACCGGTGATCGCGTATACCAGAAGATCGCGATCCAGCGTGAGCAGTTTCCGACGCAGATCAACGATGCTGATGTGCGGCTCTCCATAGCGCAAGGCGAAGTATTGCGGATGGCTCTTGCTCAAACCTTCGAGAAAGTCCGCCAACTCCTTTTCGCGCTTGGCCATGTCGTACGTGGCCGCCGGGTCGTCCGGATCGATCTCCACCGCACTGATCAGCTGATTCTCGTGTGTGATCATCGAGTCGGGCACACCGGCGAAGCGCATGCCGGTGAAGTCGTTGAGACGGCTCTTGAGCAGGATGGAGCGATCGGCTTCCGTGAGCGTGAGGAAACGGTCCAGGTCCTTGACCGAAAAGCTCCGCTCGTAGTCCTCTCCCGCGAGATCGATCGCGAGATCGAACACGATCTTCTGCTGACCGATGAAGCCGAGTTGTGAGCCCTCATCATCGAAGGCCGCCTTGTTGCGTTGCATTGCCAGCACGCCCAGATCCATGTCCGACCTCCACCCATCCGTATCCTTCACACCCAAGGCACGCTCGGCTTTCACCTTCCAATAAAGCGCATCGGGCAGCAGGTGGGGCTGCGGCCAGGTCTGCGGGATCGAACTCGACCGAAGTGTTCGCACTCGCTCCTGCAACAGTTCCAACGCATGATCCGCATAGCGAAGTGTGGTCTTTGGATCGTTGTTCCCGAACGCGGCCTCGGCAAGGATCAGCTCGTACATCGCCACCTTATGATGCTTGTCGCCGTGGATGCGCCTAATGATGTCGAGAGCGGCTTCCATTTCTCCCCTGGCCTCTGCATAGCGGTCCTGCCCCATGTAGAACTGTGCATGCTGACGCAGGGCAAGGGCCAACTCCGCATCGGTTGCGGCGTTCTCCATCGTTCTGCTCAGGGCGATGCTGCGTTTGAACAACGAGTCCGCCTGTTCGATGTGGCCCATGCCGGCATATACTTCGCCGAGTTTCGCGCAGGTGCGCGCGTAATCCTCGCTGCGCAGTCCGTAGTACTTCTCACACGCGTCGAGATAAGCCCGCACATGGCGTTCCGCCTTCGCGTAGTTCTTCGCTTCGATCTCCAAGTCCGCCAATCGGTCCTGCACACCGAGGAGCTTGGGATCATCCGGCTCAAGTATCGCTTGTCGGTCGCGCAGCGCCATCTCCAACAATTCACGCGAACGGCCATCATCGCCCATGGCGAAGTAGACCGTTGCAAGATTCACATAGCCGCGCGTGCGGCCCAGGATCGCTTCTTCACGGAGCCCGGGATCCTTCGCCGTATCGGCCACGGCACCACAACTGCGGATGCTTTCCAAATAGTTGGCTTTGCTGCGCGTGAAGTCGCCGACATCCTGCCACAGGATGCCCATGTTGATGAGCGTTCCTGCCATCCGGAAGTTGCGCTTCGGATCGGTGCTCTTCTCCAAGTAGGACAAGGCCATCTTATAATGATCCTCCGCTTTGCGCGTCTCGCCAAGATGCCAGAGCGACGAGCCCACACCATTGCACGCTTCTCCCATCAACGATGCCAGCAACGTATCGGAGCGCTCGTACACGGCCTTCGCATCGATGTAGTACTTCAAGCTGCGCTCATAGTCGCCCATCTGCGCATAGTCCAGCGCCAACCGTTGCCGCGCCTTCCCGCGACGAACGAGTGATACTTCCTTGTGGGCATCCGCGAAAGCCAATGCCGTCGAATCCGCATGCGCGCAATCCAGCATGCGGCCCATCCCGAAAAGCAGCTTCGCGCGGTCGTCCATGGCGTCGAGCTGGTGCAGGGCGTCCTTGTCGTGGGCTTGAACCAACGCTACGATCCGATCGCCAGCGGCCACACCTGCATCCGCGTCCTTCGACTTCCACACCGCACGGCCCAGCATGTAGGTATAGCGGTATATGGAATCCTGCCATCGCGTGCCTTCCGCCTGCTTCAGTTGTAGTTCGATCTCCTTGATCACCGCGGTGAAGTCTTCAGCCCTATTGAGTTCACTGATGCGTGTGTGGCGCGCGGCGAGTTGATCCACTTGCGCGGATGCGCGCAAGACACCCATCGTGGCGATGAACAGGATAATGTACCGCATCCCTACTTCAGTTCGGCCTTGATCGCACGCGCACGGTCACCATACGCGGGATCATCGTCAAGGCGCGTGGCCTTCGCCTTAGCGCCATTGCCTGCTTTCACATAGGCCAGAAAGAGATACCACTGCGACTTGTCGTGGAAGGCGGATGCGGTATCGGCAGCAACGCCTTCAAAGAGCGGGATCGCGGCAGCGGCATCGTCCATTGCCAAGGCCGCGCTTGCGATGTAATACCTCAGCGTATCGTTGGTCGGCTCAGCTTGAAGCAACGAAGACCATTTGCCGCGCGCTTCAGCAAAGTCGCCAAGCTTGTACGCCACCATGGCATCATGGAATGCGGGCTTGTCGGTGGCGCTCATCGGCACGGGCAAACCTGGATCAACGTTGAAGTTCTCGGCGAAGAGACGCTCGTTCGCGGAGGGTCGCGTCAACATCCAGAAAGCGCCGGATAAAACGATCGCGACAACCGCGGCATACTTCAGGTATTGCGACCAGCCGCTGTTCTCCTTCGTTGCACTTCCATCATGCTCCGCTCCCAGCATCCTCAGCGTTCGCTCCATGCCACCGAGTTCCACGGCCAGTGTGTTCTCTCGTTGCAGGTCCACCTCTGCGCGCAGTGCAGCGTCCTTCGCCATCTCCTGTTCAAAGGCATCATGCTCCGTGGTCAGCATACTTCCGAGCACGTATGCTTCGATCGCTTCGAACCGGCTCCTATCGATGGGGTTCTGGTTCATGGTTCTCCTGTGTTGTCTTCCCCGGCTATCGCACTGCGGAAGGCGCGCAGCTTCATCATGCAGCGGTATTTGATCGTGCGGATGCTCTCTTCCTCCACGCCCATTTCGGCGGCGATGGTAGCGAGGTCCTTGCGTTCGAAATAGAAGCGGTCCAGCACGTTCCGGCACTTGTCATCGAGCTTGTCGTAAACGCCACGCAGTCGCACGATGCGCTCCTCGATGTCATCCGTCGCATCGATGGCAGGGTCCAAGGCGCGATCGTCATGCACCACCTTCATGTGCTTGTGCGCTGCGGACCGCACTTGGTCCAACCATTTGTTCTTCGCCACGCGGAAGAGGAAGCCACCGGGGTCGCTGTCCGGTACGAGTTGACCCTCCTTCACTTTGAGCCAGAGCACGGTCATTGCCTCTTGGAACACATCCTGTGCATCGCTGCCCGTGCCGCTGTTCTGCACCACGTATTGGCGGACTGCTTGGAAGTGCTTCGCGTAAAGTGAACGGACGGTTGCTGGGTCGTTGCGGCGAAGGCCGAAGACCCAAGCAGGCTGTGAGGCGATATCCGTAGCCGAGACTTCCACCGAGGGGAGCGTGAGGACCACGATAATACGGCGAAAGCTCTGCGGCGTCCATCTGGTTAGGGCGGCACCAAGGCCGCATTCAGCCCTTCATCGAGGAAGGCGCCCGATGTGAACACCGGATGAAGCGAAAATGACCCGACGAAGAATACAGGTGGTGGATCGTTCACATCGAACGGGGCAGCCCGATGTACGGGTGTGGAGGCGGAAGGCCCCCACGCCCAAACACGAAAACACCAACCTCAAAATGAAACAACGACTCCTCTCCCTTTGCCTCGGCATCGGCCTGATCGCCACGGACGCCGCTGCCCAACTGCAACGCATCGTGCTGCAAGGCACCGGTGCGCCACAGGTCTTCACGGACATAAACGCTGCGCTCGCCGCCGCGCAAGCCGACGATAGACTGTACTTCAGCGGAGGAACCTTCACCTCAGCAACAGCGATCACCATCAGCCTCCCACTGCACTTCATCGGCGCGGGCATCAACCCGGACAGCACGGCGACAACCAGCACCACCACCATCAATACAGACGGGGGCCAAGACATCATTTTCACCACCGGCGCCAGTGGATCCACCTTCTCCGGCATCCGGTTCGACCCTTCGGGCTATCTCCAGTACGGAATAACCGCTGCGGATGATGATCCCACAGGCATGCTCTTCCAACGTTGTGAGTTCCAAGACCGCCAGTATCTCCAGTTCACATCAACCGGTGCCTCGTCGAGCACGCTGTTCGATGAATGCGTATTCCACTCTTTCATTTGGGGGAATGCAGGCGTAACGGCCACCTTCACGCGGAGCATTTTCGACGTCGGAAGTACGGCGATCATCAATTTCGACAGTGGTGGGCTCCTTGTGAGCCATTGCGTGTTCCTCGGAGAAACAAAATTCGACGGAAATCTGAACGCAGTGGTGGAGAATTGCATATTCACTTTCTCCGGGGCTAACGGTCCGCTCTACCAGTGCGGCAACGCCACAGTCAGCAATTCCATCTTCACCAGCCCCGTGCCCACGACCAGCCTGGGCTTGATCTCCGTAGCCAACCAACTGGGGGTTCCCGTAGGGAGCATCTTCGTGAACGAGACGGACGGTAACTACCAGTACACCGACGACCTGCACCTCGCCGTGGGCAGCGGCGGCATCGGCGGTGCGGATGATGGAACGGACATCGGCCTCTATGGAAGCGGCACGCCCTACAAGCCCGGCGCAGTTCCTTTCAACCCGCACTTCCGCGCAGCGGTGATCGCCAACAGCACCAATGCGAACGGTGATCTTCCGGTGAACATCCGCGTGGCTGCTCAACCCAACTGAGCTATGCGCGCCGCACTGCTCCTGCCTGCACTGGTGGTCACGTTCCACCTGCACGCACAAACCATTACCGAGTACCGCTACTGGGTGAATGACGACCCAGCAACGTTGGCAATGGTCGCCGTGCCTCCTGGTATCGCGGTGCAAGTCGCTGCGAACCTTGCGATGCCTGCATTGGCGCTGGACTACAACACCATCACCGTGCAATTCAAGGACAGCAACGGCGACTACAGCGTTCCGGTCACCAGCCTCTTCGAGCGCAACAGCGGTACAGTGACCGCTTACCGCTACTGGCTGAACGACGACCCTTCAACATTGACCACCGCCGCCATCGGTCCTGCAACGAACGTGACCTTGAACACTGCGTTGGCACTGGCCACACTGGACAAGGACTACAACACCATCACGGTACAGTTCCAGGAAAGCGACGGTACGTATGGCGTTCCGTACACCAGCGCCTTCACCAAGAACAGCGGCCCTGTGAACGGTTACGCGTACTGGATCGACGACGCGATCACTAGCAGCACGACCGGGACGATCGGGCCGAACAACGCGGTGAACTTGATCGCCGATCTGCCGACGGGAACCACGAGCGGCACGCACGTCTTCACCATCCGCTTCAGCAGCGTGAACGGAGCATGGACGGTGCCACTTACCACCGAGTTCAGCTTCTTCGACGCGATCGATGAGCTGCCGGGCGTGAGCGACCTGCTGCTGTTCCCGAATCCGGTGACCGATGAGCTGGGCCTGCGATTGAACACGGATGCCGTACGCACGTTCAGCCTGCAAGTGGTCGACCTGTCGGGTGCGCTAGTACAGGACTTCAGCACGTGGAGCGTGAGCGGCAGCGCCTACCGTAACTGGGACGTCAGCGAACTGGCCGGTGGCAGCTATCTGCTGCGGATCACGGACAAGGACCGGACATGGAGCATCCGCTTCGTGAAGCAGTGATCCACTAAGCCGATCGTTCACAACCCGGCACCCACCCCGATGTGTGCTTGGATAGACCCTTCCGACCCAAGAGAACTACACGCAAAACCCTTCCCCAACCTCGAAACCAAAACCCCCTTACCCATGAGAACCCTGAACAAATTGCTCGCAACCGCAATGGCACTGGTGGTGCCCTTGTGTACGTGGGCACAATCGGAGATCGAACCGAACAACACCAGCACACAGGCCACGCCGCTGACCTACAACACCGCTATGACCGGCAGCACGGGGACGTGCAGCCCAACAGACAACAGCGTGGACTATTTCAGCTTCACGCCACCTCAGCAGGGTGTGTTGCGGATCACGGCCAGTCTATCGAACACCGGCGGTACGGCTCTGCCCGTGTCCTTCACGGTGCGAGCTGCCAGCACGTCGGTCATCCAAACAAGCGTGCTCACCGCCGGTGCCAACGGTGTGCCAACGGCCGGCCAGTTCGATGTCCTGTGCCACGGAACGGCGAACTATCTCGTGAGCATCGCCAACCCGAGTGGCTCGGTGTGTACCAACTACACCTTTTCCTATTCGGTGATCGCACCGGTCTACGCCAATGATGCCGAGCCGAACAACAATTCGGTCACCGCCGTGACCGTTGCGCCGAACACCTGGCAGCAAGGCCAGGCCGACTTCCGGGACGGTGACAACAGCGACTACTACCGCCTTGACCTGCCAACCAACGGTGTGCTCAACATTGAATGGGAGGCTGAGCATGCCGGGGCTACGACCGGTCAAACCGCAACTATCACGCTGCGCTCTACCAGCACCAGCGTTGTGCAATCGTGGACCGTGCCCGTGGGTGCTGGTTCGGTGCCCCTTACCGATCTGGTAACCAGCACCTGCCGGAGCAAGGACAATTACTACCTGCTCAGCGTTTCCTCCGGCGTGTGCGGCACCAGCTACCGGTTCCGTTACAATGTTGCTCCTGCAGTCTTCAGCGAGGATACCGAACCCAATGATGGAAGCACCACAGCGCTCCTGCTCGCGCCGAACACCCCACAGGACGGACAATTGAATTTCCTCACCTATGGAGAGAATTCCGACTACTACCGGATCGATCTGCCGACCAATGGCATCCTGAACATCCAATGGCAAGCGGAAAACGTTGGGGCTGCAGGAACAGCCACCGTAACGCTGCGTCAACCGAGCACGAGCGTGGTGCAAACTTGGACAGCGGGCGTCGGGGCGAATTCGATCGCTGTGCCGGAAGTTCTCGGCCTTGCCTGCCGCGGCAACAGCAACTACTACCTCATCAGCATCGCGAGCAACGTTTGCGGTATGTCCTATCGCTTCAGCTATTCGGTGACGCCTCCGGTTTTCGCCAATGACCCAGAGCCCAATGATGCATCAGGAGCGGCCACCGTTCTTGCGCACAGCACGCAGCAAACCGGACAGATCAACTTCTCCACATTTGGGGAGAACTCGGACTACTACCGCATCCACCTGCCGAGCAATGGCATATTCAATCTCCAATGGGAAGCGGAACACAGTGGAGATACACCAGGTACGGCCACTGCTACCCTGCGGCAGACCAGCACGTCCGTGGTACAGTCATGGACCTTGGGCGTAGGGGCCAATTCCACCCCCGCTTCAGAATCGGTGAGCAGGAACTGTAGCGGTAACGGCCAGGATTATCTCCTTTCCTTCGCGGGTGGCACCTGTGGTATCTCTTACCGCTTCAGCTATACGGTGACCCCCCCGGTTTTTGGCATCAACCCCGTGGCCGGTACGAGTTCGGGTACCGCGCCTACCATCGATCTGGCATCAGCGAACGTCACCGGTCAGAAGAACTTTCAGTTCGGGCCCACGGATCAGTGGTATGGGATCAACCATGGTGGCGGGCCTATCGTGTTGAACATGCAAGCTGAACATGCGGGTGCGGCGGCGGCGGATTACATCGTGCGTTTGCGGGCACCCAGCACTTTCGTCTATCAGACCGTTATGGTGAGCGCGGGGGGCAACAGCCTCGCATTGCCTGCTCAAGTCGATTTCGGAACACGACCAGCTGGTGCATACTTGATCAGCATCGAGGACGGACCCTGCGGCATGTCGTTCAAGATCAATTGCAATGATGACGATGCCGATGGCGTGTGCAATGCCTTCGACCTCTGCGCCAATACGCCCACCGGAGAGGGCGTGAACAGCAACGGCTGCTCCTGCACGCAAGTGACCATCGACGATGGCGATGTATGTACCCTGGACGTCTGCCTCAATGGCGATGTGACCAACACTTTCCAGGATGCCGACGGTGACCTGACCTGCGACGCCAACGACGGCTGCCCGAACGATCCGAACAAGATCGCTCCCGGCCAATGCGGTTGTGGCGCTGCTGATACGGACACCGATGGTGACCTTACCGCTGATTGCAACGACGGCTGCCCGAACGACGCGAACAAGATCGCGCCCGGCATTTGCGGTTGCGGCGTGAGCGACGTGGATACCGATGGTGACCTCACCGCCGATTGCAACGATGGCTGCCCTGCTGATCCGAACAAGACAAGTCCCGGCACGTGTGGTTGCGGCGTTAGCGACGTGGATACCGATGGTGACCTCACCGCCGATTGCAACGACGGTTGCCCCGCCGATCCGAACAAAACAAGTCCCGGCACGTGTGGTTGCGGCGTGAGCGACGTGGATACCGACGGTGACCTCACCGCCGATTGCAACGATGGTTGCCCCGCCGATCCGAACAAAACAAGTCCCGGCACGTGCGGTTGCGGCGTTAGCGACGTGGACACCGACGGTGACCTCACCGCCGATTGCAACGATGGCTGCCCTGCTGATCCGAACAAGACAAGTCCCGGCACTTGCGGTTGCGGCGTAGCGGATACTGATACAGATGGCGACGGAACACCGGACTGCAACGATGCATGCCCGCTGCTGGCGAACCTCGCTCCAGGCAACTCCTGCGATGACGGTAATGCCAACACGATCAACGATGTGGTTGGCGCGAACTGTGTGTGCGCCGGTACGCTTCTCGGGAACGACTGCCTCGGTGTACCCGGCGGATCAGCCTTGCCAGGCACCTCGTGCAACGACAATGACGCTTGCACAGTGAACGATGTCTATCAAGGCAATTGCCTGTGCGCTGGAACGTTCGCAGATGCTGACAACGATGGCACCTGCGACGCCAACGATCTGTGCCCCGGCGGTCCGGAACCCGGCTCCGCATGCAACGACAACAACGCCAACACCGAAAACGATCTGGTGGGGGGTGATTGCGTCTGCGCAGGCACCCCGATCAATACGTGTACGGAGGACTTGGTGCTCACCTTCAACTTGGACGCCTTCGGTTCGGAAACCACTTGGGAGGTACGCGACCAAGCGACCAACGACATCGTGGAACAAGGCGGGCCATATGCCGATGGTGCGGCAGGAACGATGGTGGCGAACCTCTGCGTGCCCATTGGCTGCTACCAACTGTCAGTGTTCGATGCTTCGGGTAATGGCATCAGCGGTGGTGGCTATGTGCTCACCGACGATCACGGCCGCCGCATAGTGGATGCCGATGGCCAGTTCGGCAGCACCAGTAGCATCTCGGCCGGTGTGCATCCTGACTTCTGCGTGCCGGTGGGCCCAACCAATCTAAAGTCCAACTGGTGCGACCGCGCGGATCTTACCCCGCAGAGCGTTGTCCGCTGCCGCGAAGTAGCAGGCGCAACAGGCTACCAGTTCTGGTTCTACGATCCGCACGGCAGTTTCAACCGCCGCATACTGCGCAGCAACAACTCCTGCAGCCTTACCGGAACGTCGGGTCCAATGCCCTTCGGACTGGAGTTGAACGTGCGGGTGCGCGCCATGGTGGATGGGCACTACACCGGCTTCGGAAAAACCTGCACCATGGTGGGGAACAACAGCTTCAGCGGAGGCAGCCTGCAATTGGC
>JBDTSG010000083.1:0-20376 GCA_039931265.1 Flavobacteriales bacterium
TGTTGCCCGAAACACCTGTGCCGCTCCACGTTCCACCCGCTGGTGTACCGGTGAGTGCGATGGCAGCACCGTTGCTGCACAGGGGGCCGTATGTACCAGTGCTCACAACAGGCGCGGGGTTCACGGTGACCGTTGTGGAAGCACTGTTGGTGCAACCACCGGAAGTCATTGTGTAAGTGATGGTCTGTGTACCGGAAGCAGGGTTGAAGCTGTTGCCCGAAACACCTGTGCCGCTCCACGTTCCACCCGCTGGTGTACCGGTGAGCGCGATGGCAGCACCGTTGCTGCACAGGGGGCCGTATGTACCAGTGCTCACATTGGGTGCGGCCACGATCTCTGCTTGCACCGTCCAGGCCGATGCGCAGGCACCATTGGTAAAAGCCTGCGTGATGTTGTAAGTGCCAGGGGTCGATGCGCTCAGGTCGATGATGCCGGTGCTCGCGTTGATCACAAGACCGCTGGGAAGTGCGCTGAACACACCTCCGTTCAAGTCAGGCGCCGGGTCGGTACCATTGGTGCAGAACGCCGGGGCAGCATAACTGAATTCGGGATCCACCGGTCCGTTGATGATAACGTTGACCGTTGCCTGTGCATCTCCGCAGCCACCGGTGCCCGACACCGTGTATTCATAGTCGCCTGGGGCTGCGGTGCTGGGATCGAGCGTGCCTCCGAAGAGCGTTCCGCCAGGACCTGTCCAGCTCCCGCCGGCCTGCGGCGTGCCGGACAATGAATCGATCATGGCGAAGGCGGCACCGCTCGTACAAACGGTGATCGTATTGTCCACGCCGGCATTCACAGGCTCCGAAACCACCACTACCACGGTGTCGCCCATCGGAGCGAAGCACGGTGCAGTGCAAATGATCATGTGCGTCCCGATACCGATCGTGCCGGCATCGAAAGAGCCGTCGTTATTGATCGCCGTCGCACAGGTGTTGCAGGAATAGACCAAGCCGGATACCGGCATGTTGTTCAGCGGCGCTGTGGTCCCGTCGCTTGAGCAAAGGTCAAGGTCGGCATAGGTGAAGTCGGGCAGGGCGGCGCCCAATACGGTGATCGAGAACGTGCATGAATGCGGCAAACCTGCAGCATCGATGATGGTATAGGAGACCGGCACGGTGTCGTTCACCGCCCATGCTCCGCTCGAATGCGACGACCCGCCCCAAGTCCAAGGACCACACAAGTCGACGGTGGTGCTGTTTTGCGGTGGAAGCACAACGTTGGCGGTGCAATCCCCTGCAGTGGCCGCTGTGAATGTCCGATCACCCGAACAAAGGATCAGTGTATCGCGCACCGAAACCGAATAGCTGCATGTGGCGTTGCTGTTGCCGTCGCTTGCCGTGAGCGTGATCGGATAGAGGTCTGAAGGGTAGGCCCCGGCCGCGAGGCTGGAGACCCAAGTACTGGTGTTGCAGTTATCGCCGAAGAAGAGCGGTGCCGGGGATATGCTACCAAGGCAGGTGGTCGGATCCGCCTGTACCACGGTATCGTTCAGGCAGGTGATCGAAGGAGGAGTGTTGTCGTGGATCCAGATGGTGTGGTTGTTCCAACGCCCATTGCCGAGCGAGTCCTCGATCCACATGGTCATCGATACCAGTGTGTCCTGGGTGAAGAGCGTATTGGCGGTCGGCACCATCGTGTTCGTCCTTCCGTTGCAATCGCTCACCGTCAGTGAATCGCGTAGGTCAGGGAAGTACAGTTCGCAGTTGCCATCAAGGAAAAGCGGCAACGAATCGTACAGCGGACAATACACGTAAGGCGCGGACAGGTCTTGCACTGTCACCTCCCAGGAACACGTTGTCGCGTTGCCGGCGTCGTCGGTATGGACCTCCCAAAAACTGTTGAGGCCGATGGCGAGATGAACGGATGGCAGCCCTGTTACGGTGTCGGCGGATGTGCCGCCGGCGCGCATCAAGAGTGTTTGGTAGTCGCTGTCCGTATCGCTGTCGCACGCATCTTCGGAATGCAGGGTGGGGAAGAAGTACTCCACCGTGCAATCATCTCCAGGAAGCGCAAGCGTATCGGAGCCTGGGCAGTTGGTGAAGGCGGGCGGCAGTGTATCGATGAGCTGCACGAAGCTGGAACATGATCCGATGTTGCCGCCGATGTCGATCACGTCCACTTGCCAATAGCCGCTGGTGTAGAGCGTATCCACTCCTGCGGTATAGGACTGTGCCGTATCAACAGGACAGTTCTCCACGACGATGATCCCTGCGGTGAGGTCAGGGAACAGATAGGTGCAGTTGGCATCACCGGGCACCAAGACCGTATCGGGGCAAATGACGATGGGGACACTGTTGTCCTCAACGGTAACGGTCCAAGAGCAAACGACTTCATTGGTACCATCGCTGATGGTGTCGGAGAAGCCGTGCACACCAGGTGCCAGCGAAACAATGCTCCCGGCATCCAAAGGGATCACATCATCGGTAGTGAACACGCCGTCCACGGCAACTTCAGCGGTCCCGATCGCGGGTATCAATACCGTGGCGCTCCATATGGGCACTGCGGATGCGCAGTTGTCGGAGTATGCGATCGCGGGTACGCTGTAAAGTGCGCTGCACTGATTTCCGCTCAGTACGAGGATCTCGTTGTTCGGGCAGATCACCGTGGGCGGTTGGTTGTCGACCACCGTGACCACGAAGGAGCAGATGTCCAAAGAGCCGGTGGCGTCGGTAACGCGATAGCTGACCGTGGTGCTGGCGACAGGGAAAAGGGCACCGGTGGCAGGACCTCCAATGCGCGTGGTGATGGCACCTGCGCAGTTGTCCGTACCAACGGGAGGTGTGTAGTTCACAATGGCACCGCACACACCCGGGTCGTTGTTCACCAGGATGTTAGAAGGACAAACAATGCTCGGGTCCTCATTGTCCAACACTGTTGCCGTGAACGAGCAGGTTGCTGTGTTGCCTCCAACGTCGGTCACTTTGTACGTGACCGTGGACGAACCCTTGGGGAAGAGCGAACCGCTCACTTGACCGGCGGACAATGTTGTGGTGGCGCCGGGACAATCATCGGTCCCGACAGGAACGCCGTAGTTGATCACCGTGCCACAGACCCCGGGATCGGAAGAGGTGGAGATGTTGCCGGGACAAACGATCTGGGGCAGCTGATCGATGCCGATCACCAGTCTTGATGGGTATTGCGTTGCATCGTACGCGAACCACATATCATCGTCGGATGCGTTCGGGACGATGATCATTACCGCGAGACGTTTCGCTGCCGGGATCGTATGTGTTATGGTACCGAAATCGACGCTTTCAGCGATCCAAGTCCCGGTGTTGGCCACGTCCCAGTCGGCGCGGTTCACGGTGGCGGTTGCCAGCAGTACCCGTGCGTTTCCGGCCGCATTGGTTTCCAGCAAGTATGCGGTGAACCGTCCCCCATCGCCCGTGTCGAAATCCTTCATGGCCGACCAGATCTTGAAACTGACCGGTGCGTTCAAGATGTTAGGGACCGGTGCGATCAGCCAGAGTTGATGCCTGTCAACATCCGTTTCGGTGAAGGCGGAACCACCACGGTGCACGAACAGTCCTGGATCGGAATTGCGCAGTGAGTCGAAGTTGTCCAGCGACGGATCCGTCGGCGGTGTCGTCTTCAGGAAACCGGTTGGTACGTCGGATTGATCGCCGATACCATCCAAGTAATAAGTGGTCGGGCATATCGGCTGTATCACCGTAATGCTGGTTGTACATGTGGCCGAAAGCCCAGCGGCGTCCGTCACGGTGAGCACCACCGGATAAGTACCCGCGGAGGCGAAGGTGTTCGGGCTGACAGTCATGTTGGCGATGCCGCAGTTGTCGGTTGAACCGCCATCAACATGTGCAGGCAGCAGAATGGCTGTCCCATTGTACAGTTGTATGGTGGCCGTCTGGCAGAGCGCGACCGGGGGCGTATTGTCACCGGCGATCACCGTGATCGGTGGGCTGTCCACGATAGCACAATTGCCCCTTGAAACGGAGGCTTTCACGTATTGCGTTCCGCTGATGTTCGAAAGCGTGAACGTGTTCGAAACGCCTGATTGGATGGCGGTCCAAGTGGAACCGTTCGGGCTGGTAGACCACTTGATCGCATCGCCCGCGTAGCCGGCGAGGGTCAAGGTGACATTGCTGCCCGGACAAAAGGTGCCACCGCCACTGATCGTTCCAGCCACCGGTGGCGGATCGATGATCACGCTTTTGGAGGTTGCATCGCCGCATGCACCGGTGCCGTACGTGTACACGATGGTGACCGTGCCGCTTTGTGCCGCCGGGTTGAATTGGGTCCCGCTCACTCCCGGCCCGGTCCACGTTCCGCCGGCTTGTGTCCCGAACGCGTATACGAAGGCATCAATGTCCACCGACCCACCGGTGGTTGTGGCTTGCACGCGCACATATCGGGTAGCAACAGGCAACAACGCCGAACTGTAGATGTAGGTCGTCCTCGCTGTGCTGAGGGTCGGTGTCACCACCGTCCATGTGCTGTTGTCGCCCGACGCTTGCAGCGATAGGATGGGCGTGGCGGATGCCAAGGTGTTCTTGCGCCAGCGCAGCAACACGGCTTCGCCTGCGGGTATCTGTGTCCCCAGGTCAACGGTGAGCGATCCGGTGCCGCCTGTGAGGGTGGCGCTCGACGAGTTGGGCGCAGCAAGGCTCGAACCCGGGTTGGACACGTTCGCGGAAGTCATTACCGCAACGGCGTTGCCGCTGGTGGTGGGGATCATCCACGTGCTCAGGTCGATGGTGCCACCGGTTTTGCAAACGGAGGATGGTGCTTGGAAACGGGAAGGGTCGCGGAAATCCGGCTCGCGTGCACCCATCTGGGTGTAGGCCACGAAGCCATTTTGCCCACCGCTGGCCGCCAAAGGGTGCAACGGAATGTTGATTCCGGAGTAGTAGAAACCGACCATGGCAACGCCCCCCATGTCATCGGCCGCTACTCCAGCGGCGTATTGGGTGCTGTTCGTCAGGATCGGTTCCAGCTGGCGCAGGGTCCCGTCCTCACGCAGCGTCATCAAGAACACATCATCACCGCTCAGGGAGGTCATGGTCTGTCCTCCGTAAGCGACGGTTCCCGTGAAGGTGCCACAGATATGTACCTGACCGTATTTGCCGATCGCCACGTCGCGGGCGTTGAAGTGGTCGGAATTCGTTGCCGTAGTGCCCCATTGGCCCCATACGAATGCTCCCGTGGTGGCATCCAATCGCTCCACGTAGAAATACTCATCACCCGCACCTCCTGCCGCCGCGGTCCCGTTCGGGAACGTGCTGCCCGGGCTCACCGCTCCGGAAACGATCACGCCTTCGCATCCCACGGCCAGATTGGGGTACCCGACAATGGTGTTGGTCGGGTCGTCGATATGCGAGGACCAAGCGTATGCACCGGATGTGGTTATGGCGCTGATGTGGTGATCCCTTGTGGATGCCGCGGTGGAAAAGCCGATCTGGGTATTGCTGGAGTTGTACCAGCGGAGCGTGGTGTTGCCGATCAACGATCCCACGTACACTTGGTTACCGTCCGTTGCGAGGGATGCCGGCAGATCATCGTTGGAGCTGCCCCCCGTGCGCAACCATTGGAAATTGCCTGCACCGTCAAAGCGCATAAGGAGCATGTCATTGGTACCCGAGTTCAATGCTCCCGCAGAGGAAGATCCCGCATACGTGAGGGAGCCTTTGTATCCGGCCAGAAGGGTCACACCGTTCGCGTCGGCCGCCACATAGGGGTAGATCTCATCGTTGCCGTTGCCTACCTGCTTTACCCATTGCAGAACCCCTGCTGGGCTGTAACAAGCAACATAGATGTCGATCGAGCCGCTGAAGGAGACCAGCGTGGCCGCACTTGTTGAGCTGCCCGCGTTGTAGAATTTCCCTGATGACTTGAATCCCCCGGTGATGTAAATGTTCCCGTTGGGGGCTATGGTCACGTTCTCGGTGGTCTCTTGGTCGGAGCCGCCGATGGGTACATACCAGAGCATGTTGCCCAGCTGATCGAACTTGATGAGGATGCCTTGATCCTGGTCGAATACGGTGAGCGGACCTATGGTAAGCCCGGTGTTCTCCGCATCGCCCACCACATAAACCGATCCATCGGCCTGGTCGATCGCCACGTCCGAGAACTCTTCAGGGTCGGTGGAAACGAGATCATAGGACCATGTCCACGGATAGCCCGCATGCACCGCCGGGGCAGCTATGGCAAGGAAAAGAAGGGCAACGCACCTTGTCGCGTTCCTGAACGCTGTGCTGTAGGGTAAGGTCAGATGCGTGGGCATGTGCATTCGGCGGTGCGGCCGCTCAATGCACGCTCATACGCTATCCGATGGAAGTCGGTTTCGCTCTGCTGAAAGGGACTTCTTTCTCGACGAAGACCGATTTCCGACCGGGACGCCTTTCGGGCGGAGCTTCAGTCTTTCCTCGTGGGCGGCGCTTTCAGATCGGCAATACCCGCTGGTGAAGCCACCTGTTCCAACGGATGGATCTGCACATCGTGCCCATGCAAAGCCCAATCAAGGAGATAGTGGTCCTGCATGAGATCCTCTTGCGATTGCCGGGCGGGGTCGAAATAGACCAGGAACCAACCCGGTTCCATCTTGCTCATAACCGGGTGCAGGAAGGGGCTAACATGGTCGAGAAGCCCGTACGACTCGCCCAAGGTCTTCTTCACTTGCGGAGCAACTACGTTCTCCAATTGCTCCGCATCGGCGCAGATCGGGCTGATCCGGATCACGTACATCTTCTCGCTCAAATGGTCCGTTGTGCCTTGGGACAAGAGCGGTAAGGCAGGGAGGACTGCCGTTAAGGCAAGCAGGCGCATATAGGGCGCCCGTACCACGCTTCCGGAAAAGGCCATGGATGGTGGGGTATTAGGTAACGACGTGGGGGAGCACTTTCCGTCGTTCCGAAGTAGGGACTTCAAAACGGCCTTCGCAATACCGTGTTCAGGGTATTTTCAGAGTTGCTCGCACCCCCTCATTCTTGGTATCCCACTAGCACCGGCCAGGTCGGCAATTGCCATTGCCATTTGCTGTGGGTGGGTGTTGGGTTGGTTTCCCATTACAAAGGTGCCCGGGACGAATGGTTTTCCGGCCACACCGGGGAGGGCACTCCGGCGCAGGGCTAGGGGCAATGCCGATCAGGGAGGTCAGTGGTCGAAAGCACATTGCCGCCCGGCTTCGGCGTTACTTCATCGCCACTGGTGCATTCCATACGTGTTGCTCCCTGCCGATACCGCCCAAGAGGAAGTTTGGATCGCTGCCGCCCGGCATGATCCACAAGCCTTCGCGCCCTTGTACGAGCGGTATCACAAACCCATTTTCCTCTTCGTACTGAAGCGCGTGCAGGACCGCGACCTCTGCGGCGATCTCACCGCGCAGGTTTTCCTGAAAAGCATGGCCGCATTGCCCAAATACGAGGGCAGGGGCCTACCCTTCAAAGCATGGCTTTACCGCATTGCATTGAACGAAGTGCTCATGCACTACAGGCGGCACAAGGGCAAGCAATACATGGATGTGGAAGCACCCCAAGCGGCCGCGCTGCTGAACGGTGCGGTGGAGGTGGGGGACGAAGACCGATCATTGGACAAGGACATGATGGAACGATTGACCCGGGCCTTGGCCCGATTGCAACCGGTGCAGGCCATGCTGATCGAACTGCGGTTCTTCGACGGCCTCAGCTTCCTTGAAATGGGCCAAGTGCTGGGCATAGCCGAAGCAGCGGCCAAGATGCGCACGCACCGCGTGCTCGGATCTTTGCGTCAGTACTTGGTGCCCGGCACCGGCAACCAACGGAAAAATACCGGCAGCGCATGAGCAAGCACTACCGCATACAACCCCAAGCGCTCGCGCCAACGGACGCCGAGATCAGCCGGTACCGCGATTTCGGTAAGCTGGTGTACAACTACGAGCAGATGACCAAGCCGTTGTACAAGCGCCCGCTGTACAAGGACCCGAAAGCGTTCATTGCCATCATCATCATCGTGCTGCTGGCAGTGATCCTTGCCGAAGTGGTTGAAAAAGGAAAGGCCCCTCCGGTGAAGGGGCCTACGGAGCAAAAGGATCCCTGAGAGTTGGGGTGGTGGCCTGTTGTAATGGTGAGCCCGTGGAACCCTTCTCGCCATGGCGAGGAGAACAACGAAATGCGCCAGGGGTAAAGACGCGGCCCAGTGTTTCGTTGCGCGCAGCCTGCACGCAGCGCTATCGCGCTTCGGGCCCCAACTGTGCGCTACGCTGCCATGGCAATGCAGCCCACGATCACGAACACCACTCCCGTTGCCGTTACCGCGCACCACAGCCACACGGTAAAGTCGCGCACCAGGTTCTGCGTCCGCTCCGATCTGTTACTAAGCGTTTTCATCTTTTCCTGCTCTTGCGCCGGGTAAGCCAAGAGGCGGGCCACAGTTGCGTTGTGCCCAATGCCGCAGCACAACGCCCCGCCCGTTGGGGCGTTCGGTGCCCGCACCTGCACACTTCGGGGAAGGGAAGCAGGGACACAAGGCACCTGTGCGCACCATCTTGCGCCCGTGGGCTTGCTCCTTTGGTGCCGGGATATTCTTGTGGACGTGTCGCGGCTGCTGTGGCCAACGCAAGTTGAAGTGGTGCCCGACCCCAACCAACGCGCATTGGGCGTGCTCGCCTTCGGTGCCTTCTTCGCGGCGGTGTTCTACCTCGTTGGCGATTGCATCTAGGCGTACATACGGGGCAACATGCGAGGCATGCTCCGCTGGTTGCGAAGAGTGGTTACGATAGCGCCGCTACTGGCCCTTGGTTTGTTTCTGGCCGTTGGTCTTTTCGTGGTGGCCGTGGGCTTTTACCTGCTCTGGCAACTCGGCAACTGATACACTGTACAAAGTGTGTTTGGTGCAGGCGGGCCGAGAGGCCTTAGGTCTGAAGCGCACTCGGGCAAGCCGAGCGCGTGCGCTACTTTACAGTAGAGCGTGTGCGGGAGATCGTACACACCAGCGAAGATGACCGACCCACCAACCGCAGCCAGGAGCACCGTTCCGCTGCCCGGTTCGGGTGCTCGAGTTCTACATTTACATGGACGCTCCAGTAAGGCGGAACAGCCCGCATCGGCGCAGTCGTGTTGTGCGACGCTATTCCCCCATCAACCTAAGGTGCATTCCCAAGGTCAATACGCACGCATGAACCAGAACAGATGAAGATCAAACCCATGTTCCTTCTGCCGATCGCGTTCTTAGCCACGATCGGCTGTTCCCGTGACGAAACCGCAGCGCCGGCACCAACACAACCTGCACCTGTACCCACCGTTGTTTACTTGATACGCCACGCTGAAGCTGCCGGATCCGGCGCCGATCCGGACCTTTCCACCATTGGCTTGGAAAGGGCGAACAACTGGGCCGTCATTTTACAAGGGGTCGCATTCGGGGCCTGTTACAGCACCGACTACAACCGTACCCGACAAACCACTGAACCAACGGCCACCAGTAACGGACAAGCGGTGATCCTCTATGATCCCGCGGATCTCTCGCTCGCGGATGTCGTGGCGGATCATGCAGGGAGTAACGTGTTCATCGTCGGGCACAGCAATACGATCCCACCGCTGATCAATGCATTTCTAGGGACCGATGTCTATCCGGACATGACCGAGGCTGAGCATGGTAACTTGTACAAGGTCACCGTTCTGGATGGTGCGGTATCGCATGAAATGACGGTGCATGATTGAACGCTGCTGCGCAAGGAATGGATCACTGGGCCCGACCTGAAGGACGCCCGAGCGTCTGCGGGCGAACCGAAGTCAAGTAGAAAGGGCGTCCCGCAGGACGCCCCTTCATTTGCCTCAGCAGCTCGATAGTGCCGCAATCAACGCAAGCAGCACCGCCGGTGAGATCCAGAGGCGGAGGCCGCCTGGAAACGTCAAAGCCATGTTTCATGGGTTTGAAGGTTTCTCGCTGACTGCGGCCCGGCGATGTAACTATCGTTCCCGAATCAGCACTTGGTCGCAAATGAGGTTGGGGTACTCACTGCAATTTAATGACCGGCAGTCAAAAGTACGTTCAGGATCTGGGGATAGCCCAGCACCGGGGCTGGGGATGCAGGAGTAGTGTGCCTACGCTGCTGCCAACTCCTCCTCCGGCACCTTCCGGGGCATGTGAGGGTTGTTGCCTTTCTCAGCTACCTCTCGGCGGTTGTAGTAAAAGGCGTCCTCTGTCCTTCTCCAAAAGCGGACCCATATGGTGTAGCACTTCCCATCGCGCACCTCTTCCCCGATGCCTTCCTGTTCCACCATGCCTTGGGCCCAAGCGGTTGGGATCCGGCCGGTGGCGGTGTTCACCGTTACTGCGGCGGCCGAGGAAGTGGAACAAGGTGCCCCGTGATGGTGTCTACATTGGCACGATGGAATCGAACAGTCTCAGCACGGAAGAAGTCAACGACATCACGGAATCCGCGAACAGCATCAGAACTGCCACCGCGGAACTCCGATCAATACCGAGTCCTTACACGAAGATCCACGACCAGATCAACGGCGCATTGGGTAAACCGGGTCTGGAGGCTATTCAGAGTGGGCTCGATGGAGCCTTGGTCCTCTCGGAAAGGCCGCTCGATCTGCGGGTCCCTACAACACTCACACTGATCAAGAAGGCCGTAAGCGAGTTCGGACTGAAGTACCTTAATGTCAACCGTGACACACAACAGCAGGATGAGGCCTTGAAGCTCTTCCAGAGCCAGATGACCAGCTTGGGTTAACGTGTTGTGCTTGCCCGCATATCCTCGGCGGTGAAGTGTAGAGTCGGTTTTTTCCCCCCGCAGACACTCGGCCCCGTTCCGGGACGCTGACGCTTTTTGCCGAGTGTCGTCTGTACCAGGGCGTTCCGCCCGGCGCCAACGGTGTTGTGCATAGCAGGCTGCTGGTGAAATTACGGAACTGCTTTGCTGAAGTGCATGGCGCTTCAGCGCACCACCCGGTGGCAGCTCCCCGCAAAGCTCGGATGGCAACTTGTGCACGGCTCGCGTCTTGGCGAGTGTACCCTCTGCTCAGGGTCTGTGGTCTTTCTTCTGCGCGCCGTGTCGCTTTACTCCACCACCACGCTCGTCCCGCTCAACCACCGCCCATCGTCGCGCAGGTGCACGTGGTAAACGCCTTTGGGCAGGGCAGACAGGTCAAGGGTTGTTGTGGTAAAGACGCGCCCCAGTGTTTCGTTGCGCACGGTCCTGCCCAGCGCATCCACCAACACCAGCCGCAACTCACCGCGCACCACCAGATCGTTAGGCAAGGCTGCCTCAACGGTAACATGCCCGTTCGTCGGGTTCGGGTAAACGCGCAACGCGTTCTCCAACCCCAACACAATTTCCTCAACGCCAATATTACCGCAGCCTGGCACCAGGCAACCCATGCTGTCCACCTTCAGCAGCCATAGCATTTGCAGGCCGGGCAGGCTATCTGAAATGCCTTGTTTCGCCCATCCGGTAAGAGCAAAGCCACCGTCGCTGGTCGGTTCCACATCGTAGGGCAGGTGCCCTGCGCCATTGCTGTTGTAGTAGGTGTAGTGTCGAAGCCAGACCATATCGCCGTCCGGTTCCAGCTTTATCAGCAAGCCGTAATGTGAGTTGTCCGAGCCGCAAGCGACTAAATGCCCATCGGACAGTTCTTCAAGATCATAGGTTGTGCTACCCTGCGCTTGGTTGTATTGCTTGGTCCACTGCACGTTGCCATTGAGGTTCCACTTGCGGAAGTAATTCCATTGCGGATCGTTCCAGTTGCCGCCGATGGGCATGTAGCTGCACGTGGCCACAATGCCGCCGTCCTGGGCTTGTATGGCGCTCACGTTCACGTACGCGTGGTAGCTGCCGCCAATGTTCCGGCGCCAGATGGTATTGCCTACGCTGTCCACCCGCATTACCCAAACGTTGTTGTCGATGGCATAGCCTTGATAGCCCGCGATAACAAAACCGCCTTGATCCAACGGATCCACGCACAATGCACTGGCGGTGTTCGGGTAAAGGGTGGTGTCCAGCACTGCACCAACACTGTCCACCAGAAACAACGCGCCGCGAAAACCAACGAAACCTGCCATGGCTATGTTGCCTGCGCCCCACGGCCTGGATTGCTTCGGTGCGCACCAACAACTGTCATAGATCACGTGGCAGCTAACGGTGTCGCCATCGGGGCCAAAGGCGAGTAGATGCAGCCGGTTCAAACTGTCGCCGGGATCGTCGAATTCCACTATCCCAAGTCTTATCGGAACGAAACTGGTTTCGACAGGATCAGCGTAGCCCAGACTGAAATCTTGTCCAGGCATAAGATCGAACCACTGCTCACTACGGAATACACCGGCAGTATCAAAGAACACAGTAAAGGGTTTCCCGCGGCCATCGCTCTCCAGTTGCCCCGCGAAAACCCAATAGCCACTGTCCACGGGCCAAACCGAATGACCTACCGCAAAACCGGCGTCAGGCCAGCCTAACTCGACACTGTGGTTATGGACCACGTTAAAGGTTGATTGGCCCATGCAAGCTGTGCCAGCCATAAACGCTATAGACCCGAGTTTCCTCATCGTTGTTCGCTGCCTGCCACGGTGAATTTGGTCTCTCCAACCGGCATGCCTTCAAACAAGAGCGTGGCCAAGTACAAACCGTTGCTCCAGTCTTTGACGTTAAGTTCAACTATCCCTGTCCGATCGGCAAGGGTTTGGTGCCATACCAACTGCCCCTGAGCATTGTGCACATGCACACGATCCGCTTGCACCTGCGTTCCAAAGGTGATCCAAAGCCGCGCGCTTGTAGGGTTAGGCTGCACCTGCAACACCGGCTCTAGGGCAATGGAGTTACGCGGATCGGGCAACTGGGTGTAACTCTTCCATTCGTTCGGCATTTCGAACTGCGGTAAGGCACGCCAGTGATCCCGGGTAAGAAGCACGTCCCACGCCAGACCTGCCCCAGGGTTGCCTTCAGTGGCCAGTTGTGCAAGGACTTCAAGCTCGTAAACGCTTGCGCTGTCACCGTTGTGCGTTGCTTCCATCAAGTTCACGTAGTTCCGTAGTTCGGCGTAATCAGTGCGGCGTGTGGAGTACGTCACCAAGGTATCCAATGAATCTTGCGCGCTGGCGTAGTCACCTGCTTCCACGTATTGCTCTATCCGCACAAAGCGCCCTCCTGTTCCAACGCCGTCCAACAGCAACGCACGCAAGCTGTCGCCTGCGGTTGCTTCGAGAGTGTCATTGCTCCAGTAACGCAGGCAATTGGTGTAGGCGGCATAATGGTCCCGCGATTCTTCATGGATCTCCGCTTCCAAAAGGTCCTTCATACCGGTCGGTCCGTTCTCTTGCGCATAATCGATCAACGACATCTGATACGTGCTGACCAAACCACTGCTTGGCAATCGGTTCACGATGTTCCGGCGCACCGGGGCGTTTTGCACGAACACCTGGGCAACGTGCCAGCTCTCCATTGGGTCGGTCCGATCAACAACAGCCTCCAGAGCGGTATCACTCAGCGGATGATGCTCCACCAAAATGTCGCGCAGTGAGTAACTAGGCATAGAACTGCTTGACTGTGCAATAGAGTTCAGCACAGATGGCGTAGCCCCGTGGTCCACGATCTCGCGATATTGAGCGAGTGAACTCAACAAGGCAGCCTTCTTGCTTTTGCGCATAGCGCTGACCACATCAATGTCTATCTCTTCTTCTTCGCTAAAGCTATCCGCGCAATGCAGCGGCTTATCAAAGGCATCCGGTGAGGCTTCAACATCTGTCATATGCGCCGGGTCTTCACAGATAACATCACAATCGGAATCGGTATGTCGGTTGTACGTGAAGAAGCTGTTGCTAGGAATACCCGGACCAAAGGCCATGTCGAAACTGGTGCTACAATCGGGATCGCTGAAAAAGCGATTGCCGGCAAGGTTCAAGGCATTGAATTGTTCTCCTTGACTACCTCCAATGTACGCGCCTGGTCCCATTCCATAATCCACGCGGTTGTCCGTATAATCGCCGCAGAGTATTTCGAGACCAGTCACGTTAGCATTTTGCTCATCCTGATGGTCACCAATAACAAAGGTGCCCAGCGATAGATCCTGGAAGGTGTTGTTGTAAATGCGGTTGGTTGTTTCCATGGGCCCCCAGAACACAACGCCCGCGTTGGCGTTGATGGCCGTGCTCTCGAAAATGTTGTTCTCCACCACATAGCTGTTGGTCTGGTACAACATCAAGCCTACCGGGCTTGGTCCGAGCTCGTCCCATTCGGGTATGTCGAAGACGTTATCGGTCACCTCACCCATGGTCGGTCCCAGATCCACTATGCCATAGGTGTTATCGCGCAGGTTCATGCCCTTTACCCAGTAACCCCTGTGCCTGCCGATCGCTACACCGCACCAGAGGCCTTCCATGTAACTCACCAGTGGGGCATTGTTACCGATCACACGCGGGCCAGCACTTCCGCTGCTGAAGATCCCGAAACCCCGATCAGCTCCTACGAAGCTGCTGTTCGTATTCCTGAACTTGCAATGGTCGAACACAACAACGCCACAGCCGCGTAGCCATGCGTGCGCGTAAGGCACGAAGGCATCCGGCCAATCTTCGTTCGTAACGAAGTCGCAGTAGTAGAACCGGCTGGCATTGTAAGGGGGTGTGGGACTTATGGATGGAGCAATGATGATCTGCGCATCAACCACGTTGTTGCGCCAAGTGGTGTTCGTGGCTTGCACCACTCCCCTATAGCCAGCAGGATCCAAACCGCCCCCACTGGTGCGCGTGGCAGCAAGCGCACCTACTTCCGCATTCTCCACAACAGCGTTCAACAGCCTGAAACGCCCTTGATTGGAGTAGGGCAGTTGGGGCAAACTGCTGTTGCCTTGCACTTCGACGCCCCTCCAGCGGCCCGAGCAGGCGCTGGTAAAGGTGGATCCATTGTTGTACAGGTATCCACCCGGCTCAATGATCACTGCAGCATCTGGTCCGAACTCGAAGGTCATATCCTCAATGGTGACTGTTGCCCCATCCGGGATAACAAGTTCACCGGCAAAGCGCACTATTTCATCGGTGCCAAATGGGTTGAAGGCAGCTGTCCAGGTCTGACTGCCGGTTGTTGCAGTGTAGTCCGACTCCGAAGTCATTGCGAACACAGCTTCGCAACAACCTCCAGATGCCAGGCGCTGGTCGCTTTGGTCATTCGCCGTCTGGTTCATTTCCAAGTGATACACTTCATCACCGGGCAATTGAGCATTCAGGTTTGTGATTCCTGGTAGCGTGTAGACATCGTCTTGCCAGTAAGTCGACGGTGAAGCGTACCCGTTATCAGGCCAGGTCCATCGCCCTAAACGATGCGTTTGGGCAACCGGGTCGTAACCGCACAAGTAGATCGCACTACCGGTTACGTCTGAGGCGTTGATCTCGATCTCGGTGTCGACAAAGTCATAAAAATCCACCGGATAGAAGCCCACTGAATAGTCGCTCATCACGACGAACCCGAACTGTTGTCCGATTGGACCTGGGTGAGATAGCGTGAAGTAAAGCCAGTCGCCATTGGGAGAGAATTCCAAGCCACCGATGCCTGGTTGCGTAATGAGATTCGCATTGCCGTCATAAGGGAGGTCATCAGTGTCGAGCACAACGGTTTCGTCGCTCGCGGTAAGGACAAGGTCGCTACCGGACCATGTGTAGGCGTGATGAACTATCCGATAGTAGAACATGTCCGCAATGGGATCATAGTCATAGGCTGTTTGTGCAACTTTCAGGTTATCTCCTGACCGCCAAACCTCCAAGTCTCCTTTTGCGGTCCTCTGACATTCGCTGTTGTCGGGAACATCACCGAGACTACAAGTGGTTGCATCGCTACCCAGATATTCCAGCCCCGTATCTAGAACCCGCCATCTGGCAATATGTGCACCTGTGGTTACCAGAAAGAACTTCTCTTCGGTATCGCTTCCGTCCACGGCCTCCATGTGCAGCGCGCCATTGCATCCGGAGTACGTGTGCTCTGGCAGATAGTCTATAGGGTAGTTGGGGTCATTCAATACCCACAACACTTGGCGGTCACCGCCGATTGGGTAATACGTGGAGATGAGGTCGATACCAGCATTGTCGAGCATAGTCTCGTCCATGAGCACACCCTTCTTCCCCAAATCCCCAGTGAAATATGGATTCTGGGCTGCTAGATCTAAGACCGATACATACAGAGTCCAAGGAGCCGTAATGCTGGTAACGTAATGCGTAGTGAAAATGTAGAACTTGCTACAATCCCCGGGCACTTGGATCACGGCCACCTCTGAAGATCCGATAGGCACACACTCAGAACAATTGTCGGGGTCTGGAATGCCGGTGGGGTCGTTGTCGGCGATCAAATAACCCTTCCGATCATAGATGGCCCCGTCGATGAGAAAGAACAAGACCTCGCCCCTATCATCCAACTGAACGTACTGACTTTTGCTTGCCACTTGGCCATCGTAGCGGAGCGGTGCAGCTACATCGGTGGGTTGGGGCAGCGGAAAGTCCGATATGGTGCCGGAAGAAGCTTGGCGAAAGTCGATGACGTGATCGCCGATGATCCAAGCGGGTTTTTGAGCCTTGGTTTCAACGGTGCTCCACAAGGAGAAACCAGCAATGGCTAATGCTATCGCAAGCGCGCGATGAAGAAAGGCTCTCATGTTATAGGGGGGTTAGGGATAGCATCAAACCTAGGCCGCGCACTCCGCTCTTCCAATTCCCATGTTTTCATTGTTCGCACCTTCTTGACACGTCAAAGCCGGATGAGTGAGGTGGAGTTGCCTTCACCGCACCACCCGGAAGTAGCTCACCACCGGTGCATCGTACGCGGGATCGAGAACGCGATCAATGAACTCGATGCCGCCGATAACGAAGTGCGTGGGATCCGCAATGCTGCTCTTCAGATCAACGAACACCACGCCGATGCCCTGCACTGTAAGGTCGCGGCTACCGGCGCTGCGCCACTTCGCGCCTTCGCGGTTTTGAAGAAAGGGATCGAACAGGTGTGTGTACACATCGTTCACTGGCCACTGCCGCGTGCAGAAGGCGAGGGCATGCGCCAGCTGCGGCCGGTCGGCCCATTGCTTGCGCGCGGCTTGCACATAAGGCCGTGGATCGAACGGGCGCGGGCGTGTGCCGTTGTACCATTTCAGGTATTCGCGTTCGAGAACGGTCGGGGTCTTGTGTTTCATTGGGGGAGGGCTCAGGCTTCAGGCTTCAGGCTTCAGGCCGCAGGCTCTTTTTGACCGGTCCAGGCTTTTGTTCTGGTCCATACTTGTAAATGAGATGAGGGGCGTATGCGGTGAAGACCAGCCTGCAGTCTGAGGCCTGTGGCTTGCGGCCGCTCGGAAGAACCTACCCCCGGCGAACCCCCGATGATGGGGGCCCGCCGGAGGCATCGGTCGTTCGCATCATGCTGCGGCCATTGCGCGCAACACATCGCTCATGCTGGTTTCGCCGGCTGCGCCGATGGCGCTAACCGCGAACCAGTAGTACCTGCCGGGGATCAAACCGTCCACGTTGAAACGGCTGCGGGTGCTTACCGCGATCAGATCCCACTTGAAGGGGTCGCTGGTATCGCTACGGAACACCTTATAGGTATCCGTACCGCGCTCTGGATCCCAGTCCAAGGCCACACGGCCGGTGAGCACGGTGAGGCGCCCGGCCAAGTTCTGCGGCGGGTTCAGCTCGCCGATCGGCGTTGCGCGGCGGCGCACCTCGAAACCGCTGCTGAGGATCTTGTCCTCGTCGCCTGCGGCTACTTGTTGCACGTAGCCCGCCAGTTGCTGCAGCAGCAGCTTCACGGCGTTGTAGGCCACGCGGCGCGCCTGGTAGTCGCTCTTGCCGCGGTTCAGCACCGCTGCATTGGCAGCATCCAGCGTGTCCAGCGCCGTGTTCACGCTCGCCAGCGTGGGCGAAGGGGTTGGGTAGGTGGCGACCGCCGCCGCCATCTCGGCCGAAATGAAGCGGCCCTTGTTCAGGAGTCCATCGGCCGGTAGGCCGGAGAGTCCCATACGTACTGTGAATGTTGTTGTCATTGATGTTTGGGGCATCTTCTTGAAGCGTGTCCCCGACGCGTTGGTTTGTGATGCGAACGTGGGATTATCCGCAATGCAAAGGGCCGTTACCCCCTCCCGTGTTAAAACAGTAGGCTGCCATTTGCTTTCCCCGTTCCTTCTGCAAGCCCCTGCCAGCAAGGCTTTGCGCAGCATGCCTTATAACCGTGCCGCACGCGCCAACTGTGCATGAGCCGCCCCCCACGCGCGATCGGCCGCGCAGTACGGGTAAGAGGGCACACCACTAACGGTAGGGCACACATTACAAGTTCGTGGAGCGCACAACACGAACCGTGAGCCGCTCACCACAAACAGTTGGGCGCACACCACAAACAGTTGGGCGCTCACCACAAACAGTGAGTCGCTCACCACAAACAGTGAGTCGCTCACCACAAACAGTTGGGCGCTCACCACAAACAGTGAGTCGCTCACTACAAACAGTTGGGCGCTCACCACTAACAGTGAGTCGCTCACCACTAACAGTGAGTCGCTCACTACGAACAGTTGGGCGCTCACCACTAACGGCGAGTCGCTCACTACGAACAGTTGGGCGCGCACCACTAACAGTGAGTCGCTCACTACCAACAGTTGGGCGCTGAGCACTAACCGTGGGCGCTCACCACTAACGGTCAGGCGCACGCTACGCATAACGTGACGCGGAGCACCAGCAGTTGGGCGCAAACCACAAGTGGCACGCCGCACGCCGTGAACAACAAGGAAGGTTCAGCCGACGATGCCCCAGCGATAGGCGAACAGCACCAAGCCCACTTTGCTGTGGATGTCGAACCGCTGGAACAGGCGCTCGCGGTAGCCATGCACGGTGCCTACGGATACGCCCATGGTGTCGGCTATGGCCGTGTACGTGGGCTCATGCACTTGGCATACCAAGCGCAGGAACTGCACTTGCCGATCGGTGAGTGCCGCCAGCACGCGGCGGCGCGCGCGTGCCCAACTGGTGCGCGCTCTTCTTTTGGTCCGTTCCATCTCAAAGGGGGTTGAGGGTTGAGAAAAATGGGACGACCAAACAAGAGGGCTGCGGAACGCGGCGCCATACCGTGAAAAGGGGATTTTTCAGTTGCCGCAAGCGCTTTGGCCCGACCAGGGGCGCCGCGCAATGCGATCCCATGAGAGGAAGGAGCAGGGCTTGGCTTGCCTGCTTCTTGCGGTGCCCGGCGAACGGCAAAAAACCAGCAATCCACCTTGCTGGTGATGTCCCGCCGGCGGGATCTGAGCAACTTAGCGGTGGTTGGCCACCAATGGTCGGGCCGAATGAACGGAGGTGGTTTGTGACAAGGCAAGGTGACGATCTTCTGAAGCGCCCATGAACCACAGTGGATCCATAGAGAAACGAGCCTTGTGCAGGTTTGTCTTTTCTGTGGCACTGGTTTTTGGCTTCAGCTATTCGGCAAAGTCGCAGGGTTTGAACAACCTGTGGCAGGGTGGCTTTGAGCACATCAGCGGGCCGCCGTGGGGTGGCTCGGACATTGAATTTTCCACTGGGGCAGCAGTGGTCACATCGGTTCCAGATAGGGTGATCGACTTAAAGAACACATCAGCCAACATTACCAATGCGGCCGGTGATCTGCTTTTCTTTTCAAATGGTGTTGTGGTTGGGCAGGCAGATGGAGACACAATGCTCAACGGCACTGGGCTCAACCCGAGTGATTATACGGACAACTGGTACCCCAGCGGATTGGCGCTGCCACAAGCGGCATTGATCATTCCCGACCCGAGCAGTGGTAATCGTTTCTATCTCTTTCATTGCACATTCGATGACATCCCAACCTTAACCGCTTACAACTTGTACGTGACCACGATCGATATGAGCATGAACGGCGGTCAAGGGGCTGTTGTCCAAAAGAACCAAGTACTCATGACAGGGTCCATACAGCCTGGAAAATTGAATGCCGTGCGGCATGGCAACGGCAGGGACTGGTGGGTTTATTCACATGAGGTGAACAGTGATCGCTTTTGGCGGTTTCTTGTATCACCCAACGGGATCGATGGTCCTTACCAACAGACCATTGGCGTGGTGCGCGCAGCAGATGGAGGCCGGACGGCATTCTCGCCGGACGGGAGCAAGTTTGCTTACTACTGGGGAGTGTCAGACCTAGACATTTTCTCGGTTGACCGTTGCTCGGGGCTTTTGACCGACCCTGTTCATATCGACATTGATGACTACGACGGAAGCGCAGGTGTTGCTTTTTCGCCCGGCGGCCGATTCCTCTATGTGTCATCAGGCTTGACGTGTACCAAGTTGATATGGAGGCGACAGACGTTGCCGCGTCGATCCTGCATATCGCCACTTGGGACTCGACCTATTCGCCATCCCCACCTTTTGCGACATTGTTCAATGCAGCGCAATTGGCACCAGATGGCAAGATCTATATCAGCACTGGCAACGGCACCTTCAAAT
>JBDTSG010000084.1:0-35225 GCA_039931265.1 Flavobacteriales bacterium
AATACCTCGCCGACGCGCAGGTCCTCTTCGCCTTCCACATGGCGTATGTATTCCATGAAAACCTGTTCGTCGTCGGCGGTGAGCTTCAGCACCTCGTAACGCAGTGTGGGCAAGCGGTCGAAGGCATCGCGCCACCAGTTGCGCAACGCGGGCTTGCCCGCGACAAGTCCGTTGGTTTCCGGCCGGCGCACTTTCAGCTTGGGGCTGTAGTGCTCGGCATCATCGGCATAGAGGGTGAGCAGTGCTTCCAGATCGTGGGCGTTGAAGGCAGCGAACCACTGTGTGGCGATCGCTTTGTTCCGTTCCGCGCTCATTGCTGTGCAAGCCATTTCAATGCAGCCTCCAACGATGCATCGTATTTCCAGTCCGCCGGTTGGTCCACGACTTCATCGGGTATGATCGGTCCGTGAAAGAGCTTGCCGTTGCGATCGCCCATGGTGGTGGAAGCGACGAACATCTGGGCGCTGTCGGGCAATTGGAACTGTCCGTTGCCGGTTGTGAGCCCCCATGTGGCTTGGCCGAAGGATCGCGTGCGCGGGTTGCCGATGAAGGAGATGGCGGTACACTCGCCACTGCTTCCGGTTGCTTGCGCGGTAAGCACCGCGATGGGCAAGTGCTTATCAAGCGCCACGGGTTGCCGTACGTGCAACACCACTTCGTTGTCCCATCCGTATTCGCCATTGCGGTAATACCAGCGCTCCGGGTTGCCGTTCCTATGGGTGAGCGTGCCGAGCACACCCTCTTGGAACAGCGGGCCTAAGCCGCAGACCATGGGTGCCATGTTACCACCACCGTTCAGGCGCAGGTCCACGATCCAGCCGCGTATGCTCTGCTTGCTCAAGTAAGCGATGGCGCGTTGCAGGCTATCGGCGAAGGCCAGCATCGATAGGGAATCGCCGCTCATGAAACCGGGTACGAGCACATACCCATAGCCATCGATGATGCGGCTCGAAGCATGGGTGAAGGCCGCATCGCCGCCCTCGCTCTGCCAGGATGTGTATTCCTCCGGCCGCATGAGGAAGCTGTGGTGATCGCCAAGCGACTGGATCAGGTATTCCACCGCCAAGTGGCGATCACCGGGATCATTGTTGCCGCCTGCGATCTTCAACGCAATTCCGCGCAAAGAATCCAGGTTCACGGAGTCGGCGTAGAGCGCGTGCGCCCGGATGGAATCGCAAGCCGTGTTCACATAAGCGATGGCAGGCTTGTCGGCAACCCGATCCGCTAGTTGCGAGAAGGTGGCTGTGAAGTCATCGAACCAGGCTTCTCCTTTGCCTTTCACAATGGCGCCGACCTTCACCAAGGTGGTACCGGTGGGAAGGATCAACTTCAGCGTGCGTGGTTCCCATGGACGCGTGCCCTGCACCCAATTGTACCAGAACAGTCCTTGGTCCTTGTTCGTGAGGAAGCCACCACTGGCATCGTAGCACGCGAGATTGAGACTAGCGCCCTGTGTGCTCAATCCTTCAACGCGGATGCGGGCTGAAACGGTGAGGATCGTCGGCTCCTTCACCTCGGCGACGTGTACGGACTGCTCCACGAAGCCGGTGCCCTTTGCACTGTCGAGGCATGCGATGTGGAGTGTGCCTTCCTCCTCCGTGCACGTAACGCGGCTACTGGCCCATGAAAGGTCCCAATGCGCCAGACCTGTCTTGCACGTATCGCAACGCGAGGTGAAGTCGCCGTTCATGAGCGATTGCGCAGTGAGGGTTGACGCAACGCACCAAGCAGGGAGAAGGATGGATGCGCGCATGCGAACGGTTGATGCACGAAACTACGGTCGACGGGCTTTTGTGCAACGGGAACCGTGGGGCTGAGCCGGTGCACTTGCGGAACCGATCGTGGCCCTCCTTCCACAGATCCTTGGTGCGCCATGGTGCAGTTGAGGTGGGATACGGATGGGAACGCCGCTTGCTGCAGTAGTGTTCCAAACACAGGATCATGGTACGCATACTCATCCTACTCGCCTTGCTGGTTGCCAGCGCGACTTGTGCAACCGCACAAACCCCTGTACCCGATCAGAAGGATCTCGGAAGCGCATGCATCCTTGCGACAGACGCAACGGTGTGGGCATCCTTGGGCCTGTCCGAAGAGCAGTTGAAGAAGGTACAGTCCATCCAGACCCAATGCAAAACGGATTGCGTTACCGGTCAGGAAAGCGGTGAAGTAGCTCCGGAACTGGCCGGTGCGGCCCTGAAGCGGCACGAGGAGGATGTGGAGAAGATCCTAACGGAAGAGCAGTACAACAAGTGGATGAAGTGGTGCAGCGAGCGCCCGGGGCACACGTAGCAAGCGGTCCGAACGGACGCTCGTCATGGGGGTGTTGGGTAAGGCATACCACGGTCCAAAGCCGAAGTGAGGAATCCCGTCCCGTTCAGATCGGGTGTGGATGGTGGCACCCGACGGGGTTCGATTGTTGCAAATCCAACGCACAAAACGATCCATCATGAACAACGGCACCATAGCAAGCGTGGCAGTAACGATCCATGCGCCCATCGGCAAAGTCTGGACAGCACTTGTGGACCCCGAGCAGATCAAGCAGTACATGTTCGGTTCGGAGGTCATATCCGATTGGAAGGAGGGCAGTGCTATTGTTTGGAAAGGGGAATGGAAGGGAAAACCGTTCGAGGACCGCGGAACCGTGGTTACGGTGCAAGAACCGAAGCTGCTCCGGTACGAGCATGCCAGTGGCGATGCGAACGGGGAGGACCACATGGTTACCATCGAGTTGAAGGAGCAGGGCGACACCACCCAAGTGCTGCTCATTCAGGACAACAACGCGAATGACGAAGCCCGACTGGAGTCGGAGAAGAACTGGAACACCATGCTTGCGGGAATGAAGCAATTGCTGGAGGGCCAAGGCGTGGAGCAGCGGTGATCCAAACCGCGCTGCTACCTTGGTCCCATGCACAAGAAACTCTTCTTTTCCATTGCACTGGCCTATTGCGCCGCAGTGCCATTTCAAGCCGCATCCCAAGTGAGCACCGGTTCTGACGTTGTGGCCGCCGATGACAAGGGATCCGTGGCTGTCCATCCTATCGATCACGCAACGTTGGCCTTGGAATTGGGCGATCAGGTCGTGCTGGTGGACCCCACATCGCACAGGTCGCGGTTCTCGGCACCCAACCTCGTGCTCATTACTGATATCCACGGCGACCACTTGGATACGGCCTACCTGAAGAGGCTTGATCTGAGCCGCGCCAGGATCATTGCGCCCAAAGCGGTCAGCGACCTTTTGCCGGCCGAGCTCAAGAATATCACCACGGTACTGGCCAACGGGGCAAGCATCGATCTGAAGGGTATCGGCATCGAGGCAGTCCCGATGTACAACATGCCTGACCCCAATGATCCACGCCATCCGAAAGGACGCGGCAACGGTTACGTGGTTACGTTGGGTAAGGAGCGCATCTACATCTCGGGAGATACCGAGGACATCCCCGAGATGCGTGCGTTGAAGAACATCGACATTGCGTTCGTTTGCATGAACCTGCCCTATACCATGACCGTGCAACAAGCGGCCAGTGGTGTGCTCGCCTTCAAGCCGAAAGTGGTGTACCCCTACCACTATCGCGGTACGGAAGGCCTCAGCGATGTTGCGCTGTTCAAGAAATTGGTGAACGAAGGCGACCCGAACATCGAGGTGAAGCAGGAGAATTGGTACAAGGAGTGAGGTCCGCACGGAACGCCGCCCTGCGCGGTGCGCTTGTGGGGTTGCCTGTGCTGCTGGTTTCCTGCGGCAACGGCATGGGGAAGACCATAGCGCAGGATGAACAACGAACGCTGGAAGTGGGATCCGTGAGTTACAAAGTGGACAGCCCCAGCACTGCGGGCTTCGCGAAGGTGTCCACCCGCCTGGGCGAACACTACGCTGAAGGCATCGTGGATGGAACGGGCAAGGAAGTGATACCGCCGCGCACCGACATATTGGTAAAGGACATTACCGGGGCGCGCGCGTTGGTTCAACGCGAACGTGATTTCCTCTTCATCGATCTGGACCAACCCGGCTTGGACCCATCGCTGCTGAACACCGAAAAGGGCTACCAGTATGCTGAACCTTTCTCTTGCGGCCGTGCCATGGTGCGGATGAACGATACCTACTACTTCATCGACACGCTGGGCAACCTGCTTTTCGATGAGAGCTACGATCACGCGGAATCGTTCCACCACGATCGCGCGTTGGTTTTCAATGGAGAGCGCAAACGCATCATCGATACCGAAGGCCGAGTGGTGAAGGACTTGCCTTACGACCAAGTGAACCCTTACAGCCCTTGGTGCTGGCAGGTTACCAGGATCAAAGGCGATGTTTACCTGAGCGGCTTCGTGGATCCGGACGGCAAGGAAACCGTGCCGCTGATCTACGACGACATGCTCTACTACGATCCGGAGGAGAACCGCACGCGCGCCGGCATCGGTGGCAAGTACGGCTACCTCGATGCATACGGTCAAGTGGCCATACCCGTGCAGTTCGAGTACGCCGAGATCTTCAATAAGGGCAAGGCGCGCGTGGCCCTCAATGGGCGGCAGTACTTCATCGATCACGAGGGAAAGGAAGTGGAGGAGTGAGGAAGCTGATCCGCATGCAACCCGATGTTCCGGCATTGTGCTTCGTGCTGGACCGTTGGTCGGTGGAGCGGACGTTATTGGAGCAAATAGAAGGAAGCGCAATGTGTAACGCGTCCCGGAAAACCCACCTTTGGCCAAGATCCACTTCAGCATGAAAAGCAAGATCATTACCGCGATCCTGGCCATTGCGCTCGTCAACGTTTCCCAAGCGCAGCAAGCCGGCGACTTGGACAGCACGTTCGCGGCGGATGGTATTGCGACCACCAACATTGTGAACTCAGGCAACGACTTCGGCGAAGCCATTGCCATACAGGCTGATGGCAGGATCGTGGTGGCCGGCGCCACATCGGGAACAACCGCCTACGAGATCACGGTGGTCAGATACCTGCCGAACGGCGACCCCGACCCCGCTTTCGGAACAGGCGGCCTGGTAACAACTGCCATCGGTACCATGGATGATCGCGCTTACGCCGTGGGGATCCAGCCGGACGGGAAGATCGTGGTGGCGGGATCGTCCTTCATCAACGGCACCGGTGCTGGTATCGCGCTGGCCCGCTACACGGCCGATGGAACTCTGGACAATACGTTCAGCGGGGATGGGAAGCTGGTGGATGATATCAGTGCCGGTTACGATGAGGTCTTTGCGCTGGTGCTGCAACCGGATGGGAAGATCCTTGTGGCCGGTTATGCCAACAACGGCAGCAACGATGACTTCGCGCTACTGCGGTACAACCCGGATGGTACACGCGACAATGGTTTCAGTGGCGATGGTTTGCAGATCACGGACGTAGCCGCTGGCAACGATGCGGTGGTCGCGATGGCCCTTCAACCGGACGGGTTCATCGTTGTAGCGGGGTACGCGGACAACGGCAATAACGAAGACTTCGCGCTGGCACGCTATGCGCCCGATGGAACGCTCGACAACGCCTTCGGGGTGAACGGGATCGTGATCGACCAGTTGACGACCGGCGACGATCGTGCGTACGCCTTGGTCGTTCAACCCGACGGCGGGATCGTTGCCGGAGGCGCCGCTTCCAACAGCCTGTACTTCACGATGGCCTTGGTGCGCTACAACAACGACGGTAACCCGGACAACAGTTTCAGCGGCGATGGGCATATGCTGGTGCCGTCCGGTTTTCTCAGCGTAGCGCGCTCCATGGCGTTGATGCCGGATGGCCGCATCGTGGCAGCAGGTTCCACCGATGTGAGTTTCATGGTGGCGCTGATAAACCCGGATGGTACAATGGACAACAGTTTCAGCTCGGATGGTATCCAGTCCACGAGCATCGGCGACACGAACTACGGCAATGCGGTTGCGCTGCAAAGCGACGGGAAGATCGTGCTGGCCGGAGCCTCTCATTTCACGGCAACGCTGAACGACTTCTCGGTTGCGCGTTACCTCACGAACCTCAACGTGGGTATCTTGGACTTCACCACCGTTGCGCCGCAGGTGTTGGTCTATCCGAACCCCATTGCCGGGGCCGCCACATTGGAGTACACGTTGAAGCAGAGCGAACGCATCACCATCCGATTGGCCGGTGCTGATGGCCGCATCATCGAGACCTACCAGGATGGACTGATGCGATCAGCCGGAGAGCAGCGATTGAACATTGAATTCTCCGATGCCATCGCACCGGGCCACTATGTTCTGTCGATCGCATCGCCGAGCGGTAGTGTGAACGTACAGGTGGTGAAGGAGTAGCCGCACTTGGCCCATGCTGCACGGTAACCTGGCTGGGTAAGTACGGGTGCCGACCAGTGCAAGCATCGTTACTCCCAGCAATAAGTAGGGTTACTTATTGTGGCTGGTCGCCCAACCTGTCCAAGGCTGTAGCGTTACCCGTTTGGCCGAGCAACCCAACAGCGCGGTGGAAGTCAGGGTGGGATGACGTTGCAGTGACCCTGCCCCCCAGGCACAGTATGGGAGGACTGCGCCCGCAGTAACCGCACAACGGACCGGAAGTAAGGCTGCCTGAAACCAGCAGTACCGATGCTCCGTTGAAGCGGTTCCATTAAGGGACCATCCATGAAGGCGAACATCAAACTGACACTGGGCCGACTTACACCTGTACGCCTGAATGCCCTCCTGGGGAATGTGATTGCCAAGATGACCGATAACCCACACTTCCCCGACCCCTTGGTGCCGTTGGCCCACATGCGTGCAAAACGTACAGAGTTGCGCGATGCGATCGCGGAGGCGACGGATGGAAGCCGCTTCGCCCGTTCCAAGAGGGATGCACTTGTCGAAGAAGTGAAGCCGCTCCTTGACGTTCAAGCGAACTATGTGCGTGGCATCGCGAACGGGGACCGCACCATACTAACGTCCAGCGGCTACGAGCTGCAACGCGAGCGTCAACGTATGGGCATCCTCGGCCCACCTCAACAGATAAGGGCCTGCCCACGTGGAGATGGTGGCATTCACCTGCGCTGGAGCCGCGTGCGCGGTGCGATCGTTTACGTGGTGCAACGCAATAGCGGGGTGACTGATGACGGTGAAGACACATGGGAAACCGTCTCCATCACAGGCAAGGCGAGCTTTACCTACAAAGGTCAGGAGCGTTTGAAAGCGTCGTACTTCCGTCTCAGTACCATAGGCGCGGCCGGGCAGGGCATGTTCGGTCAGCCCGTAATGGCCTACGCCGTATAACACCGGGCAGCCATGCACATCCCCTTGCACGTTCTGGAGCAGAAGATCGCCAGCGCGCGCAAGCACTTGCCGAAGCTGTTCGACAAGCTGCGCCTAACGGCAGGGCATTACCGGCGGTCCATGGACAAGAGTCCCGACAAAACCGTGCAGCAACACAAGGAGGACTGGCAGCACGGCAACGGTGGCATGTGGCTCGGACGCATACGGGTAAGCGAGTTCCACACGCGCCTGTACGGCATACTTACTTGGATGGACAGCGCCCACGGGGTTGAGGCCCTCCAGTTCAATGAGGAAGGCAAGGCCCTGTATTTCGGGCCGCACTTCTGGCAGCAATACGGTGAACGGCATCATGTTGGGCGCGAACACCGGTACGTGCAGGCGGAGTACTTCCGCCACAACGCGCACATTACTTTGTTCAAGCCCGGAGGGTACCGAAAGGGCAAGCCGAAGATGGACGGCATGACCGAGCATGGGCTTATGCTGGGGCATTCCGAAGCGGAGCACATCGTATCGTGCAACACCTTCGTTGACAAGACGGACCTGCGCCCGGACAAAAAAGAGCTCTACTACCGGCTCATCTCGCGCCACTACATGCGCGACCTCTCCGATGAGCTGAAGCTCGACCTGCGGAAGTCCTTCGCCGAGAACCTGGCCGCATTGGATGAGCTGATAAAAGCGGCGTGACCTCTTGGCTCACTGCTGTTCCGCCTGTGGCCAACTGATGTACCGCACTTCCAGTTCCTGCTGCGTTGGCCCGAGCAACACGTTCACCCTTTGCCCGACCCGTTTACCGATGAGGGCACGCGCAATGGGCGCCGTGAAGGCGATGCGCAGTTCGGCCACGTTGGCTTCGTCCACACCAACGATGGTGAAGGAGCGCTCGGTGCCATGCTGCGGGCCGCTGTGGTAGTGTACCGTAACCGTCGTACCGAAGCGCACCTCCAATGGCATGGTGTTACCCGGCTCGACAGGTCGCGCGGTGGCGATGCGTTCGTTCAAAAGGGCGAGACGTCCATCGATAGTGGCTTGCGCCATGCGCCGGTCGTGGTCGCTGCCTTGCGCTGTGGCGCGCTCCTGTTCCAGTTGCGCGCGTTCGTCCAACAGCAACCGCATGCCGCGCGGTGTAACATGGTTCCCCACGCCATCGGGCAAGGGTGCGCGGGGTGGAATGAATGGTGCCTCCTCCTGGTCGTCCTCACGTACAAAGCCACGGCTCATGCAGCGAAGGTCGCATGCGTGTGGGGATCGTTACAACGCGCATCTTTCCGCATGCTTCCGTCGCGCCGCATTCTGTCCTTCCTCGCTATTGCCTTTGGTAGTACGTGGTGCATTGCGGGCATCGGCGCGGCCTGCGGTATCCGCGCTTCATCGGGCTTCTCGTACACGCTGCTGGCGGCGTCGTGCATGCTCATGCCCGCGCTTTCGGCCATCGTGCAGCAGCGCGTCATCGAGCGGCAACCGTGGTCGGGGCTGGGCCTCGGTTTCAGGACCATGGATGTGCGCAAACTTCTGCTCACCGCGCTGCTCGGTTGCGCGATCATTCCGCTCGCGCTTGCCGCTTGCTATGTATTGGGCGATGTCTTCGGCATAACGGCCTTTGGTCATGTTTCATTGACCAGCGAGCGCTTGGTAGCTGCCCTCCAAGCATTGCTCGCGGAAGCCGGCGCGAAGCAGCTCCCCGCCATGGCAGCCGAGAAACTGCTGCACATACCCGCTACTGTGGTGCTGGTAGGCGGGCTGGTAGGAGCGGTGATAGCGGCGTGCACGGTGAACCTGCCCTTCATGTTGGGCGAGGAGTTGGGCTGGCGCGGCTACCTCTACCAAGCCACGTTGCAATGGGGCGTGCTGCGGCGCGTGCTTTTCACCGGCGTGGTGTGGGGCCTCTGGCACGCACCGCTCATCCTCATGGGCCACAACTATCCGGGGCATCCCGTCGCGGGCATCGGCCTCATGGTGGTGTTCTGCACCTTGCTCGCCTTCCTGTTCAACTGGTCGCGCACGCGTGTAAAAGCCGTGTGGGGACCCTGCGTGCTGCACGGCATCATCAACGGCAGTGCAGGCTTGTTCACGCTCTTCGCATGGGATGGCCACGTCCTGGTGGCCTCGCCCGCAGGTGTTGCCGGTTTCGTGGCGCTCGGCATCCTCGCACTACTTATCGCAGTGCTCGATAGGCGCTCGTGGAAAGGCGATGCTGCACCACAGCTACCCGTGTTACGCGGTGGCTGATGTGTTGAAGGCGGCGTAGCTACCTGCGCATCCCAGCGCACCGAATAACCGAAGCGAGAACGATCACAGACCAGCCACATGGCGCACCACGCCGCGTTCGGCAAGGTGGAGCATGTAGTTGCCCTGGGCGCTCGTGGCGAGGTCGATCCGGAAGGAGGGTTCCGCAGTTCGCGTGCTCAGCACGCTCCGGCCGCTGGCATCGAAGACCTGAAGGGTTCCCAGTGCTTGGCCATCGGTTGCCGTCACGGTGAGTTGCCCTTGGTCCAGCGTGACGAGGATGCCATCGTGTTGTGCGATCGGGCGCACAGCCATGGCGTCGGTAACGATGAAGAGGTGCTCGGGCAGTGGCGCCATGTCCCACACGCCAAGGGTGCTGTCCATTACGATGGTGTAGGTGTTCGCCGGCAAGAGCCCCAGGGAAAAGACCACTTCGTGCGGCACGAGCACGGTGAACCCACCGGGGTCCGCGGCAAGGATGTCGATCTGCACGCTGGTGCCGACCACCTGCGCGTTGGATGAAATAATGTAAGCGCCCGTGCTCGACAGATCGCCGTGTACGGTGATGGTCACCGGGTCGCTGGTGGCGGGCGCCGGTGGATCAACGCTGATCGAGTTGATGTAATAATAGGTCTGTGCGGAACCCAGAAAGGGCAGACAGAGCAGGGCCAGGGTAATTCGTTGACGCATGTTGTGTCTGGTTCGTGCAAGCTAGATGGCGGAAGGACGGCTTGCGTTGCCTGTGTGCGTGGCGTGCTATTGAGCGCGCCCTCTTCCGTTGGAAATGCTCGGACGCCCGAACGCAAGTACCCCACCAAGGACGGCTATACGCGCCGCATCAAAAGCCGCAGCGTTACGCGGATGAAAGGGGAGGAGCAGGCGGAGGCGGTAGCGTTCAGCGCGGCGCCAGCCTGCTGTACACCAACGAATCGGTGAAGACACCGTTCCAGAAAACGTTCTCCTTGAAGTGGCCTTCGCGCACGAAACCGTTCTTCTCCAGCACGCGAATGGAAGCCGCGTTCCGTGGATCGGTAATGGCTTCCACGCTGTGGCAGCCGAACACCTTGAAGCCGTGGTCGAGGACCGGCTGGATAGCCTCCGACATGATGCCCTTGCCCCAATGGGCGCGCGCCAGCGTATAGCCCAACTCCGCGCGGTGGTGCTCCTTGATGATCCGCCAAAGACCGATGAGGCCGATGAAGGTGTCGTTGCCCCTCAAGGTGATGGCCCATTGCGCGCCCTCGTTCGCAGCTTGTATCCCTTGGATCTTGGCGATCAACGCGTGTGCATCATCAATGGTGGTTGCCAGCGGGCGGCGCACCAGTTCCATTACGATCGGATCGCTGCGCATAGCGAACATGGCAGCCGCATCCTCCGCGCGCAATGCGCGCAACACCAGTCGTTCGGTGGGGAGGACGGGAAGTGCTGACAGGTCGAGGGTGAGCATGGGGCGAAGGTTGTTGGTGGCCTGTGCAGCGGGACAAGTCACGCACGATGAAGAGCTGAGGCACGTCCGAATCTTCAAGAAGACGTGATTGTGGAGAAGCCGCCAAGTAGGAAGCACTACAACTTTCTAAAGAGGCCCTCAATTGTAATTTCAGGTCCATGGGCTAAGTATTCTGAAACGTGCTGAGCAATTTGACTAGGCGGCACGCCATGCTGTTGACCGACACGAGTAACCCACTTTGTAATGAACGAGACATACAAGCTAGTGGGCTTCGCTTCGTATGTTTTGGTCCAGAGGCATTCGTATTGCCTAGCGTCAAATAGTGACCTTAGGTTCTCATCACTGAAGAACCACTTGTACCTGCTGTCCATTGTCGGATTCGACGCTACAATGTGCTCTTGCGAGTGACCCTTTACTGTGACCAAAGCACCCCTATGAATGCGAGCGCTCAGTAGCTGAACCATGTACTTCTGTTCAGCGCGGTCATGGAAATGAAGAACATCCCGAATGGCGACCATGGTAAAAGGTGGATTGGGCGGAGGATGAGCAGGGTATCTGCCGTTAACAAGCGTTGCCAATGATCGCGCTACTTCACCATATTTTCTGAGTCTCCGGTCTAGTGCTGCAATTACTACTCGATTCTCGTCCATGGCGGTGACCGCGATGCCTTGGCGAACGAATTTCAAAACCAAGGGGCTTTGTCCGCAGCCAACATCCAGAAAGCGATGGTCCGCATTGATTTCGATCTGACCAGCAAATGGATCATCAAGCTCAGAAATCAGCTCATCATCGGAGTACACCTCTTCGAGAAGTTCATGATAGATAGTCCACTCGTCCTTCATGGTTTCTTCCTCAATTGCCCCAACCCTGGGGCTTCGGCTCTCTGTCCCCACACTCACAACACGTCCTTCCTCCGCACCAAGTAGTAGATGTAGCCAATGGCAAAGCACAACCGCAGTGCAACCGAGAGCCAAGCCAGCGGGGCCAGGATGCCGATGAGCGTCCAGTGGATGTCGCAACTGACGGTGAAGAGCAGGTAGAACAAGGTGCCGGTGAGCACGGCCTTCAGTGCGGGGCTGTGCGCATCGTTGCGGGCCATCAGGTTCATCAGGCCGAAGGCGAAGCAGATGCCGCTGAGGCCGCGCACGATCACCGCAGAGGCGGGAACAGGGTCAACAATGAAAAGCGCTATGGCCAAGTGGGCGAACAGCAAGAAGAATGCGCCGAAGACCAAGTGGAAGACCCCCACAAAGAGCATGAAACGTTGCCGAGCAAGCAGGGTGTCGAGGGGCCGCATGACGCTTATGTCTCTCTCACCACCCCGGACGCATCTTCAATGCTCGGCCTGTCTATCGCGCCGCGACTTTAGTGCGCCGCTTTGCCGATGAGAGTCGACGCAGCGTGTCCTGCTGTGCAGCATCGCGAATGAAGCCACGCAGCGACAGGTCCTCATCAACGGACTCCCAGTGTATGCCGATGCCACCACCGATCAAGCGCCACTTCTTCAGTTGCGGAGCGCTTGCCTTCTTCAAGCGCTCGAAGTCGGAGATACGTGCTTGCAGCACGTCGCCACTGTTAAGCACGATGGCCAGCAGGTCGAGTTCCTTGTAGGGGTGCACGTCGGCAATGCGCAAGCCGTCGCGCAGGATCATCGCCTCGATGGGGTCGGGGCCAAGAGGCTTAGCCGCCGAAGTACCGTTGCCACGCTTGGATGAGCGCATGTTGGTGAAGGTTGACGAGTTGTTCTATCCTGCGTTGGTCGCTTGCCTTGAAGCCTGCCGAATATACACGCCTGGGTTCCGGGTGCAGCCACCACTTCTCCGAACCACCGCCCTTCTCCACATGGATGTGAGGTGGTTCGTTGTTCTCCCGACTGAAGAAGTAGAATCGGAAGCCGTCGATATCCTGAATGGCGCGCGGACTCATCCCTTCTGTGCATCTCACTCCCTCACCATCCCCACCACGCACTCCACCACATCCTCCAAGCTGGGCTTGCTGAAGTAGTCGCCATCGCTGCCGTAGGCGGGGCGATGCGCTTTGGCGCTGAGGGTGCGCGGTGCTGAGTCCAGCCAGCGGTAGCCGTTCTGCACGTCGAGGATCTGTTGCAGGATGTAGGCACTGGCGCCGCCGGGTACATCCTCATCCACCACCAGCAGGCGGTTGGTCTTCTTCACACTTTCCACGATGCGCTGCTCGCGGTCGAAGGGGAGGAGTGTGCGCACGTCCACCAGTTCCACCGAGATGCCGAGCGCTTCCAATTCATCGCAGGCCTTGGCGCACAGGTTCAGTGTGCTGCCGTAGCTCACGAGAGTGAGGTCGTTGCCCTCGCGCACCACTTCGGGTATACCGATGGGCACGGTGAATTCACCGAGGTTGCTCGGCAAGGGCTCCTTGCTGCGGTAACCGTTGAGGCATTCGATGACGAGCGCCGGGTCGTCGCTTTGCAGCAGCGTGTTGTACATGCCCGCCGCCTGTTGCATGTTGCGCGGCACGCACACCACCATGCCACGCAGCGCACCGAGGATCATGCCCATGGGGCTGCCGCTGTGCCATACGCCTTCAAGTCGGTGGCCGCGCGTACGCACGATGAGCGGTGCTTTCTGCCCGCCCTTGGTGCGCCATTGGGTCATGGCGAGATCGTCGCTGAGGATCTGCAGGCAGTAGAGCAGGTAATCGAGGTATTGGATCTCGGCAATGGGCCGCAAGCCGCGCAGCGCCATGCCGATGCCTTGGCCGATGATGGTGGCTTCGCGTATGCCGGTATCGGCCACGCGCAGTTCACCGAACCACTTCTGCATGTTCTCCATGCCCTGGTTCACATCGCCGATCTTGCCGGTGTCCTCACCGAACGTCAGCAACAACGGCTCCTTTTCGAACAGTTTCTGGAAGTTGTCGCGGATGATGATGCGGCCGTCGACTTGTTCATCGGTGGCGTATTCGGCGGGCACCTCGGGCACGTTCAAACAACTGCGCTCGCTCTGGCTGTACAGGTGACTTCCGTAGCGCGCGTGGTTCAGCGCCATCGCACTGTCCACCCATGCCAGCAAGGCAGCGTGCGCATTGGCCTCCGTTGCCGGGATCAGCAACGCGCGGCGCGCGGCGCTCAATACCTCTTTGCGTCCGGGCGCCATTTCAGCACGTAGCTCTTGGGCTATGGCTGCGGCCTTGCCCGTGGTGTCGGCGGCGGCCAGTGCGTCGAGCATGAAGGCCACGTCGTTCAGTTCGGTCTTGATCTCGTTCTGGAAGGCGCTCCAAGCTCCCTTCTGCGCGGCGCGTGCATCGGTCTTGGCCTTGGCATCCAGCGCATCGAGTTCGTCGGCAGTGGCGATCGGTGCCCCGCCGGGTTTGAAGCCCAGGATCCACTCGCGGAATTTCACGTTGCAGTCATACTCCTTGTACCACTCCAGCAGGTCCTTGCCTTTGTAACGTTCGTGACTTCCGCTGGTGCTGTGGCCTTGCGGCTGCGTTACCTCTTCCACATGGATCAAGCAGGGCACATGCTCGTCGCGGCACAGTGCGATGGCCTCTTCGTAGGTCTTGTTCAGGTCGGCGTAGTTCCAGCCTTTCGTGCGGTAGATGCGCACCCCGTTCGTGTCCTCTTCCTTCTGCAATCCCGCCAGCGCTTTGCTGATGCTGCCCTTGGTGGTCTGGTAGGTCTTGCTCACACTGATGCCCCAGCCATCGTCCCACACGCTCATGGCCATGGGCACTTGCAGCACACCGGCCGCGTTCATCGTTTCCCAGAACGGTCCTTCGCTGGTGCTCGCATCGCCGATGGTGCCGAAGGCGACCTCGTTGCCCTTGTCGCTGAACTGCGTGTAGCCGTGCAGTGCTTCATTGTTGCGGAACATCTTGCTCGCTTGTGCAAGACCAAGAAGTCGAGGCATCTGTCCAGCCGTCGGCGAGATGTCGGCGCTGGAGTTCGGTTGCGCCATCAGGTCCTTCCACTCGCCGTTGTCATCCAGCGAGCGCGTGGCGAAGTGCCCGTTCATGCTGCGGCCCGCACTGCTGGGATCGGCGAGCACATCGGCATGCGCGTACAGTTGCGCGAACCATTGCTGCACCGTGAGCTCGCCGATGGCGAACATGAAGGTCATGTCGCGGTAGTACCCGCTGCGCCAATCGCCGTTGCGGAACTGCTTGGCCATGCACACCTGCGCCAGCTCCTTGCCATCACCGAAGATCCCGAACTTGGCTTTACCACCGAGCACTTCTTTCCGCCCGATCAAGCTGGCCTCGCGGCTGGTTGCGCACAGCTCGTAATCGCGCAGGATCTCCTCTTTCAGTTCATCCAGCGTCATCTGGACTTCGGCGGTGGCTGTCTTTGTGCGGGCCATGGGCAGGAATGGGTACGTGGCGAAAGTAGAGCCGGGGCGCTTTGCGAGAGGCGGTTCGCGACAAGTCTCGGATGTCGGGGTGCGATTGCCCGCATTGGGGATGTTCTGCTCCGGATCCCCATTGTTGGTGGGAGTTCCGCGATCGGCTCCGATAAGCATTCGCACGCCGATGTTGCCGATGGACAGGCGGTTGCGCGGGATGCTGCGGTATTGTTGGGCTTATTGCGCGGATCGGCACTGTTGTGGTGCTATGGAAGAGCATGAGAACACCCGTACTCCGCATGCAGATCGCCTCCGGGTTACTGGCGACATCCGTAACACTGCTCGGTGCACGTGGCGTGTTGAACGCCGACGGCCTGTTGAGGGTGAGGGGCGCGGACCTGAGCAGCGCCACGATCACCGTGGTGCCACGCGGGGCTGCCGCTTATTCGCTGCCGGTCGGAACAAAGGACTTCACTCTCTCGCTGCCCCTGGACGATACGTACCTGATCAGCTTCGAGCGTCCGGGTTGCCCCACCAAGCAGGTCTACTTCGACACCACTGTGCCGGCGGGGGAGCATGCCGAAGAGTTCCACTTCCCCTTCATTGTGACGCTGCAACACATGGAGGAGGAACGCATGTTCGTGTACGAAGGTCCGGTAGGTTTCGTGCGGTACCAGAACACCGTTGTCGATTTCGGGTACGAGACCCGTTACCTCGTTAAGGTGGACGAGGAGTTGCACGAGCGCATGCAGCAATTGCAGGCCACTGGTGTGGATCCCAAGGTGTTGGTGCACATGAGCAGTGCAATGGTGGTGGATCGCTCGCGCGATGGGCTGAGCGCGACATCCGTTCCTGCCTCGCTCGGTGAAGGCATCGAAGCCCCCAACGTGAGCGAAGTGCCTGCAATGGTGAATGCGACCTCCGTCATGAAGGTCGTTGCGGAAGAGCCGGCGATCATTGCATCACCCGTGGATGAGGCACCTGCGCGGTTCGTAGTGCCACCAACGGAAGCGCTCGTGGAGCCTTCAGTGCAACCTGTGGTCTTACCCCTGCCCGTGCCTATCGTGAACAAGGGCCTCGTTGTCATATCCATGCCCGCATCCGTCGTGAACAAGGAACGCGTGGTTGCGCCTGCCGCATCCATGCCGATGGCACGCGAACGGAACGAAGAGACGATCGTGGAACAGCACAGGGTCACCCACATTGTGCGCTTCACCCGGCCGAACGGCAGCGTGGAGGAATTCCGGGAAGTGAAACACGCCTATGGCGCGGTGTTCTACTTCCGCAACATGGGCAGCATAACGCAGCGCGCGTTCAACGCCTTCATCACCTAGGATCCGACGGGGATCGCGTTGCTGCGCAAAAGGCCCGGAATGCTCCGGGCCTTTTGCATTGTGGTCGCCGGTGATCCGCGCAAAGCGAATAGCCACCGCGCAAAGCGTATCGCACCTCAGGGATGCACCTGTCTGAAGCCCGCATTGATGGCCAGCGGGATCGGGAGACCGGGTACGTGCGGGACTTCCTTCCTTTTGCCGCTCCCAGCACCGTCCAACCAAGCATGCACACCGGCATCCATCAGCCAAGCGCTGCGTTCCATCACCATGCGTGAGATGAGATAGCAGACCGTGCTTTCAGCACCTTGGTTCAAGTTCACATGGTGTTCTTCCAAGCCATCGAAACAACCACCGGATGCGCTGTTGTAGATCACATGGTCCAAGTGATTGCGGCCCAGGAACCATTCGAAAGCGATGCCCATTTTGCGTTGGTACTCGGCCTCGCCGTAAACGGTGTGGAAGAGATCCAGAGCGACAATGGTGTAAGCCACATCGATCGGCTGTTCCCCGAATGTCTCGGGCTCAACACCTTGGTGCAACCAGCTGCGGTTGCTGATCACGCGCAAGTGATCGTCCTTGAACATGTGGGAAAGAAGGAAGTCGAAGCTGGCGCGTGCGGCATCGCGGAAGGCGGCCCTGCCGGTCTCCAAGTAGGCCAGCAACATGGCTTCGGGCAGTACGGCGTTGCCGTAGGTCATGGATGGTTCGAACCACTTCCACTGGCCATTTCCAGCGGCCGCATAGCAGCGCAATAGGCGCTCGGCCAGTGCATTGATGGTGTTGGCGATACGTGAACTGTGCCGCACCGAATTGTATGCGTGCAGCCCCTTGATCGTGAAACCGATGGCGCGCGGCGATGTGGTGTCTTCCAACCGTGGAAGGGAGCGCAGCAGCATATCCTCAACGCGCCTGATGAAGAGCTTCGGCAATTGCCCTTCACGGGCTACCACCGAGCCCAGGGCCCATATTGCCCGGCCATTGGCGTCCGCCAAATTCACTTCGTGGTTCTGCTTGTGGAAGACGCCATGCTGATCCATGTAGTTCAGGAAGCGGCCGTCGGGCAGTTGGCACCGCTCAATGAAGTTGACGTATGTGTTGATGAGTTCCTTGTCTTCCTCATCACCGTTTTCGCCATGGTGCATGCACACGGCGATCAACGCGCGCGCATTGTCATCCAAGGTGTAGCCAGAGCCGGGGTCCGGCTCACTGATATCGCAGAACTGCATCATGCCGGTGCCGTCGGTGATGCGGCGCACATGGTCCAGCGAGATGGACGGCCATTGCAACGCGGGCAAGGCAGGGCTCTCACCGTGGCGCCTGAAGGATCGCACGTGCGCAATGGCGACGTTGTCCCATGATGTTGCGCGCATGCGGTGCAGCGCGTTGCGGCTCATGCGCATCCGCCGTTCTTTGTCAGCCAGCAATTCGATGGCTGCTTCCGCCAGTTGTTGCGGGCTGTTGAAGTCGATGAGGATGCCGGCGCCTTCGAGCATTTCCTGCGCATGCGGTATGCGCGTGGAGATCACCGGGCAACCACAGCCCAAGGCATAGGCGAAGGTTCCGCTCACCGCTTGGTCCGGGTCTTTGGAGGTGAACAGGTACACATCGGTGAGCTGGAGGTGCTCCAGCAGCTCGTTCAACTCGAAGTAGCGGTCCACGAAGCGCACATGGCGCTGAAGGCCCAGCGCTGCCACACGTTGCTCCAGGAATTCGCGGTAGTGCTCGCCTTCCTTTCGCACCACATCGGGATGGGTACGTCCCAATATCAAGTACAACGCGTTCGGCACCTGCTCTATGATCGCGGGCATGGCATCGATGGCCGTTTCGATGCTCTTGTTCGTGCTGAGCAAGCCGAAGGTGGAAAGCACCAAGCGATCCTCCAGGCCGTGCGCCTGCTTCATGCGGTGGGTGTCTTCCCACCGCACCACGTGCGTACCGTGCGGGATCACGGTGATCTTGTCCTGTGCCACACCGTACTCTTCGCGCAGCATGCGGGCCGAGCGTGCGGTTAGCACGACAATATCCGAGGCGGCGGCCGCAAGCGCCCGCACCATGGCATTGCGCTCCGGTGCAGGGTTGGGCAACACAGTGTGGAAGGTGATGGTGATCGGCTTGGTAACCGCTTGCGCGAATGCTAGCAGGTAGGCGCCTTCCGACCCGTTGTACAGTCCGAACTCGTGCTGGATCCAGACCCGCGTGATCCGTTGGTCCCGGTTCACGCGCGCGGCCAAGGCGATATGGGCCGCTTCATCCAAGGTGTTCAGGGTGCACGTCACTTCTTCAGGATAGCTGAAGCCGCCGGGTCCTTCTTCCAAGGCGCATACGCGGAATACAAGCGGCTCGGTGAACGTGCGGTTCAATGCCGTTACAAGGTCCTTGGTGTACGTGGCTATGCCGCAAACACGCGAGGGGTAGGAACTGAGGACCAGCACTTGGTCCTGGTCAAGCATCTTTTTCATTGGCAAGGGATGTCAAACGTTCCAAGAGGGACGACAATTGAACGGAAGCGACCGCGATGCGCTCGTCGGCGCCACCGTAGTAGATGTAGAGCAGGTCATCGAACACCACCGCAGCACTGGGGAAGATGATGTTGCGCACGATGCCTTCCTTCTCCGCCGCGAATTCAGGTGAGATCAACGGGCGGTCCAACCGCGCGATCACTTTACGGGGATCCTCCAGGTCGAGCAGGGCTGCGCAGGCATGGTACACGAAACCGTGCGGGGTGTCCTCGGCGGCGTGGTAGATCAACAGCCAGCCGTCCTTCGTTTCAATGGGTGGTGCACCACCACCGATGTGGCTTGACTCGTGTTGGAGCAGCGGGTCCATGACGATATGCCGTTGCAGGTCCATCACGTAGTGCTCCCAGAATTGCCGCGTCAGGTCGGCGGGGTCGTTGAAGTACACGATCTGGATGCCCGGATGGAGGCGGTGCAACAGCGCGAACTTGCCGTTGATCTTGCGCGGGAAGAACATCACGTTCTTGTCCCACAGCATCAACTTGCCGGCGATCTCATCGCCGAGGCCGTGCTCCTTCAATACCTTGTAGTGGAAGAGGTACTTCGGGTTGAGACCCGGACAGCATTCCACCAAGTGCTTGAACTCGCGGTAGGTGAAGTGCGGCGTAATGGGCTCGTGCTTTACCCAGGTCTTCAGGTCGGTGGAAGTCGCATAGGCCCCCATGACATTGGTGCGATCGTAGACCGAATAGGTCATGTACCATGTGTCTTCGATCTTCACGATGCGCGGGTCCTCCAACCCTTGCGATTCATACGGATGCTCCGGGAAGAGAAGCGGTTTCTTCCGCCGGGCCACCACCTCGGTGGGGCCTTTCAGGCGGCAGTAACCGATGGTGGAATAGTTGCCGTGGCGCACGGCCCGGTAGAACATATGCACCTCATCGCCCACGCGTATGCATGCCGGGTTGAAGACGCCTTCGTTCTCGAAACCGTTCGTGGTCTTCTCCAGGATCACCCCGTGGCGTTGTACCACCAGATCCGCCTGCGTGCGTTCACTTGTTCGTTCCATGATCCTTCCGCACCAGCGATGACTTGTATCATCCTCGTGGAAGGGTACCACGCCCAAAGGGTGGGCCGATATGGACCGGGTTGAAGCTTTGTAGACCCTGTATGGAGCAGGGCCCTTTGCGGTTCCGGGTCAAGATGTCCGCGTGTGGAAGCAGGTCAACAACTTGGGCAATGCGGTACCACGATCGGGATACCGCTCACAGCCCGAACAGGGCCATGTTGTCGATGCCCAAGGCCTCCTTCACGCGGGCGTTCCACTTGGCCAGCGCCACGCGGTCGGCGCCGAGGCTGGTTTCCTTTAGATAGTGGCGGGTAAGCGTATTCATATGGTCGGTCCAGAAGGAGTGGATGCCGCGGGCCCGCTCAGCGGTGATGCCGGGTTGAAGGAGTTGCTCTTGGAGGGTGCGCCGTTCCATCTCGCAGAGGTCGAAGAAGATGTTGATGAAGGCGTCGGTGTGGCGCTCTTCGGGCAGCAGATAGTAGGAGCGGAAGCCATCGAGTGCCGTGGCGGTGAACACGCGCAGTTGCCCTCCGGTCGTGTCCATGTCGAGGTAGAGCTGTGCTTCCAAATTCACTTGGCTTATGGGCGCTGCGGCGCCTTGGCTGCGGAAGCCGGCCGGTCGCGTGGCATCCTCGGGTGGCGGTGGCAGGCTCTTCAAACTGACGCGTTTGTCGGCGCTCCACCATGCGCAGTTGCTCTCGAAGAAGCCCGACTTCTTCCATGGCCCCGGTGCGGAACTGCCTGTTAGCAAGCCGTTGCGTTGGAGGAAGTCGCGGTCGCGCTCCTGCTGCGCCGTGCGCACCAGCGTTGGTGCGCGGTCCCAGAAGAGGGTGTCATAAGGCTGCATGGTAATCTTCCGGTAGTCCGGTTGCTCCTGGTCGTATTCGAACAGCGGCAGGATGAAGGCGCCGCCGGGATCGAACAGGTGCAGCACCGCCTTGGTGTCGATCCGTTCAGGGCGCTCAGGGTTCGCGTAGGCAAGGGTGTAGACCAGTTCCAAATGGTCCAGCACGTTACGTCCGTTCCATGCGCGCCATGTTTGGCGTATGCGCAGGTCGACACTGTTGATCGCGTGCTCGCTCCACAGCGGTAGGAAGGGATGGCGTGCGCAGTCGGTGCAATGGAGTTCGATCACCTCCACGGCATCCGAAACGGCCGATAGCCAGAGATCCACGGTGAACGCGATGCCGCTGCTGTCGCGTGGGGTCATGCGCAAATGGTCCAATGCTTCATCGGTGGAAGTGGAGACCAGCTCAACGCGGTAGGCCTTGCGCAGCTTCTTCGCCGATGGCCATTGGAAGGGGGAGGTGGGGAAGTGCGCGTTGCGTTCCGTCGGGTCGAACAGCGTGATGGCCTTGGTGGTGTTGAGGCTGACGAAGTAGCGATCGCCCATGGGCGCGATACCGATGCGTCCTTGTTTCAGGTCGAGCCCATCGGTACGCGCGCCACTGAAGCGCCCGTTGTAAAAACATTCAACCACTTCCACCGGTCGCTCGTCCAAGTGCGTCTCCATTTCGAAATAGCTGCGCGCGGCATAGGGCGCTATGGAACGCAATGCCTTCGCCACACGGGCCACACGATCGTACTGCTTGGTGTTCGCCGTGGCCACGAACTGGGTGAGCTGGTGCGCGGATGGATGCAGCAGGATCCCGTTGCGCCGTTGCACCGTGCTTGCCGCCAGCACGAGTGGTCGGTAACCGACGTAAGCGAACCGCAGCGAATCGGCGAGCGTGTCGGCCGCGATGCTGAAGGCGCCTTCGGCATTGGTGAGGGTGCTGCGCTGCGAACCGACGAGGATCACATTGCAATAGGGAAGGGGTTCGTGCGTGGCGGCATCGAGCACGCGACCGCTGATCGGCGTTTGCGCCACCGCGCCGAACGGCAACAGGCACAAGAGCAACGGTGCGCGCATGGATCAAAGTAAACCGGGCCGCGCCTTGGCGCGCGACCGCTTCTCGTTACACGCGACCGATAACACAAAGAGTGTTGCGCCATGCGCTGGTGGATCCCAATGAGGCAAATTGCACCGCATCGGGACCGGAACGCGGGACCGGAAAACCTCGCACACATGGCCGGATCGAAGTCGCCGCACATCCTCAGCACGTCTTCCAACCTGTTGGGGTTCTGCCTGATCGTAATGACCTCGTTGAAGATCTCCGACCACACGGAAGCAGGTATCCTGGACGAGCTTACAGGGATAGCAGCGGTTTTGTTGATGGCCAGTTGCATCCTCAGCTTCCAGTCCATGCGCAGTAAAAAGCCTTTGCGCAGCGAACGGCTGGAACGCACGGCGGATGTGATCTTCCTCGGTGGTCTGTCGCTGGTTTTCCTGGCGATCCTGCTCATCACCTTCCACTTCCTGGTGTAAGGCGCAGGTCGCACCGTTCGTGGCGCGATCGCAGGGGGTTCGCACGCGCCCGATAGGTTTGCAGCGCACCCCACCGGACCGAACGAAGCCCATGACCATCACCGACATCGACGTATCGCGTGCTCGCGCGCTGACGCCCGGTTGCGAACACGTGCTCCACTTCAACAATGCCGGTTGTGGGCTCATGAGCCAGCCGGTGTTGGACACCGTGCTTGAGCACACACGCATGGAAGCCCTGATGGGCAGCTACGAGGCCGCAGCGCAGAAGGCCGAAGCACAGAACGCCGTGTACGCGTCGTTCGCAACATTGCTGAACTGCCACGCCGATGAGATCGCGCTGACCGATGGCGCCACGCAGGCTTGGCACCGCGCTTTCCATTCCGTTCCGTTGCGCAAGGGCGATCGCGTGCTGACAGCGAACAACGAGTACAACAGCAATTGGCTTTCGTTGCGGCGGCGTTGTGATCAAGTGGGCTGTTCGCTTGAAGTGGTGCCGAGCGATGCGGATGGACTGCTGGACGTGAATGCACTGACCAATTTGCTCGACGATCGGGTGAAGCTGGTGGCCATCACGCAGATCACCAACAGCAACGGAATGGTGAACCCCGTTGTGGAAGTGGGCGCCGCATTGCGCGGGTCGCACGCCATCTACTTGCTGGATGCCTGCCAAGCCGTGGGCCAGATGCCGGTGGATGTGGAACGCATCGGTTGTGATCTGCTCACGGGCGCCGGTCGCAAGTTCCTGCGGGGGCCGCGTGGCACGGGCTTCATGTATGTGCGCAGATCCGCATTGGAACGCGTGGAGCCTGCCGTGATCGACATCCACGCTGCGCGCTGGACAGGTCGCGACACGTTCGCGTGGCGCCCCGATGCCCGGCGCTTCGAGCAAATGGAATTCAATGTGGCCGACCGCTTGGGCATGGGTGCCGCAGTGGATCATGCGCTCGGCTGGGGACTTGATGCGATCGAGGCGCGCATCCTCGAGCTCTCGACCCTGTTGCGCAGGAAGCTGAACGAGCTACCGGGCGTGCAGGTGCGCGACCAAGGCACGCGGCCCAGCGGGATCAATACGTTCACCGCGGAGGGCCGCGATCTGCAAGCGCTGCTGTTGAAGTTGCGCACGCAGGGCATCAACACCAGCGTCACCGATTACGACTGGGCCTGGCTCGATCTGCAGGCTCGTGGCATCGCGGGCATCATGCGTGCGTCGTTGCATTACTACAACACGGAGGAAGAAGTGGAGCGCTTCGTAGGAGCGATCGCGCGCGCATGAACATCGACACCGCACCGTCGCGGTTGAAGGTCTACTTGGCCTTCGCTGCGATCTACATCATTTGGGGCAGCACCTATTTCTTCATCCGCGAAGCGCTGGACGGATTCCCGCCGTTCATGCTCGGGGGGCTCCGTTTCCTTTTCGCCGCGGTGCTCATGTTCGCTTGGTGCTTGGCCACGGGTGTCAGCATCAAACCCGGTAGCGACCTGAAGAACGCGGCCATCACCGGGTTCCTGTTGTGCTTCGTGGGCAATGGCGCCGTGGTATGGGTGGAGCGATCGATCGCCAGCAGCGTGGTCGCGATCGTGATCGCCGTGGCCCCGCTCTCCTTCGTGGTAATGGACCGGCGCAACTGGGGTGTCAACTTCCGCAGTTGGAGCACCTTGTTCGGCGTGATCGCGGGATTCGCCGGCGTGGTGTTGTTGTTCAGCGAGAAGATCGCTGCGCAATGGTCGGCAACGGAAGTCACACCGGAATTCGCAACAATGTTCATCCTGCTGCTGGGCATCATCGGCTGGCCGGCCGGGTCGCTCTATGCGAAGTACCATCCGTCATCCATCCCGAACATGGTGAACTCGGGTTGGCAGATGCTGACCGGCGCTTTTTTCTTCCTGTTGGTGAGCGCGGGGAGAGGGGAGTGGCACGGCATGGAATGGACCGCCGTGCCCATGCACGCGTGGTTCGCGATGGCCTACCTCATCGTCTTCGGATCCATCATCGCGTTCAGCGCCTATGTGTGGTTGCTGCAGATGCGGCCGGCCACGCAAGTGAGCACTTACGCCTATGTGAATCCCGTTGTGGCCGTGCTGCTCGGCGTGTTCGTCGGCAGTGAAGTATTGGGCTGGCGCGAAATGGCCGGGCTGGTGGTCATCCTTGGCGGTGTGCTGCTGATCAACTTGGCGCGGTACCGGAACACTAAGCGCACGGGCTGATCGTTACCGGCCGTTGGTCGTTAGCGTCCTGACCGGAGGGCGGCACCTCATCTTCGTTCCATGTCCATCACATACCACGTCAATAGCCCCGTTCCGGTCGACAAGGTCATTACCCTGTACCGCGATAGCGGACTGAACCGTCCGGTGGATGATCCGCAGCGCATCGCGGCGATGTACGCGAACTCGAACCTCGTCATCAGCGCATGGCAAGGCGAGGAGCTGGTGGGTGTTGCCCGTTCCGTTACGGATCTTGTCTACTGCTGCTACCTCAGTGACCTGGCCGTGTTGAAGGTGCGCCAAGGCAAGGGCATCGGCCGCGAACTGATCGCTAGGACGAAGGCGTACGTCGGCGATGGTTCCATGCTGCTGCTGCTGAGCGCGGCCGGGGCCATGAGCTATTATCCAGCGATCGGCATGAAGGAGGTGAAGAACGGATTCATCATCGACCGCGCCGTGCCGCCGCGCTGATCCAGGGTCTCACTGCTCGAAGACGAGCGACTCCGACTTCGCACCGAGCGCCAGCAGCATGGCGTTGACCTCCCTCACGAAGTCATCCGGTCCGCAGACGTAGAAGTGCTGGTCGAAATCCTCCACGAGGGTGACGAGCAGATCGCGATCGAGGCGCCGCTCCCGGAAGCCGATCACGTGTTGGCGCGTGAAGACCTTCATGAAGTGCTTCCCGAGCATGCGGGTGAATTCCTCGTCGAGGATCACATCGTCCGCGGTCTTGTTCGTGCAGAGCAGGTTGTTCCCTTTGAGTTTCTTCTTCCGTTCCAGGTCGCGGAGGATGGCAATGAACGGGGTCACCCCGGCTCCGGCGGCAATGAAGAAGCCCGGCCCTTTGTATTGGATCGCGCCGAAAACATCGTGCAACAGCAGTTCATCATCGGCGTGCAGAAGGCCGAGTTGCTCGGTCACACCCTTGTGGTCGTTGTAGATCTTGATGGAGAATTCAAGGGTCTTCGCGGTGGTGAGCCCGGTGAAGGTGAAAGGGCGGAGCTGGTCTTCCCAGCCCGGTTTGTTGATCGATACATCGGTCGCTTGGCCCGGCACGAAGGCATACTCTTCCGGTCGCTCCACGGTGAAGCGCTTCACGTCAGGGGTGATGAATACCGTATGCAGGATGCGCGCGATGTGCTTGGCCATGAAGAGGAGGTGTCGCAAAGTATGCCGCCTTGCACTGTGGCTTTGGCGAAAACAGTGTTGAGGCGGAACTTGCTCGATCTGGGGAATAGCCGCCATGTGATCAGGCTTGTTGAAGTTGATCTCCATACCGGAAGGCGGGTTGCGCTCCACTGGAACGGGACTTGTCGCAGAGCGGTCATGCGAACCGCCACCTTCATCCTGTTCCTGGTTCTGGGGTGCTTCCGGATATCTGCTCAGTCCTTGCCGCCAGCGGCGACCGCCACCTTCTTGGTGATGCGCGATGGTGATGTGCTCGGGCAATTGGTTTTGGACACCGCCCAATACCGGAGCATGACGGAAGTGGAGAAATACTACCAGCACGAACTGGATCAAAGGCTCGCGAACGACAACCTCACGGGGAAGCCGTTAGGGAATTCATTGACGGCCTTGACCGCTGAGCGCGATGCGCGGATCAAGCGAATACTGACCGAAGATCAATACGCCCAGTGGACAGCGCTTATCGCGGAGCGCGAGAAGAGCGATCCTTGAACCCAACACCATGTCCTCCATCCTCCTGCTGACCGATCTCAGCGATGCTTCCCTTAACGCGGCAGCCTACGGCGTGCGCCTTTTCGGCCGCGAGGGGAACCGTTTCACCCTCCTTCATTCATACATGGTACCGGTAGAGGCGGATCCGTTGATGATGAACGCCGCGCCCGAGATGGAGGAAGTGGAGACGGAAAGCATTCACGCGTTCGCGGACAAATTGCGGCAGCATCTCAGCATGCCGGACCTGCCGTTAGAACCGGAAATGGTCGTTGGCACTTTACCGGGCGCGATCGGGATCCTCAACAAGGATCAAACATTCGATGCCGTTGTGATGGGTGCGGGAAGCACCACCGGAGCCGACGAATGGCTGTTCGGCAGCGATGTCGGCGGAGTGATCAAGGGCGTGCGGGTGCCGGTGATCGTCGTTCCCGAACGCGCAACTTTCGCGGGAGTTAAGCATGTCTTGCTGGCCAATGATGGCGGCGATCTGGTGCCAAGTGCGTTCCAGCTTCTCTTGGACCTGTCGCACCGTGACCAGGGCAAGGTGACGGTGGTGCGCGTGGAAGATCCCGCAACCCCAAGCACATCGGTGAACCCCGATCCGGTGTTCCACGCTCTTTTCGGCGACTTGCCGCACACCTTCCTTACCGTGCAGGGCAAGGAGATAGCGGAAACGATCGATAGGGAAGCCGTGGCGAACAGCGCGGATATGGTGGCATTGCTGCACCGGCACCTCGCGCCGGTCCAAAGCTGGTTCCACCGCAGCACGGCCAAGCAACTTGCGTTGCATACGCACGTGCCGCTGTTGGTGCTGCATCAGTAGGGATCCGGCTGGAGTTTTTGCGTCCGATCAAACCCTGTTGATCGAAGCGGGTCTTCCCCCGCAATTACCCCCCACATGCGTCTTCGTTCCATTCTTGTTCCCATCTGCTCGGCCGTGGTCGTCTCGGCCACCGCGCAACTCAACCCCGCCATCACTTCCTGGGAGATCAACCCCGGTAGTGAGACCGGTTACAGCGGCATCCTCAGCAACGTATTGGAAGTGGTGTACAACAGCACCGACGTGTATGTGGGTTGCACCGGCATACCCGGCTATTCCATCGGTCCGTGGAGCGGCAACCCGAACGACGCCGGCGATCAGGACTGGGAGTTCAAGATCGCATTGGCCCCGGTGCAGAACACGGGCACGCCCGTGAACACTCCCCTCGGGCACATCGGCGTATGGGTCAACGGTGTCACCATCTTCAATCCGCGCGATGCCATGAGTTTCAACATGCAGAACATCTGGCACCAGAACGCCTACTTCTTCGAGGGCGATGGGTTCGACGCCTGCCTCGGCCACCCGAACCAACAGATGGAATACCACACGCACATCAACCCCACGTGCTTGTACGACGATACCGACAGCGCACAGCATTCACCGCTCATCGGGTTCGCGTTCGACGGGTTCCCGATCTACGGTGCTTTCGGCTATGTGAACACCGACGGCACCGGAGGCATTACGCGCATGAAGACGAGCTACCGCGAGCGGGCCATCGCCGATCGCACAACGTTGCCCGATGGCACGGTGCTGACCGTTAACCAATACGGCCCCGCCTTCAACGCGCAGTATCCGCTGGGCGCGTACATCGAAGACCATGAATTCGTCACAGGGCTCGGCGATCTGGATGAGCACAACGGTCGTTTCTGCATCACGCCGGAATATCCTGCGGGCATATACGCCTACTTCGTCGCGCTCGATGCGGATCTGGAACCCGCGTATCCGTATGTGCTTGGCCCGGCTTACTACGGCACCGTTCCAGCCGGTAACACCGGCCCTGGTGGTGGGCACAACACCGTGCCCGGTGGCGTTACAGTGTTCGATCCGTTCAGCGGTGTGGAAGATGGCGCAAGCGGCAGTTCCATCAGCGCGTTCCCGAACCCGGCAACGGATCGCTTGACGATCCTCAACGGTTCGGTGATCGGAACGGTGTCGTTGCACGATGCCCTTGGTCGTGTGGTGGTGGAAGCGGTGACCGGAGCAGGTAGCATCGCGCTTGACCTCTCGGGCCTGCAGCGCGGACCCTATCTCTTGGTTCATGAGAGCGGCGCGCAGCGCTGGGCGCAGACGATCCTGTTGCAATGACCAAGTGCCCTGCCGTAGCGTTGGGCATCTTGCTGTCCGCAGGTTGCGCGGCGCAGACCATCGGCCTTACGCAGTACGATCCGGCCTACGCGGACGGATACATGCTCTTCTCGCCCAATGGCAACACCCGCACGTACTTGGTGGATCGCTGCGGTCGCGAAGTGAATGCGTGGACCGCGACGAACACGCCCGGACTCGTTGCGCAGTTACAGCCGGACGGCACGTTGCTGCGCAGTGCGAACACCAACAACCCGGACTTCGCTGCCGGGGGACGCGGTGGTCGGCTCGAGCGTTTCGACTGGTCCGGAAACCTGTTGTGGGGATATGACCTGAGCAACGACAGCCTGTGCCAGCATCATGACTTCACGGTGCTGCCCAACGGCAACATCGTTGTGATCGCTTGGGACCGGCACGACAGCACCGCAGCCGTGGCGATGGGGAAGGACCCCGCCGAAACCAACGCGTACCTGTGGAGCGATCAATTGCTGGAACTGCAACCCGTGGGCACCGACAGTGCGGTAGTGGTGTGGCGGTGGAAGTTGTGGGATCACATGGTGCAGGATCTCAACGGACTCCTGCCGAACTACGGTACGGTGAGCGATCATCCGGAACTGGTGGACATCAACTTCTTCCAAGGCCCACCCAACAGCTTCGACTGGATCCACCTGAACTCGGTGGCGTACGATCCCTTGTTCGATCGGCTGTTGGTGAGTTCGCACAACTTGGATGAAGTGTGGGTGATCGATCATAGCACCACCACTTCGGAAGCGACGATGCATGTGGGCGGCAACAGTGGAAAGGGCGGGGACCTGCTCTACCGCTGGGGGAACCCGTTGGCCTACGGCCGTGGCAGCGTTGCGGATCAACGCTTGTTCGGGCAGCACCATGCCACTTGGTTGCCGCCGGGCCATCCGCATGCCGGCAAGATCCTCGTGTTCAACAACGGGAACGGCAGGCCGGGTGTGGACTACAGCAGTTTGGAGATCATAGCGCCGCCAATGGACGGACTGGGGAACTACACCATAACCCCCGGCAGCGCCTACCTGCCATTGGCGCCCGATTGGATCTACACGGCGCCCGTGCCCAGCGACTTCTATTGCACCAACATCAGCGGCGTGTTCCCGGTGGCCGATGGGTATCTGGTGACCGATGGTCCGGCGGGTCATTTCTTCCAGTTGGACGCCGCGGGTTCGGTCGCATGGCAATACACCAACCCTGTTAACGCACAAGGGCCGATGACCCAAGGCGCAGTGCCCAATGGCAACAGCGTGTTCCGTTGCGAGTTCTATCCAAGTTCGTTCGCGGGCTTCAGTGGCCTCAACCTCACTCCCGGCACTGAGATCGAGCTTGCCCCATTGCTGCCATCGCTCTGCGCCACCGCCGGGTTGGAAGAAGTACGGATGGACGATGCGGTGGTGTACCCGAACCCGGTTGTGGATCGTGTGCGCATCAGCGGCCTTGCCCAAGGCGCATCGACCGCCACTGTGCACAATGCGCTTGGTGCCGTAGTGCTGCGCGATGGAACGAACCTTGGTACTGACCGGGTGCTCGACTTGTCGGGGCTGAGCAGCGGTGCATATGTGCTGCACTTGAGCAGTGCTACCACGGTGGTTGCCAAGCACTTGGTGGTTGCGCGGTAATGGCGATCGTTTGGCGCCTTACAGCAACGACGCTGTGCGACCAATGGACACTCGGCAAAGCCGAGCGTCGGCCTGCGCACTACACCCGAGGCCGTGCCCGGCGATGCAGCAAGCCAGTGCGCCAAATGACCCTGCGGACTCGAACGTTGTAGATTTCCGAGGCTCTAAGAAGCCAAATGCCGATGCAGTTGAACACGGTTGTCCAGTCATGCTCCGGACTGTTGAGATCATTAACCGCGATCAGCATTGCAGTGCTTGCCTATGGGGTCGACGCTCAATCGACACCCCGATCGCTGTTGTGGCGCATTTCGCACGCTGACGACCAGGACACTTCCTATCTCTATGGCACTGTTCACACGCGCGATGCACGCGCCTTCCAACTCCAGGACAGTGCCTTGTATTTCTTCGACCAGAGCGACCTGCTAGCGGGCGAATTGGACCTGGATCATACCAGCAAGATGGACCCCCACGTGCTCCAAGCGATGTTCCTGCCCGACGGCAGATCTTTGGACCTCCTTTACAGCCGAGGTGAGTATGAGGAAGTGATCACCGTGTTGAAGATGAAACTCGGACCGCTTGCACCCATATGCATGAAGCTGCGGCCATATTACACCATCGCAATGCTCAGCGAGATGGAGTTGGGCAGCGATAGCACGATGGTGTTGGATGCCTGGTTCCAGGCACGGGCCATGCGAATGAACAAGAGGATCGTTGGGATCGAATCCGTCAAAGAGCAGCTTGATGCCGTCATGCGCATCCCGATCTCGGACCAGTCCCGGTTGTTGCTGAAGGTGATCCGTGACGGATCGTTTGACGGTATGGCGCGGGCCATCGACGCTTATGCGGTCCGTGATCTTGACGCGTTCATGGAATTTGTTGGGCGTGATGGCCTCCCCGAACATGCGGACAAGGCGCTGTTACGCGCGCGCAACACGCTCATAGCCGAGCGTGCCGATCAGTTCATGCGCATGTACGGCAGTGTTTTCGTGGCGGTGGGCGCCGCTCACCTCACCGGTCCGCATGGCCTGATCGAGGGACTTCGGAGGCTTGGGTATATCGTGGAACCTGTAGGCGTGCGCAGGCCGTGACAACCTCGAGCGGTCCCTTGATGATAACGACCCGGACCTTGTCTTGTCCTCAACGTCCTGCCTTCTCCATCCCACGCACCACCTCCAACCCGGCTCGCAGGCCGGCCCCCCACGCTCACCGTCGTCACCCGCTAGCAAGTCTATCACCTGCTCCTTTGTCCGCGAAGCGGTAAGTGTTGAAATTCTCCCGGATGGTGGGCCCATCGCCAAGCTAGCCGTTCCAACAATCCTCAGTGCGACCAACACAGGGCGCAGGGTCCCGCCGCTGTTGCGGCTGAAGCGGAGACCTTGCGCGGGCTTCAGATCATTACCGGATCGTGCCGATCCACCGCGATCGTTTACTTAGTAACGGATAAATAACGCTTACCATGGCCATGAAGGAAACAGTGGATCGCCTCCGGGCGTTCGTAGAGGAGTTGAAGGCACGGCCCGATGTGCTTGTGCTGAGCGCGCACTTTGCGGATCCGTTCGCAGCGGAGGATCTCGCTCCCTATGGAATGCCCCCTGATATCGTAGCGCTCTTCGGGGAAGCGGCCGGCATCCATGTGAAGTGGCGCTTCCGGGAAGGTACCGGCGGTGGAGAGCTCAACATCATATCGCCGAGCTATGCCAACTGGGAACGCTATGCCGACTTCGGGGAGGGCACGGAGGGCATGCCACTCGATGACCTGGAGGGGGTGGGGGCCTTCCTTGTCCGGCCCCTCGGCCAGGAAGAGCATCGGGTGTTCTTCGTCCCACCGGTGGACGATGCGACTACCGTGAAAGTGGCGGACTCCATCGATGAATACCTGCAGCTCTCCATGGACAACGGCTTTGTGACCAACTGGCCCCTCTGCTTCGGCAATGGGGGTGTCCAGAGCGGTTCGTACGCCGAACAAGAAGCCATCATCACGCGCTTCAAGAACAAGCCCGCAGCGAGCGTGGCCGTGGAACCTGCGGCATCGCGGCCTGTCAACGTCCGCACGGTGGCCATGAAGGAGGCGGTGGATCGCTTGAAGGCCTTCATCGAAGAGTTGAAGCAGCGACCCGACCTTGAAGTGATCAACGCGGAACTCGAGCCCGGGCTTACCGACGAGCAACTCGCTGCCATGCGCGATGTACCGGAGGAGTTGATGGCGCTGTATGCCGAAGTAGGCGGCGTGCATGTGAAGTGGCGCTTCCGCGAGCCCTCCGGCAATGGGGAGTTCCGCCTACCCCGAGCCCGTTCTGCCGCATGGGAAGGTGACCGCGCGACCTGCATGAACTTCGGGGATGAGACGGAATCGATCACCCTGGATGGTGCGGACGATAGCGGCACCTACTTCGTTCGGAACGTCGGCGAGAAGGACTACAAGATCCTCTTCGCCAGGTCAGGCAATGGCTCGTACGCTGTGAAGGTGGCGGATTCCGTAGTGGAATTCCTGGACCTGGCCATGGAGAACGGCTTCGTTTACTACTGGCCGAATTGCTTCGGCAAGGAGGGCATGCAGAACGTTTCGTTCGCCGCGCAGGAAGCCATGATCACGCGCTTCAAAAAAGAAGCCCACGCTCGCGTAAGTGGCCCCCGCTCGTAGGCACGAGCGGATGGTGGGGTTTCTTGGCACCCCCGATCTTGGAGCGAAGCCGCTAGCAGGGTGCATATCCCCGCCGAATGGAGCTTACGTGTTGCTTTCTCCATCCCCCTCACCACCTCCATCGTCCCCACACTAACAGTCGTCACCCGCTTCAGCAAGTCTATCACCGGCTCCTTGTAGTCCGCGAAGCGGTAGGTGTTGAACTTCTCCGTGATGGTGAGATCACTGGCCTTCTTTTCCTACTCCTTCACGAAACGCAAGGGCAAAGCACCAATTACGTGTATTGTGTAAACACCTGGTGCTAAGGCCTGCACATCGAGTACGGCGCCAGTGCTGCGCATCGAATACCGGAGCACTTGTTTGCCGGTCGCATCGCATACTTCCATGACCACCCAAGGTTGTGTGGTCGTGACATGCACCCATAGCTGATGCGATGCAGGGTTGGGGCGTAGCGCGACCGATACGGACCCGGACTCCGGGACACCGTTGAGAACCGTTCCATTGATGCGTGCAACACGGCGACGAGGCACATCATCGTATTCAGTGAAGATGCCACCGATCAAAATGCGACCATCCTCTTGAAGCACCGTCGCATTCACCTGGTTGTTGGGCCCGGGGTCCAAGGTGAACGCGGGGTCCAATGCACCGTTCGTGTCGAGGCGCACGAACTTGTACATCAGCACACCATTGAATTGATTGAATTCACCACCCAATAAAATGGCGCCGTCCGACTGTACGCAACTGGCGTGCACATTGCCATCGGCACCGGTGCCGGTAATGAAACCCGTATCCACTGTGCCATCGGGCAAAAGCCGCGCTGCGCGGCCCGTGGACACCCCATTGATGTTGTTGAAGCCACCACCTACGATGATCTTCTCATCGCCTTGGATGGACAGGGTCAATACAACGTTGTCCGCGCCGATGCCAACGTTGAAAGTGGGATCATACGTACCGTTCGGCAACAGCCGGGCAAGGCCATACCCAATGTTGCCGTTGTAATCATCGAACTGACCACCGATCAGGATACGGCCATCCCCATATGTCGCGAGGCAGTGGACCGGACCCTCGGGCCCGACGGCACCAGGATTGAAGGTGGGGTCCATGGAGCCGTCATTGTTCAAGCGCACAAGGCGGTCCGCTGTGGTGCCCAAGTAGTTGTAGAAGGTGCCACCGATCAGGTACTTGTCGCCATCATGGCCTTCTACTGTCCACACCAGATCGTTGGGCCCATCGCCAGGATCGAACGTAGTGTCCAGACTACCGTCGGCATTCAACCGGGCCACATTGTTCCGTGGTATGCCGTTGTAATACCAGAAGCTCCCAACGATCATGATCCGCCCGTCCGTATCCACATGCACATCGTAAACGATGCCATTCACGCCCGTGACCCCTGTGCCGGGGTTGAAGCTCGTATCCAGCGTCCCATCCGGATGCAGGCGTGCGATGCCGCTACGTGGTTCGCCTTGGTACGTATCGAAGCCACCTGCGATGATGATCCGGTCATCGTCCTGTACCGCGATGGCATGAACATAGTCCGCGAAGCCAGTGGTGGATACTCCGGGATCAAAGCTCGTATCCAGTGTGCCTGGTTGCGCGTGCGCACCGGCGACCAGCAGGAACAATGCGAATGCGAACTTGCGTTGGGTGTTCATGGGCATTGAGTTGATCTTGCAAAATAGAGCTTGGGACATTCATGTGGCCTGCTACGTATCGTATGTTCCTTAGCCATGCCTGCCCGCCTTCTCCATCCCCCTCACCACCTCCATCGTCCCCACGCTCACCGTCGTCACCCGCTTCAATAAGTCTATCACTTGCTCCTTGTAGTCCGCGAAGCGGTAGGTGTTGAACTTCTCCGGGATCATAGTGGCCGGCTTTCGACAAAGTACATCTCCATTTCTCCCTTGCCCTTCGCCTGCACTTTTCCGCGCGGGATGAAGGTCAATGCTCCGGCAGCTGTCGGTTGTAGGTTGTCGGTTGTCCGGCTGCCGTCGCCCGCACCAACAACAGGCAACCGGGAACCGACAACCAACCGATACGTTGCCTCGCTGATGTTCACCTGCCCCACCTCGCCGCTGCTCTCCATGCGGCTCGCCGTGTTCACCGTATCGCCCCAGATGTCGTACTGGAATTTCTTCACGCCAACGATGCCTGCGACGACGGGGCCGGTGTGGATGCCCACGCGCATCTCGAAGGCCGGCTTGCCTTGTGCATCGCGCACCGCTTTGCGCGCGATCATGAACACCTGCATTTCCAATGCTGCATGCACAACGTCAACCGGCGATGATGTCTTCGGATCCGGCAATCCACCAGCGCACATGTACGCATCGCCGATGGTCTTGATCTTCTCGATACCACGCAATGTGACAATGTGGTCGAAGGCTTTGAAGCAGGTGTTCAACTCGGCCACCAGCTCTTGGGGTGAGAGTTTCTCACTCGCTTCGGTGAAGCCTTTGAAATCCGTGAAGAGGATGGTGGCGCTGTCGAAGTGCTTGGCGTCGGCGTGGCCTTTGGCCT
>JBDTSG010000085.1:0-22280 GCA_039931265.1 Flavobacteriales bacterium
AACGGTTGCACCAGCGTTGCACAGGCCGACGTGATCCTCAACAACACAGCGCCCGGTGCGCAAGCAACAGGTGGCACGCTGACATGCAGCATCACAAGCGTGCAACTGATGGGCAGTGGCAACGGTTCCTTCTCCTGGACCGGTCCCAATGGTTACACCAGCGGTGATCAGAACCCGGTCGTCTCTGTGGCTGGCACCTATGTGCTCACTGTCACTGGCGCGAACGGCTGCACGAGCGTGGCGCAGGCCGATGTGACACAGAACGACAACGTACCCGGCGCACAAGCCAGCGGTGGTGTACTCACTTGCACAACGACCAGCGTGATGTTGTTGGCCAGCGGCAACGGCTCGTTCGCATGGGCAGGCCCCAATGGCTTCACCAGTGGTATTCAGAACCCGACCGTCGGCGTGGCAGGCACCTATGTGCTCACTGTTACCGGCGCTAACGGTTGTACCAGCATAGCACAGTCCGACGTGATCCTGAACAACACGGCACCCGGTGCCCAAGCAACCGGTGGTGCGCTTACCTGCAACAACACCACGGTCATGCTGACAGGCAGCGGTGCTGGCTCATTCGCATGGACAGGCCCGAACAACTTCAACAGTGCGGATCAAAACCCGATCGTTACGGACCCCGGTACCTACACCCTGACGGTAACAGGCAGCAACGGCTGTACGAGCCAAGCCAGTGCCAGCGTTTCAATGGATGATGCCGCACCGGGCGCACAAGCCACGGGAGGTACCATCACCTGTATCAACAGCACGGTCGTACTGACTGCCGTTGGCAACGGAACATACCTGTGGAACGGTCCGAACGGATTCTCCAGCACTGACCAAAACCCGGTGGCCACCGAACCCGGCACATACCTGCTGACGGTTACCGGCGCCAATGGCTGTGCGAGCTTGGCCGGTGCGATCGTTGGTCAAGACATCGAAACGCCGGAGATCAACGCGGTCGGCGGTGAACTCGATTGCTTGGGCAACCCGCTGCAACTTGATGGTTCGTCGTCGCTGGCAGGTTCTGATTTCGCTTGGAGCAGCGCCAATGGCTTCAGCAGTGCCGATGAGGACCCCTTGGTAACGATGGCAGGCTTCTATACGCTCACCGTTACCGGCCCGAACGGATGCACGAACACAATGAACGTCGCAGTGACGCAAGCCGAGTGCAACGATTGCACCCTGCCCCTGATCATTGCCTGTGGGCCGGATACCACCGTCGCTTGTGGTACGTCGTTGGACGCTCTGGTGGTCGGTCCTCCGATCCTGCGCAAGGACCTGAAGTGCCCAACCGTGAACACATTCGTCTACGCGGACACTCTCTTGAGCAGTTGCCCGATGGTGATCCAACGCACATGGACCGTTGGCGACGAGGCCGGCAACTGGGAAACATGCGTGCAAATGATCACCGTTGTGGATACGGTTGCGCCCATCATCCACGATGTGCCTGCCGACGTTACGGTCGACTGTGCGGATGATATCACGCCGCCGTCGGAAGTCTGGGCAGAGGATGGTTGCTTCAGCAGCGGAGCGCCGTACGTGATCGATTCGATCCTGCCGGGTGGTTGCAAAGGCAGCTACACCATACTGCGCACCTGGTACGCCGAGGACATGTGCGGCAACGTGGGTAGCGCAGCGCAGCTCATTACCATGGTCGATACCGAGGCGCCGACGATCAACTGTGATCTGGACGGGAAGGTCTTTGTCGACTGTGCCACGATCCCTGCACCGGAAAAATGCACCGCCACCGACAATTGTGGCGAAGCCTTCGACGTGCATATCACGGAAACCTGGTTGCCGGATGGTTTCGGGAACATGATCCTGGTGCGCACCTATAGCGCTGAAGATGACTGTGGCAACGTGGCCACCTTCACGCAAAGCATCTACGTTGAGGACGGGCCCTGCAAGGAGAGCGGCGGCAAGAAGCTGTTGGTCAGTGCGCAACCCAACCCGTTCATGGACCTGTGCAAACTGAACTTCACGGCCCCTGAGCGCGGACAAGCAACCGTTACCGTGCATGATGCGAGCGGCAGGATGGTGATGGAGGCGTACAACGCCGATGTTGCCGCAGGCGAGAACGTGGAGATCAACCTGCGCAAAGAACAGCTCGGCTTCGGGCTCTACGAATACCGCGTGGTGATCGGGCAGCATATTGCCCGTGGCACCCTGCTCGTCCAATGACCTGAACCGAAAGGACAGTGGCGGGGCCTCCTGGGAACAGGGGGCCTCGCGCGTTGGTGCCGAACCGTCCGGATCGTGGATCGGGTGCTGCGGTGCTACATTTCCGCATCCATCCACTGGCCGATGAAACACCTCTGCACGCTCCTTCTTCTATGCTCATTGAGCACCGTGCGCGCGCAGGTGGTCAGCAACATCACCTGCACCAGCGTGGCCGCCGAGCAAGTGATGAAGGGACAATACGACCCGGCGAACTACGCGGCTACGGCGATCATTGACGACCATGAAGTGATTTTGTGCGAAATGCGTTGGCTGCTGCGTGCCGATTCGCTCAAGAGCTACCTGGAACGGATGTCTTCGTTCGGTACGCGCAACAGCTACAGTGATACGGTGAGCACCACCACTGGCATCGGCGCGGCGCGGCGTTGGGCCTACTCGAAGTTCCAACAATTCAGCGCAGCGAACGACGAGCGCCTGATCCCATCCTACTTGCAGTTCGACCAGACCGGTGCGGAATGCGGTGACACGCAGGGCTGGCGAAATGTGTTCGCGGTGCTGCCCGGTAGCGATACCAGCAACGCGAGCATCGTGCTGATCGAAGCGCACTTGGACAGCCGGTGTGCCGACAATTGCGACGCGACCTGTCCGGCACCCGGAATGGAGGACAACGGCAGCGGCTGTGCGCTCGTGCTGGAATTGGCGCGCGTCATGTGCCGGTACACGTTCAAGCACACGCTTGTTTTCATGCTCAATACGGCCGAGGAGCATGGCTTGGTCGGTGCGGACGCGATGGCGACCTGGTGCGAGGAGAACAACATCGCGATCAAGGGCGTGCAGAACAACGATATCGTGGGCGGCGTGCTCTGCGGCAATACCTCCTCTCCACCGAGCTGTGAAACGCCGGGCAGCATCGACAGCATGCAAGTCCGTTTGTTCAGCAACGGTGGCATTACGGTGCCGCACCGTGGTTTCGCGCGCAGCATGAAAATGTGGTACGAAGAAAAGTTGCAGGACCAGGTGGCCGTACCTATGGCCATTTCGGTGATGAACCAAGAAGACCGTGATGGAAGGGGCGGCGACCATATCCCTTTCCGGCTGCGCGGCTACCGCAACGTGCGTTTCACCAGCGCGAACGAGAACGGTGACGCCAATGTGGCGGACACCAACTACACCGATCACCAGCACACAAGTGACGATGTGCTTGGCATGGATACGAACGGCGATGCCGTGCTTGATAGCTTCTTCGTGGATTTCAATTACCTCCAGCGCAACACGCTCATCAACGGCATGGGCGCCACCTTGCTTGCATTGGGCCCAGAAGCACCATATTTCACCCTGCACGATGAACCGACAGGGCTTCGCGTGCAGATCGACAGCGGCTTCGCGTCCGAGTATCGGATCGGGGTGCGCAGCAACAACGTCATCCAATCCTTCGATGCGGTCTACCGCACCGCTGCCACCAGTTTCGCCATACCCGCACTCCTTGCCAACGAGACCTACTTCGTAAGTGTGGCCGGCATTGATGCCAACAGTGTCATGGGGCCGTTTTCCCGCGACTACAACAAGAACAACGATATCGATACGCCTCCCGGCATCGTGGACGATCTTCCCTACGGCCTCAACTGTTGGGGGATCGGCATCAACGAGCAGGATGAGCGGATGGCGGATGGCGCACACCTACTGCCCTGCCGACCGAACCCCTTCGACCATTCAACGCGCATGCAAGTGGAAGTAGCACCGGGCTTTATGCATCGCGAAGCGTACATCGTAGTGCATGCTATTGAAGGCCGGGCCGTGGCGCGCGTACCCTTGCAATTGCATGCAGGTCTCAACGAAGCGCTTTATGTGCACAAGAGTGGATCCGGCGTTTTCACCTACAGCTTGATCGTGGACGGGCGGAAGTTGGATGCGGAGAGCATGGTCGTGGTGGAGTGACCCGTTCACCACCCGAACCAAAGCGCCAGCAGCACCACACCGGCCAGGTCCATCCAGATACCGGTGCGCAGCATGGTGCCGATCGGGATGCGGCCGGAACCAAAGACAATGGCCATCATGGGCGAACTGATCGGTAGCATGAAGCCGCACGATGCGGCCAACGTGCCAGGGATCATTGCGGCGTAAGGGTCCATGCCCCAAGCTGGCGCTGCGCTCGCCAGCAATGGCAAAGCCAATCCCGCCACGGCCGTGTTGCTCCCCAACTCGCTCAGGGCGGTCACCGCCACGGCGATCACTCCGATCTGCGCGAAACCGTTGCCCGTGTTCCAATCCGCGAGCGCATCGCCGATAATGGCCGCGAGCCCGCTGCTCTCGAACCCGCTCGCAAGGGCCAACCCGCCACCGATCAACAGCAGCACGCCCCATGGAATGCGCTCTTGCGCAAAGCGCCATGGCAGCAGAGACGGGAATACCGTTGATCCTGAAGCTGTCTCCTCAGCCACTGGGTCCGCATGTTCAGCGGAACGCCGTCGCTTGCTCGGGATCAGGAACAAGGGCACTGAACACGCAATGGCGACCGCTGCATCGCTCGCACCCTTCAACCCCCAATCCTCCCGCCGCCAGCCCTCGAAGACGATGTCGCTGCTGAACTCGATCCTGCCACCCGTGATCCACAATACGGCTGTGACGATGAAGAAGAGTGCGGCGAAGAACTCGTCGCGGGAGACCGGTCCGAGGTGCTTGAGCTCCTGGCGAACCTGTGCTGCACCCTGCGCATCATCCCCCAGCCGTCGCGTGAACATCATGTGCAAGAGTGTCCAAGCGAAAGCGAGATAGAGCAACATCAATGGCACACCGAAGGCCATCCACTGCCCGAAGCCGACTTGGGCGCGGTCGGGAAAGAGCTGCTTGCTCAACTCCATGAAGACCAAGTTGGGTGGTGTCCCGACAGGTGTGGCAATTCCCCCGATGGTTGCACCGTAGCTCAGGCCCAGCAATAAGGCGACGCCCAATTTCTTGCGTTGCGCTTCGTTGCGCGCGCGGTCCACCAAACCCAATGCAATGGGCAACATCACCAACACGCTGGCGGTGCTGTTGATCCACATGCTCAGCAAGGCCGCTCCAAGCATTACACCCAACAACAACCGGGAAGGCGCCGCGCCAACACGCGTTATGATCCACAGCGCAGCACGCTTATGTAAGCCACTGCGCTCGATGCCCAAGGCCAGCAGGAACCCTCCCAGAAAGAGGAAGATGATGTCCTTGCCATAGTTCTGCGCGGTATCGGCTGTTGATGCAATACCAAGCACCGGAAAGAGCACGAGCGGCAGCAACGAGGTTACCGCCAACGGCACGGTTTCACTGATCCACCACACGGCCATCCACAGCACCACGGCCGCCATTGCCGCTGGTGCGTTGCCCAAATGGCGCAACAACGCGAACAGAATGAGTCCGCACAGGGGACCGGCGATGCGGAACAGGAGATGTCGCATGCGCGTGGATCAGGGGCGCCCCATCCGCGCCCCGCGCGCTGTGCTCTTCCAAAGCCAGACAAGAGCGAGCACGGCGATCAACAACCCGAGAAACTCCCTCACCACTTCGATGTGCGGGTTGGTGGCTTTCATTTCATCAACGATCGTCGGCATGCCCGCGTTGAACCAGTCTACCATGCCGCCGCACATGGTGAGCATCCATATCGCCAGCGCCACAGCAAGCGCACCGCTGATCCGGCGGTCGGCGCGGCCGCCGACAGCGCACGCGAAGAGCACCGCCGTGCTGCCATACGCCAGCACCCATTGGATGGGATCAGGGTCGTTGAGGTTCACGTATGCGAACAGGGCGAACACGATCGCAAGCAGGATGTAAAGCAGCTTCTTCATGAACGTTCGGCTATGTTGAAACCATGACTTGTTGGGTATCCGGGGGCTTTCATCGTCCCTTTATGACCCTCTCCACTGCAGAGGGCAAGGTGAGGCTTAGAATTCAATGCGGTAACTGAGGTTGGGGATCAGGCCGAGCTGGTACTTGGTCACCACTTCATCCTTGCGCACATCGAAGTATTTGAACGCTTCGTTCTGCGCATTGGTGGCATTGAGCAGGTCCAGCGCCCACATGCCGGTGCGGTTGCGGTGCTCGCGTTTCAAGTACACGCGCACGTCCATTCGGAAAATGCTGCCGAGCTGATCCGTGTAAGCCTGCGACAAGTCGTACACGGTGGTATGGGCATCGCGTGACAATTCCACATCGATGGGCGTGGCGTATTGGCCGCCCATCGTGTTCGCGCGAATGCTTGCGCCCCATGTGCGTTTGCTTCCTTCACGCTGTTTCGCCCACTCGCGGCCCAGTACCAGATTGGCGATGTACTGGCCGTTCCATCGCGCATTGCGCTCAACCCCGTTGGCATCCACATAGGTGGCATCGTAGATCGTCGTGTTCACCTGGTAGAACCAGTTGCGCTGCATACGGCGTGCAAGTGCGAGTTCCACGCCGACATTCCGTGCATCACCGCTGTCCACCAAGTTGATGAAGGTGGCTTCATCCCAAGCGTTCACCATGCTGTACGTACCGATCCCGGCATCGTCCACCAACCGCGTATCGGCGATCGGGATGTCAGTGAGCTGCTGGTAGAACGTCTCGATGTGGAGCAACGTGGCTCCGGAGCCGAGCGGCAATGAAAGCGCGGCAACCAGTTCACTGCTGCGCGACAAGCCGATGTCATGATTGACCGGGGCTTCCGCGGTACCGGTACTGTACAACTGCATTTGCGGCAACTGCGCGCGGGACTCTGCGGTAAGACTGACAACGGCTTTGCGGAGCACCACGCACTGAACACCGATACTCGGTTGCAACACCGACGAACCGTTGAACGTGAAATGCGACCATGCCGCACCGGTCGATACGGAAACCCGTTCCGAAACGGCGACCCGCAGATCGGCGAACGGCCGGAACAACCACGCGGTATTCTCTTGCCGGAAGCTGAAGCCGATGCGATCCACCGTATGCTCCATCGCGCTGCCACCGATGGTATATGTCAAGAGCGATCCCAAGGCGCCCTGTACCTCCGTGTAGCCACTGACCTTGCGTTCGCGCAACCGCGTCTGGTCCACACGCACAACCACACCCGTGGAGAGTTGCGCCATCTCCTCCAGTCGTTCCTGTTCGCCTTCGCTCCATGCAACCGTGGTGCGCCATTGGGCTCGTTCGCCCAACGCCACCGTGCTGGAAAGTCCAGCGGCGCCCATGTTGCTTTCGTAATCGATGTTGCGTTCGTCCTTGTCGAACTCGCGCTCGGTTTCCTCCTTCGCATCGAACCGATTGCTGCTCATGCCGCCCATTCCGAATACGTTCAGCCATGCACGGCGGCCGATCGGCGTGGCCACGTTGAAGGCAAGGTCCTGGAATGTGATCGCTTCATCCCCGAGCGCAACGCCCATGGCACCCAATAGCCCCAGCGTGGAGTAGCGATAGTTGATGAGGTACGAGGCTTTGCCGCCCTTGGCGAACGGTCCTTCGGTACTGAGGTCGATGCCGATGAGCCCGGCCTGGGCGGTGAAGCGCGGCCTGTCGTTGGCCCCGCGCCGCAAGCGCATGTCCATGACACCACCGAGCGCATTGCCGAACTGCACGGGAACAGAGCCTGTGTACAGATGCGAGTTGCCTAGCATCTGGGCACTCAACATGGTAGTGCCGCCACCACTGAAGGTCGGTTGATCGCTTGGCGTGCCTGCGTTGCCGGTATGGTTCGGCGAAACGATCTCAACGCCCTCCAGCAGCCATGCGTTCGCATTGGGACTATTGCCGCGCACGCTGAAGTGATTGGCTTGGTCATTCGTAGCGGAAACACCGGGGTAGGCGCTCGCGAGGCGGGCCGGGTCGAAGAAGGTAGCGGGATAGCGCAGGCTCTTCTCCACGGTAAGATCATACGCTCCGGCGGCTGGGTATACTGTTACGGTGCGGTGCACCGTGGCCTCCGGTAGCACCTTGCCCTCGCGCGGCAACCGGAGATCCACGTGCTCAGGTTTCCCGCTGCGCAACCACACATCGTTCTCCACGGCGCTGCCATATCCAGGCATCGAACCGCTCACCGCTACAATACCCGTCGGCAATCCATCCAACCGGAAATAGCCCAAGCTGTCGCTGATCGCAGTGAAAGACGTATCGCCGATCACGACTTCCACCGACGCTTGGGCAAGGCCGAGTGAGGACGCTGCATCCGTAACGCGACCGGCGAGGATGGCGGTGGTCTGCGCGGATGAACAAACCCCGAGAAGGATCAGGGGAACAATGGCAAAGGGCCGGAGCAACATCATGCGAACCTAGGAAGGTCGTTCGCAACGGACCAGCAATGCCGCGATCAGTATCCATGCGGGGGTGTTCACAAGGACCCCCCCTAGAATCAAGCCTTCAGGTTAGCGGCCACCCAATGCGTGGTCACTGCCTTTTCGACACGGCGGTGCTTAACCACATCGATACTCACCCGCTCCACGTAAATTCCGCCATCAAATGGCACCCCCATGCGCATAACAGCAACCGTTCCGCTTCTACTTCTATCAACGGCCATTTGTGCACAGCCATTTGGACCGCAGATGGATATCAGTTTATCTGCACTTCTCCCACGCCAGATAATCACTGCCGACCTGGACGGTGATGGTGATCAGGATGTGCTCTCGGCCTTATCCACGAGTGACATGATTGCCTGGTACGCCAATGACGGTCTTGGCGGTTTTGGTGTGCAGCAGAACATTTCCTCCCAAGCCGATGGCGCAAATGCAGTGCGTGCGGCTGACCTTGATGGGGATGGGGATCTCGATGTGCTTTCCGCATCCGAGATCGATGACAAGGTCGCTTGGTACGCCAACGACGGCGTAGGGGGGTTTGGGCCCCAGCAGATCATCTCCTCACAGGTTATTCAAGCGGGATTTGTCAATTCCGCAGACCTTGATGGGGATGGCGATGAGGATGTGATCTCCGCGTCATTTGCGACGGACAAGGTTGCTTGGTACGCAAATGATGGCTTAGGCGGCTTCGGGCAGGAGCAGGTCATTTCTACCCAAGCCGATGGCGTGCAATACGCGCGTGCCGTCGACCTGGACGGCGATGGCGATCCCGATGTGATCTCAGCGTCTACCACCGACAGCAAGATCGCTTGGTATCCGAATGACGGATCAGGCGCCTTTGGGCCACAGCAAATCATTTCCTCCCTGGCCATTGGTGCTCACTGGGTGGATACCAGTGATCTGGACAATGATGGCGATCCGGATGTGATCTCTGCTTCCTACTACGACAGCACGGTCGCGTGGTACGCCAATGACGGCGCAGGCGGCTTTGGGCCACAGCAGGTCATTTCCACCCAGGCCGCTGGTGCATGGTCGGTATTTGCCACCGATCTGGACGGTGATGGCGACTCGGATGTGCTTTCCGCCTCATTTGGCGATGACAAAATCGCCTACTACCTCAACAACGGCATGGGAGGATTTGGTCCACAGCAAATCGTTTCCAACCAAGCGGATCGCCCAGTATCGGTGTATGCCGCCGACTTGGACGGCGACGGCGATCCAGATGTGCTTTCCGCGTCCATATTCGACGACCGGATCGCTTGGTATGAGAATTTGCTTCTGACCACGGCGGTGAGCGAAACCAGTGCAACGGAAGAGCTCTTCCTTTACCCCGACCCCTTTAGCACTACTGCGACCGTGTTGATGGATCGGGACCGCGGGCCGCTAACCTTGCAAGTGCTTGACCTTGGCGGGCGCGTATTACGCGAAGAGCGGATAGGTTCATACGTGCGTCAATTCGATCTAGAGCGCGACGGCCTTGCCGCCGGGACCTACGTGTTGAGGCTGTTGCGACACGAAGAACGAGCGGCACTGCGATTCGCGATTGAGTGAACGGCGTTGGACATCTTGGAAGTCGGCCCGCGGTTTCTACGGCGAAAAAATACAGGGCCCCACATTTATGCGGGGCCCTGACAAGTCGAGGACGGCTCGCCTCTAAGTCGCCGATCCCTTCAAGTTCGTATTCACCCACTGCGTGGTCACTGCCTTCTCTGCACGGCGCGCAGCATTGCAAGCGCGGCGGTGCTTGATCTTGGCGATGATGAGCAGCATCACGGGTACCATGATCAGCGTTAGGAAAGTCGCGAACGTGAGGCCGTAGATCACAGCCCAGCTAAGTGGCCCCCAGAAGATCACGTTATCGCCACCGATGTGGATGTGCGGGTTGAACTCGGTGAAGAGCGTACCGAAGTTGAGGTTGAGCCCGATGGCCAACGGCAACAGGCCGAGCACCGCAGTGACCGCCGTCAGCAGCACCGGACGCAAACGCGTTTTACCGGCGGTGATCAAGGCTTCGCGGCTGGCATCGATGGGCAGCACGGCATCCTCCGCAAGTCCCAGCTTCTCCCGTTGCCGCTCGAAGAGCAGCTTGGCGAAGTCCATGAGCACGATCGCGTTGTTCACCACCACCCCGATGAGCGAGATGATGCCGAGCATGGTCATGAGGATGATGAAGTCCATGCGGAACACGATCAACCCGAGGAACACACCGATGGTGCTGAAGAGCACGGTGCTGAGGATCACCATCGGATAGCTGATGCTGTTGAACTGCCACACGATGATGAGGAACACGATGAAGAGCGCAATGAGGAACGCGCTGCCGAGGAAGCTCATCTCCTTCATCTGCTGCTCTTGCTGTCCCGTGAAGGTGGTGGTGAACTGCTCGTCCTTGTCGTAGCTCTTGAGCACGTCCTTCATCTGGGCGATCACCTCGTTGCTGTTGTAACCGGCGATCACGTTACTGTTCACGGTCACCACGCGTTTCAGGTCGGTGCGCTTGATCGCGCTGAACGTGCTGCTGCGCTGGTCCGTGGCCACGGCGCTGATCGGCACTTGGCGGATCTGTCCGTTCAACATGTCGCGGAACGTGATCTTCATGTCCATGATCGCGTCCACGTCGTAGCGCTGTTCGTCCTTCAGGCGCACCATGATCTTGTAGTCATCGTCGTCGCCTTCGATCCGGTAGGTGCTCACCTCCTTGCCGAAGAGCGCACTGCGTATGGCATCGGCGATCGCGTAGGTGCTCACGTTCAAGCGGCGCGCCTTCGCACGGTCGATGATGATCGGCATCTCGGGTTTCGCGCGGTCGATATCGATGCGCAGTGCCTCCACACCGGGCACGTTCTTGCTTTCCATGAATTTCTTCAGCCGTTCCGCCTCCACCAGCAGCGGCTCTATCTCTTCGCCGGTGATCTCGATGTTGATCGGCTTGCCGGTCGGTGGGCCCGCAGCGTCTTTGTCAACGGTGATGATCATACCGGGATAGCCCGGAAGTTCCTTCTGGAGCTTCAGCATAAGGTCGTTGGTCTTCAGCCCACGACGCTCGGCGAATTCCACGAAGCTCATCTGGATACGGCCCTTGTGCGGCGTATTCGCCATGCTCACTTCACCTGTGCCGGGATCGCTGGTACCATTGCCCACCTGCGCGATCACGGAGTTGATGAACCAGTTCACGGTGTCGATGCGCGTGGTACCGTCAGGCAAGGTCACTTCCTTGGTCTCGGTGTACGGCGGCTGGTTGATGATCTTGTTCACCTGCGCTTCCATGATGCGCGTCACCTTGTCGGTCTTCTCGATATCGGTGCCGATCGGCGCCTCGATGAACACGTTCACGTAGCGCGGTTCGTTGATCGGGAAGAACTCGACTTTCGGCGGTATCAAGGCAAGCAGTATGAAGGCCAAGAAGAGCAACCCGAACGTGCCGATGAAGAACGTACGCGGATGGTGCTTGGCCAGCGCGTAGCGGAGGAAGCGCTCATACCGGGCTTCGAGCTTCGGCAACAGGACATCCTGGAACCAACGCGTGCCCGGCACACCCACCCACATGTTGAGCAGCCCGAGAAAGCCGAAGAACACGGTGAGCGTACCCAGTCCTGTAAAGAAAGCGCTGTGCGAAGCGCTGCCCAACACGGCTATGAGCGTACCCACTACACCAAGGATTCCCGCCAAGCGGAAGACTTTCCGCGCGTTCGGACGCTCGCGCTCCACCTTCATGAACTGCGTGCTCAGAGCGGGGTTCACCACCAGCGCAACGAAGAGCGAAGAGCTGAGCGCCACCATGAAAGTGATGGGCATCCATTTCATGAACTGGCCCATGAGGCCCGGCCAGAACAGCAGTGGAACGAACACCATTACGGTAGCCGTGGTGGCTGCCACGATCGGCATGGTCACTTCGCCCACGGCCTTGCGCGTTGCCACCATTGCGGGTTCGCCATTGCTCATGTGGCGGTAGATGTTCTCCACGATCACGATGCCGTCGTCCACCAAACGGCCGAGGGCGAGGATCAGTGAGAACAACACCATGATGTTGAGCGTGACGCCGAACGCGTTCAGCAGGATGAAGCTGATGAACATCGACATCGGGATCGCCAATCCCACGAACAGCGCATTGCGCAGGCCGAGGAAGAACAACAGCGTGCCGACAACGAGGATCACACCGAAAATGATGTGGTTGAAGAGCTCTTCCACCTGCACGCGCGTCTGACCACTTTGGTCGTTCGTCATCGTGATGGTGAGATCGGGTGGGAGCACCGTGCCCTTCGCACGTTCCACGATCGCGTTGATGCTATCGCTGGCGATGATGAGGTTCTCGCCGGCGCGCTTGATCACGTCAAGCATCACCACGGGCTTGCCGTATTCGCGGGCGTAACTGTCGGCCTCCTTGTAATCGAAGTTCACGGTTGCCACATCGCGCAGGCGCACTTCCTTCTGGTGTTCGTTCTTGATCACCAGGTCGCGGATCATGTCCATATCGGAGAACTCACCGATCACGCGCACCGCACGGCGGGTGCCGTCCGTGAGGACCTCACCACCGCTCATGGTCAGGTTCTCGCTCTGCAGCGCTTGCGCCACATCGCCGAAATTGAGTTCGAGCGATTCCAGTTTGTGTACATCAACGGTCACTTGCACCTCCTTCTCGGGCACACCACGTATGTCCACTTTGTTGATCTCCGGCAGTGCTTCGATGCGGTCCTCCAGGATCTTGGCGTAGTGGTGCAACTGGTCGAGGCTGTGATCACCACTGAGGTTGATGTTCATCACCGGGATCATCTCGCTGAAGTTCAACTCGAAGATGTTCGGCTCGGCAGGCAGGTCCTTGGGGAAGTTGGTATCGCCCTGCGCTTTGTCCACCGCATCCTTCACTTTCCGGAGCGCTTCGGTGGGGCTCACGTCGTAATCGAACTTCACTTGTATGGTGCTGTAGTTCGGCACCGAAGTGGAGTTGATCTCGTCAACGCCGGTGATCGTATTGATCTCTTTCTCCAGGGGCTTGGTGATGAGCTTCTCGATGTCGACCACCGAGCTGCTGTTGTAGGCCGTGCCCACGTAGATCTCGGGCGTCACCACTTCGGGGAAGCTCTCCTTGGGCATGGCATCGTACGAGTAGATCCCGTAGATGGCGATGAGCAGGGTGATGACGATCACGGTGGTGCGGTTCTTCACCGCCCAGCTCGTGATGGCGAACTGTTTGCCGTGGGCCTGGCCGTAAGCGTCGTTCTCTATGTTCTTGTGATCCATGATCATTCATTGTTCGCCGCAGAGGCGCAGAGGCACGGAGATCCCCAAGGGTCGGCCGGCATCCACCTTTTTGGCACATCCATTCGCATCTGCTCCGCGTCTTTGCGCCTCTGCGGCCCTTAGCTCAGAGTTTCACCACGTTCAACTCCTGGCCGTCGGCGATGTTCTTCGCGCCTTCATCCACCAATGTCTCCCCTCCTGAGAGGCCATCGGCCTCGCCGGATACCACCACCGTCCATCCTTTGTAGGTGGTGATCGGGTTCACGTAGACCTTGTTGCTCTTCACCTTGCCGTCCTTCTCGCTCACAGTGAAGAGGTAGCTCTTCCCTTCCACGTTCTCCTGCACCAACCGGCTCGGCACCACGAGCGCGCTGTCGATCACGCGGTCGCGTACATGGATCACGCTCAACAGGTTGGGGCGCACCATGGCGCTCTCCTTCGGCATGCGCACGCTAACACGGAAGGTGCGGTTCGCCGGATCGATGTACTTGCTCACGTTGCTGATCGACGCGGTGAGGGTATCGCCGAGGCTGGGGAATTCCACTTTCACGGGATCCCCGCTCTTCACACTGTTCACGTAGCTCTCCGGAACATCCGCTTCAAGGGTCGCCCCGCTGGCGTCAACCACACGCAACACCGGCATGGCGCCCGTCATGTCGCCTTGGCTCACCATGATCTCGTCCACAACACCATCGAACGGCGCGGTCACCTGGGTCATGCGACGCTGTTCGCGCATTGCGGCGAGACTTGCCTCGGCTTGGTCCTTCTGGCTCTTCGCGCTGAGATACTGCACTTCGCTACCGATCTTCTGCTCCCACAGTTTCCCCTGCTTCTCGTACAGGTCCTTGGCCAAGGTGGCCCCGGCTTCCGCAGCGGCGATCTGTTTGTCGATCGCATCGTTGTCGAGGTCCACCAACAACTGACCAGCGCGCACGCGGTCGCCCTCGCTCACGAGGATGCGGCGCACACGCCCACCACCCATGGCGAACAGATCAGCGCTCTTGTCGGCCTTCACGTTGCCGTGCACTTGCACGAAGTGCTCGAAGCGCGTTGGCGCCAATGCATACGTGGTGACGTTCGGCAACGACTTCTTGATGGTGGTGTCGTGCTCGGCGATCCAAGCATCCACTTCCTTGATCAATTCGGCGGTGGCGGTGTAGTTCGCCTTCAACGAATCGAGCTCGGCGCGCTTACGGCCCAGATCGTCGGTGGGCGTAGCAGCTCCGCATGCGGCCAGAAAGGCGGCAACGGTTACGTACAGTAGGGTGTTCTTCATCACGGTCACGGTGGTAGGGTTCAGTAGAGATCGAGTGCTTTGCGCAGGTCGGTGCGGGCCACCAAGAGTTCCACGAGGCGTTGCACGTAGGCTTGTTGCGCGGTGAGGTAACGGCTTTGCTCCTGGGTCAGCTCGAAGCTGGTGGCCAGGCCACTGGTGAACTTGGTGGTGGTACGCTCCATGATGGTGCGCGAGAGCTCCATGTTGCTCTTCTCCGTGGTGTAGTTGTCGAAAGCGCTCCGTGCGGTCAGTCGTTGCTGCTCGGCTGTCGCGAGCAAGCGCTGCTCGGTGGCGGTGCGATTGATCTCGGCCTGTTCCAATCCCAGTTTCGCCTGCTGCACTTTATGATAGCGCATGCCACTGCTGAAGATGGGCACGGTGAGTTTCAACCCCCACAGCGTGGTGGGATAGAACCCGTATTCGCCACCTGGATCGAACTCCGGACCGTTCCAAACTTGGGAGTGGCTGAAGAAGCCGCCGAGGCTGGGCATTCCCTTGCTCCGTTCGTTCTTCATGTTCAGCACTTGCAAGCGGGCATACGTGCTGGCCACGCTCAACTCCACGTTGGAGTTTGCGTCGAAGGCGGTTTCGCTCAAGGCGGCTTCGTCCGGGTTGTCGATCAGCGCGTCCAACTTGTCCGTGAGCGTGATCGGGGTACCCTGTGGAAGTCCGAGCGTGAGCGCGAGCATCGCCCGTGCGATCACGCCCTGCTGCAGGAAGTTGCGCTGCTGGTTCTTCAATGAAGCGAGCTCGATCGTCAACCGGTCCACGTCGGTACTTTCCAGGAAGCCCTGCTGTTGCATAGCACTCGCATCGTGGAGGCTCTTCTCCAAGAGGGGTACACCCTCACCCAACAGGCGCACACCCTCCTCTGAGGCCAGCACACCTTGATAGGCCTTCGCCGCTTGGGAGCGCGCATCGGCTTGTGCACGTTGATGTTCCTGTTCGCTCTGCAGCTTCAGTTCCTTCGCTGCGCGCAGGCCGATCAGGTAGCTGCCGTCGAAGATCAGCTGACTGATCGTAACACCGGCGCTCAACTGCCAAGGCACTTGGAACGATGCCGACAGATATTCCGGGACGCCGGGACCGGGTGCCGAGAAGAAGTTGGGGACCAGCTGCGTGGGCGGGTCGATGAAGTTGCTCAACGACGCTTCGCCGTTCACCTGCGGCAGGCCGATGGCGGTGAACTCCTTGTTGCGGTGCTTGGCGACCTCGACGGCCAACGCGCTGTTGCGCGTCATGTAGCTCTGGGTGGCGGCCATGTCCATGGCCTGCTGCATGCTCAGTTGAACGGGGCCTTGCGCAGCAAGCGCAGCAGCCAGCGTAATACCGAGCAGGGTGGGGATGCTCCTCATGCGGTCACACGGTCTTTGTTCATCTTCTTCTCCATATAGTCGAGTCCTTTCTTGCTGGCGATGCCCCGTACGTGATAGCGGAAGATCTCCCAGTGCAGTTCTTGCATGCTGAATTTGTCCGGCGGGAACAGTTCACCATCGAACACCATGTCGAAGCGCGCGATGTAGATCGTGGCGATCATGGGGATGTTGAGGTCCTCGCGGTACAAGCCCTCCTTGATCCCCTTCTGCATGTTCTCCGTCATGCATTCGAAGATCTCCCGGCGCTTCCCCTTCAGCATGTTGTTGAAGGCCTCCGGGTGGTACTTCTCCAGATCGAAGTGGATGGAAGGATGGATGCCCTGCATCTGGCCGGCCACCGTGGTGGTGATCGCGTACAGCTCATCCACCGCGTTCTGCGGTTTCGCCCGCACCAGATCGATGTCGCACTTGTAGCACTTGCTCAAGTGCTTGAGGATCTTGTCCACCAGGTCGTTCTTGTCGCTCACGTACTGGTACAGCGTCTTCTTGCTGATCCCCAGTTTCGTGGCCACATCATCCATGGTGAGGCTCTTGATGCCGAACCGCCAGAAGACTTTCGCCGTCTGATCCAGTATCTGCCTGCCTTTTTCGTCCATTGTCGCTGAAGCTGTTCTTCGAAGGTGCCGTGGGGAACGGGGGCGCAAACATAGGGCGGCAAAACACACCGGAAACACTTTCTGTGAAAAATGTTTCCGTGCTCATGATTCCTTCACTCGGGAGCCGGATGAAGGAACATGCCGACCGACAGCCGCAATGGCCGTCTTCGTTCCTTTGCCGCCCTTACGCATGGACCTGACAACGATCAAACTCGCGCTCGACAACGAAGCGCTGACGGGCACAACGGTTAGCGTCGCCGGCTGGGTGCGCACCTTCCGCAACGACGGCTGGTCCGCGCATTCTCGGTCCAAGTTCATCTGATCGACATGTACGCTCGGGGTCGTCGTGCTGTGCGTTTCCATATTGCGATGTTCCTGTGCATCCACCTTTGTGCGCCACTCCATGCCCAGAACATGGATAGCCTCCGCACTGTTTGGCTCGACGCACATCAACCCGATAGCGTTCGGTTCTCAGCCTATTACGATCTGGTTTGGGACGGTTATCTGTTCTCCGATCCGGACACTGCGCGGATCATGGCCTTGACGCTGCAGCAGCAGGCGCGGAGCAAACAAGATCATGTTTTCGAAGCCCGTGCCAGCGAACTGATCGCCGCCTCGTGGTACGTGCAGGGCGATCTCCGAACCGCACTGCTCCACTACGACACCGCATTAGCCCTGCACAAGCGGAACCGTGACGACGAGGGGTACGCTGATGTGCTGACAAACATGGCAAGCATGCGGTCCTTTCTCGGGGAGCTGGACACCGCGCTCGTGCTCTATGGCGAAGGGCTGGCGATACACGAGCGCATGCTGGACAGTGTGAGCATTGCGAACGACCTGAATGCGATCGGCCGTGTACACATGACGCGGGGCGACCATGCACGAGCCGTGGATCATTTCAAGCGGAGCCTTCGGATCCAACAAGCCCTTCATAACCAACGAGGGTTGGCTACCGGGTTCATCAACCTCGGTGCGCTCTACCTCTTGCAAGGCGATTATGCCAAAGCACTGGAACGGTATGAGGAAGCACTGGTGATAGCGGAGGAACTGGATGATCGCCACCTCGCAGGCAAGATCCTTGTGGAGATCGGTACATGCCACGAAGAACTCGGTGACAAGACCCTGGCCATTGGATACTATCGGCGAAGCCTTGCTGAACGCGAAGCCATCGTGGACGAGCATGGGATCATCGGCTCACTGAACAAACTCGGCGAACTACAGCGGCAGAATGGAGCGCTCGATAGCGCGTTGGCCACCTTCCGGCGGAGCGCTGAACTCGGCCGTTCGTTGGAATTGCCCTTCGGCGAGGGAACGGCCTTGGTGGGCATTGCACACACCCTCATGGGTCTTGGGCGGTCGCGAGAAGCGATAACGATCGCAGAGAAGGCGCAGGCAGTCGCCAACGACGCGGAAGACCTTTCCTTGAACCGCGATGTCGCAGCGCTCCTTTTCAAGCTTTTCAAAGCGACCGGAAAGAACGTCGAAGCGTTGGCCATGCACGAGCGCTTCGTCCTGCTGAACGATAGCATGATGCGCGAAGAGAACCAGCGGGAGGTTTTGCGCTACGAGTTCGCGTACACGTATGAGCAACAGGCCCTGGCCGATAGCTTGCGGCATCAGCAGGAACAGTTCGCCAGAACGCTTGCCCATGCGGACCAGCTGGGCCAGGAGCGTAACCGGCGTAACATGTTCGGTGCGGGTCTCGGACTCGCCCTGTTGCTGGCTCTGGGCATTTGGGCACGCATGCGCTATATGGCCAAAGCCGATCGCGCGATCGTGGCGGCACAGGCCCAACTGATCGAGAGCGAACGCCAGTTGGAATCCGAGAAAGTGCGTACCCGCATCGCCAGTGACATCCACGACGACCTGGGCAGCGACCTTACCAAGATCGGATCGCTCTGCCGCGAGATCAAGCGTTCAACAAGTGAACAAGGTGCATCCACTGCGGTGCTGGCAGAACGCGTTGTAAGCCTTTCCGACGATGCGGCAGCCGCGCTTAGCCAGATCGTGTGGGCTGCCGACCCGGCGCAGGACAGTGCGCAAGGGCTGGTAGCACGCGCTGCGGAATACGCACACCGCATGTTGGTTGGTTCCGGCATAGAGCACCGCCTTCACTTCGCGCATGAAGGTGCCGACCTGCAACTTGAGCCGGGCATCAAGCACGACGTGTTCATGCTGCTGAAAGAACTGCTGAACAATGCGTTGAAGCATGCGCAAGCAAACCGCATCGATGTATCGCTCGTAACGAATGCAGTGGGCTTCAAGTTGGCGGTGCAGGACGATGGCAAGGGGTACGATACAGAAGGAATCCGCATTGGCAACGGGATGCGCTCCATCGTGGCTAGATCCAAGCGTATTGGTGCCGTCGTCACCACGAAGTCCGCACCCGGGAAGGGCTGTTCGGTGCGGATCGAAGGGCCGTGGAATGGCCGGACAGGTCAGAACGGAGCGCATGTTATGGCATCGCACAACCCTATCACCCGAGGATCATGAGCACGCACACCATCCGCATTTTCCTCGTGGAGGACGATCAGGAAATGCTGGACATGATGCGCGCCACTTTGACCCGGGAGGCTGACTTATCCATTGTGGGTGCATTCGGGAACGGCAGCGACTTCCTCAAAAAGTACCCTGAGCGCGAAGCCGACGTGGTGATCATGGACATCGGCTTGCCCGACATGAGCGGTATCGATTGCGTGGCCCAAGCGAAACCACTTCGCCCTGCCACGCAGTTCCTCATGAGCACCATATTCGAGAACCCGGCGTACACCTTCCGTGCATTGAGCGCGGGCGCCACTGGCTACCTGCTGAAGAACGCGGCACCCGAGCGGCTCGTTGAAGCCATCCGAGAACTGCACACCGGCGGATCGCCCATGTCGCCAGCTATAGCGCGGATGGTGATCGGATCCTTCCAAGGCCAGTTGAAGAACAACATCCAGGACCACGCGCTCACCGAGCGGGAAAAGGAGATCCTGGACCAGCTCGCGCAGGGTCTCATGTACAAGGAGATCGCCATCAAGTTGAGCATCAGCGTAGAGACCGTGCGGCGCCACGCGCGAAATATCTACGAGAAGCTACAGGTTGGGTCGCGCATGGCCGCGATCGAAAAAGTCTACCCGAAAGGGAGATAGCCGCAGCCCTGACTGGGGGACGTCTTCACGCACACTCTCCGGAGCGCCTACAACTTTCGTGGGATTGCGGCCGCGCGCGATCAAGGCGTCCTTGCATGGCCTATTCCCATGTACTGGAAGCACCAGAGGCATTGGGTCCATAGGCACTCTCCCGCGAATGAACGTCGTCTTTGTCGAACACTTTCCTTCCGCACCACTGAGCAGCTTCGTACACCGCATGGCATACGGGTACTTCCCCATGCCATTGCCGCCGGAGCAACTCGCCCCGGACAGTTACATCAAGCTGGCCTTGATCCTGGAGGGCACACCGCTTTACTTCGATGGTACCGGTGCGCTCATGGATTGGCACGATGGGTTCTGCGGGCATGTACCCCCCAGCAAAGGCATCATCACCTACAGCGAAGGCCCGGTGCGTTGTGTGATGGTGAACTTCTATCCAAGCGGATTCCATCAGCTCTTCGGCTTGCCGGTGGACCGGTTCACGGGCCGAATGGTGCCGCCAAGAGAAGTGTTGGGCAGACGGATCGAAACGCTCTATGCCGAGCTGCGCGCCACGAAGGAGCCCAGCGACTTGTTCCCTGTTATCGAACAATGCCTGTTGGAACTGCTTGCCGATTGGCCAACTCCACCCCCCACGGCCATGCAGCTTGTAGAACAGCGCATCCGCGAAAGCAAGGGCACGCTGGCCACGAAGGACCTGGCCGCATTGGTGGGACTTTCCGAACGCCAACTGCAACGCAAGGCGCTCACCGAATTGGGTCTCTCCTTGAAAGCCTTCAGTTCGGTAGTGCGCTTCAACCATGTGTACAGCCACATGCAACGCACGCGCAAACTGGATCTGGACGTGGCGCTCGCCTGCGGCTTCTTCGATGAGGCCCACATGATGAAGGAGATGAAACGCTACCTGGGCAAAACCCCAAAACGGTTCGTGGGCATGGTGCGCCCCATGGTGGACGCGAACCTGGGGCACTGAACCACCGACATGAACCCCGCATTAACGATCGAACCGATAGTGGCGCATGTCGCTTTCTTACTTGAACCGTGACCTGTGCCAGGGTTGCTTCACCGTCCCTAAGTACCTGCCGATGTTGCGCCTTTCTTTACGTCGACGTTCAGCCATTGCGGTGGGCTTTCTCGTGCTTACTAGCGCAGGTCCGCGCGGGGTCGTTGCTCCCCAAGTCACGGCATTCGCTCGGCCATACGCATCCTTTGAGGCGATCGGTCCCGAGGATCCGGGGGCGTCCTCCTGCGCTTTTGCAGCACAACCCACCAAGGGCCAGCACACCGCTTCCTCCAGTGCTTTCCCCCAGATCGATGCCGGGTTGGCTTTGGCATCGACGGAGCAAGGCCTCCTTTCAAATGAATACGCGATCAGCTATCAAGCGGGTGCGGCTTCCTATCAAAGCCCAAATAGTGCACAGGGCTATCGTGTCGCGTACCGCACGGATGGCATCGAGCTCATAGCCCGGGGCGGAAAAGCTCAGTGGCATGTTGGCTTGGATCTGGAGCGTATCGGCAGAGCAGAGGAGTGGCTGGTTCCCTTGCCCAATCCCGGGATGAGGGTACTTGGTGCCATACTTGTCGCCGACCATGAAACGTTCGCCATTGATTACGTGAACGATGCCCGCGGCGTCCGCCAGAACTTCACAGTGCGCATAAGACCAGTGGGCAGTGGATCATTGCAAGTCCGCTTGCAAGTGGATGCTTCGCTCCGACCAGTCGCCGAAGGGCACAACACCATCGCCTTCAAGGACCAGCGCGATTCAATCGTGGTCAGTTACACCGATCTTCATGTATGGGATGCCAACGGCGATACGCTCCCTGCATCAATGGTTCTGAAGGACGACGACATCGTGCTCATCGTGGACGATCGGGATGCGGACTATCCCATCGTTGTGGATCCGTTGTTGCCATCGGGCTGGACCGTCGAGAGCGACCAAGCGAACAGTGATTTCGGTGCTTGTGTTGCAAGTGCGGGAGATGTGAACGGCGATGGATTCAGCGATGTGATCGTCGGTGCGCGCCTCTTTGACAACGCGCAGGCTGACGAAGGCCGCGTCTTCGTGTATCACGGCAGCGCCAACGGTTTGTCCGTCAGCGCCAATTGGACCGCCGAGAGCGATCAGGTGGACGCCTATTTCGGTACAAGTGTTTCTACGGCAGGCGATGTGAACGGCGATGGATACAGCGATGTGATCATTGGCGCACCCGGTGCAGCG
>JBDTSG010000086.1:0-52323 GCA_039931265.1 Flavobacteriales bacterium
CCACCGCGTCGATCCGCGCCAACGCGTTGCGCTGTGCAGCGATCAACGCAAGCACACCACAACCCGTCCCGATATCGAGGATGCGCATTGCGCCCCTGTAGTTCGTCCAAGCACCCAACAACACGGCATCTGTGCCCACCTTGATCGCACTGCGATCGTGGAGCACACTGAACTGTTTGAATCGGAAGGGTTGCATGGAAGTCCATTCCCGGCGGCCCGGATACAGCGCACCCCGCGGCCACTATTGCTGGTCGCGGTAGAAATCGACCAAGCCCGGCGGCGTGCGCACTTGAATGATGTTCTGCTCCGGGTCCAAGCCTACGATGATATCCTCGTTCACCGGGATCAACACTTCCTTCTCACCGTGCAGCACCACGAGCACCGGATTTTCATCACCGCCTTCAAGCCCGATCACTTCACCCAGTTCCCCGTGCTCATCATCCATCACAATGCAACCGATGAACTCATCGGGGTCCCAGCTCTCATCGCTTCCATCGGCCAAGTGGCCCGGTGGGGCATAGATATCCCGGCCAACGAGGATGCCGGCCGCCTGCGGGTCCTCAATGTCGTCGAACTTGATGAGCAGTTCGCGGCCCTTGTCGCGGAGCTTCGTGAAAAAGAAAGGCACCATCTGGCCTTCAATGTCCACGAACAATGAACCCGCATGCTGGATCTCCTCCGGTTCCACGGTCTCCAAGTGCACGCATAGATCCCCTTGGTGGCCCCATGGCTTGCCCAATCGGCCAAGGCGGTGCAGGCTATCGCGGTCCATGGCGGTGAATGTAGGATCGGCGTACGCTAGCGAACACGGGCTTCATCCGAAATGATGAGGCCGGGCCATGAACGACGAAACCCCGATGTTATCGGGGCTTCGCTCAGTTCTTCGATCGGTTCACTCAGCGGCAGGTGCCTCAGGAGCGGCTTCGGCAGCAGCTTCAGGAGCAGCCTCAGCGGCGGCTTCAGGAGCAGCCTCAACGGCAACCTCGACAACAGGAGCAGGAGTAGCAGCGGCCACAGCAGCGGCGCTGGCTTCAGCCAGTTTCGCGCTGAGCTTGGCAGCCATTTCCTGGGCCTTCTTGGTCTCGTCGGCAATGCGACTACGCATCTCCGTTTCGGCAGCTTGGCCCAGTTTGCTGCGCTTGGCTTCCACCTTCGCGTTCTTCTCGTTCATCCAAATGTCGAAGCGGCGGTCGGCCTCTTCCTGGGTGAAGGCGTTCTTCTTGACGCCATTGAGCAGGTGGTTCTTGAACACCAATCCCTTGTAGCTGAGGATGGCACGGCAAGTATCGGTGGGCTGTGCACCCTTCTGCATCCAATCCAGCGCCTTTTCGCTGTTGATCTCCACGAACGCAGGGTTCTGGTTCGGATCGTAAGCACCGATCTGTTCGATGTACTTACCGTCGCGCGGGGCGCGTTGATCGGCCACTACGATATGGTAGTAAGGCCGGCCTTTTTTGCCTTTCCTCTGAAGGCGGATGCGAGTTGGCATGTCGCGTTGTGTTTTAGGTCCCCTCTTTGTTAAGGGGCTGCGAATGTAGTCGGATGCCCTGAACCATGGTCCCTCGGGTCCACGATCATCTTTGCGGCCCCTCCGCTCCACCACGAAAGTCGCGCTGAATGCGTTCCACCCACACACTTGCACTCTGCTTCGGCTTTGCCGCTTGGGCCCATGCCCAGCGACCGCATCCTCCCCTTATCCCGGTGCCGGAGAAGATGGAATGGACGGAAGGAACTTTCCCTCTGGTGAACGGGCTGAGCATCGCCCTGTACCAGCCGGAACTGAAGGCGGAAGCCGCCTTCCTTCAGGAAGGATTACGAGCCATTGGCGTTGAGGCCAAAATGGAGCCGGTGCGCCGCGGCTTGGGCTTGGTGGTGGTAATAGGCCTTGCCCAGAACAAGGGTTTAGAGGCCGAAGGCTATGAGCTGACGGTGACGCCTGAGGGTTCCGCGATCTATGGTGCCGACGCGGCCGGCCTCTTCCACGGCATACAAACCTTCCTGCAACTGATGCCGGAGCCCGGCACCCAGAACCCGGCCGTTCCATGTGTCTTGATCAGGGACCGACCCCGGTTCGCGTGGCGGGGCATGCACCTCGACGTGTGCAGGCATTTCATGCCGGCCAACTTCATCAAGAAGTACATCGACTTGTTGGCGCGGTACAAGATGAACACCTTCCATTGGCACCTCACCGACGACCAGGGTTGGCGCATCGAGATCGAACGCTATCCGAAACTGACGGAGGTGGGCGCTTGGCGCGATGGCAGCATGGTGGGACCATACCGCAACCGGGAATACGACTCGCTGCGGTATGGCGGTTTCTACACGCAGGAAGAAATACGCGAGGTGGTGGCCTATGCTGCTGCACGGCACATCACCGTGGTGCCGGAGATCGAGATGCCCGGGCACGCTTTGGCCGCGCTGGCGGCATATCCCGAACTCTCTTGCACCGGTGGTCCGTTCGAGGTGGAAAAAGGTTGGGGCGTGTTCGAGGATGTCTTCTGTCCCAACGACAGCACGATCGCTTTCCTGCAGAACGTTCTAGCGGAAGTGATTGACCTTTTCCCCAGCGAGTACATCCACATCGGCGGCGATGAATGCCCCAAGGAGCGCTGGAAGACCTGCCCGAAATGCCAAGCCCGTATGAAGGCCGAAGGGCTGAATGACGAGCACGCCTTGCAGAGCTATTTCATACAGCGCATCGAGCGGTTCGTTAACGGCAAGGGCCGGAAGATCATTGGCTGGGACGAGATCTTGGAAGGTGGCCTGGCACCGAACGCCGCTGTCATGAGCTGGCGCGGAACCGAAGGCGGTATCGCCGCAGCCAAGGAGAAGCACTATGTGGTGATGAGCCCTGGCACGCATTGCTACTTCGATCATTACCAAGGTGATCCCGCGCAGGAGCCATTGGCCATCGGCGGCTATACCACGCTACAGAAGGTCTACAGCTTCGAACCCATCCCCGCGGAGTTGGATAGCACCGAAGCCAAGTACATTCTGGGTGCGCAAGGCAACGTTTGGACGGAGTACATCAGCACACCTGAGCATGTGGAATACATGGTGGTGCCACGCATGCTGGCGCTGGCCGAAGTGCTTTGGAGCCCGAAGCAAAAGCGGGATGAGAAGGACTTCATCCAGCGGCTATGGGAAGAGCTTCCGCGCCTCGACAGCATGCATGTGAACGCCAGTCGGAGCCTGCTTCAGGTGACGGTGACACCGAAGCCCGGTAATGTGCCAGGCGAAGTGCGGGTGGAACTGACATCGAGCCTTGGGCTTGGCCTGTCTTATTCCGTTCTACCACCACCGTTCGATGTGTCGCTGGGCCAACTGAACCGCTATGATGCGCCGGTCACTATCACCAGCGACTGCGAGGTGGAAGGCTGGTTCATGAACGAGGGGACAACCGGTCCCGTAGCGACGCGCCGATTCACCTTCAACAAAGCCACGGCCCGGATCATCACCTGCGAACCGCTGCCGAACGAGCGCTACCAAGAAGGCGGCCCCTTCACCTTGGTCGATGGTATCAGGGCTGGTGAGCGCCGGGTGAACTACGAATGGCTCGGCTGGCGCAAGGACGTAACGATCACCATTGATCTCGGCAGCGAGCAAGCACTGAGTTCTATCGGCATCGGAGCTTTGGAGGAGAGAACTTCTTGGATCCACCTGCCTGAGAAAGTGACGATCAGCACGAGCACCGATAGGGGCAAGTACGAAGTCATCGGAACGGTCTTGCCCGCGCCGGATGCTGTCGGCAACACACAATTCGCCATTGAACAACCGATCGGTGCCCGGTTCGTGAAGTTCGAGGTGAAGAACGTGGCCCGCATTCCCGATGGCTTCGCCGGTGCCGGTAGTCCGGCATGGTTGTTCCTTGATGAGATCGACATTCACTGAACCAGTTCGAACTTTGGCGCAGACAATGAGAACCCTTTTCGCCTTCCTCGTACTGCTCGCTTCGCAAGCCCTGCTCGCCCAGAAAACGATCTACGCCTACGCCATCGGCAACTGGCGCAACGGCCCAACGGTGCAGATGACGGAGGTGTTCGAGACAACGGAGCAATTCACCCCGGAGCAGATCACCGCACGGGTGAAGGCGGAGTATGTTGCCTTCAAGGAGATCCCCGATACCGACGTGCAGTTCTTCACGGAGAGATCCACCGCACAGGAGAACCAGAAGGTGTTGATCGGCAAGTACGCCATGCGCAAACTGCCGGTGTTGGTCACCACCACCGACGGTTCTGTGACCGACCGATGGCCGCGCGCTGCCCCCGACGCACCGGCGGAACGGCACGATACGGTAGCGCCCACCAAGCCTTGAACCATTGACGGCCAAGGCGGGTACCGCACGTTGACCCTCCGCCTACATTTCGGCATGACCTTATCCAAGTTGTTGCAGCGGGCGTTCATGCTCGCACTTTCACTTTCGACCGGCGCGATCGTTGCCAAGGCCCAATTGGGCGATGGCCAACAGCAATTCACTCATGCTGATTCGCTGCGCGGAAGCATAGGACCGGAGCGCGCTTGGTGGGATGTGACCCACTACGATGTGCATGTGACCCCGGACTTCGCATCGCAGTCCCTTGCAGGCATCACGACCATTTCGTTCAAAGCGATAAGTGGCGGTAAGCGCATGCAGGTGGATCTGCAGCAACCGCTCGCCGTTGACAACATCACCACCAGCGTTTCCCTCTATCGCGATCATGCGTTCCTGATCTCTGAACAGGCCATCCCTTCAACCCGCGATGGCAACGTGATATGGGTTGACCTTCCCGAAGCGATGAAGGCCGGCGATTTTTCCTCGCTCACTGTCTACTACCATGGTACCCCGCGCGCAGCCAAAAACCCGCCGTGGGATGGTGGTTGGATCTGGAGACGCGATGATCAGGGCAGCCCATGGATGAGCGTGGCTTGTCAGGGCCTCGGTGCCAGCGTTTGGTATCCATGCAAAGACCACCAAGCCGATGAGCCGGACAGTGCTGTATTGCACATTACCGTGCCCGACAGCTTGCAAGCCGTGGGCAACGGACGCCTGCGTGGAAAGTCGCAACATCGTGATGGGACAACCACATGGCACTGGGCAGTGACGAACCCGATAAACAACTACAACCTCGTTCCGTACATCGGCAAATACGCGCACTTCAGCGAGGTCTTCAACGGCGTACAGGGAGCGTTGGACTGCGACTACTGGGTATTGGCCAGCAACGAGGCAAAGGCACGCGAGCAATTCAAGCAGGTCCCGCTCATGCTGAAGTGCTACGAGGAATGGTTCGGCCCTTACCCGTTCTATGAAGACGGCTACAAACTGGTGGAATCACCGCACTTGGGCATGGAACACCAGAGCGCCGTTGCCTATGGGAACAAGTACATGAACGGCTATCTCGGTACGGACCGTAGCGGTACGGGTTGGGGCCTGAAGTGGGACTACATCATCATACACGAAAGCGGCCACGAGTGGTTCGGCAACAGCATTACCACCGCGGATATCGCCGACATGTGGATCCATGAGGGCTTCACCGATTACACCGAGACCGTTTTCACGGAATGCCAGAGCGGTAAGCAGGCTGCGGAGGATTACGTGATCGGCCTGCGCAACGGCATCAGGAACGACCGCCCGGTCGTCGGTCCGTACGGTGTGAACCAGGAAGGCAGTGGCGACATGTACAACAAGGGCGCGAACCTGATCCACATGATCCGGCACATCGTCGGCGACACGAAATTCAAAGCGATGTTGTTGGAGATGAACCGACGTTTCTACCACAAGACCGTGACAAGTGATATCGTGGAGAAGTTCATCAGCGACTACAGCGAGCGCGACTTCGGCAAGGTGTTCGAACAGTATCTGCGGACCACTCAACTACCGGTGCTGGAATGGGGCATGCGGAAAGGAAGCCTCTACATGCGCTGGACGAATTGTGTTCCGGGCTTCGTCATGCCGGTCGAATTCACGGCAAAGGGGCGCACGTCCCGTGCAGTGGTCGGTACCGATCGGAGAGCGATGTGCGGACCCGATGGCCATGGAAGCACCATTGCTATCGATCGCAATTGGTACATCAATTCTACGCGTATCAAGATCTCCCGCTCCGACATAAGGAAGGATGCACCCTGCCTGGAGGCGACCCGCTACGTCCTCGATTAGGGCAACCATCGGCAACGATCCGGACCAAGCCGACGTCGACATTGCTCTGAACCCGTAGAGCAGTGACCTTTGCGTCATGTCACCGCTCCAACACCTTGCGCTTCTCACTTCGGGCGGCGATGCCCCCGGCATGAACGCTGCCATCCGCGCGGTCGTGCGCACCGCGCATTTCCATGGCATCAAGACCACGGGCGTCCTCGACGGCTACGACGGGTTGGTGAAGAAGAACTTCACGGCGCTCGGCCCTCGCGATGTGGCCAACATCGTGCAGCGCGGCGGTACCATCCTCCGCAGTGCACGCAGCGAACTGTTCGCACAGCCCGAAGGCCGTGCCCGAGCGGCTGCGAACCTCCGCGATGAAGGCATTGATGCACTGATCGTGATCGGCGGTGGCGGCTCCCAGAGCGGAGCGCACGCGCTAGCGGTTGAGCAAGGTGTGCGCTTGATGGGTATCGCCAGTACGATCGACAATGATCTCGGAGGTAGCGACCGCACCATCGGTTTCGATACAGCGTGCAACACCGTGCTTGAGGCGATGGACCGGTTGCGCGACACAGCATCGAGCTACGGCCGCATCTTCTTCGTGGAGGTGATGGGGCGCGATACCGGTTTCATCGCAATGCATACGGGTATTGCCGCCGGAGCGGAGTACGTGATGGTGCCGGAACGGAAGGAGAACGTGGATGAACTGGTGAGCGTGCTGCAGAACCGCTCGAAGGAAAAAGGCAGTTGCATCGTGGTGGTTGCGGAGGGCGATGAGGAAGGCGGTGCCTTCAAGCTCGCTGAAGTGGTGAAGAGGCGATGCCCACAGTTCGACATCCGCGTGAGCGTACTGGGGCATTTGCAACGCGGGGGCAACCCCAGCGTGGCCGATCGCCTGCTGGCGGCGCGGCTCGGTTCCGCAGCAGTTGAAGGACTGCTCAACGGGGAGGAGCATTGCGTGGTCGGGACCTTGAAGGGTGTGATCACTTTCACGCCCCATGCCGAAGCAATAGCCGTGAAGAAGACCTTCGAACCCGACCTGTTCCGTTTGGTGCAAATGCTGGCGGTGTAAGTTCGCTGGCCCCGAAGGATCGGGATGAAGACACATGCGAAGTCAACGGTTTCACCACTTACTGGTCTGTGCAGCAACGGCCCTTACCGCTCATTCGCAGACGGCCCAGTTTTCCATTGTGTACAACAGCGTTCCCCCTCCCTTCGTAACGGCGTTCGACCATGCTGCGGACATATGGGCACACCTGCTTGTTTCACCAGTACCCATCAAGGTGAACGTGAGCTTTTTCCCGCTGGGAGCGAACGCGCTCGGTATCACTTTTCCCAATGGACGCCGCGACTTTCCCGGCGCACCACAGTCCAGCACGTGGTACGCAACCTCGCTGGCCAACAGCATCGCCGGCGTTGAACTGAACCCCGGCGAAAACGACATCGACATCTTCTTCAGCAACGGCGCCGATTGGTACGCCGACACGACCGGCACACCCGCTCCCGGACAGCACGATTTCGTATCCGTGGCTTTGCACGAACTGGGTCACGGCCTTGGATTCGTGGGGCTGAGCAAGAAAGTCGGCGCTGACGGATCGCTCGGCTTGCTCTTGGCCAGCGACTTCGCACCACTGACCACCACTTTCCCGTGGCCACAACTCGATACCCTGCCGGGGATCTTCGACCGTTATCTCAACGATGCTCAGGACGGTCCGCTCACCATGATGCCGAACCCCGGCACCCTGCTCGGAGGCGCGATGACCGGCAATGCGCTCTACTTCAACGGACCGATCGCCATGGCCATGAACGGTGGACAGGCACCTCGCATCTACGCGCCTGGCGCCTTCGCCCTCGGCAGCAGTTGCGTACACCTGAACGAAAGCACCTATCCCGCCGGCAACCCGAACGAGTTGATGACACCGTTCAGCAGTGCGGGTACCATGAACCATCACCCCGGCCTCATCTGCTTGGCCATGCTGCGCGACATCGGTTGGAACCTCGCACCGGGAGTGGGCATCGAGGAACCTGGCCCAGCACCTTCGTTCATCATGTACCCCAACCCGGCGGACGATCGGATCGTGCTCGAACTGCCATCTTTCGCGGCGCACACATCATTCGTCATCCTCGACGCGCAGGGACGCGTGGTGCACAACGGAGCGACGACCACAACGCTGGACGTCGGAGACCTTGCGCCGGGTGCGTATATCATCAAGCTGGACGGCGTTGGCGCGCAAGCGCGCTTCATGAAGAATTGACGCGCTCAACCATGGCCCACCATTATGCGCTCACCACGGAATGGACCGGAAACACCGGCACCGGCACCGATGGCTATCGCAACTACAAGCGCGAGCACATCATCCGCGTCCCCAACAAGCCGGACCTGTCCGGTTCAGCCGACCCGAGCTTCCGCGGTGATCCCTCACGGCACAACCCCGAAGAATTGCTGGTAGCAGCGCTCAGCGCCTGTCACATGCTCAGTTACCTGCATGTATGCGTGAAGAACCGCGTGGTTGTGACCGCCTACACAGACAACGCCACAGGAACCATGGAGACCATCGGCGATGGCGGCCGAATGACGGAAGTGGTTTTGCATCCAGTGGTGAGCGTTCGCGATGCCAGCATGGTCGAGAAAGCGCAGTCCTTGCACGGCGAGGCCAGCAAGCTCTGCTTCATCGCCAGCTCGGTGAATTTCCCTGTGAGGCACGACCCAACGTGCCGCGCAGATCAAGACTGACCCATCAACCTTTCATCATCGCGCGCTCCAAGCCTGCGCGCGCGATGCCGCGCACCTTGTTCTTCACGATCGGTGTCCAGCCCAGCAGCAGCCCGCTCATACCGAGCGCCTGCCTGCTCCAACGCCAGAAGTCGAAATGATCGCGTTGGCGGAAGATGAGCCCATCGCGCAGCTCGAACTCACTGTGGATGATGTTGTGAACGGGTCGGCCCGTCTTGCTGAAGTTGTAGAATGCTTCCCAGTCGCAAGCACCCTTGGTCGCGCTTTCCTCCAGCACTTTGTAGGTGCTGCGCATGGCGCCATCGGCTGAGAGCAGCATCTTCCACATGGCCTTCACTTCCTGGGCGTCCAAGTCGGGGAACACCGGATCATCGAAGCGTGCGTCCGGGTGATAGCAGGCGTTCATCGTGGCCCAGTCCTTCCGACCGAATGCCGAGTAGAACCGGTCAAGTACGCTGTTCATGGCGCTGGCGCTTCATGCTCCAATAGTACAAGGGAATACCAGCGCATGTGATCAACACACCCAGCACCGAGTTGATCAGTACCGTGCGTCCTGCGATGTAATTGGTCACGTCGGTCCAGAGTGTGATGACGAGGAATACTGCCGTGAACACGACGAACACACCCGGCACCCAAGGATAGCCAGGCACGCGGTATGGGCGTGGTGCATCCCGTTCACGCACCCGCAGAATGATCACGGCCAAAGCCAATGCGCCATAGAAAAACCAGCTGACGAAAATGAGCATGTCGGTGAGCATATCGAACGAACCGCTGAACACCAACACGCCCATCCAGACCAAGTGCAGCACAAGCGCATTGCCGGGAGTAGCCGAACCGGCGCGCACCCTTCCCGCCCACGCGAAAGGCTTGTGATCCGCAGCAACGGCATGCGTTACCCGCGCAGTAGCCAGGACGTTCGAACTGGTAGCGCCCAAGGTGGAGAGCATCACCAACGCCGCGACAAGTCCACCGCCTACCGCGCCCCAAACAACGTTGACGGCATCCGATGCGACGAGTGTGGAAGTTGCCATGGCCTCGATCGGCAGCACGTACAAGTAGGCCAGGTTCACCAGCACGTAGACCAGCACGCAGAAACACAGGCCCCGGAAAAGGCCGCGCGGGATGTTGCGTTGCGGGTCCTTCACTTCACCGGCGATGAAGGTGATATTGTTCCACCCATCGTACGCCCAGAACGCGCCACCCAATGCAGCGACATATGCCGCCACCATGGCCCAGCCCGTAGGAGTATCGGTCATGTTCGTGAACATGCCGTGACCGCTGACTCCACTTGCACCGAACAACAACCCGATGATCAACAAACCGATGGCCGCCGCCTTCAATACCGTCAGTGATCGCTGCACGGCACCGCCCATTCCCGCGCTGAAATAGTTGAGCAAGGTGAGCAGCAGGACGATCACAATGGTCAAGGCTTTCACACCGATGTGCTCCAACGGCATGATCGTTCCGATGCCGGGCATGTGCAGGACAATGGAATTGACCGTCCCTTGAGGGAGGTCCGGAAGGTCAACGAACACTGTGGCGTAGTGCGCGAACACATAAGCGATGGATGCGGTGCCGGCCGTGTTGAACACCGCGAATGCCGACCATCCATAGAGGAACGCAAAGCCGTTGCCGTACACCTTCCGGAAGTAGACGTACGATCCACCGGTCTCCGGGTACATGGCGGCCAGTTCCGCATTGCTCATCGCACCGAACAATGTGACGACGCCAGCCACCACCCATACGCTCAGCAACACGAGCGGCGAGCCAAGCTGCGATGCCATCAGCGCTGGCTTCATGAAAATGCCTGAACCGATAACGCCGCCCACGATCACAGCAACCGTGGTGTTGAAGCCGAACCGGCGTTGGAGACCGCTCATGCGTCAACCCATCGACTCGGCGATGAGCCGGTGGAAATGGTGTGTGCCCTGCTCCCGTGTCACCGAATAGCGACCGTGCGTGTAGTTGCGCGATCGGATACCACGCTGCACTGCTTCTACCACCTCCTCATCCTCTTTCTCCACTTGTTCCAACCCGGTCCCAGCGCCGGTACCGAGCTTGCTCTCATCGCAAACGAAGGTGAGGAAGGACACCTTGGTCATGCTCACGCCCTGCGGTTGCACGATGTTGAGCGAGAGTCCCCACGGGTAGAAGTTGAACATCAGGTTCGGGAAGACCCACCAGTAATACGCGGCCACTTTCTTCCCGTGGTCCGGGTGTCCGGCAGGTATGTCGAAGCAGGCCCCGTTCTTTTTCGCGATGCCGAGTTGAAGGCTCGAACGCGCGTAGAGTTCGGTCGTGTAGTCGCCGAAATCCAGCACCGCGTTCAGCGTGGGATGAACGAACGGGATATGGAACCCTTCGAGATAGTTCTCCACGTAAAGTGCCCAGTTCGCCTGTACCAAGTGATCCGCTGAGAGGTCCGCACGGTGGATCAGTTTGTCCATGGGCGACCAACGCATGCGCTCTTCCATGGGAGGGAACGCATCAGGGGGCGCTTGCTCCAGCCCCGCGAACAAAAGCTTGCCCCATTGGTGCAGCGGGAGTTGCCGAAGATCGTCCGATGGGCTTGGAAAATCCTGCACTTCCTTGAACTCCGGCATGGATGCGAACCGACCGTCCAGATGGAACTGGCGACCATGGTAACGGCAACGCAGCTTGTCCGCCGTGCATGGTCCGTTCACGAGAATGTTGCCCCTGTGCGTGCATACGTTCGAGAGGCACCGCGTCTTCCCGTCCTGGTCCTTTACCAGCACAAGCGGCTCATCGAGATAATTCTCCAATAGCGTTAGCGGTAGCGCGGAACCGTTCGTTGTGAGCTGATCCGCATGCCCTACGTATTGCCAGCTCGGAGCGAAGAGCTTCTCCTTGGCAGCAGCCAAATGGGCTGCACTGATATAGAACGCCTTGTCCAGTGTTCGCGCCTGGGCGATGTCGGGATGGACCTCGAAAGTGGGCATGGCCGAATGTAGAGACCGACGCTTCAACGCGCCTGATGACCGGGGATGGCGGACTTGCGGATCACGGGGCCGTCCCCATTCGTTCCTTCATGCGATTTCTATCTATGTTTCGGAGCGCACCATCCCCTTCCCCACGCGCCCAACCTTTCCCCGAATGTCTCATGTGGTGATCATTGGCGGCGGTGTGGCCGGTATGAGCGCGGCGCACGAACTCATCGAGCGCGGCTTCAGTGTCGAGGTCTTTGAACGGCACAAGCAGTACGTGGGCGGCAAGGCGCGCTCGGTGAACGTGCCCGAAACCAATTTGCAGTTCCCGGACAAGTACCTGCCCGGCGAGCACGGCTTCCGCTTCTTCCCGGGTTTCTACAAGCACGTAACGGATACGATGAAGCGCATCCCCTTCCGTAAGCCGGACGGGACGATGAACGCACAAGGCTGCTTCGGCAACCTCACGCCTACCAAGCGGATCATGATCGCCCGCTACGGTAAACCACCCATCGTCACTATCGCTTCGTTCCCGCGTTCACTGGCCGACCTGAAGGTGATCATACACGACATGCACGGTACCGATACCGGGCTTACGCATGAGGAAGAAGAGTTTTTCGCGCACCGTGTGTGGCAGCTGATGACGAGTTGTACTGAGCGCCGCACCAACGATTACGAGCGCCTCAGTTGGTGGGACTACCTGGAAGCAGATCGCTTCAGCAAGATCTACCAGAGCCTTCTCGTGGCCGGGCTCACGCGCACGCTGGTCGCCGCCCAAGCGAGATCAGCGAGCACCAAGACCGGAGGCGACATCTTCCTGCAACTGATCTTCAACATGATGAGCCCCGGTGTGAACACCGACCGCGTGCTCAACGGCCCGACCAATGACCAATGGCTTGACCCTTGGCTCACTTTCCTGCTGGAGAAAGGTGTGCGCTACCACAAGCACAACAAGGTGGTGGGCATCGCGATGAAGGATGGACGCATCAGCACTGTGCGCGTGAAGGACGAGAACGGCACGGAACGGGATGTGACCGGGGATCTGTTCGTGCTTGCCACACCGGTGGAACGCGCCGCCGAGCTGATCACCATGGAGATGGAAAAGGTGGACCCCAACCTCACGCTCGCGAAGCAATTGGCCACCAGCGTGAGTTGGATGAACGGCATTCAGTACTACCTGAACGAGGACGTGGTGATCAACCAAGGCCACGTGATCTACGACGACAGTGAGTGGGCCGTCACCTCCATCAGCCAGATGCAATTCTGGAAGGGATATGACCTGGGCGACCGTTACAACGGCAAGGTGAAGGGCGTGCTGAGCGTGGACATCAGCGATTGGTTGTACACGAAGTTCAAGGGGCGCTTGGCCGAGGATTGCGATCCGAAGGACGTGTCCGAGCTGGTGTGGGAACAATTGGAAAAGAGCCTCAACGTCGGTGGCAAAGTGGTGCTTCGCAAAAACATGATCGAGCACTGGTACTTGGACCGTGACATCCGCTGGCGACCGATCGTTCACGGCGACCTTGACAAGGAACCTTTGCTGGTGAACACCGTGAACAGCTGGGCGCTGCGGCCCGAAGCGATGTCGCGCATCCCCAACCTTTTCCTAGCATCCGATTACGTGCGCACATACACGGATCTGGCCACAATGGAAGGCGCCAACGAAGCCGCGCGCCGCGCCGTGAACGGGATCATCGCCACCACCGGATCCAGCGCACCGCTTTGTGGCGTTTGGCCCATGAAGGAGCCGGTTTTCTTCGCACCCCTGAAGTGGCTCGATGCACGCCGGTACGCGAAAGGACTTCCGTGGAGCGAACACTTGCCTTGGTGGATGAAGGTCTTCATGGTCCCTTGGAGCATTGCCTATGCCATCTGGTTCTTCCTCTTCACCATCTTTTCGCTTGTCTTCCGATAACCGGTGATCCACAGCAACCATGACCATCTGGGAATACCTCAAGACCGCGCATCCCTGGTTCGATACAGGCAACTACGAACCTTACCAGATCGCGCTCTTCTTAACAGGAGCGCTCTTGTGGGTGCTGGTGTACATCGACACCATCCGCACGATCATCAAATTCAAGGTGATCAACATTCCTTTGCTCGCCATCTGCCTCAACTTCGGTTTCGAGGTCACCACCTCGCTCTTCTTCGTGCCCGATATGGGCAAGGCACTGGTTGTAGCGTATTGGGCCTGGATTGTGCTGGACATCTACATCGTTTACAGCATGCTGCGCTACGGATGGAAGCAGGTGCGCATCCAGACCGTGAAGGATGCATTGCCGTGGCTGCTGCCCGTGGGCGTGATCATGGGGCAGGTGCTGCAATACTTCTTCATCACCGGCTATGATCTGCCCATGGCACCGCTCAGCGGCTACCTCATCAGTTTGGAGATGACGATCTGCTACCTGTACCTGCTGTTCCTACCGGGCGAGCAGGGCCAGACACGTTTGAGCGGCTGGAGCAAGTTCATCGGTAACGCGCTCATCAGCATCATGTTCTTCACCAAGTATCCTGACAATCACTTCCTCCAAACGTTGTGCGTCTGTACCGCCTTCTTCGACATCTGGTACATCCGCATCCTGTACAAGTTGAACATCGGCCGATGGCAGCGGGGCTGAAAGGGTTGATCATGTATTTCATACCGGTCGAGCACCAGCACGACCCGGAGGAATTGCGCTGCCATCGCCTCATGGTGTCGCTCGCGTTCATCACGGCGCTGTACGCGATCAGCTACATCCCCATCTGCATACTCATCGAGTACCACGTTGCCATCACGAGCATCGCCGTAACGTTCATCGTCTGTGTGATACTCCCCTTCCTGTTGCGCCGTGGGTTTCCGCTGGTATGGGTGGGCAATGCCTACTTGCTCATGCTCACCGCATCGATCACCAAGCTGTGGATCAGCACAGGCGGTATCATCGGATCGGCCAACGATCCCGGGTTCGCAACGCTCTTCCCGATCATCGCGCTCTTGCTCATGGGCCGGCGTTGGGCGATCGCTTGGCTGCTGATCTCCATCGGTGTCATGCTCGTGCTCGGTATCCTGGACATCCGTGGGCAGTACTTCCCAATGGGCATGGCGGCGGAATGGGTGAGCACCTTCACGCTGATCTCCCTGTTGGGCCATGTCGTGCTGCTGTACGTGGTCGTCAACCTGTTCGAGAACACCAAGAACGTTGCACTGCAACAACTGAAGGTCACCAACGCTGCGTTGGCAAGCGAGCAGCAGAAGACCGAGCGCCTTTTGCTGAACATCCTTCCGGCGGAGGTGGCCGAGGAACTGAAGGCAAGCGGCACCGCCGAGGCGCGCGAATTCGACCAGGTCACCATCCTGTTCAGCGACTTCAAGAACTTCACGTCCATCTCCGAGCACATGTCGCCCAAGGAGTTGGTGGAAGAGCTGAACGCCTGCTTCATGGAGTTCGATCGGATCGTGGAAAGTCTGGGTGTGGAGAAGATCAAGACCATTGGAGACGCGTACATGGCCGTCGCAGGTCTGCAGGCCCACGGTGGCCGATCGGCCAAGGAAGTGGTGCTGGCCGGCTTGCAGATGCAAACCTTCCTGCAAGAGCGCAAAGCGCAGCGCACGGTGCTCGGCGCACCGGCGTTCGACATGCGCATCGGGATACACACAGGCAGCGTGGTGGCCGGGATCGTCGGCGTGAAGAAATTCCAGTATGATATCTGGGGCGATGCCGTGAACACGGCTGCACGCATGGAACAGAACGGCGAGGTGGGCCGGGTGAACGTAAGCCAACACACCTACGCGCTTTTGAAGGACGATCCAACGTTCGCATTTACCCCGCGCGGCACGGTCGAGGTCAAAGGGAAAGGCGGATTGGAGATGTTCTTCGCCGCGCTATCGTCCTGAACCTACCGGAGCAGGTTCTCAGAACTTCCGTTCGCTTTCCTTGATCGGCACATCGTTGATGCTGGCATAGCGCTTTTGCATATAGCCATCCGCATCGAACTCCCAGTTCTCGTTGCCGTAGCTGCGGAACCAATTGCTCTCCGCATCGCGCCACTCATATTCAAAGCGCACGGCGATGCGGTTGTCGCCATGAGCCCAGTAGTCCTTCTTCAGTTTGTAGTCCAGTTCCTTCGCCCACTTGCGCTTCAGGAACGCGACGATCGCTTCGCGTCCGTTAATGAACTCTGACCGGTTGCGCCACTCGCTGTCCAGGGTGTACGCTTTCGCAACGCGTTCTGGATCCTTGCTGTTCCATGCGTCCTCGGCCATCTGGATCTTCTGGCGCGCTGTGGCTTCGGTGAAAGGCGGGATCGGTGGGCGTGGTTCCATGCTGGGAAAGTTGGCTTCAATTGTATTGTGAATCGTGACACATCGCAATAGGACCGGATCCGCTCCATGCGCTCCTACCTTGCATCACATTCCCCAGGAAGCCATGCCGAGGAAAGTCGCCTGCCTGCTCTCCCTCTGCACTACATCTGTCGCTTTTGCGCAGATCTCCTTGCTGTATCCCGGTGACGTCGGTATCGGCAACCACCCGAGCGTGCTCTACACGGAACAGTTCGAGAACACCCTGCCCAACATCATAGCGAACTACGATGATGCGGTGAACGCGGCAGGCATGTCGCTCGACCCCGATGTGCCTGCCGGAAGTGGAGGATCGCAGTCCATCCGGATCACCAACGTCGGCGGGCAGAACAACGGCGGACATCTCTACAAGAGCTTCACGCCCGGATGGGACAGCACGCTCTACATCCGTTACTACGTCAAGTATCCATCGACCTCACTCGGCTACATCCATCACGAGAGCATCTGGATCGGTGGCTACAACCCCATCATCCCGTGGCCCTATCCGCGCGCGGGTGTTTGCGGACTTGGCGACGAACGTATTTCCATCGCGTACGAGCCTGTGAACAACAACATGAACACCTACATGTACTGGGGTGATATGCACAGCGATCCCAACAGCAACTGCTGGGGAAATGTGATGGTCCTTGGCGACTCCACCCCGCGACCGGTGCCCTTCGATCAGTGGCTGTGCGTGGAGATGATGGTGAAGCTGAACGATCCGGACACTGCGCACAACGGCGAGCTGCGCATATGGCACAATGGGGATGAAGTGGCCTACTGGGGGCCGGGTTTCCCGACAGGCCACTGGCTTTGGGACAAGTTCTACATCACGGCAGGCGAGCCTCCTTTCCCCGGTTTCCGATGGCGCACCGATGCCGCGCTCAACCTCAACTACATCTGGATCGAGTACTACGACGATACCAGCCCACCTGGCGTCTCGCACTACATCCTTTACGATCACTTGGTGGTTGCCACGGAACCCATCGGGCCATTGCAACCGACCACCGGCATTGTTGAACGGCCCGTTCACGGAACGCTGCAACTCTTCACCGACCCACTGATGCAACGCCTCACGGTACACGCTCCACCGGGCTTCGATCACGGCGAGCTGCGCGTCTTCGATGCCGCAGGACGCGTGACTTTCCAACGCATGCTTTCGCGCAGTACGACCGAAGTGGACATGGCACAGTTCGCAACCGGATCCTACACCTGCGAGGTGCTGGCCAAGACCGGACGGCTCACTGCGGCCTTTGTGAAGGGATGGTGAAGCTGTTGGTATCACGGATCGCGATACCATCAATGATCTCTCATACCCGAGGAGGTCAGATAAGTTTGCCCATTCGCTGACCAGAACAGGCAAGTCCAAGCTACATGGCATTCTCACCAGCGCTCAAGCTCAAAGTCAAGCGCAGAGCACATTTCATGTGCTGCCTTTGTCACACACTTGGTGTTGAGGTACATCATATCGTACCGCAGGAAGATGATGGAGAGGATACCGAAGAGAATGCAGCACCGGTTTGCCCGACCTGTCATGAGACATATAGAGCTAATCCGAGCAAGAGAAAGTTCATTCGCGAAACGCGCGACTTCTGGTATGAGGTCTGTGCGAATCGATACTCTGCGGATAAGGACATCTTGGATCGGATTGCAACACAAACCGAAGCGCTAATCTCTAAGAAGGACTTGGAGGATGCGGTAGAGCGTATTCTGGGGCTCGCTGAGACGACGCGACGTGCGCTTTCTGAAAATCCCGATGAACCGAGGCCACGAAGTGAACTAGAAGTTCTTGACGCAATTGAGGAACTTTTTGATCGAATATGGTATGACCGCCATCAAGTGTTCATGCTACGAGTTGCCTCCGGTCAGAGCAAGACCCCACCTGATATTATCGCGACGGCCAAAAAGGCCGCCAAGCGAGTAGAGAGAAAGTACGGCAAGAAGACTCTCGGCCCGTACGACAAATTCGCATGGGGAATGCTCAACGGCAAGCTTTCAGCGTTGCGTTGGGTTCTGGGGGATGATTGGGACATGCTGGATACTTGAAAGTTTTTTGTCCCTAGAACACCTGTGCGAATGGCTTGTGGAAAACTGACCCATCTCTCCTCCCCTTCACGCCGGTAGATTCGCGACCCGACTATGAAGTTCTCGCACCTCCACGTTCACACGCAGTTCAGTCTTCTCGACGGCGCCGCGAGTATTCCGGCGCTGTACAAGAAAGCCGTTGCCGATGGACAGCCTGCTATTGCCATCACCGATCACGGCAACATGTTCGGTGCGTTCAAGTTCGTGGCCGAGGCGGGCAAGCACAAGAACGAGGACGGCAGCTTAAAGGTGAAGCCGATCGTGGGCTGCGAGTTCTATGTTGTGGAGGACCGTTCCAAGAAGATCTTCACCCGGGAGGACAGGGACAAGCGCTTCCACCAGTTGATGCTGGCGAAGAACGCCACGGGCTATACCAACCTCAGCAAGCTGTGCTCGCTCGGGTACATCGAGGGCTTTTACAGCAAGTACCCGCGGATCGACAAGGGTCTTGTGGAGCAATACCACGAAGGGCTGATCGCCACTACCTGCTGCTTGGGCGCAAGCGTGCCGCAGGCCATTCTGCGTGCCGGCGACGGTGACCTGTCGAAAGCGGAGACCGAATTCAAATGGTGGCTCGATCTCTTCGGCGAGGACTACTATGTGGAACTGCAACGCCACGGCCTGACTGAGCAGGACAAGGTGAATGCCGTGCTCGTGCAATGGGCCCGCAAGTACAACGTGCCAATCATCGCCAGTAACGACAGCCACTACGTCGATCAGGAGGACTACAACGCGCACGACATCCTGCTGTGCGTGAACACCGGTGAGAAGCAGAGCACCGAAAAAGCAAAGGACGGCGACGAGGAAGGCAGCCAAAAAGGCAAGCGCTTCGGCTTCCCGAACGATGCGTTCTTCTTCAAGACGCAGGCCCAAATGGCCGCGACTTTCCATGATCTGCCGGAGGCGTTGGACAACACCAACTTGATCGTCGACAAGGTTGACCTGCTGAAGCTGAAGAAGGACATCCTACTTCCCAACTACCAGATCCCCGAGGGCTTCACGGACCAGGACGAGTACCTGCGCCACCTCACCTACGAGGGCGCCATCAGGCGCTATGTAGCCAATGGCCAACAGCCAATGGCCAACGGCAGCTTGGATAGCGGCTTGTCCGGCGGCATCGGCTCACTGGATCCGAAGATCAAGGAACGCATCGACTTCGAACTGTTCACCATCAAGACGATGGGGTTCAGCGGCTACTTCCTCATCACACAAGACTTCATCAACCACGGCCGCAGCATCGGTGTATTGATCGGCCCCGGCCGCGGCAGCGCTGCGGGCAGCGCGGTGGCCTATTGCGTCGGTATCACCAACATCGACCCGATCAAGTATGATCTGCTCTTCGAGCGCTTCTTGAACCCGGACCGCAAGAGCATGCCCGATATCGACACCGATTTCGACGACGAAGGAAGGCAGAAGGTGATCGACTACGTGGTGGAGAAGTACGGCAAGAACCAAGTGGCGCAGATCGTCACATACGGCGGCATGGCAGCGAAGAGCAGCATCCGTGACGTGAGCCGTGTGCTGGACCTACCGCTCAATGAGGCCGATCGTTTGGCGAAGCTCATACCCGAACGTCCGGGCATCGAACTGCAACGCATGCTGCACGCGCCCTTCGAAGGTGAAGGCAGCTTGAAGCAGAAAGAGAACCTCAACAGCGACGAGGTGGAACTGGTGAAGCAACTGCGGAAGATCGCCGAGGGCGAAGAGCTGCACGCGGATGTGCTGCGGGAAGCCGAGAAGCTCGAGGGCAGTGTGCGGGGAACGGGGGTGCATGCTGCTGGCATCATCATCGCGCCGAAGGACCTCACGGAGATCCTGCCCGTGTGCACCAGCAAGGAATCGACGCTCTTGCTAACGCAGTACGACGGTAAAGTGGTGGAGGATGCCGGCGTGATCAAGATGGACTTCCTTGGGCTGAAGACGCTGACGATCATCCGCGATGCGCTGCGCCTCATCGACCAGAACCACGGGATCCGGATCGACATCGACGGTATCCCGCTCGATGATCCGAAGACTTTCGAATTGTACCAGCGCGCGCAAACGAACGGCACGTTCCAGTTCGAGAGCGTCGGCATGCAGAAGTACCTGCGCGAACTGAAGGCGGACCGGTTCGGCGACCTCATCGCCATGAACGCGTTGTTCCGCCCCGGACCGTTGGAATACATCCCCAGCTTCATCAAGCGGAAGCACGGCTTGGAGAAGATCAGCTACGACCTCCCGGAGATGGAGGAGTTGCTGAAAGAGACCTACGGCATCACCGTGTACCAAGAGCAGGTGATGTTGCTCAGCCAAAGGCTCGCCGGTTTCAGCAAGGGCGATGCGGACGTGCTGCGCAAAGCGATGGGCAAAAAGGACCGCGCCACGCTGGACAAGATGAAAGGCAAGTTCTTGGAAGGCACTTCCAAGAACGGTTTGGACCCGAAGGTGTGCGAGAAGGTGTGGAAGGATTGGGAAGCGTTCGCGCAATACGCCTTCAACAAGAGCCACAGTACGTGCTATGCGTTCGTTGCCTACCAGACGGCATGGCTGAAGGCGAACTACCCGGCGGAGTACATGAGCAGCGTGCTCACGCACTCGCAGGGCAGCATCGAGAAGATCACCTTCTTCATGGAAGAGTGCCGGCGCATGGGCATTCCCGTGCTCGGCCCCGATGTGAACGAGAGCGCATTGAGGTTCGGCGTGAACAAGGCTGGACAGATCCGCTTCGGGCTGGGCGCCGTGAAGGGCGTTGGCGAAGCGGCGGTGGAAGCGATCGTTGCGGCCCGCACCGAAGGCGGTCCGTTCGCGAACGTGTTCGATCTGATGCGGCGCGTGAACCTGCGCAGTGCGAACCGCAAGGCTTTGGAAAGTCTGGCGTATGCCGGGGCTTTCGACGGCTTCCCGAAAACGCACCGCGCACAATTCTTCCACAGCGCAGGCGAAGGCAAGCCTACGTTCATTGAAACCCTCGCACGTTACGGCCAGCAGCACCAGGATGGCGAGGACAGCAGCCAGGTGAGCATGTTCGATACGGGCGTGGAAGGAGCCGGGATCCCAGAGCCCACATTCCCGAACATCGATCCGTGGAGCGCGTTGGAGAAACTGCATTACGAGAAAGAGGTGATCGGCTTTTACCTCAGCGGTCACCCGCTGGACGATCACCGCTTGGAGATCAAATACCTCTGCAACACCACACTGCCGCAGCTACAGGACCTGAAACAACTGGCTGGCCGCGAGATCTGTTTCGCCGGCATCGTTACCAAGGCCGAGCACCGGATCGCCAAGAGCGGCAAGCCGTTCGGCACCTTGAGCCTGGAGGACCACACGGGATCCCACGACTTCATGCTCTTCAGCGAGGACTACCTGAAACACAAGATCTACCTGAGCCAAGGGACCACCCTGTTGGTGAAGGGCCGCGCCGCCGAACGCACGTGGGGCCGCGATGAAGGCCAGATGGAGTTCAAGATCGCCAGCATGGATCTGCTGAGCGATGTACGCGAGAAGTACTTCACCAAACTGAACCTGCGGATCGAAGCCGAGCGCGTGAGCGACGACCTGACACGCGAACTGGCAGATGTGCTGAAGGAGCACCCGGGCAAATGCAAGGTGAACCTGAGCCTATACAGCAGTGCGGAAAACCTTACGGTTGACCTGAGCGCCAAGGCCGCTACGATCGCCGTGAGCGAGGAATTGATGAACCGCCTGACCGCCATGGCCGACGTGGATGCGAGGCTTGGCTGACCAACTGTCAGCGCATTTGGTCCCGGCCTGGACATTGACAAAGGCGTGCAACGCCCAACCTTTGGGGCCGAATAGCAGGGGGTTGATAAGTTGGCTTCAACGTTGTTCCAGCAATGGATGAAGCAGTGACCTTGGCCCTCCTCGAACAGAACAGCAACACACAAGCGCAATAGCGCAACAACCAAAATGGCACTCGAATTCACTGACAGCAACTTCGAAGAACTCGCCCTTAAGAGCGACAAACCCGTGATGGTGGATTTCTGGGCGGAATGGTGCGGCCCTTGCCGCATGGTTGGCCCGGTGGTGCAGGAACTCGCGGCCGAGTACGAAGGCAAAGCCGTGATCGGTAAACTGAACGTTGACAACAACCCGCAGGTGGCCATGAAGTATGGCATCCGCAGCATCCCTACCATCCTGTTCCTCAAGAACGGCCAAGTGGTGGACCGCAGCGTTGGGGCCGTGCCCAAGGCCACGTTGGCAGGGAAGCTCCAAGGGCAGTTGGCCTAGGTCTGGTGTCCCGACTCCGCTCGACATGACGCGCTGCGTGCGCGAAGTGACAGCCTGAAAATTGAGAAGGCCCTCGGCAATGCCGGGGGCCTTCCTTTTGGCGACCTACGGGATCAACGTGTCACCACTTCCCCGGGGTAAGGGGTCGTATTAACGGTAAGCACATACCGGCCTTCAGCAAAGTCGGGAATGCAGCCGATGGGCAGATAGTACGTGCCGGGAGACAGCGCGAGAAATGTCATGGCGTAGTTGCCATCCTTGGCGGCCGAGAGGTACAGCGCGTCGGCGGTGATGGTGTTGCCAGCCGTCACAGGCTCCGGGAGCAGCCCATCGAAGAAGGCACCGGGCTGGACGAACTCCGTACCCCCGAGATCGATGGTGAGGTTGGACTTTTCCGTAAGCGTGAACGCGTGCCAAACGGAAGCCGTGCCCCATTGACGGTCCGCTTGGCTGCCGGGAATAAAGTCCCCTTGCAGCGTAGCCCTTGAGTTGTCGTCTTGGATATGAACGCTGCTGTTGGCCGAAAGCACCACCGCTTCAACCGCGAAGACGTTGTCGTGGTCCCGCGCACTGGACGCGCTTTCCTGGGCTTTGGTGGTGGCGCTGAGCAGCACAGCGATGGTGATCGTGGTGGTCAAGGGCTTCATGGTCTTCATGGCTTCTCGGTATTGTGGCTTCCGATGGGACAAAGCAACCGCCTCACGCAGGCCGCATCAATACCGTAAAAAGGGTAATTCAGCGCAGCGATCAACGCTTCGCCAACAACCGTGAACGAACACACGCTTTGGTGAGCGATGCCGTTCTTTGCCCCACGACCCGAACGTCGCGCACGTCATGCCCATCGATCACAAAGAGATCCACGCGCTCAGCCAGCTTGAATTCAAGGCCCGGCAGGTGGTGGAGGGGTTTCTTGCCGGGCTGCACAAGAGCCCTTTCCATGGTTTCAGCGTGGAGTTCGCTGAGCACCGGGCCTACAACCCCGGAGAGAGCACCCGCCACATGGATTGGAAGTTGTTCGCCCGCACGGACAAGCTCTTCGTGAAACGCTTCGAGGAGGAGACGAACCTGCGTTGCCAGTTGGTGGTTGACGGCAGCAGTAGCATGTACTATCCGCCGTTGAAGGCCGATGACAAGGAGGGCCTCAACAAGATCCGGTTCGGCGTGTACGCCGCCGCCGCCCTTACGCAGCTCATGCGCAAACAACGCGATGCCGTGGGTCTCACCGTCTTCACCGACCGTGTTGATGTGGCGGAGCAGGCGCGCAGCAACGCTGTTCACCTGCGCCACGTGATGACGCATTTGGAGAACCTGCTCAGTGCACAGGCCCCTGCGCAGGGCCGTAAAACCTCGATCGTGGATGCATTGCACGATATCGCGCATCGCGCGCCCAAACGCTCGTTGGTGGTCATCCTCAGCGATATGATGGACAACAGCGCCCAGCAAGCCGGAGTGTTCGACGCGCTCCAGCATCTGCGCTTCAATAAACACGACATCATTCTATTCCATATAGTGGACCGGAAGAGGGAACTGGAACTGCAGATGGAGGATCGACCGTACACCTTTGTCGACCTTGAGAGCGGGGAACAGGTGAAGGCACATCCCGCCGAAGTGCGCGATGCCTACCGCACTGCCGTAACCGATAGCTGGCACCAGCTGAAGTTGAAGTGCGGCCAGTACGGGATCGATCTCGTGGAGGCCGACATCAACGCGGGCTTCAGCCCCATCCTTCTGGAGTTCTTGCTGAAACGGGCGAGGTTGTATTGAGGGTTGTCTTGTTCTTTCTTCTCTTGCAAGGATCGCTCATGCGGCTACATTTGCCCCGCTTTTGGGGTAGCCCCCGAAGCCAACGGTTCGGTAGTTCAGCTGGTTAGAATGCCGCCCTGTCACGGCGGAGGTCGCGGGTTCGAGTCCCGTCCGGACCGCTTGGAAGAAGTCCGCCTCACGGCGGACTTCTTTGTTTTCCCACTTACGATCGGTTTGCGAAAGCGCATTCGGCGACACCCTGTGGCCATCTCCAAGGTCAGTGGAAAACTTTTCTTTCAATATGTATTGAAACTTCCATGGATACGACCTATGTTTGACATGTCAAATCAGCGCAGCCATGGACCTGAAAGATGCCCGCGAGCAATTCATCCAAGCCTGGGGTACGTTCGGTAGCGCTTGGGGCATCAACCGCAGTATGGCGCAGGTGCATGCCCTGCTGCTCATCAGCCACGAGCCCATCAGCACCGAGGATGTGATGGACCAGTTGAACATAAGCCGGGGCAATGCGAACATGAACCTCAGGGCGCTCATCGACTGGAGTTTGGTGCGCCGGACCATGAAGTCGGGTGAACGGCGTGAGTTCTTCGAGGCCGAGAAGGATGTGTGGAAGGTGGCCACCCACATCACCCGCGAGCGCAAGAAGCGCGAATTGGAACCGCTGGTGCGTCTGCTCGACGAGTTGGAGGACGTACCCGGCAGTACTCCGGAGGCCAAGAGCTTCCGCAAAATGACCCACGACCTGCATGACCTTACCACGCGCTTGGACACCTTGCTCGATCACAGCACCCGCCGAGACGTGCAGTGGTTCGTAAAGGCCGCTTCCACGCTGCTTAAATGACCGCCCTTTTTTTGCCTACTATGTTTCATTACTTCCTGAAACTACAACCAAAGACAAATGACCGCCACCGCCACCACCCTCCGCAAAGCCGGTCCGACAACGGTCTTCGACCCCAAGGTGACCGCACACTTCCACGCGAGCGCCGATCTGTACAAAGTGTGGAGCCCTGAAGGACACCTGCACTTCGGCTATTGGAAGTGGCCCATGAACCCCTTCCGCCGCAAGCCGATGCTGGAAGCGATGGTACACCACACGGTGCGCGAGCTGGGGCCAGCCTTCGGAAAACGTTTTGCCGATCTGGGCTGTGGCTACGGAGCAGCAGCGCGCCTCATGGCAAACAACTACGGCGTGCATGTGGATGCCCTGACAGTGGTTGAAGAACAGGCGCAGGAAGGTGCAATAGCCAGCCTACTCGACAATACCTACGATGATGTGACGATGCGGCTGTGCGACTTCCGCAAAACCGGCCTGCCAACGGCAGTGCTGGACGGGGCCTATGCCTTGGAGAGCCTGTGCTACGGCACTGGCCCCGGCAAAGCAGATGTGCTGGCTGAAGCCGCAAGGGTCCTGAAAACCGGTGCGCGACTAGCGATGGTGGATGGCTTCCTGATGAAACAACCACGCGGGTGGCGCAAACGGCTGGTAGATACCGTCGCCAACGGCTGGGCGTTGCCTTGCTTCCCATCCCTACCTGACTTCACCCGCGCATTGGAAGAGAACGGATTCACCGATGTGCGTGTGGAAGACCTCAGCATGCGGATAGCGCCCTGCGCAATGCACGCTTGGCCCCTGCTGCTGCTCACACTGGCGAAAACATGGTTCCGTGGTGAGCGCATGGAGCCTCTGGAAAAAGCGCACCTGCGCAGCTGCGGCCTTGGGGTATTGCTCGGTGCGCAGCACGATCTGTTCCGCTACTGCATGGTAACCGCAACACGCAAGGACACACCGTAACGACGAGTGATCCCGCGCCCCAACGAAGCATCATGAACCTCAACCTCATCAGCTACGCGATCTTCTTCCCTGCGATGGTCTTCATCGCTGTGCGGGTGGCGCAACTGTGCCACACCAACGGCCGCGTTTGGATGATGAGGATCTTCGTAAGGGCGGGAAATTTCCCGCCCCCAACCGCGCTTGTCGACGCAGTGAACAACGTGCTGCTCGTGTGCTGCTATGTGGTGAACGCAGGCTACGTGGCGCTGGTGGTCAGCCTGTGGGAGCCGGTGACCAGCGTAACGCAAATGCTCGCTGTGCTCAGCACGCGCATCGCCCTCATCCTGTTCACCCTGGCAGGACTGCACTACTTCAACATAACCGTGCTCCTGGTTTGGAGCCACCGGACACGATCACACCGTGCTACAGTCGGCAGCACGGCACAACCAACAACCGATAACCAATACCGCTGAACCATGGAAACCAAGATCGTCCTCGCCTACTTCATCTATCTGCCCATTGCGCTCCTGCTCACCTTCTATGTGGCCCGAACGCTCTTCACGAACGGCCGCACTTTCATGCTCGACATCTTCAAGGGCAAGACCGACATCGCCGATGCCACGAACAAACTCTTCGAAGTCGGGTTCTATCTCCTGAACCTCGGCTTTGCGCTGTTGATCCTGAGGATCGACCAAGGCACACGTGATCTGGTGGAGACGGTTAACGGCATCCCCAGCTACGCCTTCAGCAACCCGCTTGATTCCAACCAGGAAGTCGTGGAAGTATTGGCCCACAAACTGGGTGGCTTCGCCATCTACCTCGGTGCGATGCTCTTCCTCAACCTCTATCTCTTCTTCCGCGGGCGCAAGAAGAGCCGCATGAACCCAACGCCGACCCCGATACCCGTCGTAAGCGCGCCTGGCCGTTAGTCAACAAGGCAACAGAATTCCCATGAACCGCATCTCGCACTTGTTGCACTGCAACGGCTCGACCGATCGGTTGACCTACCAGCGGAACATCGCAGTGTTGGGGCTGGGCAAGGCCTTCATCGACCTGGTCGCGTTGAGCGTGAACGCCGATGTCAGCGTCGAACTGGTTACGCTGGCTTGGTTCAACCCGTTCGCACTTGTGAACCCTTGGCTGAACGGGGGCTTACCCGTGGGCATTTGCATCAGCACCTTCTGTTTCGGCTGTGCGCTTGTCTGGAACAGCGTTCACCGTGCCAGGGATATCGGTTGGAGCCATTGGTACGGGCTGGCCACAGCGGTGCCGTTCGCGGGGCCCGTGGTCACTATCCTGTTCGCATTGCTGCCCGGCCGCAAGCGTTCCGTTTGGGACCTTGTTTGATCGGGCAACCCCGCTCCTCCCCACCGCCTAACCGCTCGTGTAAGGCCAACCGTTGGGCACTGGCCCGCAGGTACTTTCGGGGCCGCACGGAATTGAAGTGGACCACATGCTCGAACTGAAAGGGATCCGTAAGGCCTACCACACCGGCAACAATATCCTGCAGGTGCTCAAAGGCATTGACCTGCATATCGGGAAGGGCGAGTTCGTCAGCATCATGGGCCAGAGCGGGTCGGGCAAGAGCACCCTCCTCAATATCATCGGCATCCTCGACGAGTACGACAGTGGGTCGTACCATCTGGACAATGTGCTCATCAAGGGCCAGAGTGAAACGGAGAACGCCGGTCTGCGCAGCAAATACATCGGCTTCATTTTCCAGAGCTTCAACCTGATCGGGTTCAAGAACGCCTTGGAGAACGTTGCCCTGCCGCTGTATTACCAAGGCGTAAGCCGCCGCAAGCGGAACGAGCAGGCGATGGCGATGCTGGAGAACGTGGGCCTGAAGGATTGGGCCACCCACATGCCGAACGAAATGAGCGGCGGCCAGAAGCAACGTGTGGCCATCGCACGCGCCTTGGTCAGCAGTCCGAAGATCATTCTGGCCGATGAACCCACTGGTGCCTTGGACAGTACGACCAGTCAGGAGGTGGTGGAATTGCTGAAGAACGTGAACCGCGATCTTGGGCTGACCGTTGTGATCGTAACGCACGAGCGCGCCGTAGCAGCCGCCAGCCAGCGCGTTATCTACCTGAAGGACGGCCTGATCGAGAACGCCCATATGGACCCCGCAACCCTCCTCGCCGATGTTCGATAAGGAGAAATGGGGGGAGATCTTCCAGAGCATCGGCAAGAACAAGCTGCGCACGGTGCTGACGGGGTTCGCCGTGTTCTGGGGCATCTTCATGCTGGTATTGCTGCTCGGCTTGGGTGCCGGGTTGCGCAACGGCTTCGCCTACAACTTCCGCAACACGGCCGAGAACAGCATCTCCATTTGGGGTGGCGAAACGAGCAAACCATGGAACGGTCTTCCCGCCAACCGGAACATCCAACTGACCGAGGAGGATGTGGAAGCGTTGCGCACGAGCATTGCCGGGCTCGAGCACATCAGTGGCAGCTACCGGGTGTGGCGCGGCAACAGCCAGTTGCAGTACAACAACAACTTCGGCAGCTACAACATCAATGGTGTGGTCAGCGAGCAACAGCAACTGCAGAAGCAGGTCATCGAGCGCGGCCGGTTCATCAACGAAGTGGACGAGGAGCAGGTGCGCAAGGTGATCACCCTCGCCGAGGATGCGCGCAAGGAATTGTTCAAGGACGAGGATCCGTTGGACAAATGGGTGAACGTGAACGGCATCCCGTTCCAAGTGGTGGGGCTCTATCGGTTCGAGAACCAAGGTGAGGGCGGGATGATGCAACGCAGTCCGGTATTCATACCGCTCAGCGCTGCGCAGCGCGTCTTCAATGCCCAGCGCGATGTGGACCAGATCATGTTCAGTTTCGCCGATGCCACACTCCCCGGATCGGAAATGGCCGAACAACGTGCCAGGCACACGCTTGCACGCATGCACAATTTCGACCCCACCGATGAGCGGGCACTGTGGTTGGACAACAACGTCGAGAACGTATCCACCTTCAACGGGGTTTTCGGTGGCATCTCCGCCTTCATCTGGTTCATCGGTATCGGCAGTTTGATCGCCGGTATCGTGGGCATCGGCAACATCATGCTCATCGTGGTGAAGGACCGCACCCGGGAGATCGGCATACGCAAGGCACTTGGTGCAACACCGGCGAACGTGGTCGGGCAGATCCTCTTGGAGGCGGTGTTCGTGACAGCCATCTTCGGTTACATCGGCCTTGCGCTCGGTGTGTTCTTGTTGGAAGGATTGGCCAGCGTGATCCCCGGCAGCCAGATGTTCCGCAACCCCACCATCGATCTGGGTGTGGCCCTGTGGGCCTTGCTCGCCATGCTCGTGGCCGGATCCCTGGCCGGCTACTTCCCTGCCCGCCGTGCAGCCGCCATACGACCCATTGAAGCCCTAAGGGACGAATAACATGTTCGACCGCGAGCGCTGGAACGAGGTACTGATGACACTGCGGCGCAACAAGCTCCGCAGCTTCCTCACCATGCTCGGCGTGGCATGGGGAATCTTCATGCTGGTAGTGATGCTCGGTATGGGCAACGGACTGAAGAACGCCGTGCTCGGTGGCTTCGATGGGTTCGCCACCAACTGCTGCTTCATCTGGACCATGCCGACAACGAAACCCTACGAGGGGTTTCAGCGCGGCCGTCGTTTCAACTTCGACAACGAGGACATCCAGCTGATCCGCGATAGGGTCCCGGGCGTCAAGGTGTGCTCGCCACAGTTGCAACTGGGCGGTTGGCAAGGCGGCAACAATGTGAGCTACAAGAGCAAAACCGCTGCGTTCTCCGTATACGGCGCCGAGCCCGATGTACTGCAAGTCGAATCGGTGCGCATCGTGCAGGGCCGGTTCCTGAACCAACAAGACCTGAACGAGCAACGCAAGGTGTGCGTGATCGGGCAGCAAGCCGTTGACCTCCTCTTCGTGAAGGAGGAACCCTTGGGCAAGTACATCCGGATCAACGGTGTGTACTTCATGGTGGTGGGGGTTACGCGCAAGAAAAGCAGTGCCCAGATGGGCGACAATCCGGAGGCGAAACTCTACGTGCCCTTCACCACTTTCCAGAAGGCGTTCAACAGCCTTAACCGCGTGCACTGGTTCAGCATCATAGCAAAGGACGGCGTGGAAGTCTCGAAAGTGGAGAAAGAGATAAAGACGCTGATGGCCCGCAAGCACAAGATCGACCCGACGGACGAGAGCGCGTTCGGGAGTTTCAACCTTCAGGAGATCTTCATGCAGATGTCCATGCTGTTCATCGCCATCTCCGCCATCAGTTGGACCGTGGGTATCTTTTCCCTCATCGCGGGCGCCATCGGCATCGGCAACATCATGCTGGTGAGCATCAAGGAACGGACGAAGGAGATCGGCATACGGCGCAGCATCGGTGCCACGCCACGCAATGTCACCGGCCAGATCGTGCATGAAGCGCTCACGCTGATCCTCATTGCCGGCTACTTCGGTTTGTTGGCCGGTGTGGGCGTGCTCGAGGCCGTGCGCGCGGTGATCGGCGAAGGCAGCGACTTCCTCAAGAACCCCGGCGTGGACATAAGCGTGGCCATCGTGGCCTTCGTCGTCCTCCTCATCAGTGGACTTGTCGCAGGGCTTTTGCCTGCGCGCCGGGCGTTGGCCATTAAAGCGGTGGACGCATTACGAGCAGAATAACGAACAACGCGATGCCGGGTCAAGCCCTGCACGACAACGAAAAACATGAAACGCATCCTCAAGTACATCCTTTTCATCGGTCTCGGCTTGCTCTTCATCTGGACCATGGTTTTCCTGTACCAGAAAAGCGCGAGCAAACCCGATGAGTTCGCCACGGAGAAGGCCAAGAAGAACAACGTGGTGAAGAAGACCGTGGCCAACGGCAGCATCGTGCCCCGCAAGGAGATCCTGATAAAGCCCGTGGTGAGCGGCATCATCCGCGAACTCTACATCGAGGCCGGCGACCATGTGAAGAAGGGCGACGCGCTCGCCAAGATCCAGATCGTGCCCGACATGATGCAGTTGAGCAGCGCGGAGCAGCGCGTGAACAGTTCAGGTATCGGTGTACAGAACGCACAGTTGAATTACGACCGCAACAAACCGCTCGCGGACAAAGGGGTGATCAGTGCTGCGGAAATGCAGGGTTATGATATCGCCCTCAAGAACGCGAAACAGGAACTTGGCGCGGCGGAGGAAGCGCTGAAAGTGGTACGCGACGGGATCAGCAACAAGAGCGCGGGGAACACCGTGGTGCGCAGCACCATCGACGGCATGATCCTCGATGTGCCGGTGAAGGAGGGCAACAGCGTGATCGAGCGCAACAACTTCAACGAAGGCACCACCATTGCAGCGATCGCGGACATGGGCGACCTCATCTTCCAAGGCATGGTGGACGAGAGCGAAGTGGGCAAGGTGAAGCTGAAGATGCCCGTGGTGCTGACGGTGGGGGCTATCGAGAACACGAAATGGGATGCGGAATTGGAGTACATCGCACCGAAGGGTGTTGAGGAGAACGGGGCCATCCAGTTCGAGATCCGTGCGGCAGTCAAACTGAAGGAAGGCGAGAGCCTGCGCAGCGGGTACAGTGCCAATGCCGATATCGTGCTCGACCGAAAGGACAGCGTGCTCACTGTACCGGAGAGCATCGTCATCTTCAACACGAAAGGCGACAGCGCCTTCGTGAACGTGAAGAACGGCGATGCAAAAGGAGAAGAGGCTTGGAAGAAGACCTACATCAAAACAGGTCTCAGCGACGGTATAAACCTGGAAGTGCTGAGCGGCATCGACTCCACCACCGTACTGAAGGGCGCCAAGAAGGAAGAGAAGGAATTGGAGATGAGCGTCAGTTCCTCCGACTAGTCCATCTTATTCCACTTGCGGCAGCGCTTTCACATGGGCGCGCACAGCCACGCCGTTCAGGTCCATCTCCTTGTCGTCGGAGCTGAATTTCACGCCCTTCACATCATAGAAGAGGCCGTGGGGTGAAATGGCTTTCACACCCATGAGGTCACCGCTCGGCCCGACCACTTTGATGTTGTAGACGTTGCCACTTCGGCTCACACCTTTTACATCCAGCTTGCCGCCATCGGCGGTGATGGCCTTCACATCGTAGATGGTACCGTCCGCCCCGACGGCTTTCACCGGTGAGTACTTATCGGTGCTTACCAGCACTTTCACTGCGACCTTGTCGCCACCGATGATCGCCTTGATGTCGAGCACAGTACCGTTGCCGTTCATAAGGAAGGCTTTCACGTCGTACAAGGTGCCCGCCTTGTCCACCGCCTTTATGCCCAGAACGCGGCCATCGGGTTGCACGCACTTCACGTTCCAGATCGGGTCATTGTCCGTATCGTCGGCATGCGGCAGTGCTTTCACGTGGGCGGCTAGCTGAACGCCGTGCATCGTGGCTTCCACCTCATCAGCATTCGCCTTGACCCCCTTTATGTCACGCATCTGGCCGGTCGGGCTGATCGCCTTTACAGCGTACAACGCCCTGTCCGGTCCGATCGTCTTGATATGGAAGATGCTACCGGCCTGCGCGATCGCTTTCACGTCCAAGTGATTGCCATCGGCATCCAACGCCTTCACGTCCAACAGCGTTCCATCGGCTGCGATCGCCTTCACGGGCAAGAAAGCATCGTCGCTCGCCATCACCTTGATCGGGAATTGCGTTGCTCCGTCCAGCGCCTTCACATCCATTACATGGGTATCGCCGTTCTCGATCGCTTTCACGTCATACTTCTTGCCCGACTTGTCGAAAGCCTTCACATCGAGCGTGATGCCTGTGGGCAGCACAGCCTTGATGTTCCAGATCCGGGGTTCGTCCTGGGCGAGCAGCGAAGTGCCTGCGAATGCGAGTGAGCACAATGCGGAGGTGAAGCGGGTTCTCATGGCTCGAGGGGGTTAAGGATCGAATGTAGCCTCAAGCGCAGTTCGTTCCCTTGTGCTGCGGTGGTTGGGCCGGTTCTGCACACCTTCGCGCACCATGAAACCGCTCTCGATCCTATTGCTGGCCACGGGCCTGCTCCTAGCCATCGGCACCCAAGCGCAACGCAAGCCGAACACCGATTCGCTCGAGGCGTACATCGCCAGAGCCGTGAGGGACTTTGACCAGCCCGGCTTGGCCGTGGGGGTTGTGCAGAACGGTCAACTGATCTGGAGCCATGGCTACGGAAAGCTCGATCTGGCGAAGCCCGACCACGTTTCGGCGAACTCGGTCTTCTATTGCGCAAGCATCAGCAAGGCTTTCACGGTGTGCGCTATCGGGCTGCTCGCGGACGAGGGCAAGCTCAGCTTCGATGATCCCGTGCGGAAACACCTGCCTTGGTTCAAGACGCCCGATCCGTATGTCACCGAACACATGATGGTACGCGACCTGTTGTGCCACCGCAGCGGCTGGATCACCTTCGATGGCGACCTGCTTTGGTACGGTACCGATTACACGCCACGCGAGATCCTCGATCGGCACAGCAAGGAGCCGTTCACCCATGAGTTCCGCAACGAGTTCGGCTACAGCAACCTGATGCTGATCGCGGCGGCGCAAGTGGTCGAGGCTGCGAGCGGCATGTCTTGGGACCAGTTCATTACCACACGCATCTTCAAGCCACTGGGCATGGATCGCAGCCGCGTTGAAACCGCGGACCTTGCCGCGATGAAGGACGTTGCGTTGCCCCATGTGCGCAAGGGACAGGACCCCGCAGCGCCGCAGAAGAGCATGCCCTACCAAGCGCTGCGTGGAGCGGATGGGGCCTGTGGTGTATTGAGCACTGTGAACGATCTGGCCAAGTGGGATGCCATGTGGATGAACGAGGGAAAGCTCGGCGACAAACCATTTCTCTCCGTCGAGTCGTGGACAACCATCACCACCGATCATTTGAGCAACGAGGTGGGTCCCGAAGAGAACGCCGCCGGCAAACATTACGATGGGACCGCGCTGGGATGGTTCACGGAAGACCGGGACGGCTACAAGATCATAACGCACAGCGGTGGCATGCCCGGCTTCATCCTCAACCATGCGGTGGTGCCGGAGAAGGACTTTGCCGTGATCGCGCTCGGCAACGGAGAGAGCTACAGCGTGTTCGCGGTAACGGACTACTTGATCGACCAGTACCTCGGCGAGGGCAAGGAGGATCCGGTGGGCAATATGCTGCCGCGCTTGGCGAAGCGCGAAGAGCGGAACGCAAAGCGATCGGCCGACCGCCTGGCCGCACGCAAGGCCAACACCTCTCCTTCCGCACCGCCCGACCAGTTGGCCGGCACCTATACGGACAAGATCTACGGCAGCGCCACAGTGGAAGCAACGACCAACGGAGCCATGAAGCTGACTTTCGAACCGGCCAAGGAACTGTTCAACGGGCCCCTGGAACATTGGCAGAACGACACTTGGAAATGGGCACACAACGATCCTTTCCTTGAACCGGGTTACATCACTTTCCAGTTCGATGGCAACCACAAAGCCACGGGCTTCAAAGTGGAACTCTACAGTCCTGATTTCCATTTCTACAAGCTCGACTTCCGCAAGAAATAAAGCGCTTGCCGGCCGATGCATTCGTTCTTTTGTCCTTCCATCGATGGCGTTTCGATAACGCTACAGGATGATGAAGCGCGTCATGCGTTCGGTGTTCTGCGTTTGCGCGTGGGCGAACACATCTGCCTGCTGGACGGGAGGGGGAATACTGCCGAAGCGGAGATCGGAACAGCCGACAAACACGGTTGCACAGCCCGTGTTGTATCACGCACCCACATCGCATCGGAACGTTCCGCGCGCATACACATCGCGTGTGCCCTTACCAAACAAGTGGATCGCTTCGAATGGATGCTCGAGAAATGCACGGAGATCGGTGTGGACCGCATCACTCCACTTCTGACCAAGCGCACTGAACGCGCGCACCTGCGCATGGACCGCTTGCAAAAGATCGCCATCAGCGCAATGAAGCAAAGCAAGCGGGCCTGGCTGCCGCAGGTGGATGGACCGCTCGCCATCGCCGACTTGTTGAAGTCGGAACTTCCCGCACAGCGGTATTTCGGTTGGTGCGAAGGGACGCACGCGCCATTGATGAAGGCATACGGCGGCGCAGCCGATGTCATTCTGCTCATCGGACCGGAAGGTGACTTCACGACCGAAGAAGCGCAGTTGCTCAGCAGCAGCGGGTTCTTGCCGACGAGCTTGGGTAAGGCGCGACTGCGCACCGAAACCGCGGCGATCATGGCCTGTGTTGCGTTGAACTTAGCGCAGGTCGGTTGATCGACTTTCCCAAGCCGCGAACCGCTCGTCACCCACGCTCCTGTGCGCATCTCGCGCACAAAGTCAACCACTTCTATTTTGGCGGTTCAATAAACGCATATGAACCTCCGTACCCTTCTTTCCGCTGGTGCCTCCGCAGTGGCATTGACCATCGCAGCGCAAACCCCGCAACCCTTGCCGGATACCCCACCAGCCCGTGGGGCACGGTCCACAGCGCTCGCCGACCACGGTGATCGCGCCGTGGTCTGGCAGGAGGATTTCGGCAATGGGTTCCCAGCCGGCTGGACCCTGCAAGATGCCAGCGGCATTTGCCCGTGGCGTTACTCCTACCATGGTAGCGCAGGGTTCTACGCTGGTGCGGGGGATAGCATCGTGAGCGCCACCTCCGCCAATGGATTCCTGATCAACGATCCGGATTCGGCCAACGATGCGAACTACGGCCAACCGTCCGGCACCACCTATCAATACCTGGAATCATACGTTACCACTTCGGCCATCGACCTCACCGGCCACCCCAACGTGAAGCTGGAGTTCACACAGTACTTCCGTTACAACAATGGCCCTACCCTGGATGTGATGGTGAGCAACGATGGCACCAACTGGACCACATGGGATGTGAAAGGCACCGTGCTGGCCAACACGGCCAGTGCCAACAATATGCCCGTGAGCATCAATATCAGCGCGGTGGCGGGGGATCAAGCAACGGTGTACGTGAAGATCGGTTGGAGCAGCAGGGTGTACTTCTGGATGATCGATGATATGGCCATCGTGGATGCGGAACAACACGATCTGCGGCTGAACGAAGCGCTGTATGAAGAGTGGTTCTTCGATACGGCCCCCGATTTCGCCGACCTGCAATTCTCGGTGTACCCGGCCAGCCAAGTGCGGCCGCTCACCTTCAAGGGGCACGTTTCCAATGAAGGGGCACAAGACGAAACCAACGTGGCCATGTCGGTTACCGTTACCGATGGCGGTGGAAATGTGGAATACTCCTCTACCGGAACGGGCATCAGCCTTGTCAGTGGCGCACGGGACAGTTTGTACGTGGCCGCTTGGACACCCGGGACAGCGGTTGACGAGCATACCGTGGCCTTTGCTGTTGCATGCGACAGTGTGGATCTGGCACCCGCTGATAATGTGGATACGCTCTCCTTCGGCGTAAGCCAATACACTTTCGCACGCGATCGCGGCTCATTGGCCGGACGCGACGACAACGCAGGTGCGGCTTATGAACTGGGAAACTGGTTCAACATGGTGAACGATGGTGATGTGCTGCACGCAGTGGACGTTGCCGTTGATGATGACACCCCTCTCGGTGTCCTGATCTTCGGGGCCGTGTATGATGCGAGCCGTGCCCTGATCGCCGTGACCGAAGACAGTGAGGTGGAAGCCGGAGACTTGAACGCCGCCGGTGGAAGCACTTTCAAGAGCTTGGTCTTCAACCCGCCTGTCGACCTTATCGCTGGCGACTACCTGGTGACGGTGGGCCACTACGGCGGTACGGACGACCTGTGGACCGGTTTGAGCGGCAACAGCTTGCCACAGACCTCGCTGATCTACGACACACCCACGGACACTTGGTTCTATGTGACCACCACCCCCATGGTGCGCATGAACCTTGACCCCGCCGTTGGCCTTCAGGAAACGGATGTAACACAACAAGGGGTATCGGTGTATCCATCCCCGGCCAACGAAATCGCGCGGCTTACCTTCTCCTTGCAGAGCGCATCGAGCGTGAGAGTGGTGATGCAAGATGCCATCGGTCGCGTGGTTGCCAACATGGACGAAGGCAAGCGCGCCCAAGGGCAATGCACTGTTGAACTTTCCACAGCGCAGTTGCCGAACGGATCATACGTGTGCACGCTCTTCACCGATGAAGGCAAGCGCACGGTTCGGCTGCAAGTAGCGCACTGATCTTCATTGGATCGAACGACGAAGGCCCTGTGCTCTGTCACAGGGCCTTCGTCATTCGTGAACGTTCGTTAGTGCGGTGTTCAATTGCGCAGGACAGCCTCACCTTTGTGCACGCACCACCGAACCACCATGCGCCTTCCGATCCTGACCCTTGCTGCTTGTCTGTGCTCAGGGCTCCTGGGCCAGAGCACCTATCAACTGGCCGTGCTGAAGTACAACGGCGGTGGCGATTGGTACGGCAACCCCACCTCCGTGCCCAACCTCGTGAAATTCTGCAACGCGCAATCGGGTATGGGCATCTCTACCGAAGTTGCTACCGTTGAAGTGGGAAGCCCGGACCTGTTCACGTATCCGTTCGTGCACATGACCGGCCATGGCAACGTGGTCTTCAGCCAGCAAGAGGCGGAGAACCTGCGCAACTACCTCATCGGTGGCGGCTTCCTGCACATCAGCGACAACTACGGCTTGGACAAATTCATCCGGCCGCAATTGAAACGAGTGTTCCCGGAACTGGAACTCGTGGAATTACCCTTTGCACACCCTCTATATCATCAGCGGTTCAACTTCGATCGCGGCCTGCCCAAAGTGCATGAGCACGATGGCACACCGCCGCACGGCTATGGCCTCTTCTGGGAAGGGCGCTTGGTCTGCTTCTACGACGTGGAGTGCGATCTGGGGGACGGGTGGGAGGATCCCGAGGTACACGGCGATAGCGAAGCCATCCGCACCAAGGCCCTGCAGATGGGCTGCAACCTTGTAACGTTCGCGTTCAGCGGTGGGGACGAGTAACGGGTGGTGACCGGCGGGTGCTGCCTGCGATAGCAGGACTCACCATGCGGTGCTCATTTGTTCAGCTTCACCACCTTCTTTTTCCTGACCCGCATGTTCAGCAGTTCAACACCGAAGCTGAAAGCCATGGCGAAGTAGGCGTAACCCTTGTCGATGTGGCTGCCATGCACCGGCTCCAAGCCTTCGAAGAAGAGCATGAAGCCCACGAGGATGAGGAACGATAAGGCGAGCATCTTCAGCGCCGGGTGCTTCTCGATGAACTTGCTGATCCCGTTGGCGAAGAAGAACATGACGATCATGGCGATGACCACGGCCGCGATCATGATCTCCACATGCTTGGCCAAGCCGATGGCCGTTACTATACTGTCGAACGAGAAGACCATGTCGACCAATAGGATCTGCACCACGAGCGCCATGAAAGCTTTGTTCGCCGCAGCAGGCTCAGGATGCTCCTCCCCGCTCTCGAGTTTCTCGTGGATCTCCTTGCTCGATTTGTACAACAGGAACAACCCACCCACGAACATGATCACGTTGTGCAGGTTGAAGCCATAGCCGAACACCCGGAACAATTCGCTCTCTCCGTTCTTCAAGAGCCAACCCAGGCTCACCAGGAGGAGCGAGCGGACGAGGATCCCGCCGATCATCCAAACCCTCCTTGCGCGCAGCCGCTTCTCCGGCGGTATGCGCCCCAGAATGATCGAAACGAATATGACGTTGTCGATGCCGAGCACGATCTCCAACGTGGCCAGCGTAACAAGGCTGATAAGCGCATCCAGAGTGAGCAGGTCTTCCATGGCAGGGGCCGCGAAGATCGCCAGCAACCGCTCTGGGGAAAGTCCTCCTGATCGCCAAGGGTTTTCAACAACCGCACGCAACCCTGTTGAAAGACCGCCGTCTTGGGTACAGACGACCAAACCTGGACATGCGCTCCCCTGCTACCACACTGGACCACTCCGACCGCAACCGTCTCATCAGCTTGACTTTGCGGCTCTCCATCATACTCGGTGTAGCCTTGCTTTCCCTCGGTTTGACCCTTTGATCCGGGTGCGCACCCTACCGGTGCTCTGACGTGTAGAACCGTTCCTGTTTTTGGTGCCCCGCGACATGTCGTGGACCTCTGGCGTGGCGTTGTGAAGTCCAAACCCGGACCCATGACCACCGCGCTCGTCCTCTTCCTTGTCATCGTGCTTCTCTCCCTGCTCTTCGCTGATCAGGGATGGAGCAACGTGCTCAGCAGTTCACGCAACGATGTGGTTTTCGCGGGTCGCAACAAAGCCTATGGCGCTTACCGCATAAGGCAGGAGCACCATCGGGTGCTCGTCGTTTCCCTCGTCTTCGCCGTTGGGTTGATGACCACCCTGACCATAGTACCGAGGCTCCTTGCCACTGGCCCTGTACAACCACCTTGGAAACCGGATGATCGGATGGGTACTACTGTCATCCTCAGCGACGACCCAACGGAAAAAGCCCAACCGGTCAAACCCATTTCAAACCCTCCCAAGCCACCTTCAGACCCTGACCCGAAGTACAACCCGAACGAAGTGCCTGACATAGTGGTCGACAGCACAGCAGAGGGTCCAAGGGTGGATACGGTAACAACGACCGCTGCAAAGGAACCCAGCACCGGACCAACAGGCACAACACCGATACCCCCGACCGGTGGGGCCCTTAGCGGCGGAACGCACGGTTCTTCCGGCAGTGGTGAGGGTGGCGAAGGGCCGCGTTACAAGCGGACCTGGGAACTGGATGAAGCACCGGAATTCCCCGGAGGTGACGCAGGGCTGAGCCGCTACTTCGATCGGACCATCATCTATCCCGAGATCAGCGAGGATCGCAGGGAAGAAGGCACGGTGTGGGTGGAATTCGTGGTGGATGTGGATGGAAGCGTGACCGGTGCTCGCATCGCCAAAGGCGTAACCAAGGAGTTGGATGCTGAGGCATTGCGTTCCATACGGAGGATGCCGCACTGGAAGCCGGGCTTGATCGGCGACGACCCAGTGGCTGTGCTTTGCCAGCAAAGGATCGTTTTCGAACTGGAGAAGTAGGTGGTGCGGTTGGTCAGGTGGTAAGCGCGGTCCGCAAGGCTGCGCTTACTGCTTCCGGTTGGCAGTAGATCATGGCATGCGTGCCATCCGGTACAACATGGTCGGCGTGCACCAATGCAAGAGGCATCAACGCATCCTTGTCGCCGTGGATGCGCACCATGGACCCCGTCCACCGCGAGCCCTTCCAGCGGAGAATGGCGTGCGTGGCCCGCCTTATCTGCGTTGGCCCGGCCTTCAGCGCCATGGCCATCAGGAAGCGATCGGTCGTTTCGTCCCGGGCACCCAGCAATCGCCTGGCAGGAAATGCCAAACGCATCGTGAGGCTGTTGATGAGCACTTCAGCCTGTACGCGCGCGCTCCACCGCACGAACCAAGGCCATTCACCAGGGCCTGTCCAAGTACTGATCAGGACAACGCGCTCCGGCTTGGTGATGAGCGCAAGTTCCAATGCCACCATACCACCCATGCTAACGCCCACAAGCACATGGGCTTCGGTTGCGTCCACCGATAGCGAAAGGTCCTTCGCGATATCGACCAAACCGCATCTCTCGCGGAAGTGCGGCCAATCGAGCTTTACCACATCGAGGCCACGGAGGTTCACACGATCGAAGAGGCGATGGTCGCATGCGATACCGGGAAGCAAATAAATCCTCATGTCGATTGAGGTGGCCAAGCTACCGCCCTAAAATCCCCTGATAAGGGGATGGATGCAGCCATAGCGTTGGAAAGAGCTTTGGTCATTCAAAACACAAGGCCATGAAAACCCTCCGCACACCCCTCCTGACTCTTGCACTTTTGCTTGGCTGCGCAGCATGCACCAAAGAGGCGCCCATGGCCCCGAGCGTCAAACAAGAACCCGACTGCACCTTCCCGCTGCTCAACGACGGCGGTGGTACCGTGGATGCGGGGCGCGTGGGATGGGAACCCACCGAACCGCACTTGGAAGATTGAGGGGTCGGGGCTATCCGGCACTGACAAAGCGCAGCGCACTTTCCATCAGGTCGTGCAGCACAACATCGTTCTCCACGAAGGGAACTTGCTTGCGGAAGCGTGCATACAGGTCCTCCAATTCCGGAGAACTGCGCTCGGGACGACGGAAATCCAACGCTTGTGCAGCATTCAACAACTCGATGGCGAGGATGCGCTCAACGTCGTGCAACACATCCCAGCACTTGATCGCACCGGCCGCGCCCATGCTCACATGATCCTCCTGTCCGTTGCTGCTGTCGATGGTGTCGATGCTGTTCGGCATGCACCGCATCTTGTTCGCGCTGACCAGTGACGCAGCGGTGTACTGCGGGATCATGAAACCGCTGTTGAGGCCGGGCTTCGCTACCAGAAAGGCCGGCAGCCCACGCTGTCCACTGATCAGCTTGTAGGTACGGCGCTCGCTGATGCTGCCCAGCTCGGCCAATGCGATCGCCAGGAAGTCGAGCACCAAGGCCAACGGTTGGCCGTGGAAATTGCCCGCGCTCACGATCATGTTCTCGTCCGGGAACACGGTAGGATTGTCCGTCACTGCTGCCAGTTCGCGCTCGGCAACTTGTGTGGCATAGGCAATGGCATCGCGGCTTGCGCCGTGTACCTGCGGAATGCACCTGAAACTGTACGGATCCTGCACGTGTGCCTTGGGGCGCGTGGCAAGCGCACTGCCTGCGAGCAACTGACGCATGTGCGCAGCCACCGCGATCTGTCCGGGATGATGCCGCACTTCATGCACAGCGCTATGGAACGGTTCCGTTCGACCGTCGAATGCATCGAGTGAAAGAGCGGCGATGGCATCGGCACGTTCGGCGAGACGGTGGGCCTTGGCCAGGATCAGTGCCAGGTGCGCGCTCATGAACTGCGTACCGTTCAACAAAGCCAAGCCCTCCTTCGGTCCGAGGACCAACGGCTCCCAGCCCATGATGCCGATCGCCGTGGCAGCGGCCATCCGCTTGCCTCCGCTCACCACTTCACCCAAGCCGAGCAAGGGCAAAGCCAAGTGTGCCAGCGGCGCCAAGTCGCCGGAAGCACCCAACGAGCCGCGTTCGTACACCACCGGCAGCACATCCATGTTGTGCATGTCGATGAGGCGCTGCACGGTAGCGGGCGCCACACTGCTGTGCCCGAACGCCATGTTCTGCACCTTCAGCACCAGCATGGCGCGCACGCGATCGGCGCTGATGGGCGCTCCGCTGCCGCAGGCATGGCTCATCACCAAGTTGCGCTGCAACGTTGCCAGGTCCTTGTTCTCAATGCGCGTGTCCGCCAACGCACCGAAACCGGTGTTGACTCCGTAGATCACGTCGTTGCTATTGGCCAGCTTTTGTTCCAACCATCCGTGGCTGCGTTCCACCGCCGCCAAGGCGTCGGGCGACAAGGCAATTTGCTTGCTCTGGCTTACGATCGCGTCGAGCTCGGCGATGGTGATGCCCTTGGTGGTGATCAGGTGTGCTTCCATATCAGTGCACAAGATCTAGGAGTTCGTCTTGCTTCACCGCCTTCTGCTCGCCTGTCTTCATGTCCTTCACGGTGATGATGCCTTGCTTCATCTCGCTCTCGCCAATGATGGCAACGAACGGGATACCCTTGTCGTCGGCGTACTTGAACTGCTTGGCCATTTTCACTTGATCAGGGTACAGTTCGGCGGCGATGCCCGCCTCCCTGACTTGTCTCAGCAGTTTCAAGCAGTGCATCGCCTCCGCCTCGCCGAAGTTGGCGAAGAGCACGCGCGTGCTGGCGCCGAGTTCCGCTGGGAACTTGCCCGTCTCCAGCAACACATCGTAGATCCGGTCCGCACCGAAGCTGATGCCCACGCCGCTCATGCCCTTCAGGCCGAACACACCGGTGAGGTCATCGTAACGACCGCCGCCGCAGATACTGCTTTGCAAGGTTCCTTCCAGTGCTTTCACTTCGAAGATGGCGCCCGTGTAGTAATCGAGCCCACGAGCGAGCGTGAAGTTTACTGTGATTTCACCAGCGTTCCCTCCGGTTGCCAAATCATACCCTCGAAGGACTTCTTCGAGCTCCATTACCCCAAGGGTTCCAGAAGCAGCTCCTCCGCGCGCAAACATGCGCTCTAGGTCGCGGTGAGATTCAAATGTCCCCCCATGTCGATCCACGGTATCAATCATCTCCTTTACACCGTCGATTAGATCACGACCAAAACCCGCATCTGCATATGACGCAAGCGTTTGTTCCTTCCCCACCTTATCAAGTTTGTCCAGTATGATTACGAACTCAGTAAGGCGGTCGGGGATGCTGAACAAATCGGCGAATCCCATAAGCACCTTCCGGTTATTCAACCGGAGCTCCACCTTGAGTCCGAACGCATCGAACACCTCTCTGATGACCAGCAACAGATCCACCTCATTCAACAAACTCTTACTGCCAATCATGTCCGCATCGCACTGGTAAAACTCCCGGTAACGACCCTTCTGCGGCCGGTCCGCCCGCCACACCGGTTGGATCTGATAGCGCTTGAAGGGGAAAGTGATCTCGTTCTGGTGCTGCACTACGTAGCGCGCAAATGGAACAGTGAGGTCATACCTCAGTGCTTTCTCCGACAACTGAGCTGCGAGCCTTCCCCCGCTCACCTCTTCGCCATCCGCCAATCGCTTCTTCACCTCCTCACTCACACCGCCCCATGCATCACCGCTGTTGAGGATCTTGAAGATCAACCTGTCTCCCTCTTCGCCGTACTTGCCTGTGAGGGTTTCGAGGTTCTCCATGGCCGGGGTTTCCAGCGGTAGGAAACCGTACTTCTGGAAGACCTTCTCGATCGTGCCGAAGATGTACTTGCGCCGCAGCATCTCCACCGGGGAGAAGTCGCGTGTGCCTTTGGGCGTGCTGGGTTTCTGGGCCATATCAAGTCACAAGTGGCAAGTGCCAAGGGTCAAACTTCAAGGCGGCTCGTGGGCGTTGGATCCGAACGGCCGCGAAAGTACCCGTAGGCATCAATAGCAACGGGCCGCCTTCGCAATGTGCGACGACGGCCCGTTGCTAAGAGGAAACCTCAATCCTTAACGAAACGGGCGGTCAGCACTTCGCCCGTACCATCCAAACGCACCGCGTACAGACCTGCGACAACAGTTGATAGGCCGAGCACTGTGCGGCGGCCGGTGGTGGTTCCGTTGAACACCACATGACCGGCAGCATCAACGATCGTCAAGGGCATCGGTGCGGCGCCGTCGCGACCAAGGTCCAGCAACAAACTGCCATCGACCATGCTGGCTTGGAGCGCTGGCTGCGCTGCGGGCCTGATGCCGGTGGTGAGCATCGGGCTTCGGAAGCTGAACGCCTCCAGGAACACGCCGCTATCGAACGCTTGGTCGCCAACATCGGTAACCACCACCTTGAAATGGTAGGGCTGACCCGGTTGCACCACAGCGAATACTGTAAGGTTGGTGGTGAAACCATCGTATGCCACATACTGCCCGGCAGGGAACTCGTTGTCGTAGAAGTAGCCGCCGTTCAACAAGGCGTTCACGTTGTTGATGGACACGATGGTACCGCCGGGAATAGCCGCCACGTTGGTGGCCACCGGGAAGCCCGGGCCGCTCAGGTAGATAGCAAAGGCATCGTTGAAGGACGAGCCAACGAACTCCTGGTACTCCTCCGATCCGAAAGAGAAGTTGAACAGCAACGTATCACCTTGTGGCATGCAATCGAATTCGAGCGCGCACACATCATAGGTGATGTTGCCCATGGCCAAGGCTGCTTCAATGTCGGCGTCACCGCCTGTGCTACTGTACCATGTGGCGAAGTTCCCGCTCGGCCCCGCCACCATATCGGCCGCACCCGATGTGAGCAGCAAGCCTTCGGTAATGGACAGTTCGCTGGTGCCGATGAAGTGCCCCATGGCATGTTCCGCGCAGTTCACCGTTACGTTGCTCACCGTTACGCCGATGCCTTCCAGCAACGTGGTAATGGAACCAATGGTGAGGCTGTCGGTGATCGTCAATTGAGCATTCGCCCCAAGTGCGGCCATACCCAGCGCGGAAAGAGCAACGAGCTTCTTCATGCCGTTCGTTTTGTTGGGGTGAATGTACCAAAGCAACGGGCCGCCCTCTCGTGGAGTGGGCGGCCCGCCGACCAGAATGGTCCCGGAACGTCAGCCGGGACTGCTTCACTTGTCGAGGCCTCCTGTCCCTAAGAGCCTCGCATCAATACTACGGGAGCAGGGTTGCGAATGGTGTATCCGACGCCACGATCGTGCCTACGGGATCTACACGTCAAACAAGCAATGCATCTTCGCGCCCCGAATGAAACGCATAGCCGAATACCGCAAGCTGCTGGAAGCCCCGGCCACCGCCACGCTGAAGGAGCTGAACACGCTGTACAAGTCGTGGATGAAGAAGCACCATCCCGACCGTTTCCTGGACGAGGCCGAAAAGAAGCAGGCGGAGGAAACGAGCCAGCGCGTGATCGAGGCGTACAAGTTCCTGGAGAGCATCCATCCGGAAACGCACGAGAAGAACGTTGGGGATCTCGATAAGACGCTCGCCAGCATGATCACCAACTGGCAATACAAAGGCCAGGTGATGACGATCTACTTCGGCGACGGTAGCGAGTACGAGTTCTTCGGCGTTCCGCACAAGGTGTACAACAAGTTCATCAGCACCGATGGCACCGTGCGCTTCCTGAAGCGCAACGTCATTGGTGCCTACCCGCACCGCAAGGCGAGCAGCGCGAAAGTGACGGAGTAGGTGTCTGTCCCGCACAACGAAGAGGCCCCGAACTGTCGGGGCTTCTTCGTTGTGCCTTCGTCGGAATGTGTTGTCCCTATATCGCATGAGGACGGAACGGCCTAGCCCGGGTGCAGCGTTCCACCAATGGATACCTTCACTCCACAAGTTCACGGACCATTTCCCCTATACCACGCAAAACATGAGAACTGCATTACGCACAGCAGGGCTGCATCTCGCCTTTGCGGGATCAATGCTACCGCACTCCGCTTTTCCGCAGACCATAGCCGCTGGTGGTTATCACTCCATGGTGATCTGCGAGAATTCCTCCATGCAAGCATGGGGGAACAATGGTGCCGGCGAGCTCGGCAACGGAGGTGGTGGCAGCGTGGATCATCCGGTGCCCGTGCTTTCGCTCACCGGGGTCGTGGCGCTCGCTCATGGAGGTGGGTCCCATTCGCTCGCCCTGAAGAACGACGGCACGCTCTGGGCTTGGGGATCCAACGACGCTGGCCAATTGGGCGATGGCACCATCACGAGCAGCAATATTCCTGTGCAGGTAACTTCACTCACCGACGTTAGCGCATGTGGACGCGGGTATTATCATTCACTCGCGGTCAAGAACGACGGTACATTGTGGGCGTGGGGAGCCAATGGCGAAGGCCAGTTGGGCGATGGCACCATTACAAACAGTAGTGTTCCGCTCTTGATCACGTCGCTTTCCGGGATCGTTGCTGCAGAAGGGAGCTTGGAGCATTCCTTGGCCTTGAAGAATGATGGCACGGTGTGGGCCTGGGGATCCAATTATTACGGTGAACTCGGAAATGGGACCACCGTGGACAGCATTGTTCCCGGGCAGGTGAGTTCGCTCACCGACATCATCGCCATCGCAACGGGCAGGTTCCATTCGCTCGCGCTCAAGAACGATGGTTCGGTGCAGGCTTGGGGAAGCAATTTCGCCGGACAGCTCGGCACAGGGAACATGACCGACAGCAACGTTCCCGTACCGGTCATCGGACTTACTGGCGTAGTGGCCATCGCCGCTGGGGAGAACCACTCCCTTGCCGTGAAGAACGATGGCACCTTATGGACTTGGGGATCCAATTTGTCGGGTGAACTCGGGAACGGCACCAACACGACCAATGCCACACCATTGCCGATCGGTTCGCTTACCGGCATGATCGGCATTTCAGCAGGGCAACACCATTCCCTCGCCGTAAAGAACGATGGCACCGCTTGGGCCTGGGGATCCAACGGCACCGGCGCCCTCGGGAATTTCACCTTTACCGACAGCAATGTTCCGGTACAGGTGCTTTCGTTGTGTAACGTGGCCATCGGTGTCGCGGATATTGACGCGCCTGCGTCGCTATCGGTCTTCCCCAACCCTTCGAGCGAAAAGTTCACTGTCGGTGGCTTGGACGGATCGCGGGCGATCCTGGAGATCCGCAATATGTTAGGGGAAAAGGTCATGCGATCCTGGATCGATGGCGCGAACCCAGGGATCGATCTGTCGATGCAACCCGATGGGTTGTACTTTCTCATTATCCGCACCCCGGAAGGGATAACGGCGTTCAAGCTGGTCAAGGAATAATGTGAGCCAATAAATGAATGAAGCCCCGACATGTCGGGGCTTCATTCATGGTCTTGTTGCTCACCCTCGCACCAACTTCCGGTACTTCATCCGGTGCGGCACGATATCGCCTAAGCGCTTCTTGCGGTTCTCCTCGTAGTCCTGGAAGTTGCCTTCGAACCAGTATACGTTGCTATCGCCCTCGAACGCGAGGATGTGCGTGCAGATGCGATCGAGGAACCAACGATCGTGACTGATGATGACCGCGCAGCCGCTGTAGTCTTCGATACCTTCTTCCAACGCGCGGAGCGTGTTCACGTCCAGGTCGTTGGTCGGTTCGTCGAGGAGGAGCACGTTGCTGCCCTTCTTAAGCGTGATGGCCAAATGCAAACGGTTGCGCTCGCCACCGGAGAGGATGCCGACTTTCTTGTTCTGGTCGTTGCCGCTGAAGTTGAAACGCGCGGAGTAGGCGCGGCTCGGTACGGCCATGCCGCCCACGAGCATCATGTCCAAGCCGCCGCTGATCACTTCCCACACGGTTTTGTCCGGTAACAGGTCCTCGTGGCTCTGGTCCACGTAGCTGGTCTGCACTGTTTCGCCGATGGTGATGGTGCCGCTGTCTGCTTTCTCCTCGCCCATGATCATGCGGAACAACGTGGTCTTACCCGCGCCGTTGGGTCCGATGATGCCGACGATACCAGCTGGTGGCAATGAGAAGGTGAGGTTCTCGAACAGCAGCTTGTCGCCGAAGCTCTTGCTCACTTTGTTGAACTCGATCACCTTGTCGCCGAGGCGCTGGCCGTTGGGGATGAAGATCTCCAGCTTGGCCTCCTTCTCCTTGGTGGTTTCGCCCTGCATCTTCTCGTAGTTCGCCAGGCGGGCCTTGCTCTTCGTTCGACGGGCGCTGGCGTTGCTGCGCACCCATTCCAGTTCCTGTTTCAGGATGCGATGGCGTTTGCTCTCCGTCTTCTCTTCCTGCGCCATGCGAGCGGTTTTCTGCTCCAGCCAGTTGGTATAGTTGCCTTTGTAGGGAATGCCTTCTCCGCGATCGAGTTCGAGGATCCATCCTGCAACGTTGTCCAAGAAGTAACGATCGTGGGTGATGGCGATGACGGTGCCTTTGTACTGCTGCAAGTGCAGTTCCAACCAAGCCACGCTCTCAGCGTCCAAGTGGTTGGTGGGTTCGTCAAGCAGAAGGATGTCGGGCTGTTGCAAGAGCAAGCGGCAAAGCGCCACGCGACGGCGCTCACCACCGCTGAGCACCTTGATCGGCGTATCGCTCTCGGGGCAACGCAGAGCATCCATTGCCACTTCCAGCTTCTGGTCGATGTTCCAAGCATCGGCCGCTTCGATCCTGTCCTGCAGAACGCCTTGCCGTGTGATGAGCTTGTCCATCTTTTCGGGATCGCTCATGATCTCCTCGTCGGCGAACTTGGCGTTCACCTCCTCGTACTCGGCGAGCAGGTCGGTGATGGGTTTCACACCTTCGCGCACGATGTCGATCACCGTCTTGCTATCGTCCAACTCGGGCTCCTGCTCCAAGTGGCCCACCGTAAAGCCGGGCGTTACATGCACGTCGCCCTCGAAGGTCTTCTCCTTGCCCGCGATGATGCGCATCAGCGTGGACTTACCGGAACCGTTGAGACCAAGGATGCCGATCTTGGCCCCATAGTAAAAGCCGAGATAGATGTCGTTGAGGATCTTCTTGCCGGAAGGAAGGGTCTTGCCCACCTTCACCATGTTGAAGATCACCTGCCTGCCTTCGTCTGCCATCTGAGTGCGTGTTGGAACCGTGACGATGCCCTGTTGCATCGGGCCGCGAATGTCGCGGTTCCCACCGGAAAACGGGGTCAGGGTGTCTTACTTCACCATGGCCAAGTGGATCTCCAGCCGCATCCAGTCGCGCAGCTTCGGTCCCACCACTACGGCGTCGGGGCGGATATTGTAGTGAGCCAACACGCCTTGGGCCGTCTGGCCATTGGCCGGGCTCACCAACAAGAACAGGCGCTGGCCCGCGGTGGGCATCGTCTTGCCGGGCACGTGCAATTGCAAGCGGTCGATACCGCTGGCCAATGAATGGAACTCGATCGGGGCCTCCCAAGGGAACTGCATCAGCACAAGATCCGTTGGCTGCACGGCACGCTTCAGGAACGCCGCAGCTTCAACGGCTTCCGGGTAGCGCGGCAATCCGTTCTTGCGCGGCAGGGAGGTAATGCTGAGGAAACCGGTGAGGACCAGAAGCGTTCCCGCCATCACCAAGGTGCGCGTGCGCTTCAAGAAGCCGGGGGCGATCTTTTCCTGTATGAACTTCAACAGGTAGAACAAGGCGATCGCACTGCTCAGGTGGAAAACGAAAAGCATCCAGTTCCAAGCGCGTGGTGGCGCCACGTTCATCTGCAGGATCACAAGCGGAATGCACCCCACCACCATGGCGAAGAACAGCTTGCGGAACTTGCTGGTGACGAAGGAAGCGTGGACGAGCCCGGCGAACCCGGCGAAGGCGATCCACGCACTGCTGGTATCAACGATGTAGATCCAAAGGTCGAAGCTCTTGTCCTGTTGGGTGAAGGTGAACGAGGCCCAAGTGGCTTCACCGGCCTCCGGGTGGGTAATGAGGTGCGGTAACCCGTGCGCGATGAGCACAGGTGAGTAACACAGTGCAGTGACCAACGCGAAGACCACCACGGATAAAAGCAGTTTCACGGCGCGTTGGCGCAGGCTCGATTCGTACTTGCCTCCGAGGTACAGCAGCAACCATATGTATACCGTCGTCACCGCATAGATCATCGTGGGCACGCTCCACATGCCCAAGGCACAGGCCACACCGACCGCAACCGCGCTCACCGTGTTGTTGGTCTTAACGAAGTGGCGCCCGGCCAAGAGCGCGACAACGAAAAAGAACCACGTAAGGCTGTAGCCACGGCCCAGTGCGCTGTACTCGATGAGCCCGCCGCTGGCCGCTACCAGTGCCAAGGCCATGAGGGCGATGTACCGGTTGAACATGGCGCGGACGAAGAGGTAGAACACCGGCATGACCGCGATCCCGGCGAGCAGCGCAGGCAGCCGCACCTGCCACAGCCCGAGACCGAACAGCGAGGTGCTCAGTTTCACCAGCATCGTGTGCAGGATGTGGTTGTTCGGGAACGAGTAATCGCTGAGCAGGATGCTGAGGGGCCGCGTTGCATAGTACGTGTAGGTGAACGCCTCGTCGTAGATCACCGGCGCTCCCATCTGCGTGATCCGCAACAATGCACCAACACCAATGAGCGTGAACACCCATGCACGCTGATCCCCGCTTCCCTTACCGGGCGACTTGCCGAGGCTCCGCACCACATCCCTCTTGAACCTCGTCCACGCCGGGCCCTGTTCCGTAAAGCGCCGAGCAAGGAGACGACGGCCCGCCAGTACTAATGCCCCCAGCAGTCCGGCCACCCAGGCGGCCCAACCGGCATTGCGCGCTGCATTCGCATGCATGGCCGGTGTGTAGTGCTCCACATCACCATCGGGCGCCACACTGTCGAGGTACGCGCGCACCGTGGTGTAGGATGTGTTCGCGAACACCACCGCCACGGTGGCTGTGATCAATAGAACCAAAGCGGAAATGAGCACGATCATGGTGGCATGGCGCACAGCGGGAAAGATAGAAGAGCGCAAACACCCGCACCCGATCCAACCCCACCGTCCATTGCTCCAGCATGCCAACCGTTCATCATAACATGGTACTTTGTGTTGCATAGTACCAACCAAAGCATATATGTTTGCGTCGTCAAGTACCGGTCCACGCACAGAACACCGCAACATGAACGTAGAGAACACCAAAGCGCAGATGCGGAAGGGCGTGCTGGAGTATTGCATCCTCAGCACCCTTTCGCGGGGCGAGGCTTATCCGCCGGACATCATCGACAGCCTCAAGGATGCGAAGCTGATCGTGGTGGAAGGCACGCTGTACCCCCTGCTCACCCGATTGAAGAACGCCGGCTACCTCGCCTATCGCTGGGAGGAAAGCCGTAGCGGACCACCGCGCAAATACTACAAGCTCACCACCGTGGGCCAGAAATTCCTGAAGGAACTCGACGATACCTGGGACGAGCTCGCGCTCGCCGTGAAGAAGACAACCAGCAAGAACCCCTGACCCTACCGCGCTATGAAAAAGACAGTCACCGCCAACATCAGTGGCACCGTGTTCCACATCGAGGAGGACGCCTTCCTCAAGTTGGGGCGCTACCTCGATAGCATCCGGGCCAAGTTCACCGGTACCGATGGCCGCGAGGAGATCATGACCGATATCGAGGCGCGCATCGCTGAACTTTTCCAACAGCGATTGGAAGGGCGCAACGTGGTGAGCATCGCCGATGTGGAGCATGTGATCGGCATCATGGGCCAACCCGAGGATTATGAAACCGATGAGCAGGCAACAGCCGGTGGTGCCGGTGCAGGTTCCGGTGGCAACGATCCCACCCGCACCCGGAAACGCTTGTTCCGTGATCCGGATGACAATTGGCTCGGAGGGGTGCTCGGTGGTGTGGCAGCGTACCTGAACATGGACGTGCTATGGGCACGCCTCATCTTCCTGCTGCTCCTGTTCCCCCTTTCATTCGGCAGCCTGCTGATCGTGTACGTGCTGATGTGGATCCTGGTGCCCCGCGCCGACAGCACGGCTGACCGCCTCCAAATGCGCGGCGAAGCCGTGAACGTGGACAACATAAAGCGCGTGTTCGAGGAAGGCGGCGAACGGTTCAAGAAAGGGGCCGAACAAATGGCCGATGAAGCCCGCGATCTCGGTAAGAGCTGGGCTCCGAAGGGCAAGGCGTGGGGCAGGGAAGCGGCCTCCGTGGCCCGCAGTACCGGGCGCACCTTGGGTTCCGTGTTCGCTAAGATCATCGGTGTGCTTTTCCTGATCATCGCACTGTGCATGTTCATGGGACTGCTGACAGCCTTCGTTGGTGCGAGCTGGAGCAACTGGGGCGGCGCTTGGGCGCAAGGCGATGTCGGCTCGATCGATCTGGGTGGATTGCTCTTCGCCTCGACAACACACGCCATCTGGTTCGCGGTGGGTGCCTTCATCCTCTTGGCGGTTCCCGTGATCGGGTTGTTCATCGCAGGTTTCCGCCTGCTGGTGGATACGCGCTCACCACGCTGGTTGGGATGGTCGCTGTGCATTGCTTGGTTGGC
>JBDTSG010000087.1:0-3181 GCA_039931265.1 Flavobacteriales bacterium
CCGACGGCACCTACACCGTAGTGGTGAACAACGGCGAAGAGAGCAGCACCACCCGCGTGGTGAAGATGACCAAGGAGCGGTAGGATCCGTGGTTTCCGGCACCGGCGGAGCGCATCCCGTTGTTGCTACCCTCTTGGTGGTCCGATCACTGTTTGGTTCCAGCTGCCTTGCGATCCTCTTCCTGCAGGTAGGTCATCACCTTGGCGCGCGTAGCACCTTTGAGCGTGGCCATTTCCGCCGCCATGGTCGCCATGCCGGCATCCAGTTCCTTGCTTCCGCTGCCCATGTTGTTGCTGGCGAAGAAGGAGAACACGTTCACGAACTCATCATCGAAGATCACCGTGCTATCGTTCGCGCTCATCATCCTGCCCATCGTTTTTTCCCTGTCCTGCGTACCTGAAATGGGTACAACATCACCGCGCAGGAACATCCTGATCGGCGCGGGCGGCTGGGCATCTGCGTGATCGTGTGCTTGCCGCTGGTCTTCTTCGTGCAATACAGCAGGCCGAACAAGGGTGCCAAGGTGGAGTTGGCGCACGAGTGATCGGCGGCTTGCACATTCGGTCCAACAGGCTGGATCAGCGGTGCCTTGCGCTTTACTTTGGACTCCATGGCCGACCTCCTGCACCAGAAGCTCGCCGTACTGGACGGTTACGCGCTTGCTGCGCTGGAACGCCTGGCGGTCGGCGCGCATGGCGATGCGCTGAACAACATGCGCAAGGCGGCCGAGGCGGCCTGCAAGGTTCTGTTGATGCACGCCTTGCCCGCGAAGCAGGCCGGTGCCCTAATGGAAGGGAGCACAATGTGGACCTTGCTCGAAGCGGTCCAGCGGCACGCGCGTGTGCCATCGGAAGTGATCAACCATTTGAAGGCCTTGCAGATCCATGGTAACAAGGGTGTGCACGATGGGGTCGTGAGCGCGGGATCCACCATGATCGGCGCGGTACACCTGCGCGCATTGGTGCAGTGGCTGCACATGGACCGCTTGCAGTTGCCCATGCCCAAAGGGCTGGCCAAGGCCATGAGCGATGAGGACCCGCAAGCAGCGATCGAGGCGGCACGGCGGGCGCAGGAAACCGAGCAACGCGCCACATTGGAACGGATGGCGGCCACCGAGGAAAGGCTCACCCGCCTATCCGAGCAGGCGCAGCGGAGCGATGCGGAGAAGTCCGCTTTGGCCGATGAGTTGAAAGCCATGCGCACCAGCTTGGCGCAACAGGCCGAGTGGCGCGCCGAGTTGGAACACTTGAAGCAAGTGGTGGAGACGCCGCCTGCTCCCAATGCTCCGGAAGTGTTGCAACCATCCGTGCCCATTGCAAAACGCCCATGGCGTAGGGTCGCGCTTGTGGTGAGCATCATCGTTGTGGTCGCTGCTGCCGCAGTTTACCTCACTGGTCACGGCAGCAGGGAGGATACAGCGAACGAGACCGTCTTGGCCCCACCTGCCGACACCGTGCTGCGCGTGGTGCTCTTGTCCTTCAATGTGATCCAGGACGATCCCAACGTGCAACTGAGGTTCGAGGAAGTGCTGCGCAAGCAAGTGCAGGAGCACGCCACCAAATTCCATATCCCGGCGGAGATCCTCGTCATGGCACATGCTGGATCGCGGACATTGACGGCGGAGGAGGCCGTGCACTTGGCCGATAGCCTTCATGCACGGCTGTTGTTCCACGGGGAGATCGCCGAACCAACCGCCACCGACAGCGGCACGGTGGCCCTGCACTATGTTATGCGGCGCGTCCAGGACGTAGAAACCGAAGCTTACCCACCACTCCGGTTCCGCACGCTCACCGAGCAGGCCACCGAGGTGCTCGTGGCCACCGCCGGTAACCTCATGGACAGAGCGATGGCCAACGTGCATGCCGGGCGCGGCGAATGGTCGCGTGCGCTGGCATTGCTCTATGCATCGGAGGCTACCACCGACCGCGCCGAATACCTGAACCGCGTCTTTCGCGTGGATTGCCACATGCGCCTGAAGCAGTTCGATGAGGCGTTGCGCGAGAGCGGTGCCGTTACGGCCATGGCCCCGGACAATTACTACGGCTGGATGCTGGCAGGGAATGCACTGAAAGCCCAAGGGCGGATACCCGAAGCACGCGGTGCTTATGAGGAAGCGCTGAAGCGCGCACCAAGCCGGATCGATCTGCTGCTCGACCTTGCCGACCTGTGCGTGGACGTCAATGATCCGCGCGGTCGCGACTCGCGTCGCGCAAGGGAACTCGTGGAACGCGCCATGGAAGTTGACAGCACTTCGGCTCGCGTCCGGTTCTACATGGCCAGCGCGGAATACCTCGTGGGCAACTGGCCGGAAGCCGCAGCGGCCTATCAGCGGGCCATTGCGTTGGGCTACGCAACCCCACAGGCCCGCGTGAACCTCGCTGAACTCCTGCTCTTCAGGCTGAAGCAACCCGATGCGAAGCGGGCCGAAGCGCTTTTGTTGGAAGCGTACCGCGCCGACAGCACCGATCCCAAAGCACTGTACATGCTCGGCGAACTATACACCAAGAGCGCATTGAAGGACCCCGTGAAAGCGAAGGACTTCTACACGCGGTCGCTGCAACGCGCGCCACAGGCCGAATGGGAGAACAAGTTGGGCCTGGCCATCGCCGCCATGGATCAGAACCGTTCCGACGAGGCTGCGGATCTGCTGTCGCCCCTCTGGCAACGCGATAGTTCGAACGTAAGGGTGGGCCAAGTGCTGGGGAACGCTTTGCTCAACAGCGGCCGGCACCGCGAGGCCCTGCTCGTGCTCGAACGGTTGCTCGCCATTGACCCGCTTGACCACGAAGCCAACTACAACATGGGCTACATCCGTTTCTTCGGCGAGGCCAGCGTGCGCGACCCGCGCAAGGCGGTGCTGTATTTCAATGAAGCGCTGCGCACCGATCCGCTCGACTCCTTAGCGCTGGAATACACGGGCAACGCTCTGGTGGAACTGCACGATCCGTTGGGTGCGGAGCCGTTCCTGCGTCGGGCTGTGGCGATCACCCCCAGAGCGTACGGAGCCAATCGCGGCCTCGCGCTCGTACTGGACGAACTCGGCCATTCCAAGGATGCGATACCTTACTACGAGAAGGCGTTGGCGGCACGGCCCGACGACGACTTGGTGCTCTCCAATCTGGCCTACATCTACCTCGCCGACGGGCCCACCCGCGATGTGGCCAAGGCACTGGCCTTCGCC
>JBDTSG010000088.1:0-44074 GCA_039931265.1 Flavobacteriales bacterium
CGCCCCTCGAACCCACTTCAAAACCATCCGGCTTTGGACAAGTCGCGGACGGGCCTGCGCACAACGGATCCGCTACTGGGCTACCACTCGGCCCAGGAACGTACGGCCGTTGCTGTTCTGCAGCATCACCGAGTAGGCTCCGGCCGGCAGCATTTCGCGGGTCACACGCACCGTGGCGCTGTTCACGGCTTGCATGCGAACAGTGCGGCCGTGCACGTCAACGAGTTCCAACATGCCGCTGGAACCCTCCAAGCCTTCAACATTGAACCCGTCGGCGAAGAGCGTAGGCGTGATGGTGGTGGCCGTTGCCCCTTGCTGATGCGCCATGCCCACGCCCAAACCCGTGATGGAGTATACCTCGAACAATGCGCCCACATAAAGGATGCTTCCGCTAACGAGGAACTCGGTCAGCGCGGTTTGGTCTATTGCCGACAGCCCACCGTTGGCCGCGGCCCACGTCGCGCCATTGTTGATGCTTACCAAGCAACCCGTGCTGCCCACCGTGGTCGCATACACCTTGCCATCGAAGGCCTTCAATTCGCCGGCCGAAGGATTGGCCGGGCCACCGGTTGCATTGTTCCAGGACCCGCCATTGTTCGTGCTGTACTGGTAACCGAAGGTGGTTACCGCGACCAACGTGTTGCTGATGGACGCAAGTGCGTAGCAACTGTAGTTCATCGCCGCGCTCAACTGCCAGCTCAAACCATTGTCGCTGCTAGTGTACAAACCCACGCTCGTTGCGGCGTAGAGGACACCGCCTTGTTCCACCAGGTCGTAGACCTTGGCATTGCTGCCCATGCCGCTGTGGCCGATGGTCCATGCGGTGCCATTGTTGCTCGTGCGCCAGATGCCTCCACCGCTCAGGATGTCGCCGTTGAAGACCGCCATGGTGATGCCACCGAAGACGAAGAACTTGTTGGCGAACACGGTATTGCTTGCTGTGAGGGTGCCGTTGGCCATGGCCCAACTCGCACCGGCGTCGTTGCTGCGGTAAATGCCGCTCTGGGTGCCAGCAAAAAGGTAGCTGCCGTTACGGCCGACGCTTTCCACGAAATAGTTGGCCCCGCTCTGCGGAAGACCGGTGTTCACGGGATTCCAGTTGTCACCGCCATCCGTGCTCTTCTTCACGCCGCTCGGATAAGTGGCCGCGTACAAAGCGCCAGCATCCGCCGTGAGGCTGCGAACGGATTGGATCCCGGCCGTGAGCGCGGTCCATTGGGCATGAGCGTGCGTGGCGAACGAAGTGCCGATCACAAGGATGCCGATGCGGGTTGACGTGAGAACGGAGGAACGAACGATCATGTGCGTGTTGTTGGTTCAGGAAGCCCGATGGAGACGGCCGCGAAAGTATCCGCGCCTCGGAAGGCGCCAGCGAACTCAGCTCTGCGAGTTGCCAACAGCAGTCTCGGCACGGCCCGGGCGCAGGCGTTGCTTCACCCGTTGGTAGGCAGCACATGATCGGTCGAGCAGGGCGCCCAACGTACGGCCAAGATCAAAGCCCACCGAGTTCTTCGCTGGTTGCTGCTGGATCAACATGCGCACGGCCGCAGGGTGCCGCACGATGGCATCTTCCATGCACCGTTTCACGCGGGCGTCGATCACCGCATCTTTTTGTGCAAGGTCTATGGCGGAGAAGCAACCGCACAGATCAGCGCTGAGCGCTTGTATGGGCGAAGGTGCCGACAGCTTCTGCACGGGTGCTTGTGCATCGGCATGGGTACAGGCCAACAACATCATGCTGATGACCCAACCTCCGATGATGCCCCGTGCGATCATGGTCCGAAAGTTAGCCGGACGGTCCATGCAGGATGAACGGTGTGATGGATGGTTTTCACGCCGGACCAGTGATCCTGAAGACCACTTGCGCCTCGCCCAAGAAGACTTTACGCCGCACCCCCGTGAACACAAGGCCGCTCTCGGAAGCCAGTGCATCAATGGGTTTCCGGTCCAAGTCGTCGCTCAGCACCATGTACACGTCCGCACCTTGTGCGATGCGTTGGACCAGTGCCGGGAACAACCGCACGAAGTAGCTATGCCCGGTCCCGGCGAAAAATGCTTTCTCCGCATCGGTCTTTGCATCGTGCTGGTAGTAGGGCGGGTTTATGGCGATGACATCAAAATGTCCGGGCAATGAATTGAACAGGTCGCTGATCACCACCTCCAGCCGTTGGTTGTTCCGCTCCGCGTTCAGCTTCACGTTCTCGACCGCTTGCGGGTTGATGTCGCTCGCTGTTACGTGTGCACCATTGCGGGCGGCGATCAGCGCCACGCGTCCGGCACCGGCGCCCAGTTCAAGGAATGTCTTGCCGGCCAGGTCCAGCGAGGCAATGTGTTCCGCCATGAGCCCGGTGCTGATGAAAATGCCCGGATGGAAAACACCCGGAAGCACGATCAGATCGAAACCATCGGCTTTGAAGCTGCGCGGCTTACTGCTCCACCAGGCATACCAACGCCGCAGGAAGGGGTGCAGTAAACGGACGAGAATGGGGCGCATTCGGGAAAGTAGATGTGTAGATGTGAAGATGTTCGGGTCGGCGTCTGTTTCATTTCCACATCTCCGGGATCTTCACATGCCTTCGATCTCCGGCTGCCTGTATTTCCACAGCTTCTGCATCACCTTCAACTCGTACGGCCAGCGGTGCACGCCCGTGCGATAGCGCACGGTACTGAGGGCGCGCATCGTGCTACGCTTGAAGGGCGAGAGTTTCACGTCGCTCACGGTGGGGTAGTAGCCGTTGAGCACCGTTTCGAAATCGCGGATGCGGTCCACGGCCTTGGGGGTAAGCCACGGCGTGAGCGGGTTCTTGCGCAGGTCAAACTTCTCCCACGCTGGATCGAGCCAATCCTCGAGATGTTCCGGGAATTTGAAGCCCGCAGCCTTGACGCGTTCGAACAATTCACTGCCTTCCGTTGGCACGGGGCTGTACACGTAAATGATGATCTCGGTATCGGGGTTCGTGTCCTTCACTTGTTTGATGAAGGCGATGTCGCGATCGATTTGGCGCAGCACCGCGGCTTCGTTCTCCTGAGGGAAGCCGAGCACAAAGGAGTACTCCGGGATCATGTCGAACTTCTTCATTCTCGCCGCGAAGCGAAGGATCTGCGCACCCGTCTGCGTGCCGCCCTTGTCCATACGCTTCAGCTGTTCGTCATCGCCGCTTTCGGCCCCGAAGAAGATCATGCGGCAGCCGGCATCACGCATCAACGCGATGCTGTCATCGGTGTACTTGTCGATGGTATCGATGCGGCCTTCACCCCACCATTGCATGTTGTGCGGTCGGATGAGCTTCGAGAATTCCACCGTGCGCTTCTCGCTCACGAAGAAGTTGTTGTCGTGGAACTCGATGGCGTCGGCGCCCCAACGCTCTTTGATGCGCACGATGTCGGCATGGATGCGCGCAGCGCTCATCCCCTTCCAACGCGCGTTGTAGATCGGCACCACGGCGCAGAAGCCACAGGTGAAGGGGCAACCGAAGCTGCTGTGGTATGCAATGGTGCGTTGCCCGAGAAAGGTCTTGCCGAGGTATTTCTCCAGCGGGTAGGTACGGTCGAGTTGTTCGTAGGGCAGCGGCGGTAGCGCATCGAGATCAGTAAGCGGTGCCCTGGGGTTGCGCACGATGCTGCCGTCATGTACATGGATCAGGTTCTGGATCGCGGAGAAGTCGCGTCCGTTCTCCAACGAGCCGAGGAGCTTTGGGAAAGCGTGATCGCCCATGCCGTCGATCACGAAATCGACGAAGCCGCTCTTGAGGACGCTCTTGTGCTGGTTGGCAGCGAAATAGCCGCCCCAAATGATCGTGACTTCCGGGAACCGCTCGCGCACGCGCTTGCTGAACGGGATGGCCTGCCGCAATTGCGGGCCGGGCATCACGGTGCTTCCGAAGTACTTGAAGCGCCCCGTGGCGAGGTGCTTCTCGATCGTGTTCCACGGATCGCTTTCGCGATTGCCGTCAACGAACACATACGCGCGTTGGCCATGGATGCTCGCGCCGACCTGGAGAATGGAGTTCGGGATACGGTACTTGTGTTCCGCACTTCTGGGATTGAAGAGAACGACTCCGTTGTTCATGGCCTTATGACATGAAAGACCATGACGCGTTCGGAGGGCATTTGCACCGCTGTGAGATCGCCGATCAGCAACACCTCCGCATTCATTCGCTCCGCCACCTGCTGGCGCAATTCAGGACGTGCGGTACACCACACGAAGTTGTCCGGCGGCACATTGTCCATTGCCGTCAGCAAGGCCTTATCGTCAAGGACGTAGGCGGGCAGTGCACCATCGCAGAAACTGCCCATAGCGTTGATCGTGGTGTAGTATACCGGGCGTTGCAGATAGCCGCTGATCGCGGGTCCTGCAGTGTAGGCATCCACAACCACCGGATGATCCCGGAGGTCGTGTGAGCGCATGATCAGTGGAAGCCGATACGCTTCACTGAAAGGATCGCTAAGCACGCTCATGGCCACACAAAGCAAACCACCGATGCACTGGCAGACCAGCAAAACGCTCGCGAAAGTCTTGGCCCCACTCCGCCGATCGGTCAACGGCATCCACCACCACAGCAATAGCCAAGCGACGATCACAGGCCCATAGTGCCGCGTGGCGTAGAAGCCGCCCACGATAGGTAGAGCGATGCTGCCCAGCAAGGCCAGCAACAGGAAGATGCGCGCCGACCTGTCGCGGGGTGCGAACCAGAACAAGGCGATCAGCAGCGCGGCCCCTATAGCAGCGCTCACCGCGCGACTGTGATCGTGAAGCAGGTTGTGGTTCCACGGGCGATCGCCCAGATGATCGGGCCACGGTAGCAAGCCTTGGGTGGTGATCGTGGCGAAGCGGGCGACCGCATTCGGCAGCGCCGTGCTACCGAGGGGTACGCCCGTTGGAGCAGGATGGTCGGGGATGCACCACCAAAAGCTCAGGAGGCAGCAACCCAAAACGATCGAGGCGCAGGACCATGTCCTCCTCGTGCGCTCCATGGAAAGCTCGGCGACCATCCATGCACCGGCGAAGACGATACCCCAAACATGCGCGAAGCCAGCCAGTACCAGCAACGCGGCCCATTGCCAGCCGAGCCCGATGCGCTGCCGTGCATCCGCTGCAAGGAGCAGGAAGAGCAGTGCGAGGCCATAGTTGCGTGCGATCACCGTGTACTCGTACAAAAAGAAATAGCCGAAGACGATCAGCACGCGCCACCACCAGATGAAAGGAGCGCGCCACAGCACCAATGCCGAAGTGCAGATCGCGAGGCCGACGTGTACCACTTGCATCGCCAGCGGGTTGCTGGTGAAGCGGGTTATGGCGAACAACAAGAGATACCAAAGGGGGGGATGTCCTTCGAAGCGCGTGTTGCGATAAAGCTCCGTGAGCGAACTGCTGTCGCGCGCTACGCACCACGGTTGCATTTCGTCCAACCACATGCCGTGCATCGCGGTCATGCACACCACCAGCGCGGCATACACCACGAAGGCGATGCCTATCAGCCGTCGTTCAATGGCCGGTGCCATATGCCGTAGTAGTAAAGGGGTTTGCGCTTGAACGGCCCGCTGATGAGGTTCTTCCACTTCAGTTGCGGGTAGGGAAGCTGTTGTATGCCGCTTTGCTCCAACGTGCGCTGGTCTTGCAGGTCCAGGTAGCCCTTCACCGGTTTGAAGAAGTAGGGTACACCGTGTTGTTCCGTGAAGCGCAAAGCGGTTTGTGCCAAGCGGGAGCGGATGGTCCGTGGGTTCCGGTAAACATTCAAACCTGAGAGGAACAGCGTGCCGCCGGGCGAAAGCAATGACTTCATCTGGCCGATGCTGCGGGTGATGTCCACCATGAAGCCCATGCATCGTTGCGCAATGATGAGATCGAACGGACCATCGAACAATTGCAGTCGTTCCTGATCGGCTTGCACCGCCTCGAATTTGGCCGGGTAGTGCTGCACGGCACCCAGCCCATCATGCGCATCGGTGAAGACATCCGTGGCCGTTACCCGATGCCCCATTGCCGCGAGCCGGTGACTGAGCCATCCGTTCCAAGCGCCAACGTCGAGCACCCTTAACGGACGATCCTTCAGGCTGTCGTTCACCAAGGCATGTGGTTCCCGCAAAAGCTCCAGATCATACTGCCGCAATTGCCACAGCCCGGGGTCATGGTCCATGCCGCTTTCCGGCAAGCGGTTGTACATGCCCGGTTCCATCAACCGCTCACCCGTAACCGTGCGGTGGTCGCGGAACGCCTTCAAGAAAGGACCCAAAGTGCGGGACAAGTCGGCGTTCACACAACGCCGTACGCCATCGATCAATGGCCAGTGATGACCGCTCGCGCAGCGCCATTCCCCATCAAGTTGCAGTTCACATTCCGGGCAGCGCATGCAATCGGTGTTCTTCGCGTTTCATCCAAGTTAACATGAGCCATTGTCCGGCTGCGGCTGCAAGCAGTCCGCCCGCAACACCGAGCCGTGGCAAGAGGATCAGGGTAAGTCCGCACGTAACCACGGCCGCGGCGAAGTTGGCCCACATCACCGAACGCTCGCGGTGGTGCTTGTACAGTTGGTTCATCATCGGCACGAACGCATATACGGGCCACACCAGCGCACAGGCGGCCGGATAGATGCTCCAGTGCAATTCGAATTTGAAAAGGAAGGTGAACACCGCCCATGCCACCAAGCACATCGGGGCAAGGCCGATCAATGCCCACGTGCGCATGCGCCGCGTATAACGCGCTACGCTTTCCAGCTTCAAGCGATAAAGGTCCTTGGCCATTGGAGCAACCGCCAGTGCAGCCAGCGCTTGGAACTGGATGAAGAGCGAAGCCACGATCTGGTACCGCCCGACTTCGGCACGTTCAAGCAAAGCGTTCGCGGTGTACAGATCGATGCGCGATGCCAACAGGCCACTGAAACCGATCAGGAAGAAGGGCAGCGCGCGATGGAGGTGGGTACGGAAGTCCCAATGGGTAGGCTGCTCCCAAGAAAAAACGGACCAGTTCAGTGCGAGCAGCAGGAATGCCCGGACCGCTTGGTTGAGGCAAATGCTCACGAAAATGGTCTCGCCATGGACGCTGACGGAAGTGCCGATGTATGCAACCTGCACAACGAGCCCGATGAGATCGGCCAGCGCTGCTTGCTTGAACCGCTTGTGCCAAGCGATCACTGGCTCCAAGGATGAGTTGAGGAACAGGAGCACTGCAGCGATGGCGAGAGACGCTGACATCATTCGTGTGTCGAAAAGCCACACCACGGTCATAACCACCAGCAGAACACCTCGCGTTGCGATGCTGTTCCCGAGCAGCTTTCCTTGTTCGTGAGGATGAGCCGCGAACTGTTTCAGCAGGAATTCTTTACTGCCCCAAGCGGTTATGTGTACGATCAGTTGAAGCCAGATCAGCGGTGTTTGTACATCGCCCCAGGTTCCCAACCCGCTCTGTCGTACCACCAGCCACGGAATGAGCAACCCGCCGATCGGCCCCAACGCATAACGCGCCGCGTTCCACCCGAAGCGCAGCCATCGCTGTTGCTCAAGAGATGCCATAGCGATCCGGGTAGGTCTTGGCCTTATCGTTCAAGCGGTGCATGGCGCAGGATCAGAAGCCCGACGTTATGATCAACGGGTCCATGACCAATTGTCGGCGTGAATATGCCTAGGTTTGGACCGATGTTCGCCAAGCGCCTGCGCCCGTTGATCGCAATGCTCCTATTGGGAGTGTTGTCGTTGGTGGTGCTCCCGCGCGAGTTGTTCCACGATTGTGCGCTGGAACATGCGCATGCCAATGCGCCTGCGGACGGCGCGATCGTAAGCGCTGATTGCCCCATCTGCCATCAAGCTCTTCCGGTTTATCAGGGTGAGGCGGTCGTTGTGCTAGCCAATGTGCGCGCATTGATCGGCATGCAGGTGCGCGCACTCTCTCCGCAGATCTTAGGGGTGTGGTGCGAAGCGCCCTCCTCGCGTGGGCCCCCGATGTCCTGACCGCACCGCGCGTTGCGTGGTTGCCCGTGATCGGCGCTGATGCGCCCATCACCGTCGCGTTCAGTTCCACATCATCTCCGCCGTCCGCGCCGTTGTGCCGTGGACCCCGCTTCAATGAGGTCAGCCTTTCTAACATTTTTCTCCGTCAGCAGCCTTCTTCTTCACGCTCAGTGCGCGTTGGTCTTGAGCGGTCGCGTGGTGGATGCGCACGACCGTACCCAATTGGAGTACGCAACAGTGAGCATCGACGCGTTGCACAAGACAGTGCAAGCCGATGAGGTCGGCAACTACCGCATTGCGGGCCTGTGCGCCGGAACGTATGTCCTGAAGATCAGCCATGTGGGTTGCGATCCGGTGGAACGCAAGGTGGAGCTGCGCAAGGATCAGGTGATGGACCTGAAATTGGAACACCACGCGCGGGAACTGCACGAAGCCGAGGTGAAAGGCAAACGCCCGGACGAGAACGTTGGTCAGGCACACGACGGGCTGGACAAGTCGGCGATGGAACGGAACGCTGGGAGATCGCTTGCCGAAATGCTCGCCACCATTCCCGGTGTAAGCATGTTGAACAGCGGGCCCACGATCAGCAAGCCCGTGATCCATGGCCTCAGCGGGAACCGCATCCTGACACTGAACCAAGGCATCCGCCAAGAGGACCAGCAGTGGGGTACCGAACACGCGCCGAACCTCGACCCGTTCAGCAGCGACAAGCTGACCGTGGTGAAGGGTGCTGCCAGCGTGCAATATGGAAGCGATGCCTTGGGCGGTGTGATCATCACCGAGCCCGTGGAGCTTCCGCGCGACGCGGGGTTGCGTGGTGAGGCGCGCGGTATCGGGCTGCTGAACGGCAGGGGAGGCGGCGGCAACGGTTTGTTTGAAGGTGGTGTAAAGGGCTTGCGTGGTTTCGGTTGGCGTGTGCAAGGCAGCGGGCGCCAGCTCGGAGATAGCGAAGCGCCTGAGTACGTGTTGAGCAATACCGGGCTGAAGGAGGCCGGTGCATCGGCATCGGTCGGCTACCGTGATCACCGCTGGAACGCCAGCGCATACTATAGCTGGTTCACACGCGAACTGGGCATCCTACGCGCATCGCACATCGGCAACCTCACCGATCTGAACAACGCTATTGTCAGTGAGCGTCCCTACTACGTGACCGACTTCACGTACGGAATTGATGCGCCGCGACAACAGGTGCAGCACAACTTGTTGAAGGCGGATGCTGGCTACGCTGTTAGCGAACGTGGCCGAATAGTGCTCACCTACGGATACCAGGCCGACGAGCGACAGGAGTACGACATCCGGCGGGGTGGGCGGAGCGACATACCTGCGTTGGATCTTTTCCTTACCACGCACACGGCCGATGCGGTGTTGAAGCATTGGATCGGCAAACGCGTTCATGGGAAAGTTGGGCTGAGCGGGGTGTACCAGGTGAACGTCAACCAGCCGGGCACGGGAGTGCGGCCGCTGATCCCGAACTACCGCAAGCAGAGCGGTGGTGTTTTCTTGATCGAGCATCTGCCGGTCGGGAAGAAGCTGGAACTGGAAGCCGGCGCGCGCGTGGAAGCGACACGGTTGGAAGTCGCCAAGTACACGTTCGAGGACCTGCTGATCCGGCCACAACACGACTTCACCAACAACGCAATGAGCGTCGGTGCGAATTGGAAAGTGAAGGACAGCGTGAACGTGCGCTTCAACCTGGGTTCGGCGTACCGCCCGCCGCATGTGAGCGAGTTGTACAGCGAAGGTTTGCACCATGGCGCAGCAGCGATCGAGCGGGGCGACACGGCGTTGGCCAGCGAGCGAGCGATGAAGGCCGTGGTGGATCTGGAGGCCCTTTGGTTCAAGGGTCGTTTGCGCACGGACATCACGCTCTACGCCGATCGGATCGACGACTTCATCTACTTGCGTCCCAACGGTGTGGAGCTGACGATCCGCGGTGCGTTCCCCGTGTTCCAGTACGTGGCCACCGATGCATTCTTATATGGTCTGGACGCTACGCTTCAACTGCAACTAACACCACACTGGGCGGTTCGTTCGCGCACAAGTTTGGTGCGCGGCCGCGACCTGTCGCAGGATGAATGGCTCTTCCAGATGCCGAGCGATCGCACCGAAACAACACTGCTCTTCACCGTGCCCGCTCGCGGCAATTGGGGTGCGGTGGAAGTCGGTGCGACAAGCTCGTTCGTGTTCGAGCAGAGCCGCATACCCGAGGGTTTGGATTTCACCGATCCGCCGGGCACCTATCACCTCATCGGCCTTTCCGCATCAGCGACGCGCACGCTGCGGAGAGGCGAATTGCGCATGGGACTTCAAGCGAATAACCTCTTAAACACCACTTACCGGGACTACACGGACCGCTTCCGCTACTACACAGACGCGCGCGGCACCGACCTTACACTTTGGCTCACTTACAGCTTTGGAAAGAGATAGATGTACGGGCCGACGATCGTCGGCCCCAACAAGAAGGGCGCGAGATCTCGCGCCCCAACAAACAAATCGTACGGGCCGACGATCGTTGGCCCCAACAAAAAGAAACAATGGAACAGAACATGAAATACGCAGCCGCCGCGCTGCTCATCGCCTCGGCGATCACTGGTTGCAAGAAGGAGGAGGACCCCATCGTACCCGACCCTCCCGTGAACGAGGAGGAGGTGATCACCACCATGGTCCTCAGTTTTGACAATACTGGCGCTGGTGCGGACAAAGAATTACGTTTCACCGATGCCGACGGTGATGGTGGCGGTGTACCGGTGTACCACCTCGATACCTTGGATGATGCATCGGTCTACAACGTCTCCATCCTATTGGTGAACGAGACCGCCAACCCGGCGGATACCATCAGCAACGAGGTCTTGAACGAAGGCGTGGATCACCAGTTCTTCTTCCAGCCTGCGGGCGTTAACATCAGCTACGCGTACGGCGATGCGGATGCGAACGGAAACCCCATCGGGCTTCAATCCACCATGACCACCGGCGCGCCCAGCGCAGGCACGTTGATGGTGACCCTTCGCCACCAACCGGACAAGGCCGCCGCAGGTGTGAGCGGTGGCGATATCACCAACGCTGGTGGGGAAACGGATATCGAGGTCACTTTCCCTGTGGTGATCGAGTAGGCGTTACGAAAGGATCGTTCCGCATTCCGCGTTCAACGAACACACCGAACACGGATGCGGAACGTCCACGCCTATGTCTTGCTGCTCATTCCCTTGTTCGGCGCCTGCCAGGATCCTTCCGCTACGCGCGAGACTTCCGATGGCCTTGTTCCCGCTGCACCATCGGTTCATCCCCACGCCGATAGGCCGCTTGCGGTTCTTATCGATTCCCTCCACCTGAACGCAAAGTCCATCCGGTTCCACGTGGACAAGAGCGAGCGCAGGTTCCGCGTGTATGTCGATGACTCGCTCATGAAGACGTATCCCTGCGTGCTCGGCGAGAAGCCCGTTGGCGACAAGTTCCATCAAGGCGACCGCAAGACACCCGAGGGCACGTTCACCTTCCGCAGCAAACGCATGCACAACGCTTGGCACAAGTTCATCTGGGTCGACTATCCGAATGCGGTGAGTTGGCGTCGTTTCAACGAGCGCAGGGCGCAGGGGCTGATACCAGCTGGTAAGGACATCGGTGGCGAGATCGGCATACACGGCGTACCCGATGGCTACGACCATTGGATCGATGCCGGGCAGGATTGGACATGGGGCTGTATTGCGCTGAGGAATGCGGACGTGGATGAGATCTACCCGTACATCCTTCCCGAGAAGACGCTAATGGAGATTGAACCCTAGGCGTTGTGCTCGCTGCTAACTGTCGCGTTACGGTTACCGTTATTTACTCGTCCGTTGTTCTCGGATCCAGTTCGTCGTAGGTGGTCTGCTGATCTTTCGAGCGCAGCATCCGAACGCCGCCCACCTCTTGTATCACAAGTTCCAATGTGGTGCGCACCAAGCACCCTTCCAGCAGGTGGCCGCCGAGCATGTGTCCATCGCGATCGCCAACCGCCAGGTGCAGATGCACACCGTGTTTGCTCAAAGTGCCGCTCAACGCGCAGATCTCCAGATCGCCCGCGGTAACGATACCGTCCGCGCGGTTGGCGTAGCGAATGTGCGCGTGGGTGAGGCTTCCCACGGCGCTGACAATACCTGCTGCATCGATGTTGTTCTCTTCCACCCACGCAGCCAACGTGGCTCGCACGTCCTCGCCCGGCTGGAGCCGCAACACGTGCAGCTTGCCTGCGCTGCCCGAGGCCTTCTTCACTTGTCGAAGTTGTTCGGGAATTGTTGCTTCAGTACTGCGATGCCCTCGGCCACTTTAGCCCCGAGGTTCTTCTTGTAGGCATCCAGTTTTTCGGCGAGACCGTTATCTGAGGCGCCTATGATCTGCGCTGCAAGGATCCCGGCGTTCTGCGCACCATTCACCGCAACGGTGGCCACGGGCACGCCGCCTGGCATTTGCACAATGCTCAACAACGAATCCCAGCCGTCGATGCTGTTGCGGCTTTTGATGGGTACCCCGACAACGGGAAGCGATGTCATGCTGGCCACCATGCCCGGCAAGTGCGCTGCACCACCAGCCCCAGCAATGATGCACTTCAACCCGCGCGAACGCGCGGTCTTGGCATAGTCCACCATACGATCAGGGGTCCTGTGCGCGCTGACCACCGTGAGTTCGTATGGAACACCGAGTTCCTTCAGTACATCCGCTGCTTCGCGCATGATCTCCAAGTCGCTGCGGCTTCCCATGATTATGCCTACCATGATCGTTGTTGGTTGAGCATTGTTCGTTTTCGTTGTTCCATCGGTTCACGCTTTCACCTCGGTGCCTTGCTCCGGCCTCACCTTGCAATGCAGCTTCGTTACGGCGATCGCTTGGTCAAGCTCGGCATGCGAAGAAGCCACCACGGTCACGTGCCCCATTTTCCGGCCGGTACGCGTTTCCTTCTTTCCATAGAGGTGGAGAAAGGTGCCGGGTAAATGCAAGACATCATCCAGTCCGTTCACCTGTGCAGGACCGGTACCGCCGTCGCCCACGAGGTTCACCATGGCCGCATAGCCGCGCAAGGTTGCATCGCCAAGGGGCCAGCCCATGTAGACACGCAGCAATTGGTCGAATTGGCTGCTCGCACAGCCTTCGATCGTATGATGCCCGCTGTTGTGCGCGCGTGGCGCCGTCTCGTTCACCAGCAATTGGCCCGTTTTTGTCAGGAAGAGTTCCACAGCGTACAACCCGGGTTCCCCGAAGGCATCGGCCACTTCATGCGCGAGCTTTTTCGCTTGGGCGCCGAGCACGGCATCGATCCTTGCCGGTGCACGTAAGTGGTCCACCAGGTTGAAGCGAGGGTCGAAGACCATCTCCACTGGATCGTAAACCACGGATGCCCCTGCTGCGGACCGGACCACGAGCACCGCAAGTTCCAAATGGATCTCCGCCTTCTTTTCCAGCACGCACGGACCATCGAAGGCGCGCGCTGCATCATCCATCGTGTTGATAGGCATTACACCCTTGCCATCGTATCCACCGGTCCGCGATTTCAGGAAAGCGGGGAGAAGGGCGGCGTACCGGGCCATGTGCGACTTGTCCTCAACAAGTGCGAATTCCTGCGTAGGGATCCCATGGTCCTTGTAGAACTGCTTCTGCAAACCCTTGTCCTTGATCGTGCGCAACACCTTGGGGTCGGGGATCACGGTCTTGCCTTGGGCCTTGAGCGCCTCCAGCGCTTCCACCGATACATGCTCGATCTCAATGCCGATGATGTCCGCGTCTTTCGCGAAACGCAACACAGCGTCGCGATCATCGAAGCGGCCTTGCACGAAACGGGTTGCAAGCTGCGCACACGGGCAGTCGCCATCCGGGTCGAGGACGAGGACATCGGCATCGTAACGCAGCGCGTTCTCCAAGAACATGCGGCCCAACTGGCCCCCGCCGAGCAACGCTATGATCGGCTTGTGCGCCATGCAGCGAAGGAACGGAGAAGCGGGCAGAAGAGCGTTGAAACCGTCCGCTACCCCTTGCGGCCGCTACAATCCCTTTCCGGCCAATTGCTTTTCCATCAACCCGGCCAACTCACGCACGTTGGGCTCGCGCAGCATGGTCAAGTGCTCGCCTTCGCTGATCTCGAAGAACACCCGGCCGCTGAACAGGCCGTTCCAACCGGTTGGCTCTTTGCCCGTGCGCTGGCTGCTGCGGATCAATAGCACATCGCCGAAATAGGGCTTGGGTTTGTACCGTGCCATGGCCCGGCGGTAGGTATTGATGATGTAGAAGTTGCGCAGCGAATAGGGGAGTGCTTCCCCACGGCGCAGGAATGCTTCGCAACGCGGACGAAGCACGGTGCCCTTCGCATCGGCCACCTTGGTCTTGGGGGCATACCGCCACCAATGGAACTTCGGTCCCCGTGTATCGATGATGGTGAGCAGTGCTACGGGAAGGCCCATGCCGCGTAGGATATGGGCCATTTCGAACGCGATGATGCCCCCCATGCTGAACCCGGCCAGGATGTAGGGCCCCTGGGGCAATGCAGCGGTGAGTTCATCCACATAGTGTTGGGCGATCGCGGGAATGCTCTTGAATTTCATCCCATGCCCATCCTCACCTTGGTGAAGGAACCCGATGAAGGGCCGGTCGGCGCTCAAATAGCGCGGAAGGTTGTAGTTGCCTTCATCGCCATGCACGCATACGAAGGGAGTAAGCGAACCTTGGGTGCGGATAGGGGCGAGGTTCGTCCAGCGGGCCAGCCTGCCTTGCTTGCCAAGTTCAGAAACGAACTGCCGCAAGGTGGGCGCACGGAAGAGACTGGCCAGGGTGATGTCGTATCCGAGCAGGTCCTTGAGCTGCCCGCACAAGCGCACGCCGTTCAGGCTATCACCGCCCAGTGCGAAGAAGTCGTCATCCATCAGGATGCGTTCTTTCTTTAGCACTTGTGCCCAAAGCATGGCTACCGATTTTTCCAGGTGCTTGGCGGGAAGTTGCTCGGGGCGAGTACCGCCAAGCGTGAAGTCGATCCCTTGCACTGCGCCCGCTTCCTCATACTGCTCGGCTGCGGAAGAATGTCGTTCAGGCTGGGTCTCCTTGCGGCCATCGAGACCGAGAAGCACCGCCAACTGCGCGCGTTTCACTTTGCCTGTCGCGGTCCTCGGCAACTCCTCGACCCGCAAGAAGCGCTTCGGGATCTTGTGGGGTGCCAATCGCTCCTGCAACCAACGGCGCAGATCGGCTTCCACCGGTGCTTGGCCACTCGTGGTATAGGCCATGGCAACATCCTCGCCCAAGGTGGCGTGCGGAACAGCGAACACGGCCACCTCATCCATTCCCGGGTAGAGCGATACGAGGCTTTCCACTTCATGGGGGCTGATCTTCTCACCACCGCGATTGATGATCTCCTTGATCCGGCCGGTGATGTACAGGTTGCCGTTCGCGTCCAGTTTGCCCAGATCGCCGGTGCGCAACCGATTGCTGAAGAAACTCTCCGCGTTCACGCCTTCGTTCTCTTGGTAAGCAAGGATCACGACATCCCCGGCAACGGTCACTTCGCCCTCCGTTCCACTGGGCATGGGATTCCCGTTCTCATCCGTGATCCTGATATCGCAGCGATAGGGCTTCCCGACCGATCCCGGCGCGCTGGTGGCCTCTTTGATCGTCAATGGGCTCAATGCCTCGCTCAGCCCGTAGTGTTCCACCACCGCCACGCCGAGCAATTGCTCCGTACCGCTGCGCACTTCATCGGGCAGCGCGGCGCTCAGCGATCGGACGAACTTCAGTCCATGGCCCTTCGTCATGTCCGGCTGCCGGGCAAGCACGGAAAGGATATCGGCATGCACGGTGGGCACTGCACTGTACCAAGTGGGGCGCAGCTCCTGCACCCAACCGAAGAAGCGCGAAGGCGCGTAACCCGGTGTACAGATGGAACGCCCGCCGCTCCACAAAGAGGAGGTGATGCACGAGAAACCGTGCATGTGGAACAGCGGCATCATTACCAAGCTGCTGTCGTTCGGTGTGAGGCCCATGCTGTCGGCCATGTTGCGCGCCTGCCCCCCGATGTTCTTCATCCGCAACGGTACACGTTTCGGCAAGCCGGTGGTGCCGCTGGTCTGCAGTACGATCATGATATGATCCGGTGCGACCGGTGTCATGAACGCGTTGCGCGTAAAGAACTCCTTGCTCCGCCCGATTGGCCCTTTTGATGGAAGCGGGGCTGCCACCAGAGGCAGGTCCAATTGCGCTGCGGCAATGTTCGCTGCGGATACTGATGCATCCGCAATGAGCCCTCGGGCACCCACCCGCTGAAGGGCCGCCTTCAGTTCCTGAGCGCTGAAGGCAGGGTCCAGCGGAGCGAGCGTACAGTGCATCGATGCACCGAGCAAGGTGAGGGCCATTTCGGAGCCGCTTTGCATGCACAGCCCGACCACATCGCCGCGGAGGAATCCTTGATCGGCCGTCCATTGGCGCACGCTGTCAAGAACACCTGGCAGATCGCGATAAAGCAGCGGCTCCCGCAAAGGCGCACCAATGGCAATGGCGAGCGGACGTTCGGCGGCGTGTTGTGCTATGCGCTGAAAAAGCATCCGAACGGCGTGGCCCGGCCGCACTATACAACAGTGCGCAACCGTGCAGGATCCAAAGGTGTGGCACTACGGAACCAGGGGTCGCCCTATCGTTGGGCAGTTCTCAACGCGGGTTGTTGGCAGCGCTTATTTGCGCGTGCGGCCTCGCCGTGGTCCATGACGCCATTTGGCAATGCGGTACCCGATCGTGAGCTGTGCGCTCCGGTTCACCGGCAGCGCGGCGTTATCATCCTTCAAAACCGAACTCATGCCGCTGAAATATCGCAGGGTGAAGTCCCAGCCGCTGCGCAAGTCGGCACCGAGGCCCCCATTAAAACCTACATCCCATGCGTTCACATCATCGGTTACGTTCACCGTGCTGTCGCCGAACTGCTGGGCCAACAAAAGCCTGCCGAATTGTGGGCCTGCGGCAAGGTTGAACGTGTTGCCCAAGAACAACTTGGCCGAGATGGGTACCTGCAGGTAATACGTGCGCAAGCCGGTGAACCCTCGTTCGCCGTCGCTAAGCACCCGACCTTGCATGCTCAATAGCACTTCGGGCTGAAGCTCGAAGCGCGCACCAGCGTATATCGGTCCATACAACCCCAGCACTGCCCCGACCATGGGCCGGGCGGATCTGCCTGCGGTGCGGGCCATATTGATCTGGCCACCGGCCTTCAACCCGATGCCGCTCGATTGCGCTTGCGCTTCTGGAGCTGCGGCGAACAAGAGGCCAAGAAAAGAGAGCAGGATGAACGAGTAGCGTTGGCCCATGGCGGTCTGAATTGCCGCTCTTTACGCTGGCCCAAAGCAGCCAGTTCCACCACAAGAAGGCCTATTCGACCAACCCGCGCGCGGCAACCCACGAAAGGGATCCGTTCCCCGTCCGGTCAGGGAACGATCAATCGACCAACATACCGACCCGTCCCGGTCACGATATCCACCGCATAGGTGCCACTGGCCAGCGATCCCTGCTCCAATACGTAGGTGCCGTTCGGTGCGTCGGTCAGCAAGGCCTCGCGCCCGGTGATATCCACCAGCCGCAGAGATCCAGCCTTGCTGGTGGGCCAGTTGATGAGGATGTGGTCGTCGGCATAACGCACCATTACGCTGCCCGGTCCTTGGGGACCCACGGTACCGGTGCTCAGGTCAATGACCACAGTGTAGTCCTCGGTTTCACCCCATGAGAAATCGAAACAAGGGTCAGCCGAAGTAGGCTCGCCGGTGTCCGGATACATGCATCGTACGCGCAAGGTCGTGGCGCCGAGCACTGCATTGTTCGGCACCGTGAAGGGGATCAACCAGGTCTGGTAGATGGCAGTGGTCACCAATTCTCCGAGCATTTCACCAGTCTCCAATTGATCGTCGCCGTCGTAGTCGATCCAGGCGGCCATCATATCCGGTTGGTAATCTCCGCTTTGGACAAGGAGATCATAGGAGGAGCCCCTTCCCAACTGGGTGCTTTGCCCCGTGTAGTCCACATAGGTCGGTCCACCGGTACTGCCGCTGCTGTTGTTGACGATGGTGTTCAATTCAACACCATTGACGAAATCGCCGTCGTTGGTCCCGTTCACCGAAGTGGGTATGCACAACGAGGTTTGCGAAGGGGTGATGATGACGGAATAGTCCTCTGTTTCACCGTACGCGAAGTTGTAGCACGGATCGGCCGTTGTGATCTGGCCAGTGCCCGGATAGACGCATCGGGCGCGGAGAACCGTTCCGCCAAGGGCAGCGTTGGCCGGTACCGTGAACGTGAAGGAGAGCGTTTGGAAAGCTGTACTCGTTACGCCGTTTCCAAGTTCCTCGCCCGCGCCGAAAACATCGTTGCCATCAAAGTCGATCCATGCCCCAATGATGTCCTGGTTGTAAGCACCGCTCGTCACATCGATGGTGTAGGTGTTCCCGCGTTGCAGTGAAGTGTTCAAGGCTGTATAATCGACATAAGTCGGCGTGCCGGTGCCACCGGTGCCCGTGTTGCTCAAAGTGTTCAGCTCAACGCCGCTCACGTAGTCGCCATCGCTGGTGCCGCTCGTCGATGTGGGGATGCAGGGGCCCGAACCGATGCTGCCACAACCATTGCTGGCAAGCAATGAACTGCGAACGCCGGCAACGATCCCGTTCATGTAGGCACCCTGATCGTCGGTGAACATCAGGCTGCAGTCCGCATAGTCCATGAAGTTCTCGTACTGGGTCAGCACGCCACAACTGGTTTGGTTGGTAGGGAAGCAGCTGAACGTTGGGCCATCGGTGTCCGGAGTGTCGGTGAATCCATCGTCGTCCACACAACCGCCGTTGTCGCCCCAAGGATGCTGCAGGCCCAGATAGTGGCCGGTTTCGTGCGTCGCGGTGCGTGCACCTGCATTGAAACCATAATCGAAGTCCAGCACCAAGCCATCGTCACCGGTACCAACGATGCCACCAACGGGCAGGTAGGCGTAGCCGGTGGTCACTCCACCGCCCGTTTGGCCGCTGCTGATGTCACAAACCCAGATGTTCAAGTAGCTGTCCGGGTCCCACGAAGGATCACCCTGCGGGTTGTACTTCATGTCGTTGGTTTCCGTGTCGGGATCGAACCACGTCTCCGTGGTGTTCTTCCGGACGATACCCGTTGTGGCGTTCCCATTGGGGTCGATGGAGGCAAGACAGAACTGGATGCCCGTATTCGTCACAACCCCCGCAAAGGCTGCGCGCACGCTCGTTACATCGCTGTTCTGCTCGCTGTAATCAAAGTTCATCTGTGCGATCATGGCCGTGATCGTCGCATCAGGAATGTTCTCCGCGGCCGTGTTCCATACCACGTGCACCACAACGGGTATCACCGGATTACCCCCGCCTTTGGGCAGAGCGCCGGGCAAGTGCTCGCGGATATCCGTGCTCAAGCCCATGGCCTGCAGACGTTGTTGTGTGATGCGGTGTGCCGCGCAATCGTGCTGTTGGGCAAGCGTTGCGAAGGCAAGCAGTGATGCAATGGAGAGGGCGGGAATGCGCATTTGTTGGTCGTGAGCGGTCGGCAAAAGAAGTGCTCCAGTGGTTCCGGCCGGAGCGGAAGCACGGTCATTTCATCAACATCATCCCGATGCGACCCGTGGCGGCTCTTGCGCTGTGCTTGGCAGCGGAAAACGCCCTTCCGCGCTTCCACTGTTGGTGAGCGTGCACGGCATGCGTCAGATAGCGGATAGCGTGGCGGTAATATCCCGTGCGGTACACCCTGCGGAAGTCTTGGTCGCGATCACTGCTCGTGGCCCAGTCGGGAACGTTCGTCATGTCCTCGCGCACCTCAGCGTGCAACTCCGTGCCAGCGATGGGGTAGGCGAGGGTGATCGTGAACTGATCCGGGTCGCTCTGCTTGAGATGCTGCACCGTTTCCAAGATGTCGGCTTCGGTTTCGCCCGGATAACCCAGCATGATGAAGGTGCCAGTGCCGATGCCCGCACGTTTGCTTTCGCGGAGCATGGCACGTACCTGTCCCACATCCACCCGGCGGTCCATGGCATCTATGATGCGCTGGCTCCCGCTCTCCGCGCCGATCCATACTTGCACGCAACCGCTGCGTTTGAGCAATGCGATGGCTGCTTCGTTCATCCTGTCCGCGCGGGTAATGCACTCGTACGCGATGCGCAACCCTCGCGTATCGAGTTCATCCACGAACGCCTCCATCCACTTGTGGCTGATGGTGAAAACATCGTCTACGAACCAGAAACGATCAGGCGCATAGGTGGCGACCAAGAGGCCAAGTTCGTCCGCAACGCACGCGGCGGAGCGCCTGCGATAACTGAGGCCATACACGGCCCGGCTGCACCAGCGGCATGTGTAGGGGCAGCCACGCATGGTGCTGACGCTCATCGCGCTGTAGCCGTGGCGATCTTTCCAAGCACGCTGGTAAGCACCGATGTCGATAAGGTCGCGCGCTGGCAACGGTAGCACATCCACTTCCTTCAGTTTCTCCCGCTCCTTCGTGAATACCGTGTTGCCCTTAGCATCCAAGAAAGCAATGCCGTTCACTTCATCCCAAGCGTTAGGCTTGCCGCTCGCGATCATCGCAACCACCTCCTCCGCTGTCCGCTCGCCTTCACCAACAACGCACACCGTGGCCCCCGTAGCAAGAAAAGCAGCGGCATGGTTGCGGGTCTCCGGTCCGCCAAGGATGATGGGAACGTTCACTAAGCCCTTCGTCGCGCGTATCCGCGCCATCAAGGAAACCACGTTGGCGCGTGTCATCAAGTTCACATAGATGGCAATGCAGCCGGGTTGCTCCACAGCGATCCGTTGAAGCAGTTCCTCCCGTTCGCCGAACGTGCTGTCATATAGCGCTACGTCGTGCCCGCAAGCACGCAAGTGGGCTCCGACATAGAGCAATCCAAGCGGTGGGTACGGTTTCATTATGCGCTGCTCGCGCGCATCCTCGCGGATGAAATAACCGTGGGTGAGGAAGACCTTCACGGCCTACGCTCCAAGTCGATGAGGTAGTGGTCGGCATAGCGCGCCATCCACGCTTGCCCGTGGAACCGATCGTCCAGCGCGGATAGGCGCCGCAGGGTTTTGGGTCTTTCGGCGAAGAAGGGGTCCAAGTAGCTGGGTGGTACAAAGAGGCCGATCGGCCGAACGCGTACGACCCTGAACCGCTTGTTGAACAAGTTGGCCACGGTAGCTGGCGAATGATACCACGTCATTACACCACTACCGCTCAGGCTTGCCCATAGCGGCTCGTGCCGTCCGCGACGGAACGCTTCCGACCATTTCCCCTTCAACAGGAAGTAGCCTGTTTCAGCCAAGCAGCGATCGGGCATGATCACGGCAATGAAGCGGCCTTTCGGTCGAATGGCATCAGCAAGTGGATCACACAAGGCACCGAGGTCGTTCGCATCAATGCAGTTCAAGCCGCCGAAATCGGAGAAGACCATATCGAACTGCCCCGGCTCGAAGCGGCCCTGCACTTCATCGAAACCCATGCGCTCCGTGCGGATGCGGTCTTCCAAGCCGTGCTGCATCACCTTGTCCTCAGCGGCTTTCAGCATCTCGCCACTGATGTCGGTGGCCAATACGTTGTGCCCGTGGCGCGCCATGTAGATGGCGTCGGCACCGGTCCCGCAATTCAATTCCAGCACCTCCATGCCCCGCGCCGCCAGAAGCAATGGCGAGAGATGGTCCCACACGGCTTGTCGCTGCAAAAGCCCGATGCGGCTGTGCGTGAACTCGCGGTCGTATGCCGAGGCCAGTGGGTCGAATACGGCTTTCATGCTCGCAGGCGTTCCAATCGGAGCTTGTCGATCGCCGCAGCGGGCAGGTAGTATGCGGCACTGGCGGCGCGACGAAGATCGTGCGACTTGCCCAGCGGTGCATCCATGATCCGCTGCCATTCGGTCAAGGCCTGCCTCCGGCGGAACCGCTTGTGCACATAGCGGTGCAGGCGCTTGTAGAAGGCCGGGCGGTGCGTGTTGCGGAACATCAGGGCCAGTTCGTCGCTATCGCTCCAATTGGCTTTTTCACCCAATTGGTCTTTCACCATGTCATGGAATTTCGTCCCGGGCAACGGGTAGCTCACGCTGATACCGATATCGTCCGGTTGCAGTTCTTCGAGCATCCGAAGCGTGGCATCGATGTCCTCATCGGTTTCGCCGAGATACCCGAATTGCAGGAAGAAGCCCACGCGGATCCCCATTTCACGCAATAGACGCGTTGCTTTGGCGATCTGCTGCACGGTGGTGCCTTTGTCCATGGCGTCGAGGATCCTCTGGCTCCCACTTTCCGCACCCAACCATACCTCTTGCAGGCCAGCCCGCGATAGCGCTTCAACGGTGTCGCTCTCGAGCAACAGGTCCGCACGGCTCTGGATCTTGAAAGGGATGCGGATGCCGCGTTGCGCGAGTTCAGTTCCGAAGGCTTGCACCCAACCTGGCTTCAACCCGAAGATGTCGTCGCAGAACCACAGGTGATCCGGATGGTGATGGGTGCATAGCCAAGCGATCTCCTCGGCCACGTGCGCCGGGCTTCGGCTGTTGTACCGATTGCCGTAGATGGGTTTTGCGCACCAGTTGCATTTGAAGGGGCAGCCGCGTGTGGTCGCAACGTTCAAGCTGAAGAACCCTTGCGATCGCCGCCAAATTGTGTCGTACGGTGCGATGTCCACAAGGTCCCAAGCGGGCATGGGCAGCGCATCAAGATCGCGCAGAACAGGTCTGGCGGCGGTACGCATCAGTGATCCTCCTGCCAGGTAGGTAAGCCCGGTTATGTGCCCTACATCCGCATCCGGATCGGACCAAGCTGTCATCAACTCAGTAAGCGTCGCATCACCCTCGCCCAGGATCACAACGTCGGCCCCTTTACCGAGGTATTCCCCGTGCCGGTCGGTGCTGTCGCTACTGTTCACGACCACCTTGCATCCCAGTTCTTTGCCAATGGCGATCATCCGGAAGCACGCGTCGCGCATTATGGTGAGGCACATTTTGGTCAAGTAATTGAACCCATCATCATACAGGACCAGCACATCCGGTCCGAAGACCTGAGCCTCGGCGATCAGTTCATCCGGTGAACTACGCAGACTGGCATCGAAGAACTGCACGTCATGCTGGCCGCGCAGATTGGCCGCCGCTTGCATCGTGGCCAAGGGCGGATACGGTCGCGCATCGCGCCACTGCTTGGGGTCAAGGCGGTAGAAGTACGTGTTGGCGATCAGCACGCGCATGGCTCAGCCCAATGAGAGACCGTGCTGTGCTTCGAACCGGGCAATGCGCTCCGTGAGGGCATCGAGCACCCGTTGTTGGAACCCCTGCGGGTGGTGCTTGCTCACGTACTTCCGCGTGCGCAGGGCAAGTTCGAAAGTGCGCGCATCGAATCCCCCGAATTTTCTACGCCAGCGCATGTAGGTAAGGCGCATGAAGAGATCATCGAGCCATTCGCCCAATGCACCGTTCAGGAGCCGTTCGGTCCATCGCTGGGGCCCTGAGGAGCTTGGCTCCAACGGCATGGGGCGCTGAGCTGGCATATTCGGGAAGCGCTCGAAGGCCCATTGGTTCGCGTTGAAAAAGTCACGGCACCACGAGGGGCCATGGGTTGGCAAAAGGGTTACCACCTCCGTCGCCGTGAAGAGGTTGCGGTCCTCGATGGCCAGGTGATGGGTATCAATGAAGTAGTTGACGCAGAAATCCCTTCTGCTGTTGAGCAGGAAGATCTTCTTGTACAGCACCAGCAGCGTGCGCGCCACCCAGAGGCGTCGTGGCGCCGTTATGATGAAGTAGTCGATGTCGCCGGTTTCGTCCAGTACGCCCTTGCTGATGCTCCCGCTCAGCATTACTGCGCGAACGAAAGGAAAGGAGCCGATCAGGTCGGAATTGCGTTGGGCTTTCACCATGCGCTCCTTGGCCCGCTGAGAATGCCGGGCTCGTCTGGCCGTGCGTTCGCCGGCTTCGCTGAGCGCGAAATGGCCGTCCGATTCCACCACCAGTCCCTCCTGCAACAAATGTTCAAGCGCTGGGCGGAGATCGTCGCTTTCATGCGCGCGCAACTGGCTGAACGCAATGAGCTCTTCCTTTCGGAGCGGGTGCTTGAAAATGTCGAAGTAGAGCAGGGTGCGTACCACGGCCCTCGCGGTGGGGGATAGCACCAGCTCACCCGCCCGCAGAGCATCCGGGGCAGGTGCTGCAATGCTTGCTACGTTCAATTCCTGTGGCATCCTGAAATGGTCTCAGGCGTAGCGACGAAGGTAGGCGGGCTGTTCGGTGCCTTGGCCCGGGTACATCCGCGAGACGCGGTATGGATCCAGGATGGAACGGGGTGATCGACCGGTGGACCGGTCAACCGATGCTCAACGTCTCGATCGCCTTGGCCGGATCGGGAGCTCCGAACACACTGTTACCGGCAACGAGCACATCGGCCCCGTGATCCAGCAGCTTTTTCGCGTTGTCGATCCCGACACCGCCGTCGATCTCGATAAGCGCGTGCCCACCGCGTGACTTCCGCAGCGCCACCAACGACCCCAACTTCGCGTAAGTGTTCTCAATGAACTTCTGCCCACCGAAGCCGGGGTTCACGCTCATCACGCAGATCAGGTCAGCGTCAGCAATGATCTCCTCCAACGCGCTCGCGGGCGTGTGCGGGTTGATGGCGACGCCGGCCTTCATGCCCGCTGCCTTTATCGCTTGAATGCTGCGGTGCAGATGCGGGCAGGCTTCAAAATGAACAGTGAGCACATCGGCCCCTGCATCGCGGAAGGCCCCGATGTACTGGTCCGGCCTTACGATCATCAAGTGAACATCGAACACCTTCTTGGTGTGCTTACGGATCGCCTTGATCACCGGTAAGCCGAAACTGATGTTCGGGACGAAAACGCCGTCCATCACATCCAAGTGCAACCAGGGCGCGGGGCTCTGGTCCACAAGATCCACCGCACTCTTCAGGTTGGCGAAGTCGGCGGAGAGAAGGGAGGGAGCAATGATGTGTGGCATTCGCTGGCGCTGGTGGGCGAATGTATCCTGAACAAGAAAGAGCCGCCCCGATGGATCGGAACGGCTCTTCTCATAAAGTGTTCGGTTCAGCCCAGATAGGCCCGTAAGGTCCGGCTGCGGCCATGGTGTTTCAAGCGGCGAATGGCCTTTTCCTTGATCTGGCGCACGCGTTCGCGCGTCAGCTCGAATTTCTGGCCGATCTCTTCCAGGGTATGCGGCTGATTGCCTTTCAAGCCGAAGTAGAGCCGGATCACATCCGCTTCACGGCTTGTGAGCGCATCCAGCGAACGCTCGATCTCCGTGCGCAGGCTGTCGCTCATCAACGCTTCCTCGGGGTCGGGGATATCGTTGTTCTTCATCACATCGAGCATGGTACCGCTGTCATCGCCTTCGCGCAGGGGAGCATCCATGCTTACGTGGCGACCGCTGTTGTTCAAGCTCGTCTTCACCTCTTCCAACGTCATCTCCAGCACCTCGGCCAGCTCGGCTGCGGTCGGGGCACGTTCGTGTTCCTGTTCCAGTCGTGCGAAGGCCTTGTTGATCCGGTTGATCGAGCCGATCTTGTTCAGTGGCAACCGCACGATACGCGCTTGTTCGGCCAAGCTCTGGAGGATCTGTTGACGTATCCACCAAACGGCGTAGCTGATGAATTTGAACCCCCGCGTCTCATCGAAACGTGTGGCGGCTTTGATCAAGCCGAGGTTGCCCTCACTGATCAGATCGGGCAGTGTAAGGCCTTGGCCTTGGTACTGCTTCGCCACGGAAACCACGAAACGCAGGTTCGCTTTCGTCAATTCTTCCAGCGCGAGGTTGTCTCCACGCTTGATGCGTTGTGCCAGCTCCACCTCTTGGGCAGCCGTGATCAACTTCACCTTCCCGATCTCCGTCAAGTACTTGTCCAACGACGGTGTGTCGCGGTTCGTAACCTGCTTCACGATCTTCAACTGCCTCATGCGTGCCATATGCTGTGCGGGGATTTTAAGCCGGAGCTTTCAACGGCAGCAGTGAGGTGTGGGTTACTGAACCAGTGAAGACATTTCCGAAACCCTTGGTATCAGCCGCGGAACAGCACACATACGAGCGGGTTGGATGCGGTGGATCGCAGGTATCAAAAGCACAAGGGCCGCACATTGGCGGCCCTTGTTCAGTAGGCTTCTTTCCCTCTCCACTGGAGAGGGTGGGGTGAGGCTTAGTCCCTACGCGGTCCACGATCGCGGAACTCGCGGCGTGGGCGGTCATCACGGCGATCGCCTTCCATGGCGGGTTCGCGTTCCACGTAACCCTCGGGCTTGGGCAACAGCACCCGGCGGCTCAGTTTCAACTTGCCGCTGCGCGGGTCTTTGCCCGTTACCTGGAATTCGATCATCTCGCCTTCTTTCAGGAAGTCCTCAACGCGATCCACACGGCTCCATGCGAGTTCGCTCACGTGCAGTAGGCCATCCGTTCCGGGGAAGATCTCCACGAACGCACCGTAGGGCATGATGGTCTTCACCTTGCCTTTGTAGGTAACGCCGATCTCCGCTTGTGGCGGGAAGGCGATGGACTTGATGCGGGCAACGGCCGCATCGATGCTGGCCTTGTTCTCGCTGCTCACTTCCACGATACCGCGGCCGTCCACCTCGTCGATGGATACCACTGCACCCGTTTCCGCTTGGATCTCCTGGATCACGCGGCCGCCTGGGCCGATGATGGGGCCGATGCTCTCCTTGGGCACATCGAACGTGATGATGCGCGGGGCGTGGGGCTTGTAGTCCTCGCGGGGCTCCGCAATGGTCTTCAGCATTTCGCTGAGGATGTGCAGGCGGCCTTGGCGCGCTTGCTCCAAGGCTTGTGCGAGTACTTCGTATGGCAAGCCATCAACCTTCATGTCCATCTGCGTGGCGGTGATCCCTTTCGCCGTGCCGGTCACTTTGAAGTCCATGTCGCCGAGGAAATCCTCGTCACCCAGGATATCGCTGAGGATCGCGTGGCGCTTGCCATCGCTGATCATCCCCATCGCGATACCGCTCACCGGAGCAGTGATCTTGATACCTGCATCCATCAACGCGAGCGTACCGCTGCACACCGTGGCCATACTGCTGCTGCCGTTGCTCTCGAGCACGTCGCAGTTCAGGCGGATGGTGTATGGGTTGCCCGGAGCTGGTGGGATCACCGGTTTCAGTGCGCGCAACGCAAGGTTGCCGTGGCCCACTTCGCGACGGCCGGGGCCGCGGATCGGCTTCACCTCACCCGTGCTGAAGCTGGGGAAGTTGTAGTGCAGCATGAAGTTCACCGTGCTCTTGCCGGTAGCAACGTCAATGGTCTGTTCGTCCATCGAGCTACCGAGCGTTACCATGTTGATCGCCTGCGTTTCACCCCGGGTGAAAATGGCGCTGCCGTGCGTGCCTGGCAACACATCGATCTCGCTCCAGATGTCGCGGATATCGGTGGTCTTGCGGCCATCGAGGCGAACGCCTTTGTCCAGCACCACGTTGCGCACCGCTTTCTTCTGGGTCTTCTTGAAGAAGCGTCCGAGCATCGCCTTATCCGTTTTCTGCTCGTCGGCCAGTGTGGCCAAGCAAGCTTCCTTGATAGCGGCGAAGTTGGCCGAGCGCTCCTCTTTGGCGCTGGGTATCAAGGCCAGATCGTAGTACTTCTGGTAACAGAAGTCATTGATCAGTTGGCCGATGGTCTGGTCGTTGTTCTCGTGGTTGTAGGTGCGCTTGGTCTGGCTCTTGGGCACCGCTGCGCTCAGTTCATTGAGCACTTTGCAATGCACCTTGATCGCATCGTGCGCCACCTTGATGGCAGCGATCATGTCGGCTTCCTGCACCTCCTTCATCTCACCCTCCACCATCAGGATATCCTCTGCGGTGCCGGCGATGATCAGGTTCATATCGGCGCCCTCCTGCTCCGCCCATGTGGGGTTGAGGATGAACTTGCCGTTCACGCGTACCACGCGGATCTCGCTCACCGGTCCACCGAAGGGGATATCGCTGACGGCCAATGCAGCAGCACCTGCCAGACAAGCGATCGCGTCGCTCTGGTTCTGCTTGTCGCTGCTCATGAGCGAAATGATCACCTGCATGTCGCCATGGAAATCATCGGGGAACAGCGGGCGTAGCGCACGGTCAACCAAACGGCTGGTGAGCGTTTCGTGATCGCTCGGACGTGCTTCGCGCTTGAAGAAGCCGCCGGGGAAACGGCCGGCCGCGCTGAACTTCTCGCGGTATTCAACCTGCAATGGCAGGAAATCGATGCCTTCACGGGCTTCTTTGGTGGCTACCACGGTAGCCAGCAGGATGGTGTCGCCGATGCGCACGGTAACACTACCGTCCGCCTGTTTGGCCAGTACACCGGTTTCGATGGTGATGGCTTTGCCATCGCCCAGGTCGATGGTCTTGGTAATTCCTTGTGGTCTCATCTTGGTTGGTTGGGGCGGGAAATATCCCGCCCTTACGATTTATGCCCCGGCCTTTCCGGGGCGGTTGTTGGTTTGTGGTTCTCGTTGTGGGGGCGGATGATCATCCGCCCTTACGTCTTTCTCAGCAAAAAGGGCAATGAGCGTTGCCGCCATTGCCCCCTTCATATGTGTTGTTGCTGCTGCCCGAGAGCCGGACAGCCATCCGGCCTTACTTGCGCAGGCCGAGCGTGCCGATGATGGCACGGTAACGTTCGATATGGTACATCTTCAGGTAGTTCAGCAATTGCTTGCGCTGCCCTACCAAACGTACCAAGCTCTTTTCAGTAGCGTGGTCCTTCTTGTTCACCTTCAAGTGCTCGGTCAGGTGATCGATGCGCTTGGTGAAGAGGGCGATCTGGCTTTCGCTGCCGCCCGTGTTCTTTGCGTCGCCTCCGTGGGTCTTGAAGATCTCGCGTTTCGTTTCGCTGCTCAGGTGCATGTCCTCGTGTGTGTGTCGTTCGGGCCTTTCCCGGAACGGGCGGCAAATATAGGATCCGGGCCCATGCGAGGAAACATCTGGCCAGACTTGCCCCGGAAAGCAACGTCAGGAGGACGCTTGGCGCGTAGAGCCCCCTACTTCTCGAAGAACGTGAAGAACGCCGCCAAGCTCTTCTTCAGGTCCTTGCGCTCCACGATCTTGTCCAGGAAGCCGTGCTCCAGCACGAACTCGCTGGTCTGGAAACCTTCGGGCAGGTCGCGGCCAATGGTTTCGCGCACCACGCGCGGTCCTGCAAAGGCCACCAAGGCCTTGGGTTCGGCAATGTTCAGGTCGCCCAGCATGGCGAAGCTGGCGGTAACACCTCCCGTTGTAGGGTCGGTGATCACGCTGATGTACGGGAGGTTCTTCTTTGCCAAAAGGCTCAGCTTGGCGCTGGTCTTGGCCATCTGCATCAAGCTGAAGCCGGCCTCCATCATGCGGGCACCGCCGCTCTTGCTGATGATGACCAAGGGGCATTTGCGCTTCATGGCCATATCGGTGGCCATGGCGATCTTCTCGCCCACTACGCTGCCCATGCTGCCCCCGATGAACCGGAAATCCATGCAGGCGATCACCGTCTCGTGCTTGTCAACTTTGCCATAGGCGGCACGGATCGCATCCTTCAGGCCGCTGTCGGCCTGGCTTTTCTTCAAGCGGTCCGCGTACTTCTTCGTGTCCTCGAACTTCAATGGATCTGCGGCCACCAGTTCGGCACCGATCTCTGTGAACTTGTTGCCATCGAACAGGATGGCGAAGTATTCCTCGCTGCCGATCTTCTCATGGTATCCGCACTTTGCGCACACCCACAGGGCGTTCTCATGGTCATCCGAAGTCATGATCTCGGAACACTCCGGGCACTTGTACCAGAGGCCCTCAGGGGTCTCCTTCTTCTCCTCCGTGGAGGTGGTAATGCCTTCCTTGACGCGTGTGAACCAGCCCATGTGCGGTGATCGGGTTGCTAAAATGGAGATTCCTTGAACAGATGAGCCAATGGCCAATAGCTATCGGCCATTGGCTCATCCGTTTCTCAGGCAATGGTCACCTTCTTGTCCAAGTAGACGTCTTGGATGGCGTTAAGCAGTGCCACGCCTTCATTCATGGGACGCTGGAACGCCTTTCGGCCACTGATCAAGCCCTGTCCACCGGCCCGTTTGTTGATCACTGCGGTCTTCACGGCTTCTGCCATATCGCTGGCGCCGCTGCTGGCACCGCCGCTGTTGATCAAGCCGATGCGGCCCATGTAGCAGTTGGCTACCTGATAACGGCACAGGTCGATCGGATGATCGGTGGTGAGCTCGCTGTACACCTTCTTGTGGGTCTTGCCATAGCCCTTCAGTGCGTTGTAGCCGCCGTTGGTCTCGGGCAGCTTCTGCTTGATGATGTCGGCTTGGATGGTCACACCCAGGTGGTTGGCTTGGCCTGTAAGGTCGGCGGCGGTGTGGTAGTCTTTGCCATCCACCTTGAAACCCGGGCTGCGCAGGTAGCACCAGAGGATGGTTGCCATGCCCAGCTCGTGCGCTTGCTGAAACGCATTGGCGATCTCCGTTATCTGGCGCGTGCTCTGTTCGCTACCGAAGTAGATCGTAGCACCCACCGCCGCCGCACCCATTTCCCATGCGCCCTTCACCGTGCCGAAAAGCACTTGGTCGAACTGGTTGGGATTGGTCATCAACTCGTTGTGGTTGATCTTCACGATGAAGGGAATGCGGTGCGCGTATTTGCGCGCCACGCTGCCCAGTACGCCATACGTGCTGGCCACGGCGTTGCATCCGCCAGCGATGGCCAGTTCAACGATCTTGTCGCCATCGAAATAGATCGGATTGGGTGCGAAACTGGCACCGGCACTGTGCTCTATGCCTTGGTCCACGGGCAGGATGCTCACGTAGCCGGTGTTTGCCAATCGGCCGGTGCCATAGAGCGCCTGCATATTCCGCAACACCTGCGGGCTGCGGTTGGTGTTGACGAAACAGCGTTCGACGAAATCGGGACCGGGCAGATTCAGGTCGTTCTTGTTGATCGTCTTGCACGTGTGGTTCAGGAGCGTCTCCGCGTCCGCTCCCAGCAACTCCTCCAATTTTCCTGTCTTCAGGGTCTCCATGTGGTGTGTTCAGAAATGCGGCGCAAACTTAGTCGGGCGGGCAGGAGAAGGAAAGAAGCTTCAAGGCCCAAGTTTCAAGCTTCAAGTCTCAAGGCCGTGCGGCTCAGGTTGAAGCTTGAAACTTGGGGCTTGAAGCTTGAAGCTTTCAGAAGGGATACCCGATCCCAAGGTTGAAGTTCACCTTCGGTTTGTAGCTGTAGGGGTCACCACCCAAAGAGTTGCGCCATGCCTCATACTCGTCCTTGGGCTCGAAAACCCAACGCTCCCCTTTGGGCAGGCTGGGGTCCTTGGTCTGCAGACCCAGATCGAAGCGGATGATGAAGAAGTCGAAGTTGAACCGCACGCCGACGCCGGTGCCCACCGCAAGTTCGCTGAGCCATTGATCACTGATGCCCGATCCCGGTTTGTTGGGATCCTCGTCCAGCAACCAAATGTTCCCCGCATCGGCGAAGAGAGCTCCTTCCAGGAAGCCGATCAGTTTGAAACGGTACTCGGCGTTGCCTTCAATGCGCACTTCCCCCACGCGATCGAAAGCGTCGAGCGGTTGGCGGTAGGAGCCCGGACCCACGGAGCGGGCGCGCCATGCGCGAAGGCCGTTTGCGCCACCGACGAAAAAGCTGCTCTCAAAGGGCAATACACCGAGGTTGCCGTACGGCACGCCGAAGCCGCCCGCAAGGCGGAAAGCCACATTGCTCTTGTCATGGATGGTGTGGTAGAAACGGAAATCGTTGTCGAGCTTGAAGAACTCGGCATAGCGCACAAAGAGGACGGTGTAGTATGGATCCGCCAGGGAGTCGACGGTCGGAGCGCCCACCGCCTCATCGATCCCGCGCAGCACGGTGCCCGCCAATTCCAGATTCGCGCGGTTGTAGAACAGGTTGCGCCGCGACTTCCCCGCTTGCGAGTTCACCACGCATGTGATCCGCGGCAGGGTGAGAACGAAGTGATCGGTGTATCCATCCGTCAGAATGGGGTCGTTGGCTTGGATCAGATAATCCTGGAAGGCTTGTGAGCGATAGGGGATCGTTATCAAGTTGGCATCGATGTAGGCGCCCATCTGCACGCGTGGGTCCAAGTTCCATTCCTGCCCTAACGAGAGCTTGCCCAGCGCGCGGGTGTAATCGGGTCGCCGCTGGAAATTGTACAGCGCCGTGAAAGAGGTGCGCGCATTGGCGCTTGCGCCATAGAGCCGGGCAAGGAAGATCGGCCGCGGGAGTTTGTAGTTCACTTCGGGGCCGATCTCCACGGTATTGAAAAGCACGTCGCGACCTACCGAAGTACTGGACTGATCGGCGCTGGCTTCCTGGCCCGAGACGCTTTGCTGGGCTTCCAGACCAAGCGTAACGGACATGGTCAGTTGGCCGAGCGTGCGCGCAACGTTCCGATGCTTGTAGCCGATGCTGATGCTGGTACCCAGGAAGCCGCCGCGGTTCGTGCCTGCACCTTCCAGCAAAAAGTCCTGTGTGCGAGTGGGCGATAAGGTGAGCAAAGCATCCACCTTATCGGGCTCCGGGGACGACAGCGTGTCGTAACGGATGTCAACCCGGTCGAACACGCGCAAACTCGTGAGCCGGCGGTACGTGTTGTCCTGGTTGCTCAATTTGTAGCGCTCACCCGGCCGCAGGAACACATGCCGCGCAAGCGACTTCGGACGCACGAAGGGTTTGCCCCGGTAGAGGATCGAATAACCCTCGTAGCGGAGCGTATCCGGTGGAGGCATACCGGGGCGATAGCGCCCGCTCATGTCCACGGTCACATCGCGCAGCCATTGCACGGTGCCTTCTCGGGTGCCTGTCAACGACCGGGCTTTGTGGGCATAAGGCCGCTCCACCCGCAAAAGCATATCAGCTTGCAGGATCCCGACCGTGGTGTCCGCATCGTAACGGAGAAGATCGCGCGTGAAGTAGAGGTAGCCCAATTCGTTCATCCATGTGGTCACGCGCTTGCGCTCCAGATCGAGCACGTCGGCATCCATGCGCATACCCGGCACCACAAGGCTCTTGTCCCAGTGTTCGGAGATGTACAAATGCATCCGTGCATCGTCCACCGCGAACGCGGTCTGGCACACGGTGTACGGCAGACCCGGAACAACGGTGTAACGCACTTTGGCCTTGCGGTGCCTGAAGGCCTTTCCGTTGGGCCGATGCAGCACCGTGGTATCGGCGATCGTTGCATGGAAGTACCCTTCCTTCCGCATGTACAAACCCATCTGGGCCGTTGTTCGCGCCGTCAGCGAAGTATCAAGGATCACAGGGGGCTCACCAACGGTTTCGCGCAACCATTCTCGCCAGGTCTTACGGTAGGGTTTGAAGGCCTTGCCGCTCGCTTTGCGGCGTTCGTTCACCGCATCCACATGCGCCGTTTTCTCCGCAATGCCGCGCTTCATCTTCACCGTGTCCACGAGGTTGTAAACGCCCAAGTGGAAGCGCATGCCCAGGATCCGCTTGTTCGGCTTCTGCTTGATGATCCTCTCCAAGTCGTCCTTGTCCACATCGCCGCTCACCTCAACGGTGTTGCGCGTAAGCAGGTGCTTGCCCATGGGAACGCGCTTGGCCGGGTCGCAAGCGGACAGCAGCACGCACAGCGCAACGAACAACAACCCAAGCGCGGGCAATGCGCTCAACGCGCGCAACGTGCAGGCTACTTTCGGGCCGCCTGCCCGGCAGTATCGGGGCACGGCCAAATATATCCCGCACCCTTGACGACCTCCCCGGCCTCCGATGCATCGGGCCGTTCCGCTACCCAGAGCGCAACGCAAGCCGAGTTGAAGCGCGCGCGCGCATTGCACGGGAAAAAAGAACGCGAAGCCACCGGGCGTTTCCTCGTGCAGGGACATAAGATGGTGAGCGAGTTGTTGGCCTCCGCCTTCAAGCCGCAGGCCGTTTTTGCCAGTGCTGCGGCGGCCGGTGCTTTGGCTGGTGCGGCAAAGGCCGCGCAAGTGCAGGTGCATATGGTGCCCGATCATGAACTGCAACGCTTGGGCACCTTCGATAACGGCAACGAGGTGGTGGCTGTGGTGCAGCATCCGCCGGAGGCGAGCGATGCACCGCCCACGGGCAGCGAACTTGTTCTCGCGCTGGATGGTGTGCACGATCCCGGCAACCTCGGTACGGTGCTCCGCATCGCCGATCGGTTCGGCGTGCGGCGGGTGGTATGCGGGCTGGGTTGCGTGGATGTCTTCAACCCGAAATGCGTGCAGGCCACCATGGGATCCATACTCCGCGTAGCGGTACGTTATGATGATCTAGCGGGCCGGCTTGGTGCTTGGCGCAGTGCCGGGGTCAATGTTTACCTCGCTGACGGCGGCGGCACGAACGTGTTCGCCACGCCGCTCGCCCGGCCCGCAGTGCTCGTGCTCGGCAGCGAATCGCATGGCTTGTCCCAACAAGTGCTCGCCCTGGAGGCTGAGCGCATTGCCATCCCACAATTCGGTGGAGCCGAATCGTTGAACGTCGCGACCGCCGCCGCCGCACTTTGCATGGAGTTCGCGCGGCGGATCCCGCAGGGGGATTAGATCTCACGCCCCTCCGGATCACAAGGCGTCGGCGACCTTCCAGCCGTCCATGGCCGCGCTGACAATACCACCGGCGTAACCTGCGCCTTCGCCGCACGGGAAGAGACCGGCGATCCCCACATGCTGCAGCGTATCCGGATCGCGCGGTATGCGCACGGGCGAACTGGTGCGACTTTCCACGGCCACTACCACTGCCTCGTTGGTCCGATAGCCCCGCATCGTGCCCCCGAACACCTTCATGGCGGTGCGCAACCGATCACCCACGTCGCGAGGCAGCAATTCGTCCAAGCGCCACGGCACGATCCCCGGTGGGTAACTGCATCCCGGAAGATCCGCAGAGTGCTTACCCGCAATGAAGTCCTCCATGCGTTGGGCCGGCGCTTGCTGCGTGCGGCCACCGGCGATCCATGCGGCATGCTCCACCTTGCGCTGGTACTCCATGCCACTGAGCGCATCAGACATTCCCCTCTCCACCGCAGAGGGGCCAGGGGTGAGGCCCGTCACAATGCCACTGTTCGCATACGGATTGTTGCGCTTGCTGGGGCTCCAACCGTTGGTGACGACTTCCTCCTGAGCGGTGGCGCAAGGTGCTATGATGCCACCGGGGCACATGCAGAAGCTGTACACGCCGATGTCCTTTACTTGTTGCACCAAGCTGTAGCTGGCCGGAGGAAGCAATGGGTCGCGCACATCGCAGTGGTACTGTATCCGGTCGATGATGTGTTGCGGATGCTCGATGCGCACGCCCATGGCGAAGGGCTTTGCTTCAATACGGATCCCTTTCGCATGCAACAACCGGAAGATGTCCCGCGCGCTGTGGCCGGTGGCCAGTACCACCCGGTCCGCGAGCACTTCGGTGCCATCGGCGCAGCGCACGCCACGCACCCGCTGATCCGTGATGATCACATCGGTCACACGCTGATCGAAGCGCACTTCGCCCCCCGCGTTGAGGATCGCTTCACGCATCGCCGTAACGATCCCCGGCAGTTTGTTGGTGCCGATGTGCGGATGCGCGTCAACGAGGATATCCGGGGAAGCACCGAAGGCCACCAGTGTCCGGAGCACCCCTTGCACATCGCCGCGTTTGCTGCTGCGGGTGTAGAGTTTGCCGTCGCTGAAAGTGCCTGCACCCCCTTCGCCGAAACAGTAGTTGCTGTCGGGATCAACGATGAACTCTTTATTGATCGCGGCGAGATCACGTCGTCGGCGCCGCACATCCTTGCCGCGTTCCAGGACGATGGGCTTCAGTCCGCGTTGGATGCAGCGCAATGCCGCGAATGCTCCGGCAGGACCGCAACCCACAATGATCACCGCCTTTTTGCCCCGCACATCCGGTAGGTCCATCGCCAGCGTTGGATCATCAACGAACGGCTCATCGCCCACTTCCACGCGCAAGCGGATCCGCACCATACGGCCGCGTGCATCAACGGAGCGTTTGCTGATACGCGCATGCGTGGCCAGCGGAAGGGCCATCCTCGCAGCTTCCGCAGCCGCTTCACGCACCTGCTCGGGATCGGCCGCGACGGCAGGGGGCAATGCGATGTCGACGGTCTTGCGCATACAACAAAGAACGAACTACTGCCTTTGCGCAGCATAAATGACCGACCCGACCAACGTTACGCTAGGTGCAGGGCAGTCCCAGGTTAGCCCTCGAACGTGAAGGTCAGCACCCACACTTTGGAGCGAAGGCTTTCGATGGGCGCACTGAACCGGGTGCCATCATCGATGACCAGGTTGGGGATGCCGATGCTATGCTTCAGCTCGATCCCGAATTTGAAGTAGGGGAGGAACATGTCCACTCCGGCACCCATGTCCACGCTGTAGTCGTACTTCTTCAGTTTCACCACCACCTCATCGTCGATCTCGTTGTTCACATCGCGTTTGGTGGCCATGTCGATGCTGAATTTCCCGCCTGCCATCATATACACAGCGAAGTTGTTGATGCGGTTGCTGCGGAACTTGATGTGCAGGGGGAACTCCAAATTGGTGCTTTCCACCGGCTTGTCGAAGTCTGCTACAGTGCTGTCCTGGCGCAGGAATTCGTACCGGAGGATACGGTCCTGGAAGCTGAGGGTCGGCAGGAAACGCAGGCTGAAGTTATCGCTCAGGTTGAGCGATGCCACGATGCCGAGGTTGAAACCCGGAGAGCGCACATGGTCCACCAGCAGCAGGCTGTCCTTGGTGAGCGCACCCGGCTTCAACTTCATGTAGAAGTCGCTGGTATTGTAGCTGAGCAGGAAACCGAAATGGAACCGGTGCAGATCGAAGTTCTGCAGGTTCTGCGTTACGATGCGGCCTTGCCCACGCGCAGGCATCCAAGTGCAAATGCAGGCCAGCAGGGCCAACCAGAGGGGTGATCGCGTAACGCGCAACTGCATTGCGGTGGGAAAGTTAGGCCTTGAACGCAGGGCCGACCGGATCATTTCCCCGGGGCTTTGCCAAGTGGTTGTTGGTTGAGAGGCTTACCAATGGCTTCACTTCCTTCCTGAATACAAGGTTGCGACGCCTCCGGTGAAACGCTCGGCTTTTGCTTCCCTGAACCCGGCCCCACGCATCACTTGCAGAAAGGCCTCGCCATCGGGGAACGAGTCAACGCTCTTGGGCAGGTAGGTGTACGCCGCATTGTCCTTGCTCACCAGCTTCCCGATCGTCGGCATCACATGGTGGAAGTACAGGCGGAACAAGGGCCGCATGAGCCCTCGTGCTTGTGAGAATTCCAGTACGAACGCGCGTCCATCGGGCCGCAATACCCTGTGCATTTCGCCGATGCCCTTGGCAAGGTGCTCGAAGTTCCGCGCACCGAAGGCCACGGTGATCGCATCGAACCGCCCATCGGGGAAGGGCAGCGCTTCGCTGTCGGCTTGCTGCAAGCCGATGCGATCGGACAGGCCCGCGGCCTTCACTTTTTTGCTCCCGAAGTCGAGCATGCCTGCGCTGATGTCCACACCGGTAACGTGTTGCGCCGCGTTCCTGCGTGCAGCCATGATCGCCATGTCCGCAGTGCCGGTAGCGACGTCCAGCAGATGTTCCACCGGCTCAGCGGCCAAGCGCGCAATGGTTTTCTTGCGCCATGACTGGTCCACGCCAAGCGAGAGGACACGGTTCAGCAGATCGTATTTCGGCGAGATGGCATCGAACATGTGTTCGACCTGCTCGCGCTTCGACGCGCTGTCGGCGTAAGGTGTAATGCTCATAGCGCGGCACCGAGCCGCCGTGTTTCGGCGAGCAGGAGAGCCCGCTCTATGGGCGCAACGCCCACGTGCTCGCAGACGAGTCCGCCCGCGAGGTTGCTCAAAGCGGCCAGTTCGCGGAGGCCGCTTTTCTGCGCCAGACAAAGCGCTGCGACGGCGATCACCGTGTCGCCGGCGCCGCTCACGTCGGCGATCTCCCGTTTGTGCGCGGGAAGCGCGTGCTCTTCGTTCCCGGAATGTGCATAGGCCCCGTGTTCGCTCAAGGTGATGAGCGAGATGGTGTTGCCCAACCGCTTCTCCAATTCCAGCACCGCGCTTTTCACGCTCGGCCGATCGTCTCCGTTGATCTCCACTTTCAAGCCCTCGCGCAATTCCTTCAGGTTCGGCTTGAAGAGGTCCACGCCACGGTAGGCGAAGAAGTTGCGCTTCTTGGGGTCCACGGCCACTGGCACTCCATGTTGCTTCGACAGTTTGAGCAATGCAGCGATCGTCTTGTCCATCAGCACGCCCTTGTCGTAGTCCTCGAGGATCACAACATCGGGCTTGGATCGGGCGAAGAGCGCGGTTGCGCGTGCGATCAGCGCATCGGCATCGTGATCGTTCAACTCCGCATCCGTTTCATCATCCACGCGCACAATGTGCTGGTGGCCGCTGATCACGCGGGTTTTGACCGTGGTCTGTCTATGCGGCGAGGCAAGGAGGCCTTCCTCCGGCAAGCCGAGTTCCTTGAACACCTTCACGAGGCGCGCCCCATCATCGTCGGCACCGGCTACGCTCAACACCACGGGCGTGGCGCCCAAGGCACGAATGTTCAACGCAACGTTCGCGGCGCCGCCGAGCCTTGCGCTGCGCTCCGTGATCCGCACCACGGGAACAGGTGCTTCCGGGCTGATGCGCTCCACCCGTCCCCACAGGTAGGCATCGAGCATCACATCGCCCACCACCAATGCGGTAAGGCCCTGCATGCCCTCGATCAGTTGTTCCGGTGTGCGCATGGGTAAAAGCGAGACTGGTCGGCGCCTCAGGTTCACTTCAGTTCGGCCACCGCTTTGGCGATGCGCGCAATGGCTTCCACCAATTTCGCATCGCTGGTGGCGAAGCTGATGCGCAGCGTTCCCGGTGCGCCGAAACTGTCGCCCTCCACTACGCTCACGCCGGCAGCATCGAGCAGGTGCAGGCTCAGATCAACACTGTTCTTGATGGTCGTCCCGTTGATGGATGAACGCACGTCGGGAAGCACATAGAACGCACCTTGGGGAACGTTGCATCGCCAACTGGGAATGGCTTTCAGTGCGTTGAGCACCAGATCGCGGCGGCGCAGGAAATCGTTGCGCATCCCCATCAGTTGACCGGGGTCCGCTTCCATGCAGGCCAGGGCAACACGTTGCGCAATGCTGTTGGTGCCACTGGTGAACTGGCCTTGCACCGTGGTGCAGGCTTTGGCGATCCACTGTGGGGCGCCGAGGTAACCGAGGCGCCAGCCGGTAAGGGCGAAGGCTTTGCTCAATCCGTTCACCGTGATGGTGCGCTCCAACATGCCCGGTAGCGCTGCGAAAGAGCGATGCGTTCCCTCGAACACGATGTGTTCGTAGATCTCATCGCTGATCACGTACAGCTCCGGATGCTTGGCCACCACGGCCGCCAGAGCCTCCAGTTCACCGCCTGTCAGCACACTTCCACTGGGGTTGCACGGACTGCTGAACATGAGCAACCGTGTGCGCGGGGTGATGGCAGCAGCGATGCGGTCGATGGGTGCTTTCCAGTCTTCTTCGAGCGAGCTGGGCACGATCACGGGCTTGCCACCGGCCATCTTCACCTGCTCCGCATAGGTTACCCAGAACGGGGCGGGGATCACCACTTCATCGCCGGGGCCGATCAAGCTCATCACCACGTTCATGATGGCCTGCTTGGCTCCCGTGCTGATCACGATCTGCTCGGCGGTGTACTGCAGGCCATTGTCCCGCTTGAATTTCCGCGCGATGGCCTCGCGCACATCCTGGTAGCCGTTCACCGGGGTGTACTTGTTCCAATTGCCTTTCAGGGCTTCCTCGGCTGCCTTCAGTGCGAAGGCCGGGGGCGCATGGTCGGGTTCGCCCAAGCTCAGGTCGATAACGTCCTTGCCTTGGGCCTTCAATTCGCGGCAGCGGCGGGCCATCAGCAGCGTGGCTGGTTCGGCGATGCCTTGTACGGTGGGGGAGAGGTGCATTTTGCGCGGCCAAAACTAACCAAGCCATTTCCGCGTTCCGGTGGCTATCGGCCCCGGTACCGATATTCGTCAACAGCTTTTTGAACGATGGAAGACAAGCTTTTCGACATTCTACTGGTACTGCTGCCCAGTGTGGTGGTCTTCCTTACGGCCTTCTACCTCATCCGGCAGTTCCTCGGTGGGCGCGCCACCGAAGCCAATAACCTGCGGTTGGCGGACATCAAGAAGGAGGATCACCGGCAGATCCTGCCCACCCGGTTGCAGGCTTACGAACGCCTCACGTTGTTCCTTGAGCGCATCAAACCCGGCAGTTTGGTCCTGCGCGTACACAAGAGCAACATGACCAGTCGCATGCTGCAGAGCGAGCTCACAGCAACGATCCGGGAGGAGTTCGAGCACAACATCACCCAGCAGATCTACGTGAGCGATCGTGCCTGGCAGAAGGTGCGGCAGGCAAAGGAGGAAACGATCCGCATCATCAACATCGCCTATCAGAACGCAGGTGACGATAGCTCGGGGACCGTGTTGAGCCAGCAGATCTTCGAGACCATCAGCAAATTGACCCATACGCCCAGCGACGAGGCGCAACTGGTCATTCGCGAGGAGGTGCGCCGCCTTTTCTGAAGAGCGCGATCAATTCCGCCGCCGCCCGCGCCGGGCTCACATGGCCTTTGGTCACCTGTGCCCTGTATTCCTCTTTCGCTTGAAGAATGCGCGCGTCGCGCGCGAACTCGGTGGAGAGCGCGTCGGCAATAGCGCCATCAAGCCAGTCGGACCATTGTGCTTGGCGTCGCTCCGCGAAAGCACCGTTGGATCGGTCCTGTGCAATGGATCGCTCCAAGTGATCCGCCAGTTCCGCAATACCCGTTCCTTCCATGGCACTGCACAATAACACCTCCGGCCGGCGGCCATTGGCGCGCGCGGGCAATAGCTGCAGCGCATGTTGCAGATCGCCTCGCGTTCGTTCACATGCCCTCCTGTTCTCCCCGTCGCACTTGTTCAGCACCACCACATCGGCCGATTCCATGATGCCGCGCTTGATGCCCTGCAGTTCATCGCCCGCACCCGTGAGCATGAGCAGGATGTTCAAGTCCGTCATGCGTTCCACGGCCAGTTCGTTCTGCCCTACGCCAACGGTTTCGATGAGGACGCGATCATATCCTGCTGCCTCGCACAGCACCATGGCCTCGCGCGTGCGTCGCGCAACCCCGCCCAGCGCGCCACCTGTAGGACTGGGCCTTACGAAAGCCGCATCGTGCACCGCCAGCCGGTTCATGCGCGTTTTGTCGCCGAGTATGCTGCCACCGCTGCGTGTGCTGCTGGGGTCCACGGCAAGTACCGCCACCCGATGCCCAAGCCCGATCAGTTGAAGGCCCAGGGCATCGATCAACGTGCTCTTTCCGGATCCCGGTATACCGGTGATCCCGTAGCGGATACCCGTTTCCGGCTGCGGCAGTACCGCCTCCAGCAGGGCCTGCCGTTCCAGCACTTGATCCGCGGCATCGCTCTCGAGCAAAGTGATCGCGCGTGCGAGCGCGCCGCGATCACCGTTCCGCACTTGGTCCGCGAGGGCCTTGATCGCGCCGTTGGTCATAAGCCTTGAACGTAGTTGCTGATCCACGAAGGATCGCGAAGACCGGCCAGCAAGCGGAATGCACCGTCACCGTGGGCAAGACCCATGGCATGCTGCAGCCCGAATTCCTGCAATAGCAGCAACTGACGTTGGCTCGGACCTTTTTCCGTTTCGGCCCATCCGTTCTCTTGCGCTGTGGCTCCCCCATCCTTGAAAGGCCACTCTTGGAAACGCAGCTTCCAGATCGGGGCGAACGGATCGCAAGCATCGATCTGCTCTTGCACCGTATTGGCCTCCGCATCATTGCAGAGGGCGATGCCGTATTCCTTGAAGAGGTCCTTGTCCCCGGGGTTCGCCTTGCTTTTCACCAACCCTTTCGCCTGCAGGATGAACTGCTCGGCCGTGAGGTTCTCGCTCTCCACCACCTTCCCTTCGAACACCTTCACCAGGAAACAGGAATAGAGCTGGCTGTTCATACCCGTGGCCATGCTGAAACCGAATTCCCAATGGGCCGGGTCGCCTGCAGCAACGGAGCGCAAGCTGAACAGCAGCGCTCCGCAGAGCAAGACTTTCGCCCATGGTTTTGCGGACATGTGGCCAAATTACGGCCACGCTGGGTGCAAGAAGAAGGGCCGCCTTTCGGCAGCCCTTCATTGGTTCAGATCCACGCGTGCCCGTCTGGCAACGGGCGACGTGTATGTCGCCCCTACTTCTTCAACTCCGCCAGGCGCTTCTCGATCAGATACTTCTGGAGCAGCTCCATGCGATCGTTCAGTTCCTTGATGTGGAGGGCTTGTTCTTCCACCGTTACCCAGAGGTCGGTGTTCAGTTGGTCCACGCTGAAACCACCGATCGCATCCCACATGCTACGGCCTTGTACCGTGGGCAGGTGGCGGTTGCTTTCCACGTAGCTGGCCATCTCATCCACCGTGCGGTGCTGGTAGCCTTGGGCGGCCGTTGCATCCTCGGGTTTCACTTGACCATCGTAGTACTTGTCGAACACGTGATCGCTCAGGAGCAGGCCGCCGCCCCACACTTGGTTCTGCGCGCTAATGGTACCGGTGCCCTTGAAGGCAAAGGGACCTGTGCCTTGCGCCCACGCTGTGGTGCCGATCATAACGGCCTTGGGAGTGTAGATGTAGTCGCCCGTGTTCAGCACGATCAAGATCGATCCCACTTGGCAATAAAGACGCAGCTGCGGGTGCTTGTTGGCCGTGCCTTGCGCACCGTTCCACTGGAAGGTGCCATCGCAAGTTGACAGGAACATACCCGTGGTGTGCAAGCAGCCCGGTTGGTGGCTTTGGCCAGGGCAGGGTACCCCTCCGGTGGCAACGGCCGTCCCGGGAGGGCAAGCGGTGAAGTTGCATTGCCCCGGTGCACCAATGCTGCCGCAGGCGTCGCAGTAGGAACCGAACAAAGCGGAGTAGGTGGTGTTATCGAAAAGCACATCGCTGCTGCCGGAACTGATCCAGTTGTTGTTGTTGAAGCAGTACTCGATGATCACGTTGCTCGATCCGTTCCACGCGAAGGGGCTGGAGAACTGGTGGATGTTGTTCCAACCGGCCTGCGCCACGTACGAGGGGCTGGTCCAGCAGGTCTGCATAGCGGTAAGATTGAACGCGACGAGCGACGTGGTGCTGCTGTTCACCATCTTGATCTCCGCTTGCTGCATCGGTTCAGCGGATTGGAAGGTTGAATTGAAGGCCAGTCCTTCGATCGTATAGGGCGATGAGCAGATGGAGATGGCCGGGCCACCGCCGTTGGGCATCACGGCAGCGAGTTCGGCAGCGGTGTACAGGTAGTGTACCCGGTGATCCTCCCATAGGGTGCAGTAGGGTGTGTTGATGGACGAGCCATCGGACCCGGCGCCGCCGGTGCCGATCGTCACAAAATCGCCGGCAGCACCACTGATGAAATTGGGGTTGGGTAGCGCAGGTACCGGGTAGTTACAGGTTGGCGAGATCGATTGGTAGGTCTGGCTGATGCGCTCGCCGAAGACGTTCTCCAGCTGGTACCAGTTGTTGAGCGGTGCGCCCAAGTAGCCTTGGTGCACAGTGGTTCCAGGAAATACTCCGGGCACGCCACGGATATTGCCACCCAACAAGGTGGGGGCGCCACCGTTGATCAGCATGCCGCCGTTCACCTCCATCATCTCGTTGGTCGTGGCGGTATTAACACCCACGCGGCCGGGTGTGGCACCTGCGGTGATCGTAACACCCTGTGTGCCGTTGGTGCGCAGGCGGAAGTTCTGGCTATCGAAGGTGCCCACATAGTTGGCGGCTGTTGTCAGCGCGTCGCCGTATAAGCTCCAGCCGTTGCCGTTGCTCACAGGCACCCAAGTAGTACCGTCGTAATACCAATAACCCACGGGTACGGTGGTTTGATAAACGATCAAACCGGTAGCTGGCGCAGCGCTTATGCCTATGCGCTGTGCTGCGGTCATGCGCGGTACCAACAGACCCATCTTGGCGTTGGCGGCCAAGGAGGCCACACTTACATCCAGCATGGCATCGGCAGCGGGTACGAAGGCCGGGTTGCGGCTTATGCCCAACTGCGCCGACGCCGGCAGAACGGCAACCAAGCCCAGAACGGCGATCGAAAGGCGGGTAATGCGTGTGTTCATGTGGGTCGAGGTTTAACGGGTCGCGGGTTCGGC
>JBDTSG010000089.1:0-42757 GCA_039931265.1 Flavobacteriales bacterium
TACCCTGGAGCCGATTTCGACAACGGTAAGGTCACATCGCGGACGATCAACTACGGCGAGGGTTACGGCGGCGGGCTCAACATGGGCCTCGGCTTGGGAGAGGTGATGGGCGTGGAACTGCGGGGCACCTATGTTTCCGGGAAAGAGCAAGAGACAACCTCGACGAATGATGACGGAGACTATAGCAGCAACAGGACCAGCACTGCGAAAACGACATATCTGCGAGTGGAGCCTGCACTAAGGGCAACAGTAGGTAAAAGCCAAGTGAAGGTCTACATAGCGGCCGGCCCTTCCATAGCACTTGGCACAAAGCTGACCATCGAGGGCACCGACCTCGATCGCTACGAAGACCCGTTCAACCCGGATCTCTCCTACACGCGAACAAGCACCGACCAAGGAGAATACGAAGGTGGCGTGGGCTGGGGCGGGTTCGGGGCACTTGGCCTGGTCTGGGCACCCAACACAATGTTCGGCGTCTTCGCCGAGGCTCAAGCAACAGCACAGACTTGGGCACCGACACAAGGAAAGGGCGAGAGCCGCAGTGTTACCAACTACGACGATGGGACAACGCAGACATACAACGACTCGTTCGACGTCGATTACGTTGAGTCATACGAGGCTGATGATGAAACCAAAGGCCTCAGGACATCATTGGTCCTGAGCACTTGGGGCTTCCGCGCCGGATTGCGTTTCTCGTTCGGGGGCGATAAGCCAGCCGCAGAGGCGCCCAAGGAATAGGAACGACCCGCTGGGTCGAACTGGTCATTTCTGAGTGGCTCCTGTTCAGAACGGACAGCGAGAAACTTGAACGGTGCCGAGAACATCCACCTCGTCGACGAAGTGGTGGTGTCGTCGCCCTTGGCCGTCTTGAGGGCGCTCGACTTGTCGTGCCTCGAGGAACCTGGTGTTGTCGATTTCAGTCAGTCGCCCAGCGAACCCGACCGAGGTGCTCGTGGAACTGCCGCCGCCAATAGAGGCGTGGGCGGACTAACAGCCACTTGCTCTGTGCCGACCGCCAGTTGCTCGTGGGTGATTCGCTGGTGGGGTGGGGCTGCGGAGTTTGGCGGCTACAAACCCTTCTGCCATGAAACACATCTTCCTCACTGCGGGCCTCGCGTTCTCGACGATATGCACTATTGCACAAACCGGGGTCATCGCAAAACAAAATGGCGCTAACAGCGCCTTCTACTACGCCCCCGGACAAGATCTGGCTTATGCCGTTCAGCAAGCAGCACCAGGTGATACCCTCTATCTCCCAGGTGGCATACTGCCGTACAACGGCATAACCATAAACAAGCGGCTGACAATCATCGGTGCCGGATATCACGCGAATGGGGTTCCTGTTACGCAGAAGACCGTGATCCCCTCTACGTTCAGCTTGAGCTTCGTGGTAGAGGCGTCCGCTGATGGTTCATCCTTTCATGGAATCGATTTTGAAGAGAACATTGCCTTCTCCACCGCTGTAATGAACATCGACTTCGTCCGGTGCGAGTTCAATGACATCAGTCTGGATCCGTTCAGCACCGTGGGTGCCCAGAACATCTCCTTTCGTCAATGCGTTTTCCGCGACCCGCTGGGGATTGAACAGTCGGAGTCCATCTACGTGTACAACTCTGTTTTCGAGCAGGGGGTCTACATAACCAACTACGGCTCTGCATCACAGGTCCAGATCAAGCAATGCCTGTTCCTCAATGCCAGCCTGACCAATGCGCAAGTCAATGGAGTTGAATATGAGAACAATGTGTTCGTATACAACCAAAACTCGGGGACGATTCAAGTGAATTGCATCGGCACCCTTCGGAACAATGTGTTCGTCGCCAACGCGGTACTTCCTGTAACGATAACACCATTGGGTGTGAGTTCGGGCAACTCTTCAATGACTTGCTCGCCGGCAAACGCGCAGTTCGTGAATCTCCCAAGTCTCACAACTTACGTGTACAACAGCGATCTTCAGCTACAGAGTTGTGCAGATGCCTTTCCAGGTTTCGGAGGATATGAAGTAGGTGTCTATGGCGGCCCGGCTGGCAGCACTTGGAAGGAGAATGGCATCCCGTTCAATCCACATTGGGAAACGCTCATCACGCCCGCGAACACGATCAATGGCGTCCTCCCCGCTGTGCAGATCCAAGGTTCAGCACAAACTAACTGAGCCGCGCCATGAAACGCCTACTCCACATTCTCCTTGGGCTGTTCTGGGCAGCCTCAGCAAGTGCTCAAATCATCGTCGGTTACGAGTACTGGTTCGATGAGAACGATGCAGGTCCACAGCGCACGTTCGTTCCGGGTTCTGGCAATTGGAACAACACCACGCTCACCAACGCGACGCTCAGCTATGGGCCGCACACGCTTCACATCCGGTTGAAGGACTCCTTCGCTGGACAAACGCGTTGGAGTAGCGTGGTAAGCCGCCAGTTCGTGAACGGCCCCGGCGGGCCGTATGAATTGGTAGCTGTGCGCTATTGGCTGAGTGCTGTGAACGGCGGGTACCCTGCCGATATGCGCTACAAGTACTTCGACACGCCCTTGCAATTCATCAACGACACCATCGACTTCGATTTCTGCGGGTGGAACAGCGGGAACAATCAGGTGGTGAAATTCCAACTGCTCGACAACCACGGGTTCTGGAGTTCGGTGGTTACGCGCACCGTGAATGTGGTGTTCGCGGATGAGCCGAACGCCGTTACATCCATCACGTCGCCCGGCCCCTATTGCCCCGGCGACCAAGTCGTGTTCACTGCCAACCATACAGTGGTGGCACCGAACGGCACACCCACGAGCTTCACATGGACTGTGCCCACGGGATCTGGATGGGGTTATGTGCCGTCCAATGGAAACACCATCACCGTTACGATCGGCAGTGCAGCGGGGACAATCTCCGTGGTTGCGAACAATTACTGCGGTAGCAGCGGGGCAACGACACTGCAAGTAGTGCCGGTGCAGCCCGCAACCCTCACAAGTATCATTGGGGCCACAACTGTTTGCGAGAACGACACGGTCACCTATACGACCCAAGCCTTTCCCGGAACCTACCATTGGTCAGCACCGCAGGGCTGGTCATTCATCCCGGCAAATCCAAGCGGGAGCACCGCCAACGCTTCGCCCGATCCAGGAGCACAACCGGGCAACATCTCGGTGTATGTGACCAACGCTTGCGGCGACAACAGCAACACGGTCTCGCTATCCGTTTCCCCCGCATTCTTGTCGGGAGCGGTCACGGCCATCAACTGGCCTACGGAGGCATGCACAGGTACACAAGTGGCCTTCGACGTAACACCCGCCACTGCGGCAACGGGTTACGAATGGTTGCTGCCGGGCGGTGCTACCGGGACTTCCACAAATCCCTTCCTCAACTTCATTGTAGGCAGCGCCGATGGCACGGTAACCGCCAACGCAACCAATGCATGCGGTGATGGTCCGTTAACATCACTGTTCTTCAATGCCCTGCAAGCGCCCGCCCAGCCCGGCGCGATCGTGGGCTCGGATACAGTGTGCGGAAATGACAACGTTCAATACTCCGTGCCATTCGACCCAGACGTTGATGCGTATCTCTGGGTATATCCCGGGACAGTGAACGGCTGGAACTGGGCGGACGACAGCACGAACGTTTTGAACGGGACTGTGCTTCCCGGTGCGGACGATGGATTCATCACGGTCTTCGCGGCCAACCAGTGCGATACCAGCACCGGACCGACGCCAATACAATTGACCGTTCTTGACATCCCCGTCGCTCCCACGAGTATCAGTGGACCTGATTCGCTGTGTTCGGGTGCCAGCGGCGCGTACTCCGTCGCGGCGGTACCCGATGCGGCTGGCTATGGGTGGGACTGGCCGAACGGATGGAGCGGAACGACAGGCAATCCTAACGAAAGTGTGATAGCCGGCGCCACCGCTGGTGTGTTGGAAGTGGTGGCTTGGAACCAATGCGGGACCAGTCCAATAAGTCCGCTTGTGCTTTCGGTGTTGCCCGTGGCAACAGTTCCCCTGATCATGGGCGACTTGTCCATCTGCGCGGGGGATCTGACCACGTTGAGCATCCAGAACTACTACCCCGCGAACAGCTACACATGGTCGAACCAGTCAACGGACTCCACCACTACAGTGGGTGCGGGTTCGTATACAGTCCTTGCGGACAGCGGCGTCTGCGCAGGCACGAGTTCAGCGCAAATCACGGTGAGCGAGGAAGACGTTTCGATCACGCTGTTGAACGGCAACATGTTCACCGGCCAGAATGGACTTGCAACGATCATCGTCGTTCCGCCGCCGGATGCAGTGAATTACCACTGGACACTGCCCATCGGCTGGAACTGGGATCCCAACGATACGGACACAACGAACGCCACAGCCCTTCTGATCGCGCCTGCGGATACCGGCTCATTCGTGATCTGCGTAACAGCGTTAGGCGCAAATGGTTGCACGGACGACAGTTGCTGGACGATCCATGTGGACCTGAATGTTGGTGTTGAAGTGCAATCTCCTGCCAATACATTCAGCGTCCATCCCAACCCAAGTGCAGGTGTCTTCTTTGTGGATCCACCGGCCCACATTGGCTTGATGGACCTGACGATACACGACGCCAGCGGCAAGCTGGTCTGGTCACAGAGTCGCGGGTCCGGTTTAGGGGTCATGAACCTTGCCGACCTGGCGAACGGCTGCTACAGCCTAACGGTCGATACTGCTACGGGGCGATGGCGGACGACCCTGGTGATACATCATTGATCCATGCTGGAATGAACCCTGAGCGCCCGCTAAACTGCGGGCGCTCAGCTTTCCGCCACTGGGAACAGCCCCAACTCGAACCATGGATATGGATCCAGCGGCGAACTTCAACCCATGTAAGGAACCATCATGAGCAAGTTAACAGCCGTTATCATCGATGATGAAGAAGCGCCACGGACCATTCTGGCCGACCTTCTGAAACGCCGCCATCCCGATGTGAGCCTGTTGGGTCTCGCAGACGATGTCCCCGGCGGGATTGAGCTTGTTAGGCGGACAATGCCGCAGCTGATCTTCTTGGATATCGAACTGAAGGACAGGACGGGGTTCGATCTACTTCGTTCCTTGGGAGAGAACAGACCCCACGTCATTTTCACCACCGCTCATGAGAGCTACGCGGTGAAGGCTATCCGCTTCAGCGCGCTGGACTATTTGCTCAAACCGATCGACGCCGCCGAGTTGGAGTCGGCGATCGCCAAAGCATGGCAGACCATTCGTGCCACCGATAGACCAGGAATGATGGACATGCTGTTGAAGAACATCGATCGTTCCTCCGAGGAGCGCATTCTCGCATTGCCGGTGAGTGATGGACTGGAGATGGTGCATGTGAACGAGATCCTCTATTGCGAGTCCGATTCAAATTACACCACGCTTTTCTTGCGGGACATGAAGAGGCTCGTCATATCGCGTACGTTGAAAGAGTTCGAGGACCTGCTAACGGAGCAGAACTTTATCCGAGTTCATCATTCCCATCTCATCAATCGGAAACACATCAAGAAGTACATCAAGGGCGAGGGGGGCGAGGTGGTCATGTCCAACGACAAGCACATTGCGGTTTCGCGAAGAAAGAAGCAAGAGTTGATGGAGGCGCTTGAGAAAATGTAGATCTCAATCCGCCCGGGTAACGCCTTCTTTCACCACCTCCGCCTTCTTCGCCCCCACTTCGGCGATCAGATCTTCCATGATCGCCTCCTGTATCCCCTTCACCGAACCGAACCGCTTGAGCAGCTTTTCCGCAGTGGCCTTCCCGATGCCGGGAATATCCTCCAAACCGGTGCGCACGATACGCTTGCTGCGCCGCCCACGGTGGTGCGTGATGCCGAAGCGATGGGCCTCGTTGCGCAGGTGCTGGAGCAGCTTCAGCGTGCTGCTACGCTTGTCGATGTGCAACGGCACTGGATCATCGGGGTAGTACAATTCCTCCAACCGCTTGGCAATACCGATCACGGCGATCTTGCCGCGCAGGCCAAGCACATCGAGACTTTCCATGGCGGCGCTCAGTTGTCCCTTCCCTCCATCGATGAGGATGAGCTGGGGTAGTTCGGCGCTCTCATCCAGCAGGCGTCTATAGCGACGGTGCACAGCCTCCTTCATCGTGGCGAAGTCGTCCGGGCCTTCCACCGTTTTCACATTGAAGTGGCGGTAGTCTTTCTTGCTGGGCTTGCCATCCTTGAAGACCACGCAAGCGCTCACCGGGTCGGTGCCTTGTGTGTTACTGTTGTCGAAACACTCGATATGGCGCGGCTGCACCGATAGGCGCAGATCCTTCTGCGCGGTCTCCATCAGGCGCGTGGTATGCGCTTCAGGGTCCACCAACTTCTCCTGCTTCTGCTTGTCGAGCCTGAAGTACTGCGCGTTGCGCACGCTCAGCTCCAACAGTTTCATCCGATCCCCGCGCGTGGGTACCGACACCTTGGTGTGGGGTATGTCCAAGCCGATGTCGAACGGAACGATGATCTCGGGTGCCGTACTGCTGAAGCGCTGGCGCAGTTCCACGATGGCCAATTGCAATAGTTCGCCTTCGCTCTCCTCCAGTTTGCGTTTCAGCTCCACCGATATGCCGTGCACCACGGCCCCGTCGATCACGCGCAAATAGTTCACATAGCCACCGCCCTCATCGGAGACGATCGTGAACACGTCCACATCGCCTACATCGGTACTCACCACCGTGTTGCGGCGTTGGAAGCGTTCCAAGTGGTCGATCCGCTCGCGCAGCTGTTCCGCCTGTTCGAACTCCAGTTTGTCCGCGTGCTCCAACATTGCATCGTTCAGCATCTTCAACACACCGCGCGCGCGACCGCGCACGATCTGCCGGATCTCGCTGATCGCCCTGTTGTGATCTTCCTCGTCGTAGTTGCCAACGCACGGGCCCTTGCAGTTGCCGATGTGGTACTCCAGGCACACCTTGAACTTACCCGCTTCCACGTTCTTCTTCGACAGGTCGAGGTTGCAGGTGCGTAGGCGATAGAGCTTGCGTATGAGGTGCAGGACGGTGTGCATCACCTTTCCGCTGGCGTAAGGGCCGAAGTATTCGCTTCCGTCGTGTTCCGGATTGCGCATGCCCTCCACGCGCGGGAAGCGTTCGTTCCGGATGCGGATCCACGGGTAACTCTTGTCGTCCTTCAGTGCGACGTTGTACTTGGGCTGGTGCTCCTTGATGAGCGAGTTCTCCAGCAGCAGCGCATCGAATTCGGTGGCCACCAGGATGGTCCGCAGGTCAACGATATTGCGCACCAACTTCACGGTCTTGCCGCTCATGCCACTGCTGCTGCCGAAGTAGCTGCCCACACGGCTGCGCAGGTCGATCGCCTTGCCGATGTAGATGATTTTCCCCTCCGCGTCCAGAAACTGGTACACGCCCGGCTGCCGGGGCAGCAGCTTCACTTTCTCACGTACGTCGAGGTCGGACATGTGCGCTCAAAGATCCACCCGCATCCGGCGCTGTCGGTTCAATCGAGCTTGTGCGCCAGAACCACCGTCTTCCGGAATGTCTCCGTGTTGCCCGACAGGTCGAACACCTCGAAGACAACGATGTACGGCCCGATCCGGGCCACCTCGTTCTCCTCGGTTATTCCGTCCCAGCTGATGCTGCCGGTAACCCCGAGCAGCTCGTTCTGCATCAGTTTCCTCGTTTCGCGTCCGGCTTGGTCGTAGATGGTGATGTTGCCGGTGAAGCCCGGTTCATCGAACCGATAGCTCATGGTGAGCACATCTTCGTAGCCGTCGTTGTCCGGGGAGAAGATCGCGCGGTCTATGGTGAGCTCTCCGGTCGGTTCACTCGTGAGACTGTATTGCGAATTCCGGTAGCCCGGTGTTGCCCAGCCCACGGCTTGTGCAGCGCTGTGCCAATTGGTGTTGTCGCTCGAAGGGCGCGCCGGGTTGATGCGCTCCAGGCTCACGCCCTCGGTGTTGCCGAGCAGTTCAAAGTGCAGCGCGTCGTCGTATCGGAACAGGTCCAACGTGTCCCCGTCCACGTCCATCAACACCACGGCCCCCTCGCCGTTGTTGTAGCTCGGCATATCGGTTTGGAAGTAGCGATCGGCGTGGCCCAGCGGGTACTCGGAGGCAATGTTCGATGCGCTCTCGGTGATGGCGAGGTACTCCCCTGGTAGCAACAAGATGCTCTGCGTGGTGATGTCCACAACATTGAAGATGGCGCCGTTGAATTCACTGGCCAACGCAAAGTCGGCAAGGCTCAACGTCTTGCTCGAAGCATTGTACAACTCAACGAAGTCGTAGCCTCCAACGCGTGGGTCGTAAAGCACCTCATTGATCACGATATCGCCGGGTGAGGCTGGTTCGGGCAACGCGAAGGACCCAGTGTTCGCTGATCCGATCGCATTGCCCGGACAGTCGGTTACGCCGGTCACCGTCACGGTGTACAACTGCCCGACATCGAGCGAAGTGCCCAGCGTCAGCACAACGGAAGTCACGGGCGCCGGTCCGTTGGCAATAGTGGCAACGGTGATCACGGGGTCGAGGACGTAAGACGCCGCCAACGTGGAGACCGCATCCAATTGTTCGCTGAACACGAGTGCGATCTCCGTAGGTGAATTCACTTGCACGCTCAACAGCGATGGCGCTTGTGCATCGGGCGTCAGGTCCAACACACTGTTCACTTCACCCGGCGTTCCGCCTTGCGCATCATTGCTCGCCGTCCAGTTGTCGGCGCCGCTGCAGGGTGCGGTGTAGTTCTTCTGCTCAAGGCTCCAACCGCCGTCTTCCTTGGCGGCATCGTTGTACCAACCAAGATCATAGGTCACGGCATCTATCGTCACTCCACCGCCATCCTTCAGCACCAGCGGGTCGCCATCGTTGTTCATGGACGGGAAACTGGTCACGCTGATCACGTTGGCCACGCCGGTGAAGAGCGAAGCCGTTGCATCGTCAACGATGATCGCATACATGCCCGGCGTCAATGTGAAAGCTGGCAGCACTCCGGTGGTACTGCCGTCGGTGAAGGTCCAACCGCTCAGGTCGAAGCTGCTCGAAGCGGTGGTATTCAGGATCTCCATGTACTCCGCATCGGGAAGGCCCACCACTGGCGATGGATCGGCCATGATCTCGTTGATCGCCACGTCGCGGGGCCCGGCGACAGCGGGCACCACATAAGTGAAATCGATGTTGGCGGGGACGGCTGCGTTCGCTGCGGCATCCTGCGCCCCACTGGCATTGAGCGTGTATGTATTCCCGCTGGTTAGCGCAATGGCCGTTGTTATGTGAACGAGCGCTGGGTCGAAACCATCCTGCACCTGTGCGCTCACCCCGATGAACGGAATGATGTCATAGGCACCGAGGAACGCCGGGTCGAGCGCTTCGCCGTACTGCACATCCACGTTCGTTGAGGAAGTGGCCACCACGCTGATGATCGCGGGAGGTGTCAGGTCAACGGGGATCGGCCCCACGTTGAAGTCATCGAAAAAGTGGTTGTTCACCACGCTCACCGCCGTGCTTTGCTCAATGCGCACACCGAAATGGGTGCACGCGATGTACGTGGCATCGTTGGCCGTTCCGCCCGTGGTGAAGCTGCCCAATGCGCCATCGTCGAACAGCAGCGTCCAGTTGTTGCCCGCATCACGCGTTACCCGGATCTTGAAGGGGTTGTCCGTGCTGCTGTTCACAATGCCGTCCGGGCTCACGATGAGCGATACGGCGGTGCCCGCATCGCTGCGGAAGAGTTCCAATCGGTCGGGTGTTCCACCCATGCGAACGAAGTAGCCATTGACCCCGCTGGCCAGGTTCGCAGCGCTGCTCATCAGGTACACATCAGTGTAATTCGCTCCGCTCGTGGCGAACTTCAGGTTCGTGAACCACTCCCATTGTGCATCAGTGGCCTGTGTACTCGGCGTGCTCAAGTAGTAGTTGGCCGCACCGGGGCTTTGGCTCTGCAGCATTCCCGTAGCGGCGGTGAAGAGCACATCGCTTCCGCTCCAAACCACGCCAGTGTTGAAGTTGTTATCGCTGAAGTTGTCTGAGAACTGGGCCTGCGCCGGGGCAACAAGCAGGGCGCAGCCCAGGGCCGCGAGGAAGGTCGTATGCGTGCGTACCATCACCGTTTCTTCAGCGGACAAGGTAGTAGTTTCGGCCGCCCTCTTCAGTTGGGCGGATCGCATGAAAGTCGCAGTGGTAGGCGCCACCGGTCTGGTGGGCGGTGTTATGATGAAAGTGCTCGAGGAGCGGAACTTCCCCGTGGATGAGCTGCTGCCCGTGGCCAGCGACAAAAGCGAGGGCAAGACAGTCCGTTTCCGGGGCAGGGATCATGTGGTGGTAACAATGGCCCAAGCCGTTGCAGCGAAACCCGATCTCGCATTGTTCTCTGCCGGTGGAAGTACTTCATTGGAATGGGCTCCGCGTTTCGCCGAAGTGGGCTGCACGGTGATCGACAACAGCAGCGCTTGGCGCATGCACGCCGACAAAAAGTTGATCGTCCCGGAGATCAATGGCCAAGTGCTCACCGCGGAGGACAAGATCATTGCCAACCCGAACTGCAGCACCATACAAATGGTGATGGCGCTGGCGCCGTTGCACAAGGCATACGGCGTACAGCGCGTAGTGGTGAGCACCTACCAGAGCGTTACGGGCACGGGCATGAAGGCCGTGCAGCAGATGGAGAACGAGCGCAACGGGAAGGACGGCGAGCGCGCTTATCCGTTCACGATCGACCGCAACGTGATCCCGCGCTGTGATGTGTTCATTGAAAATGGTTACACCAAGGAAGAGATGAAGTTGGTGCACGAGACGAAGAAGATCCTTGACCCTTCGATCCGCGTAACGGCCACTGCCGTGCGTGTGCCCGTTACCGGAGGGCACAGTGAGAGCGTGAACGTGGAGTTCAGCAAGGAGTTCGACATGGGCGTTGTGCGGCAGCTGTTGAGCGAAGCCCCGGGCATCTTGTTGTTGGACGATCCCGCCAAGGATGAGTATCCGATGCCGTTGATCGCGAACGGACGCGACGAGGTGTTCGTTGGCCGACTGCGCCGCGACGAGTCACAGCCCTGCACGCTCAACATGTGGATCGTGGCCGACAATCTGCGGAAGGGCGCGGCCACCAATGCCGTGCAGATCGCCGAGTTGTTGGTGTCGAAGGGATTGCTGTCCACGCGGAAGCAGGCATTGGCCTAAGGCTCAAAGCCCGACCCGCCTCACTATCGCCGCAAAGTCCTCTTTGTGCAGGTCGAGGTGCTCCGCATTCAGCCCGGCCTCACGGGCACCGACCACATGCTGAACACTGTCGTCGATGAAGAGTGTGCGTTCCGGTGATGCGCCGTGTTGTGCAAGCACGTGGTGGTATGCCCGGGCATCCGGCTTGCGCAGTCCCATATCACAACTGTAGTAGGCTCCATCGAAACATCCCTTGAAATCCGTGATACCGTTCTCGCGTTCAACGATGGCCGTGAAGGCCGGTACATGGATGGCGTTCGTGTTGCTCAGCAAGAGCAATTGGTAGCGCTGGCGCAATTGCGCGACCAACGTCAAGCGTTCTTCCGGGATGCTTCCGAGCATCGCATTCCAGCAACGGTCTATCGTTGCGTCATCCAATTTCTCCCCACTGGGGAGACCAAGAGGGGCCAGCACCGTGCGGATGCCATCGCGGAACTGCGCGGGTGACAGGGCCCCGGTTTCGAACCCATCGAACAGGTGGTCCTGCTTCGCCTTGCTGTACAGCCGGTCGAAATCGGTGAAGCCGAGCCATGCGAACTCCTGCGCAGTGCGCTCGTAATCCACATCTATGAGCACCCCGCCGAGATCGAGCAGGATGGTATCGATGCCCTTTCCCATTTGCGCCGCGAAACTATCCGCCGCTGATCCCGAGCGCAGCCGAAGGATACTTTCGCCCTTCGTTTTCCGGGCCTGTAGCTCAGTGGTCAGAGCAGGGGACTCATAATCCCTTGGTCGTAGGTTCAAGTCCTACCAGGCCCACTGCTCATTTCGCGGCGCTCACCTTGGCGCTGAAGTTGTCGATGGTGAAGTCGCCCTCCCCGGTCTGCCATACATAGAGCTTCATGCCTTCGCTTGGAAGTGCGGCGGGGTTTCGGAAGGCGTAACGCCATGTTTCGGTTTCTCCGGCAGGCGGTGACGGGAGGTCGTTCAGGGGAAAGCTGAAATAGTAGCGCTGTGCGGTGCTGCTGCCGATCTCGCAGACGACAACAGCTTGGGCGGAACTCCCCGGCCGCCTTTCCTTACGGGTGATTCTTGCCTCCACGAAAAGCCTCCGACCATCGGGAATGGCCGCACTGTCCAGTTCCATCGTGATGCTGTACGGATATTCCTTGCCAACGGAACAAACAGCGTCCCCATTGTCTGCGTTAACGATGTGCCCCCCCGTCCATGGGGTGGCCGGATGCAGCAGGTCCACACTTCCGCTGAAGATCGTATCCGAGCCATTCGGGGCGTACTGCGCCATCTCGTAGTTGCCGCCCAGAGCATTGCGCCAACGATCATCGGTGCGCAGGAAGATCGCGCTGTATTTCCGCCAACTCATGCTGTGCGGATGGATGATGCCTTGGTCGAATTGCCACGTTTGGAAAAGCTGGAGCGCACACAGCGGAACGGCCGTAGCAACCATCAGGCGGCGCCACGGCAGCGACGTTCCCATACCCAGCGCGGCCATGGGTAGCGCGAACAACGGTAAGTGGTCTATGATGGGCCGCAGGCCATAACCATCGCCGTAGTACCAACTCCACCAGGCACTGGTGATGTAGATGAGCAGACCGAAGTAGGCCACCCCGAAGCCCCCCGCCACGTACGACTTCCGCAGCAAAAACACGAGTCCCGGCAGGATCACCAACAGCACGGGCCACCAGAAGAACAAGCCCTTCATCGGCCCGAACAACACTTGAAGCACCTCCGGCCTTGTCCAGTGGAAACCTTCTTCACCGTACGACCACACGACCCAATGCCCCGTCTGGACTTTCCAGGCCAACGGCTGCAGCGCGATCACCAATGCACCCATCAGGCCCGCGATCAATAGTGTATTGCGTTTCGGTCGGGTATCGCCCGCAGCAGCCGTGAAAGGCCAACCGTGCAAGAGCATGGGCACGGCAAGCACCACGATCACGTTCACCGGTCGGATCAATGCGATCACCCCTATCCAAAAACCCGCGGCGATCACGGAACGTGCTCGGCCATCCACTATGCCACGCTGCACCGCACGCAAGAACAATGCGATCGCCATGAACGACCACACATGCGAAAAAGCCGAGGACATCGCCGCGCTGTAGGGCAGGCCGGTCCCGAAGCAGACAATGGACAGCACCGCCGCAACCACGCCATCGCTTGCGCCGAACGCCAGCAGCACCCGCCGAAGCGCCAGCAACCCGAGCGCGAGGGCAATGATCCCGCCGAGGGCGATCGTTATTTGGTAGGGTTTCTCGTAGCCCGTGTGTTCTCCCCCGTGCATGCGCACCCATAGGTCGGCGACCAGGAAGCACGGCAATTGCATGAGCGCCGCACCCAGGCTGCACTTCTTCACCGGTCCTTGTGGTGTATCAACGATCAGTGCTTCACCTCCTGCGGGGTTCGACAGGTCGTGGTATATGAAGAGCGCTGGCAGGTAGCTGTAGTAGCCGCGCGCATCGCCGCGGATCACCTCCCTTCCCGGGGCCGCGCCCAAGGACCCGGCCCCAGCCCGGGCCGAAAAGATCACGCAGGCAACAAAAGCCACAGCCACGACTGCGGCCGACCAGGGAGCTGAGCGAAGGGTGGTGATGGGCACGGAACGTGGCTGCGGGGAAAAGATATGCCGCGCTCTTACGCTACTTTGCCCGGACAGTAGACCGACGATGAGCTATCGCATCACCACGATGGAGGAATACCGCACGGCATACGACCGCAGCGTGAAGGATCCAGAAGGCTTTTGGGGCAGCGTTGCCTCCGAATTCCTGTGGACGAAAAAATATGACCGGGTGCTCGAATGGGAGTTCACCACGCCGAACGTGCAATGGTTCACGGGTGGCAATCTGAACATTACCGAGAACTGCCTGGACAGGCACTTGGCGACCCATGGCCCGAAGACGGCCATCGTTTGGGAGCCGAACGATCCCGACGAAGCGGCTCAACACATCACCTACGCCGATCTGCACGTGCGCGTGTGCCGCATGGCCAATGTGCTGAAAGGCAATGGCGTGAAAAAGGGTGATCGCATCTGCCTCTATATGCCGATGATCCCCGAACTGGCCATTGCCGCGCTGGCATGCGCCCGCATCGGCGCCATCCATTCGGTGGTGTTCGGCGGTTTCAGTGCGCGGTCTTTGGTTGATCGTATCCACGATGCACAATGCTGCATGGTGATCACCAGCGATGTGATCCGGCGCGGCGCCAAGGCGATCCCCGCGAAACCCGTGGTGGACGAAGCCTTGACGGAATGTCCCGAAGTGAAATGTGTTCTGGTGGTGAAGTCCGGAAGCGGCCCCGTTGAAATGAAGGCCGGTCGCGACAGGTGGCTTCAAGAAGAACTCGCTAATGCTTCCTCGACTTGTCCAGCCGAGCCAATGGACAGCGAGGACCCGCTCTTCATCCTGTACACGAGCGGAAGCACTGGCAAACCGAAGGGTGTGGTGCATAGCTGTGGCGGTTACATGGTGTATGCGGGTTACTCGTTCGCCAACGTGTTCCAGTGCGATGCGGACGATGTGTTCTGGTGTACCGCCGACATCGGTTGGATCACGGGCCACAGCTACATCGTGTATGGCCCCTTGCTCAATGGCGCCACCACGGTGATGTTCGAGGGCATACCCACATATCCGGATGCCACACGTTTCTGGCAAGTGATCGAGAAGCACAAGGTGAACCAGTTCTACACGGCGCCCACTGCGATCCGCTCACTCATGGCCTCCGGTGTTGATCGGCCCTCTCACTTCGCCATGCCTTCGTTGAAATTGCTCGGTAGCGTCGGCGAACCCATTAACGAAGAAGCCTGGCATTGGTACCACGAACAAGTGGGCAAGAAGCGGTGCGCCATCGTGGACACTTGGTGGCAAACCGAAACTGGTGGCATACTGCTCAGTGGCTTGGGCAGCCTCACACCTATGAAGCCTGCACATGCGGGCCTGCCCCTTCCCGGCATCCGTCCGATCCTCGTCGATCAGCAAGGGAACGAGTTGAAGGGTGAAGCAGAGGGCTACCTGTGCATCGACTTCCCTTGGCCCAGCATCATCCGCACCACGTACGGTGATCACGAGCGCTGCCGCCTCAACTACTTCGCGCAGTATCCCGGTCGCTACTTCACCGGCGATGGCGCCAAACGCGACAAGGACGGGTTCTTCCGGATCATCGGCCGAGTGGATGACGTGATGAACGTTAGCGGCCACCGCATCGGCACGGCCGAAGTGGAGAACGCCATCAACGAGGACCCCGCGGTGATCGAAAGCGCCGTGGTGGGCTATCCGCACGACATCAAGGGCCAGGGCATTTATGCGTTCGTGATCTGCTCACCGAAACCGACCGACGAAGCAGCAGTGCGTGCGAGCGTTACCGCAACAGTGGAGCGTATCATCGGCAAGATCGCCCGGCCGGACAAGATCCAGATCGTGAGCGGCCTGCCTAAAACACGCAGCGGAAAGATCATGCGCCGCATCCTGCGCAAAGTGGCCGAGGGGGAGATGAACAACCTCGGCGACACCAGCACATTGTTGGACCCGGGCGTTGTTGAAGAGATAAAGTCCGGCGCGTTGTTGGCCCGTTAGCCATCACCTTCGCAGCCATGAAGAAAGTGGTCGTCACCGGCGGGGCGGGATTCATCGGCTCGCATACGGTAGTGGAGTTGGAGGCGGCCGGTTACACGCCCGTGATCGTGGACGATCTGCGCAACTCGCAGGAACGCGCGTTGAAGGGGGTCGAGGCCATCCTTGGCCGAGCACCCGAGGTGCATCGTATCGACTGTGGCGACGCGGGTGCATTGGGCCGGGTGTTCGCTGCGGGTGCGGTGCATGGCGTGATCCATTTCGCTGCCGACAAAAGCGTTCCTGAAAGCCTGGCCGACCCGTTGAAGTACTACGCCAACAACATCGGATCAACAGCTACCGTGCTGCGCACCATGGCCGCGCATGGCGTGAAGCGGATCGTGTTCTCTTCCTCTTGCACGGTTTACGGGCAACCGGACAAGTCGCCGGTAACGGAACTATCGCCAACCGGGAACGTGAGTTCGCCTTACGGCTACACCAAGGTGATCTGCGAACGCATGTTGGACGATGCTGTTGCTGCGGATGCCGCGTTGAAATGCGTGCTGCTCCGGTACTTCAATCCGATCGGGGCGCACCCCAGCGCGCACATCGGCGAACTACCGATCGGGGTGCCCATGAACCTGGTGCCGTACATAACGCAGACCGCAGCCGGCCTGCGCAAGGAGCTTACGGTTTACGGCAGCGATTACGATACCCCCGATGGGAGTTGCGTTCGCGATTACATCCATGTGGTGGATCTGGCGAAGGCACATGTACGAGCGCTGGAATGGATGGAAGAGTGCTCCGCCCCGCTTTGTGAGGTGTTCAACTTGGGCACCGGCGAAGGCAACAGCGTGCTCGGGACAGTGAGTGCGTTTGAGGAAGTAACCGGCGTGAACGTCCCCCACAAGATCGGGCCGCGTCGCAACGGCGATATCGCGGCGATCTGGGCCGACACCGCGAAGAGCCGGACCGTTTTGGGCTGGCATTGCAACCACGACTTGCGCGAGGCTCTCCGGGATGCTTGGCGCTGGCAGCAGGCCGTCGGACAGCGGTGATCGTTCCGTCTATCTTCGCCGCCCATTCAAGGTCGCGTGGCCGAGTGGCTAGGCACAGCTCTGCAAAAGCTGCTACTGCGGTTCGAATCCGCACGCGACCTCTGAGCGAACGCCCCGCCATCCGGCGGGGCGTTTTGCGTTCCAGCCGGAGGGTGATCCCACGGGATCCCGAACATGGCGGGCAACCTTGAATGGCGAACTTCGCGCCCCGCACAAGGTCCGCGTGCATCTTGCGTTACCTGCACGCCAAACCCCTGATCATGGCTTCGACCCCTTCCCTCCGGTCCGCAGTGGCGGCCATAGCACTACAAGCAACGCTGCTCTCCTTCGGCCAAGTGCCCATTGGCCAATGGCGCGATCACTTCCCGTACCGCCAGACCTATGCCGTTACCGAAGGTGGCGGAAAGGCTTGGTGCGCTACGCCGACCGCCGTGTTCGGCTATGATCCGGCGGCGGGCGAGTACGAGCGCCTTACCAAGGTGAACCGCCTGAACGATGTGGGCGTGCGTTCCATCCGCTGGAACGAAACGTTGAGCATGTTGGTGGTGGGCTTCGACAACGGGAACCTCGACCTGGTGAGCGCCGGCTCCACGTACAACCTGAGCGACATCAAACGCAGCAACATCCTTGGGGACAAGGGCATCAACCATATCCGTTTCGAGGGCGACATTGCCTACTTGAGTTGCGGCTTCGGCATCGTGGTAGTGGATCTGGGTGCACGCGAAGTGCGCGAAACCTGGTTGATCGGCCCCGGTGGCACACAGCTCCACATCAACGGCACCGACGTGGTGGGTGATTCCGTTTATGCGGCAACGGAAAGTGGCCTGTACTCGGCGCCACGCAACTCACCCAATCTGGCGGCCTTTACGAATTGGCACAAACGCATTGACATGCCCGTGCCGGATGGCGAGTACACCGATGTGGTCTCTTTCGGGGGCAGGCTAATGGCCAACTTCCGGGGCAACGCACAATCCACCGACACCCTTTTCTACTTCGAGGGTGGGTGGCAACGCCTGAACAATGGCGTGTTCGGGAATACCAATCTCGCATTGGAAGTATCCGTGTCCGGAGATCGGCTGGTGATCACGCATGACTATAGTATCCGGTCTTTCGCAACCGACCTCTCCGTAACCGACTTCACCACCGATTACAACGGCCAAACACCTTTCCCCGCAATGGCCATCCGATCAGTCAATGGCTACATCTGGATAGCCGATCGGGAGAACGGTTTGGTGCGCAGCTACGGTGGCAACAACGGCGATCGCTTCTACCCGAACGGACCGGCGCGGACCAGTGCCATCGGCCTCAGCATCTCCGGCGGGGCGCTCTTCGCGGCCACCGGCTCCGTAGCTACCAATTGGAGCAATTCATTCCGCAAGGACGGGGTACACCACTTGGTGGATGGTGAATGGCGGACCACTAGCCCGGAGAACGAACCGCTGATGTCGCCGGGGCCGAACAATTACGGTGGCGCTGTGAACGATATCATGGCTGTTGCCGTGGACCCCGATGACAAGACACACGCCTTCGCGGGTTCGTGGGACGATGGGATCCTTGAATTCCGCGACCGTCAACTGGTGGGCTTCTACAATGAAACGAACACGAACGGGGCGCTGCAGATCTTCAGTGGACTGGGCAGCGCGAACGTGGTGCAGGTGGCTGGCATCGCATTCGATGAGGATGGGAACATGTGGGTGAGCAACAGCAATGTCACCAACCCGGTGGTGGTGCGGAAAGCGAACGGCACTTGGAAGAATTTCAACCCGGGCACCGTCCTCAACAACTTCACCCTGTTGAGCCGCATCGTGCCGGCCAAGAACGGTTACAAATGGTTCATACGGCCCCGCGGCAACGGCATACTCGTCTTCAACGACGGTGGTACGATCGACAACACCGGCGATGATCAATACAAAGTCCTTAACTCTTTCGAGGGCACCGGAAAGCTGCCGAGCACCGACGTCTACAGCCTTGTGGAGGACCTGGACAATGAGATATGGGTGGGCACCGGCAAGGGCGTGGCGGTGTTCTACAATCCGGACGCGATCTTCACGAGCGGCGATTACGATGCGCAACAGATACTGATCGAGCAGGACGGCAACGTGCAGATCCTGTTGGAAACCGAAGTGGTAACCGCCCTTGCAGTGGACGGTGGGAACCGCAAATGGATCGGCACCATCACCAGCGGTGTTTACCTGGTAAGCGCCGATGGCACCCAGCAGATCCAGCATTTCACCGAGGAGAACAGTCCGCTGCCCAGCAACAACATCAACGATATCGCCATCGATGCGGTCACGGGCGAGGTGTTCTTCGCCACCGACCGCGGCATCATGAGCTATCGCAGCGATGCGACCGACGGCAATGGGACGGCCGACTGTGCAACCGTCTTCCCGAACCCGGTGCGCGAGTCGCACACGGGGCCTGTGGCGATCACGGGCTTGGTGCGCGACAGCGATGTGAAAATCACCGACATGAGCGGCAACTTGGTTTATCGCACCACCAGCTTGGGCGGCCAAGCGATCTGGCCGGGCACTGACATGGGCGGAAACCGGGTCAGTGGCGGTGTCTACTTGGCGTACAGCACCAATAGCGACGGAACCCAGAAGTGCATGACGAAGATCCTGGTGATGCGCTGAGCGGGCATGCTGGTCACTACGCGCGCCATCGTCCTCCGCGTTGTTCGCCACGGTGACAGCAGTGCGGTCCTGAAACTGTACACAGAGCATCACGGGTTGCGCGGCTATGCGGTGCGCGTGGGTGGGAAGAGCGGTATTGCACCGGCACTGCTTGGACCCTTGCAACGGCTGGTGGTGGTTGCGCAAGAGCGAGGCGACCGTGAGCTGCACCACCTGCGGGAGGTTCGCCCCGACAAGCCGTTCATGAACGTGGATGGTGATCCGGTGCGCGGCGGCGTGCTGCTCTTTCTACAAGAGGTATTGATCCGCGCTCTTCACGAAGAATCGGGCGATACCGTGTTGTTCGCCTTCCTGCAATACGCCCTGGACGTATTGGACGACGCGCCCGACCTGGGCCATTATCCTATCGCCTTTCTTGCCGGCCTGTCGCAGCGCCTGGGTTTCGCTCCGGAACGGCCGGAAGAAGAGGCCCCGTGGTTCGATATGTCCGAGGGGGTCTTCACGTCCCTTGAGCCACAGCATCCACACGCGTTCACAGGACCGATCGTTCCGCTGTTCGCGCAGCTGCTGCAGCACGACTTGTCCGGATGCCATGGCCTTGGCGCCGGAGCAACTGCTCGTCGCGCATTGCTGGAAAAACTCCTGCAGTTCTATCGTCTGCACGTTGCGGGATTCGGCGAACTGCGATCTCCGGCCGTCTTACACACCGTGCTTGGGTGATCGTTCCCCGGGAAGCATCGCAGGCTACATTCGACCCCACTTCACCCCCGTATGGACCGCACGCTATTACTGGCCGCCGTTGCCCTGCTCGCTGCGTGTGGCAACAACGTAACCGAAATGACCACCACCGATCCGTCGTTTGGCGGACCACCGCAAGCCGATAAGATCCCGCATGAACTCGTTGCGAACGGGCATGCACGGAACGACGAGTACTACTGGATGCGGCTTACCGAGGAGCAACGGAATGCTGCAATGCCCGATGCGCAAACGCAAAAGGTCGTAGCCCATCTCAATGCGGAGAACGCCTACACCGAAACAGTGCTGGCGCCGGTGAAACAACTGCGCGAGGATCTCTTCAACGAGATGAAGGGGCGCATCAAGGAGACCGACCTCAGCGTGCCCTATCGCGAGAATGGTTACTGGTACGGCAGCAGGTTCGAGGCGGGAAAAGAGTACTCCGTACACACGCGACGACCATCAAGCGGAACCCGGAACGAAGCCATTCCGGCGGCCGAAGGTGAAGGCTGGGCGGACCTCATCGATGAAAACAAGATGGCAGAGGGCCACGACTACTTCGACCTTGCCGATTATGAGATCAGCCCGGACAACACACTTTGTGCGTATGGCGTGGACACGGTAAGCCGACGCCAATACATCTTGAAGTTCCGCGACCTGTCCACCGGAAAGGACCTGGCGGATGTGATCACCAATACGGATGGCAGCGGTGCTTGGGCCGACAACAAGACCTTCTTCTACAGCCGCAAGGACAAGACGTTGCGCAGCTACAAGATCTTCCGCCACGTGCTCGGAACCAACGAAAAGGCGGATGTGGAGGTCTACCACGAGAAGGACGGGGCCTTCAGTTGCGATGTGTACCGCAGCCGCTCCGACAAGTATGTGGCGATCGTTACCGGAAGCACATTGAGCAGCGAGGAATGGCTGCTGCCGACGACGGACCCGCTGGGTCGGTTCACTGTTTTCCAAGCGCGTGAAGCCGAGCACGAATACAGTGCGCAACACGTGCCTGGCAAGTTTTACATCCTCACCAACTGGAACGCGAAGAACTTCCGGTTGATGGAATGCCCCGAGGACAAGACCAGCAAAGAACACTGGAGGGAAGTGATCGCGCACCGTGATGACGTGCTGCTGGAGGATGTCGACCTCTTCAGGGATCACATGGTGATCAGTGAGCGCAAATTGGGGCTCGTACATCTGCTTGTGCGAAAGCTGAGCACTGGCGCAGAGCACGAGATCGCGTTCAATGATCCCGCCTATGTGGCCTACAGCGGCACCAATCCGGAATGGGATAGCAGCGTGCTCCGTTACGGGTACACGAGCCTGACAACACCGGGCAGTGTCTTCCAGCACGACATGGATGCCAATACCGATGTTCTCCTCAAGCAGCAGGAGGTCGTTGGTGGTTACGACGCACACCAGTTCAAGAGCGAGCGTGTCTGGGCCACAGCGAAGGACGGTGTGCGTGTTCCCGTCAGCCTCGTTTACAAAACAGGCACTCGCATCGATGGCTCGGCACCGCTGCTGCTCTATGGTTATGGGTCCTACGGATCAAGCATGGACCCGACGTTCAGCAGCGCACGGCTTTCGCTGCTGGATCGCGGCTTCGTGTTCGCGCTCGCACACATTCGCGGTGGCGAGGAACTGGGAAGGGCTTGGTACGACAATGGAAAAATGGAACACAAGGTGAACACCTTCACGGATTTCATCGCGTGCGCCGAGTACTTGCTTGCGAACAAGTATTCCGATCCGAGGCGCTTGTTCTGCATGGGCGGCAGCGCCGGCGGCTTGTTGATCGGTGCCGTAGTGAACATGCGGCCTGAGCTTTGGAATGCGGCCGTTGCGCAAGTACCCTTCGTTGATGTGGTGACGACGATGCTCGATAGCACCATTCCGCTCACCACCGGCGAGTACGACGAGTGGGGTGATCCGAACGAGAAAGAGGCATACGAGCGCATGCTATCCTATTCGCCCTACGACAATATCAAGGATGCTGCATATCCGGCCATGCTGGTTACCACCGGCTTGCACGACAGCCAAGTGCAATACTGGGAGCCCGCGAAATGGGTTGCACGCTTGCGCGACCACCACAAGGGCGAAGCGCCGATCCTATTGCACACCAATATGGATGCCGGCCACGGCGGTGCCAGTGGCCGCTACGAGCGCCTGAAGGAGGTTGCCCTCGAATACGCCTTCCTATTGAAAGAGGCCGACTTGACGAAGTAGTGGGATCAGGAGGCGATGCTCTCCACGTGCATGATCTCCTCGGGCTGCAGCGGTATCACGTTAACGGGCGCAGAACTGTGCTGCAATTTCTCGTAGTCGTGTATACTCGAGAAGAAGAGGCGCTTGGTACTGCCGTTGTCCACTTCCCAGATCACGCCGAACACCTCCTTTCCACTGCGCAGCTTGAACTTGCAATGCTTGTTGGCAAAGGGGCGTATGCGTGAGAGTTCCATTTCGTTGACGGGAAGTGCGGCGATCGTCGCACCGCCAATGTAGAGCGGTTCGTTATCGCGTGCCAAGTGGAATTGTGAACACGAGCTGGATCGCTGTTCATAAGAACGAGCGAACGAGCGCGCACATTGCATGGCGCCCGCATCAGGCGTGTCAGCGTCGTGTCTTCTCGCCCTGCGCTTTCGCACCGGTCATGCCGGCCAGATCGCGATCGAACAAATAGAGACCGCCCTTATCGCCTCCGATCATGTTCAGCTTGTCGATGAGCGTGCGCGCCAACGCTTCCTCTTCGATCTGCTCGCTCACGTACCACTGCATGAAGTTGTGCGTGGTGTATTCCTTTTCCTTCAAACAGAGATCCACCACCTTGTTGATCTCGCCGGTCACGCGCGTTTCGTGCACGAAGAGTTCCTGGAAAATATGCGCGATCCCCTTCCATGTGCGTGGAGGTGCGGGCAGCGCGGGAACAACGGCGTGGCCTCCGCGTTCGTTCACGAACTTCAACAGTTTGAGGGCATGCATCCGCTCCTCATCGCTATGGCCATAGAGGAAAGAGGCGGTACCGCTGAGACCTTGTGTTTCGGCCCAACTGGCCATGGCCAGGTAGATCTGGCTGCTCATCGCTTCGGTCTGGATCTGCGCGTTCAGTGCAGCTTCTATTTTCTTGGGTAGCATGGTCTCGTGGATCGGGCCGAAAGTTACACGGCGTTATGGGCGCGGGCTCATCGCGTATTGAAGTTGTTCATCGCGCTGGCAATGCCCAAAAGGCCGAACTGCAATACGGCCTTGCACGCCACCTCCATCCGTTCATTCAGGGTTTTGCATTCTTCAGCGGACCAAGGGCTCAGCACATATTCAGCTTGACGGCCACGCGGAAAGTCGCTGCCGATCCCGAAGCGCAGTCGGGGGAAATCCTGCGAGCCGACCACCTCGATGATGCTCGTCAAACCATTGTGTCCGCCCGCGCTTCCGTTCGCGCGTAAGCGGATCTTGCCGAACGGAAGTGCAAGGTCATCGGTGACCACGAGCGTACGGTCCAGCGGTACGTTCTCCTTCTCCATCCAGTAGCGCACCGCTTTTCCACTGAGGTTCATGAAGGTTTGGGGTTTGGCAAGGATGAACGTTCGCCCCTTGTGCCTCATTTCAGCGACTTCGGCGTAGCGATCGCTTGCGAAAACGACACCGGACAAGCCGGACAGCGCGTCCGCGACTTGAAAGCCGATGTTGTGCCGGGTGCTGTGGTACTCGGGTCCGGGGTTGCCAAGACCGACGATCAGATACTTCATGGTAGGCCACAAAAGAAGCGGACCCACGATATGCTCGTGGGTCCGCTCGCATGGTTCTCGTTTCGGCCCTTCTCTCGGGTCGAGCGGGATCGAAGCTTACTTCTTGCCCGCAGGCTTCGCTCCATCGGCCTTCTTCGCGTCCGCGGCCGCCGGAGCGGCAGCGCCAGCAGCGGCAGGTGTAGCGGCACCAGCAGCGGGAGCGGCCGTGGTAGCAACGGCGGCAACAACGACCTCCTCGACCTTCTTCGGCATCTTCAGCGTCAGCACCACATCGGTGCCGCGTTCCGCTACCGTGAGGCCCGGGAATTTCAGGTCGCTCATGCGCACGCTCTCTCCAAGTTCGACAGCGGTAACATCAAGGTCCAGATGCTCGGGCAATGCACTTGGCAGCCCCTTCACGCGCACTTTGCGGAACTTCTGGCTGAGCACTCCACCCTTGCGCACACCGACGGGCTGGCCGTTCAGCTTCAAGCTAAGGGCCACGGTTGCCTCTTTGCTATCGTTCAGTTCCATGAAGTCCACATGGATCGGCGCATCGGTGACAGGGTGGAACTGCGTCTCTTTCAGCAACGCCATGGTGGGGGTGCCATCCATTTCCAGTTCAATACGGTAGGTCTCGGGGGTGAACACCACTTTTCCGAGGGCCTTCGCATCCACATGGAAGTGCGTGGCTTTGCTGCTTCCGTATAGTACGCAAGGCACGCGGCCTTGGCGGCGGAGGGTGTTCGAGTTGCTCGTACCGGCGCCGGTGCGCAGGGTTGCGGAGAGGGAAACTTTCTTCATGACGGGTAATGTTAGGCGATGATGAAATGGCTGCTGATGCTCTCATGGTTGCGCACGCGCATGATCACGTCGGCGAACAGCTGGGCCACGGAAAGCTGTTTGATCTTGTTGGTCTGCGCCAGCTTTTCCGGCGAGATGGGGATGGTATCGGTAACGATGAGCTCGACGAGGGAAGATGATTCAACGCGCTTACAGGCTTCGCCGCTCAGCACGGGGTGTGTGCAGACCGCGCGCACACTGTTGGCGCCCTCTTCCATCATCATGTCACTGGCCTTGGCCAACGTGCCGGCGGTATCGACCATGTCGTCGACGAGCACCACGTCCTTCCCCTTCACATCGCCGATCACGGTCATGCGCTCGATCTGATTGGCCACCTTACGTTGCTTGTAACAGATGGCCATGTCGCAACCGAGGTGCTTGCTGTATGCGTTGGCGCGCTTGGTGCCGCCGGTGTCCGGGGCGGCCATCAGCAAGTTGGGCAGGCCCATGCCTTTGATGTGTGGTAGGAAAATGCTGCTGGCGAAAAGGTGATCCACGGGAACTTCGAAGAAGCCTTGGATCTGATCCGCGTGCAGGTCCATGGTCATGATACGGTCCACCCCTGCTGCGGTGAGCATGTTGGCCACCAACTTGGCGCCGATGCTCACGCGTGGCTTGTCCTTCCGGTCCTGCCGGGCAAAACCGAAATAGGGCATTACCGCCACGATCCGCTTGGCGCTGGCACGTTTGGCGGCATCCACCATCATCAACAGCTCAAGCAGATTGTCAGCCGGGGGAAAGGTGCTTTGAACGATGAAGACCAAGTCTCCCCGGACGGTTTCCTCGAAACTCGGCTGAAACTCGCCGTCGCTGAAGCGGCTAACGGTAACCTCGCCCAAGCGCTCGCCGCTGGCGGCGGCAACTTTCTCGGCCAAGTAGCGCGAGGCACTACCGCCGAAGATCTTGGCAGGTTCGAGTTGGGCGTTCATGAAAGACCCCGATCCTCGTTCCTGAAACCTGCGGAGCGGGTGAAAAGGGGCCGCGAATGTAGCGATCCACCTCATTTATCAACACCTGTTGGTAGGTAAGAATGCCCGGGGTCGCAAGACTTCCGGAAAGCCCGCCCCTTGGGCACCGCGGGATACTGGACCACACACTTGCCGCCCCATCGTCCCGTGCCAAGGCCGGATGCACGCATCTTCGTCCATGCCCAAGCATAAACCCACCGGCTCCGACCAAGACCCGCTGACCCAAACCGTCCTATCGGCTGTGCGCCAGAGCGGGAGCGCTGGTATCACCGCCCAACAGCTGGCCCTCAAGGCGGGCATCAAGGAAAAGAGCAAGCTGCACATCCTGTATGAGGCCGTTGATGACCTGCTGGGGGCTGGCAAGATCAAGAGTGGGAAGAAGGGGCGCTACCATGCGGGCGTTGAGCTCGCCGATGAACAAACCCACCGAGCAAAGGGGCCCTCGTCAAAACATGTTGAGCGGTCGGGGCAGCAGCACATGGATGCCAATGTGGTGGAGGGCGTATTGGACATCGTAAGCAACGGCTCCGGCTACTTGCGGCGTGAGGGTGTGGATGAGGACCTTTTCGTCCACATGGGCAATCTCGGTCTGGCCCTTACGGGCGATACCGTGCTGGCCAAGATCGTGCAGCATCGCGGCAGGAAGCCCGAAGCCAAGGTGCTTGAAGTACTGAAGCGGAAGCGGAGCGATTTCGTTGGTACGGTCCACAAAGACAAGGGCCGCTACTATGTGCGGCCGGACGACCAGAAAATGAACCGTGTCTTCACGCTCCGCGAGGGCGATCGCAACGGGGCGAGCGAAGGCGAGAAGGTGGTGCTTACGCTCGGCGACTGGCGCGATCACCGCGAACAACCACCGGGGATCGTGCAGCGCATCATCGGAAAGGCCGGAGAGAACGAAACGGAGATACATGCCATCCTGGCCGAGTTCGGGCTGCCCTACGATTTTGCGGATCATGTTGAAGCCGAGGCCGCCACGATCAACAACGGCTGTACGCCTGAAGAGATCGCCAAGCGCAGGGATGTCCGCAGCATCACAACACTAACCATCGACCCCGAAGACGCCAAGGACCTGGACGATGCGCTGAGCCTGCGCAAACTGGACAGCGGGAATTGGGAGGTGGGAGTGCACATCGCGGATGTGAGCCACTATGTGCGTCCCGGAATGGCTATCGAGGACGAGGGTTCGTCCCGCGCAACGAGCGTCTACTTGGTGGATCGCGTGGTGCCCATGCTCCCGGAGAAACTGAGCAATGGTTTGTGCTCTTTGCACCCCGGAGAAGACAAACTTTCCTTCAGTGCCATCTTCGAACTGGATGAGAAGGCGCAGATCGTCGGCGAGTGGTTCGGTCGCACCGTGATGCACAGCAACCGGCGCTTCGCATACGCCGATGCGCAAGCGATCATCAACGGCGGTGAGGGCGAATACAAGAACGAGGTGCTCACCCTCCATCGTCTGGCGCAAGTGCTGCGGAAGGACCGCATGGCCAACGGTGCATTGGAGGTTGGTGGCAACGAGGTGAAGTTCAAGCTGGACGACAAGGGCCGCCCGCTCGGTGTTTACGAGAAGGTGATGGCCGAGGCGAATTGGCTCATCGAGGAATTCATGCTACTGGCGAACAAGCGCGTAGCATCGTGGGTGGGCACATTGAAGAAGGGAGGCGTTCACCCGTTCGTCTACCGCGTACACGACCTGCCCGACGATGAGAAGATCACACAGTTGAAGAACCTGGCCAAGAGTTTCGGCCATTCGCTCGTCATCCACAAGGGGGAAGAGCTGGCGCACGCGATCAACCGCTTGCTTGCCGATGTGAGGGGCACCGATGAAGAGAACATCATCAAGCAGGTCACCATACGCAGCATGGCGAAGGCGGTCTACAGCACCGACAACATCGGGCACTACGGATTGGCCTTCGACCATTACACGCACTTCACCTCGCCCATCCGCCGCTATCCGGACCTTATGGTGCATCGCGCGCTTGCGCACTACTTGGCCGGTGGCGGTCCGCTGAACAAAGGCGCGCTGGAGACAAGCTGCAAACACAGCTCGATGCAGGAGCGCCGCGCGGCCGATGCGGAGCGCGCGAGCATTCGCTACAAACAGTCGGAGTATCTGCTGCAACGCATCGGACAGTCCTTCGATGGGCTGATCACGGGAGTTACCTCATGGGGGATCTACGTGGAGCTGACGGAGAACAAGTGCGAGGGCATGATCTCGATCAAAGACCTGCGCGGCGATGTCTTCAAGGCGATCGAAGGGAAATTCCAAGTGGTCGGCATGCGCACGGGGAAGACCTACCGGTTGGGCGATGAACTCCGCGTCACCATCCGGGCCGTGGATATGGAGAAACGCGTTGTCGACCTCGTGCCGGAGGGCGCCTCAAAAGAACCGGCACCAAGTATGGGCTATCGCAAGGAGGCTCGCGGCAGTGGAAAGAAGAGGCGCTATTAAACCAAGTTCAACCGCTTGGCCAGTTCGTCTTTGTAGCTGCCACCGATCGGGATGATCTTCTTGTCGTTCTCCAGGATCACGTTCGGCTGTTCGATGGCCGTGATCTTGTCCAGGCGCACAATGAAACTGCGGTGCACACGGATGAAGTCGCTCTCGGGCAGTTTCGCCTCGATGTCCTTCATGGTGCTGTGGATCGTATAACGCGTGTTGAGCGTGTTGATCGTCACGTAGTCCTTCAGCGCCTCGATGAAATAGATGTCGCTGCTCTTGAGCTTCACCAAGCGACTGTTGTTCTTCACGAAGAGGAACTCCTTGCCCGTCTCTTTGTTCTCCACCAAGCTGAACAACAGGTCGCGCTCCTTCAGCACTTCGGTTTCCTTCTTGTGCTTGTAGAGCGCCATCTCGATCGACGTGTGGATATCGATCTCCTTGAACGGCTTGATGATGTAGCCGTACGGCTGGGTAACCTTTGCGCGGTTCAGGGTGTTCTCGTCGGCGTAGGCGGTAAGAAAGATCACCGGGATGTTCGTCTCCTGCCGGATCTTGTCGGCGGCTTCGATACCGTTCATATCACCCTTGAGCATGATGTCCATGAGGATGATATCCGGCTGCGTTTCGATGGCCAATGCCACGGCGTTCTCGCCCGTAGCGGCCGCCCCGGCAACGGTGTAGCCAAGCTTCTTAAGGCTGTGCTGAATGTCCTTGCTCACGATGCTCTCGTCCTCTACCACCAAAACACTCGTCTGCGCCATGTCTGTCCTTTGGTTACGCTCAAATGTATGCTTGCGGCCGGTTTCTACGGACGATCGCTTCCGGGGTTCCCACTCTGCTGGGGGGTGTTGCGGTCGAAGGTGAGGACCCAATGCGCACCACCACCCGGTTTTCGCTCAATGCGGCCATCGATCTGACCGGCGAGGGTCTGCACCAGTTGCAGGCCAAGATTGGCGCTGCGTTCCTCGTGGAAGTCCCCGGGCAGCCCCACCCCGTTGTCCGCCATGGCAATGCGCACCTGACGGCCGGCCAGCTCCACTTTCAGGTCGATGACGCCCTCCGCGCCATTGGGGAAAGCGTGCTTGAGCGCGTTGCTCAGAAGTTCGTTGAGAATGAGCCCGCAGGGGATGGCCTGATCCAGGCCCAGCTCAACCTTTTGCACGTCGGTATTCAGTCGCACCTTGCCGTTGAGGCTATAGCTCATCATGAGGTTCCGGGCGAGGCTATCGATATAGCCGCCGAGGTCCACGCTGCTGAAGTTCTTGGCCTGATAAAGGCTCTCGTGGATGAACGACATGCTGCGCACGCGGTCCTGGCTATCGCGCAAGAGATCGAGCATGCGCCGATCGCCACCCACATAAGCGCTTTGAAGGTTGAGGATGCTGCTGATGATCTGCAGGTTGTTCTTCACGCGGTGGTGGACCTCCTTCAGCAGCACCTCCTTCTCGTGCAGGCTCTCCTGCATTCTGCGCTGGGCATCCTTGCGGTCGGTGATGCCGTGCGCCAGGCAGCTCACCTCGCGCACCTCGCCGTCCACAACGATCGGGTTGAGGAAATTCTCCACCCATAGCATGCGGCCCTTGCCGTTGTCCAACTCCACTTCGAAATGTTGCGGCTGACCGGTCATCGCAGCCTCGTAATACGCCACCACAGGCTTCCACTTACCGCCGGCCACGCGCTGTTTCATGTCATCGATGAACGGATCACCGACCTTGTACCGGATCCCCAGGCCGCGCAAATTGCTCTCTTGGAAGTGTTCGTTGAACGCCGTAATGCGAAAGTCGCGGTCCAACGTCCAGATCATCACGTTCGCGCTGTTCTCGAAGATCGCCTTGATGCGCGCGGCCTGATCACGAACGGTCCGCTCGGCCATCACCTGCTCCGTCACTTCGTGCCCGATGCCGAACACTTCATCCACTTCACCATCGGAGCCGATCACCGGGCTCAGGAAAATCTCGTTGCAAACGGTGCTGCCGTCCTTGGCTTTCACTTCCGTCTCGAACCGCAATGTCTTTCCGGCAAAAGCCTGATCGTATTGCTGTTCCCAGAACTGGTGATACTCCTCACTGGCGAATTTCTTTCTTGGCAGTGCCACGTCACTGTGTATGGTCGGTCGCTTACCGTAAAGTCGTTCAACCATGTCGGCATAGCCTTGGTTGAAGCTTGTAAGGCCTATGTCGCGGCTCACGGTCCAGAACATATGCTCGCCGCTTTCGAAGAGTGCCCGCAGTTTGGCTGTTTCATGGTCCAGCCGCTCTTGGTCCTCCTTCGCCTTTGTGATGTCGCGGCTCACCCCCATGGAGCCGAGCAGCACGCCATTCTCATCGTAAAGCCTGCTGGCGGCGAGAAACGATATGAACTCCTTGCCATCGCGATCCTTGTTGCGCACCTCTCCGGTGAACGCACCGTGGCTATCGAGTTCGCTCAACACACGTGCGTGTTCCGCCTCGCTGGCATATAAGATCCGCGCATGCTGGCCCACGATCTCCGCTGGTTCGTAGCCGAACTTGATCGAGGCTGCCGGATTGAATTCCGTGACGCACACTTCGCGATCAACGGCGATGATGGCATCGAGAGAACTGTCGACCAAGCTGCGCGCGAACCGCTTGGAACGGCTCAACTCTTCCTGTGTCCGCCGGTGCTGTCCGATCTCGTGGCGCAACACCTCATTCACTTCTTCCGCGATAGTGGCGCGCATACGTTCGCGCGCCAACGTGTCCTGTTCCTTTCGGTCTTCAATGCTCAGTTGCAACGCTTCGGCTCCTTCGTAACGGATGCGCGCGGCAGTAACCTGCATTTCGCGCGGCACGCCACTGGGTAGCAACCAACGCACCTCGGTGGGGTTCGCATTGCCCTGCTCCGGTACTTCCGTTAGCCAATGTGCCAACCGCTGTACGTCGGCGTCCTGCACGAGTGTGGACAGTTGTGCACCAGCAAGCGTGGTGCGACCCGTAAGCCGTTCGGCTGCGGGATTCGCGTACCGCACCCGATCCTCTTGCACGATCAGGATCCCGTCGCTCACATGCTCTACCAACTGTCGGTAGTTCTCCATCAACGAACGCTGCTCGAATTCCGCGTGGCGGAAGGCGGTTACGTCTATGAGCGTGCCTTCGATGGTGGCCGCGCGGCCCTCGATCCGTCCGAGAAAAATGTTCTCCAGAACTTCCACCGCTCGCCCGCTTTTGTGCCGGAGCGTCACCGCATAATTCATCAAGCGACCGTGCTCACGCAGGTCGGCGATAAGCCGTTCGCGAACCTCCGTAGTGAAGTACAGCTCCGATGCCGGGGTGGCCATCAACTCCGCGCGATCCGCATAACCGAGCAGGCGTGCCATGGCATCGTTGCACTCCAGGAACCTGCCTTGCAGCGAGGACCGGAACACTCCCGCCACGTTCTTTCCCACCAGGTTGTCGTACTGCTGCTTCAGCTCCAGATAGGCGCGTCCCAGCTCATCCTTTTGCGGACGCGGGATGCCTGATCCTTCCGTGCTCTTCATTCCCACGGCCCGAACTTACTGGGAAGGTGAACGGCGCCGAGTGGAAAATGCGGGATGCCTTGCCTCACTGCTCCGGATCCGCACCATTGGGCATGGGCAGGCGCTGACCATCAATGCGCACTTCCTCGCCATTGAGATAACGTATGGTCATTTTCAGTCCACCCTCTTCGGCATAGAGATCCCAATCGCCTTGCTGCAGGCCTGCGCCGTATTTGCCCTCCAAGCGGATCTGGCCGTTCGGATAGTACCACTTGTGTTTGCCCTGGGGTTCGCCCGCCACGAATTCCCCGATGAAGTTGGTGCGGCCGTTCTCATAGGTATGCTTCCAGATGCCGTCCTTCAGTCCATCCTTGTACTTGCCTTTTTCGGTGTGATCGCCGACCACGTAGACCCACTCTCCCTCCTTTTGCCCGTCGATGTACTCCCCTTGGGTGATCACCACACCCGTGCTATCATACTCAACACTGGCCCCATCCTCCCGGCCCTTCCGGTAGTTCTCCTCGCGGTGCGTTGCGCCGTTCTGGTAGTACCACGTCCACTGGTTCTGCGCAAGCCCGTTCGCGTAGCGACCTTTCTGTTCCACTTTCCCGCTGCGGTGATAGTACACCCATTCCCCCTCGCGCTTTCCTTCCTTGTAATCGCCCTCCGCGCGCAACTCACCACTCAGGTAAAACTCCTGCCATCGGCCATCAGGCACACCCATCTCGTTCACTGGCCCTTTGCCCATGAGTTGCCCATTGCGGTAAATGCTCGATGACACGGTCGAGCCGTCCGGTGCGAACTCCCTGAAGAGGCCCTGCTTACTGCCGTCCTTTCCATACGTGCCCGTGGTGGCCACTTTACCGTTGTTGTGATACGTGCTCTTGATCTTTAGCACCTCGGCTTCGGCAGCGTTCTTCTCCACCTCGCCTTGATCGTACTTGGTGATGTCTTTCAGGTTGCCGTTCGCATCGTACTCCTTGAAAACCCCCTGGCGTTTGTCGTCCACGAAAACACCTTCCCATTTCACCTTTCCGATGCGGTCCGGAGCAGCGCCGGGATAGAACTCTTTCCACGGCCCTTGCTTCAACCCGCGCATATCCGTGCGGTTGATATCCTCCTTCTTGCGCAGCACCCCCGAACCATAGGTCAACAGGCTCAGCAAACGTCCATCCTCGCCGAACTCATAGCCCCTCCCCTGCTCCAGTCCCTTCTCGAACGGAATGCGCTTGTGAACGGCGCCGTTGGCGTGGTAATACACCGCTTCACCCTGCCGCACATCATCAACGAACGGTTCGGCGCTCATCAACTTCCCATCGCTGTCGTACTTGCGTTGCGGGCCGTTCTTCTTGTCGTTGGCATACGTGATCTCGCTCATCAACTTCCCATCCGGCGCATGGAAGCTCCACAGGCTGTCCAGCAGGAAGCGCTTGCGGTTGCCCTCGCTGTGCAGCGTACCATTCTCGTAAAAGGTCTTCCACCAGCCTTCGGGCTTGCCATCCACCAAATACCCTTCGCTGCTCACCTTGCCATTGGGATGCTTGTACTGCGTGAAGCCGTCCTGAGCTGAGCCGACCACACCCACCATCACCATCATCAACACAAGCATGTATTTCATTCTTCTTTTATAAAAGATATGTAATGATGATAAGAGCTGTTGATGGTGTGAATGATCGATCGGTCGGATGCTTGCGTATGCCACTTTTCAAAAGTAGCCAACGATCCATGCACGATCCGTGGTACAGGGGAAAGGAGGATGGCGCTGAGGGAATGGTGGAAGTCGCGCAATGAATGAACGATCACACAACCCCGTGGCCCGATCGCGTGGTTGATACTTCGCCGTTGAAAGGAGCGTGCCGGATCGTTGATCGATCGGTGATGATCGACCGATCGATTGTTGTTGCTTTCTAACCGGGATCGATCATGGCGATCAACGATCGTTGACAACGGAAATAGTTGCCACGGTTTGTACACGTGTTACAACCGATCCCTGCGTGCGCATTGTTGATCGCGCTGCACGCCCGTTATCTTTGACCTGAACACCAGCCCAGATGCGCATTGCCATTGGTAACGACCACGCCGGAACGGCTTTGAAGAAGCGACTGCTGGACCACATGCGCGCAAGCGGGCACAGTGTTACCGATCACGGCGCACCGACAGAGGATAGTGTGGATTATCCGGACTTCGCGCATCCGGTGGCATTGGCCGTGCAGAACGGCGACGCCGACCTTGGTGTGTTGATCTGCGGCAGCGGTAACGGTGTGAACATGGCGGCGAACAAGCACCACGGTGTTCGTTCGGCGCTTGCTTGGAACACCGAAGTAGCCACCCTGGCGCGCACCCACAACGACGCGAACGTTATTGCGCTCCCCTCCCGCTTCGTGGATGCAGCAGAGGCGGAACGGATATTGGATGCATTCCTGGCGGCGCATTTCGAAGGTGGGCGACACCAGCGCCGCGTGGCCAAGATCGAAGCCGCTTGAAGCGGTTGTGAACACTCCTCCAACATGTTGAGAACGACCTTCTTTATCGCCATTGCGGTGGCGGTGGGATCAACTGCGTTCGCGCAGCAGGACAGTGTTGCATTGGGCTACGCGAACACGATAACCGAAGCCGACCTGAGTACCTACCTGAGCGTGTTGGCCAGTGATGAGTACGAGGGCCGCGAAACCGGGTTGAAAGGCCAGAAGATGGCTGCGCAATATCTGAAGGAGCGGTTCGCCGGCTTCGGTATAGCGCCCATGCCCATGGCATCGGAGCGCGGGCTGGTGGATGGTTATTTCCAACCCTTTGGATTGGTCGTGGAGCAGCCAGGAAGCTTGGTGCTCGAAGCGGATGGAAAGCAATTCAGGTTCCTAGAGGACCAGATCTACTTCACGAAGCGCGTACCCGCGGACATCGCCTTCACCGGGATCACCTACACCGGCGTCAACGACCTCGCAGGGCTTCCCGAAGGCACCCGCGTGGCAATCACGGTTCTTCCCGGGAAGGACAATACGAGCGGCGTGGAGATGTCGCGCTTGTCGGAACTCGGCGCGGCGTTCGCGGGGCGCGGCGGGGAACTATTGCTCGTGGCGGCGGAGAATTATGACCTGACCAAGCAGGAGTACGCCCACTGGTTGGGCAGCACGCGTATGAAGCTGGCCGAGGACACGCTGAAGAAAGGGACACGCAAAGGCACACAAACAATGCTCATCTCCCCGGCGCTGGCCACCACGCTGCTGGCCAAGGGGGATCTGGCCTACGCGAAGGAACTGAAGAAGGCAAAAAAGGGAAAGCAGGTGAAGACGCGATCGATCACCGCATCCGTTAGCGTGTTGAACCGACCGGTGTACACGCCATTGAGCAGCGAGAACGTACTGGCCTACATTGAAGGAGGCGACAAGAAGGACGAGGTGGTGGTGGTGACCGCGCACTACGATCACATCGGAATGCACGACGGCGAGGTTTACAACGGTGCCGACGACGATGGCAGCGGCACGGTGGCATTGCTGGAGATGGCCCAAGCGTTCGCACAAGCCAAGCGCGATGGCCATGGCCCGCGCCGCAGCATGCTCTTCATGCCGGTGGCGGGCGAAGAGAAGGGGTTGCTGGGGTCGGAGTACTACAGTGAGCATCCGGTGTTCCCACTGGCCAACACGGTGTGCGACCTGAACATCGATATGATCGGCCGCACGGACAGTGCGCACGCGACAAGCCCGCCCTATGTGTACATCATCGGCAGCAACCGCTTGAGCACCGAGCTGCACGCCGTTAACCAGCGCGCCAACGATGTGTACGTGGGCATCGACATGGACGAGAAGTTCAACTCACGCGATGACCCGAACCGCTTCTACTCCCGCAGCGATCACTACAACTTCGCACGCAAGGGCGTGCCCGTGATCTTCTACTTCAGCGGCGTACATGAGGATTACCACCAACCCGGCGACGAGGTACGGAAGATCCGGTTCGACCTGTTGCGGCAACGGACGGCACTAGTGTTCCATACGGCGTGGGAAGTCGCCAACCGCGAGCAACGCGTGGTGGTGGACGGGAAGATCGAGGACGAGGAAGACTAAGCCGCCTTCAGCGCGAGCGGCGGTGCCGGTTCGGCCAGCATGCGCTCGAGGAACTGCTCCAGGTTGCGGCGATAGTTCAGGTAGTGCTCGCCCGTGCCCGGCCCGTAGAAGCCCGTGCGTATGCGGCGCACCGTACCCGTGCGATCGATGAAGATGCACGTTGGATAGCTCATGACATGGTCCAGGAAAGGAAGGCGCTGAGCAGCGGCGTCCTTGTTCGCGGGGCCAGCATACGCGATATCGTATTTCACGTGCAAACGGTCGCGGAAATGCTTCAAACCGGCAATGGCCTTGGCGCTGTCGGCATGCTGTTCGAACGCGAGAGCGATCACGGAAAGACCGTCGTCCTGGTACTTCGCGAACATCTCGTCCAACAACAAAGTCTCATCCACGCAGTTGGGGCACCAGCTGCCCATCACCTGCACCATCAGCACGCGGCCGGCGTGGGCTTCATCCTTCGGTGATATCATGCCGCCATCGATCCCGGGGAAACTGAAATCGGCCATGTCGTAGCCTTCGCGCAATGCGGTGAGGGAGTCGGGGTCGCGCAGTTTGTAAGAGGCATTACGAACGGCGATCCACGGCTCCTGCCAGTGCGTTCCGCTCCAGAATCGACCCGAGAGCGTGTCGTTTCGCAGGCCTGCTTTGAACAGGAATGCGTGGGTGCCATCGAAGCAGGAGAGCTTCAGCGAATCGCCGTCCACAACACCGTCCAAGTACCGGTAATCACCGGTCTCCGTAACGAAGGTCCCGGAAGCGTGCGCGCCCTCTTGCGTGAAGAGCCCGATCGCATCGTAGGCATCGGGTGTTCCTTGGCTGTAGTGGGTTTCCCACGCACCCGACAGGTTGCGGGCTTCGTTGTTCGTGTTCACGTCGAAGCGACGGCGTTCCCCGGCCCGCGCAACGAAGGGAATGCGGTAATCGGGGCCCTTCAGGTGGTTCGCCCACTGCCCGGTGAAGACCGTATCGGAAGTGAACGCACCGATGAATTCGGAATCGAACAAAGGCATCCGGATGTGGATGGTGTCGTTGGCGAAGTGCACATCATCCACGGCAATGTGCTCGGTTCCGTTGTTGATGGTTATGAGCCAGCCCGTGCTGTCGTGGGCCAGATCGAAACCGAAGGGAAGCGTGTTGCCCTGGCCGAGATCGAGCTGCATGAGCCAAGCACCGGCGCGCGGCGTGATCGGGGGCCGATCACCACTACTGCAGGCCGCCAGCAGGGCAATAAGGAAAAGGGTGGGGAGCGCGGTGCGCAAGGGCTTCAAGGGGGGCCGAATATATCCGGGTGGTCGCTGCGGTAGGCGCACGATCATACATCGAACTTGATACCCTGAGCCAGCGGCAAGGAACTTCCGTAGTTGATCGTGTTGGTCTGGCGGCGCATGTAGGCTTTCCAAGCGTCGCTGCCGCTCTCGCGGCCACCGCCGGTTTCCTTCTCGCCACCGAAGGCGCCGCCGATCTCCGCTCCACTGGTGCCGATGTTCACGTTGGCGATGCCGCAATCGCTGCCGGTAACGCTCAGGAACCGCTCCGCTTCACGCATGTCGGTGGTCATGATGCTGCTGCTGAGCCCCTGCTTCACACCGTTCTGGATCGCGATCGCGTTGGTGACATCGCCCGTGTAGCGCAGCAGATAGAGGATCGGAGCGAAGGTTTCCTCCTGCACGATGTGCATGTCGGGCCTCGCTTCCATGATCGCGGGCTTCACGTAGCATCCGCTTTCCAGTCCTTCACCATTGATCACCCCACCCTCAACGGCCACCGCGGCGCCCTGTGCTTTCGCGGCGTCCAGGGCCTTGGTGTAAAGCGCCACCGCGTCGCGATCGATCAACGGCCCCACGTGGTTCTTCTCGTCCAGCGGATCACCGATGCGCAGTTGCGCGTAAGCCTTCACCAGTTTCTGTTTCATCGCATCGTACACGCTGTCGTGTATGATCAAGCGGCGGGTTGTCGTGCAACGTTGTCCGGCAGTGCCCACCGCTCCGAAGAGTGCTGCGCGCAGGGCCATGTCGAGATCCGCTTTCTCCGAGATGATGATGGCGTTGTTGCCACCCAGTTCCAGCAGCGAACGTCCCAGGCGCTCGCCCACGACCCTGCCCACGGCCTTGCCCATGCGCGTGCTGCCGGTGGCGCTCACCAACGGAACGCGCGTGTCGGCGGCAAGCCACTCCCCTACTTCGCGACCACCGCTCACGAGCACACAAACACCTTCGGGTACGTTGTTGCGCTTGAACACTTCGGCCGCGATCATCTGGCACGCCACGCCGCAAATCGGTGCTTTCTCGCTGGGCTTCCAAGCGCACACGTTGCCGGAAATCCACGCCAAGGCGGTGTTCCATGCCCACACCGCAACGGGGAAGTTGAACGCGCTGATGATGCCCACCACGCCCAGAGGATGCCACTGCTCGTACATGCGGTGCTCCGGACGTTCGCTGTGCATGGTGAGGCCATGCAACTGGCGCGAAAGACCGACCGCGAAATCGCAGATGTCGATCATCTCCTGCACTTCACCAAGACCCTCCTGGTAGCTCTTGCCCATTTCGTAGCTCACGAGCTTGCCCAAACCGGCCTTGTGTTTCCGCAGCTCTTCGCCGAACTGGCGCACCACCTCGCCGCGCTTCGGTGCGGGCCATTGGCGCCATTGCACGAAGGCTTCTTGTGCGGTTGTGATCGCCCGATCATACTCCGCCTTGCTTGCTCCGCGCACGGTGCCGATCAACGCGGCATCAACGGGTGAATACGAAGCGAGCACCTCACCTTCTCCCTTGTACCAGGTGGATCCGGTGGAAACACCGCTTTGTTGCGCGGAAATGCCGAGTTCGGAGAGGATGGTGGCCACGCGGTTCGTGGGCGTTGCGACGGCTGTTGACATAAGCGTGGAAAAATGGGCCGCGAAGGTAGCGGGATGTGGGGAGGGCAGTTCCGGCAGGTCCGGGTCGGAAGAGCATCGCTATGGGTCGTCATCGGCCCCAAGATCCCGGCTTAGAGCCTTTTCTGGTCTAATTGCCTGAAAGACAGGCAATTAGTGCGGCCCCGTTACGGGGCGTTTAGGGCACGAACCGGTACACGGAAGAGTCGTACCATCGGAAATGCGACCGGAAGCCCCAAAACGAAGGAAACAGGCCTGCTCGGGCCTTAGCGCCTCCTGGCGATGTAAAGCGAGCTCGAAGTTGAGCCCCCCATCACCAGGGCAACCAGGTTGCTCCACGACCCCTTCACAATACCAAGGGCTAAAGCGACCAAGGGTCCCCTACCGCGGTAGCGTTCGCTAAGCATGCAGATATAGGGAGCATCGAACCACATGCGCCGGGTGGAAACCAACTTGAAGCCATGTTGCTCCAACAGGTTTGCGATGTCCTTAGGGCGGAAGTGGGAAAGGTGGCGGGGAACGTCCCAAGCCGCCCATTGCTCGCCGTAATGCTTACGGTCCCAGCTCGTGCGGTCCGGAACGGCTATGAACAAATGACCGGTGGGGCGCAGCAGGGCACCGAACTCCCGGAAGGCAGTTGAGAGCTCGGGCAAATGTTCGAGCACATGCCACAAGGTGATCACATCGAAGGTGGCGCTGCGCTCCAATTCCGATAGGGTGGCGACGGCCGCTCCGGGATGGCTCTGGTTGGCAACTGCACGGGCGCGTTCGCTCGGCTCCACCCCTACCATATCGTACCCGCGCCCTATCATGAAGTGGAGGAACGAACCGGTGCCGCAACCCACATCGAGGAGCCTTCCGGTGGCCGCATAATTGGCAACCAAACGGTGCTTTCTGCGCAAGGCCCGGTTGCGGGCGATGCGGTACAAGCGGTCGGAGATGGATGCGCCCATATCGGAGTGGCTGATGTAATTCTCCGAGGCGTAATACAGCCCGATATGTTCTTGGGTAGGCCGGGGGTTGGTGAAGACAAAACCGCACCCGAGGCAGCGGACCAACTCGAACACTTCTTTGCTCAAATGATAGTCGCGCACCTTGCCGTCCGGAAGCAAGTCGGCGGCCCCGCAAATGGGGCATACGGACAGGCGCTCTTGGACTACATGTTCCACGTGGAACGATCTAAGGCCTCACCCCTACCCCTCTCTAATAGAGAGTGCTCATAAGGGGAGGTGGTGGGTGAGTGTTGTGGGACCGACATATCGCCGGGGTTGTTGATCAGTTACCTTCCGAGGTAGACCATGAGCACGCTGAGGTCGGCGGGGGAAACGCCGCTGATGCGACTCGCTTGGCCGAGCGTTGCGGGCTTCACCTTGTCCAGTTTCTGGCGCGCTTCGATGCTCAAGGATGTGAGGCGGGCATACTCCGTATCCATGTCCAAGGCAACGTCTTCCAAGCGCGAAAGCTTGTCCACTGTATCGCGTTCCTTCTGGATGTAGCCATCGTATTTCGCGTTGATCTCCACCTGCTCCAGCACCTCGCCTTGGAGGTCGCCGAAGGTTTGTGCGAGCGACCAAGCGCCGGGCGCCAGGACCTCGATATCGGCGGCGTTCACTTGTGGCCGGAGGAGCAGGTCGTAGGCCTTCATCTTTTGCTTCAGGGGAGATGTTCCACGTGGAACGATCACAGCATCGGCCACTTCCGGCGACACACTTTCCTCCTTCAAAAAACGTACAAGTTCGGCAACGAATCGGTTCTTTCGTTCCACCCGTTCCATGCGCTCGCGACTCGCCAAACCGAGGGCGAAACTGCGAGGGGTAAGGCGCAGGTCGGCATTGTCCTGGCGGAGCAGAATGCGGTACTCCGCCCGGCTCGTGAACATGCGGTACGGCTCCTCTGTTCCCTTGGTGATAAGGTCGTCGATGAGCACCCCGATATAGGCCTCCTCGCGACCCAGAACGAAGGGCTCTTCGCCGCTCAATTTCAGGTGCGCATTGATGCCGGCCATGAGGCCTTGGCAAGCCGCTTCTTCGTACCCCGTGGTGCCGTTTATCTGGCCCGCGAAATAGAGGCCGTCCACCAGTTTGGTCTCGAGGGTATGGCTGAGTTGGGTAGGGGGGAAGTAGTCGTATTCCACGGCATAGCCGGGGCGGAACATGCGGGCGTTGGCGAAGCCCGGTAATTGGCGCAGGGCTGCGAGCTGCACATCCTCCGGAAGGCTGGTGCTGAACCCGTTGATGTAGGTCTCCACCGTGGTCCAACCCTCGGGCTCCACGAAGATCTGGTGCCGGTCCTTGTCGGCGAAGCGATCGATCTTGTCTTCGATGCTGGGGCAGTACCTTGGACCACGGCCTTGTATGCGGCCGTTGAACATGGGACTGCGGTCGAAACCGGTGCGCAGCGTATCGTGTACCGCTTGGTTGGTGTAGGTGATCCAGCAGCTCAATTGCCGGGGTGGGGGAGCGGTAGTGGGCAGGAAGCTGAAACGCCCCGCCGGTTCGTCACCCTTTTGCTCTTCGAGTTGGCTGTAATCGATGCTTCGGCCGTCGACGCGTGGGGGTGTACCCGTTTTCATGCGACCCGCCTCGAAACCCAGCTGCACCAATTGCTCGGTAATACCGTGTGCCGCCCTTTCGCCGGCGCGGCCACCGCCGAACTGCTTCTCGCCGATGTGCATGACCCCACCTAGGAAAGTGCCGTTGGTGAGGATGACCGTGGAGGCATAGATGGTCCCGCCCAGGGCCGTCTGGACGCCGGTTACTTTCTTGCTTTTTGAGGCCATGGGCTGCGGGCCACGGGCCTCGGGCTGGTCGGCGCCGTTTTTTGAGGTCGGTGGCTCTTGGCTCCGTTGGCCTTGGAGGTTTGGAAGTGTTGACGGGTTGGGGTGACCACCAACAAAGCCCGCAGCCCGAGGCCCGTGGCCCGAGGCCTCTTCAACCACCAAAGAAACCACCTGGTCCTGCAGGAAATGCACGTTGGGCGTGGCTTCCAGCATTTTCCGCCATTCCTCGGCGAAACGCATACGGTCGTTCTGGGTCCGGGGACTCCACATTGCGGGGCCCTTGCTGCGGTTGAGCATGCGGAATTGCACCATGCTGTTGTCGCTAACGATGCCGCTGTAGCCGCCCAAGGCATCTATCTCCCTGACTATCTGGCCCTTAGCTACGCCGCCCATGGCGGGGTTGCAGCTCATCTGGCCGATCACCCCCATGTTCATGGTGATCAGCAGCACCCTGCTGCCCATGTTGGCGGCCGCCGCTGCGGCCTCGCAGCCCGCATGGCCGGCGCCCACCACGATCAGGTCGTATGCCTCTGGGTTATGCACAGGGTGTTGAAAAGGAGTGCAAAGGTAGGCCCCGCCACCAAGGTCACTAGGCCAGGTGAGGGCGGGGGAGGAGCGTGAAAAGTGATTACCAACGCTATGGAAGCATAGCTCGCTTGAAGCGGTACAGTGGAACGGTATCGGGTTTCTCCACCCGCTGCAACGACATCACATCAGAAGTCACCGAACATACTGTGAACCGCACAGTGTCATATCCGCCGAGATGCGCCTTGGTCACCAGCTCCAGTATTGAATCTCGCAGTGTCCACGAGCCCTTGAGCCTACTTGGGAATTGCGATTTGTGGATCAGTACGCTATCCGACCCGAACTCAAATCTCAGAAATCCCCGCACTTCCGGCGGCGGACGAAAATCCTCAACGTTCACTAGCTCCCAAGAGCCCAACACATCATCCCGCCGCAGAGAATGGCCGCATCCCGACATCACGAGAGAGACCAGCATTAAGCAGAGCAACCTCATGACCCAAGGCTAACGAAAACCCTCAAGTCCTTCCACAGGGCGGTCGTAGTGCCTTGTTGCCGAGGAAGAACCAAGAAAGCCACTATGCCACCGACCATGCCCTCAAAGGGCGATGTTCCACGTGTAACGGGCGCGTTCATCCTCGCGGGGGGCATTCCTATGCCCGAAGCAATCCACGCGCCCATGTAGAAGCTGATGAGCTTGCAGGCTACCCGCTACCGTGAATGGATCGCTTCGCTCGGGGACTCGCTCGCGATGACGGAGTGCGCACAATTACGCTTGCGGTTGCGCCTCGACCTATCGCGGTTGAGATGAAACCGGTTGCCTTTGTGCCGTAACCGCTATCGGTTGAGGCTCTACCGCTTGCCTTTGCGTCGTAGCCGCTAACGGTTGAGCCACTACCGCTTGCTTTTATGCCGCAACCGCTAACAGTTGAGCCGCAACCGCTACCAGTTGAGACAAAACCGGTTGCGGTTGAGCCGTAACCGCTACCAGTTGAG
>JBDTSG010000090.1:0-142698 GCA_039931265.1 Flavobacteriales bacterium
CCACGGTGCTGGGCAACCGAACGTCTCGATTGCCACCCGTGCTTATGTTGCCGACGCTGATGCGCATAAGGCTGCGGCCGCTCAGATCGAAGAGTTCCAACACCGCATCGGCGATCGCGATCTCGGATGAGAGCACCACGGTGTTCGACCCGCTCGCTCCAGCATGCACGAATACGCCGCTGCCCTGCAAATATTCGGGCACGTCGGCAATGATGATCTGGAATCCACCGGTGGAAAGCGCACTGTTGTTCCCTTCATTGGTCTCCACGATCGAATTCGTGTAGTCGAAGATCACGCCGCCTTTCAGCCACACGTTGTGCGGGACATTGGGCATGGTGTTGATGTTGTACAGATGATAATAGGTTGTTCCCAGAACCTGCTCCGGAAAGTATACGTACAGGCCCTGTGACGCCCATACCCCGCCGATCACTTCAGACGCGATGAGGACATCGCTGGTAGTGATGCTCGAATTAGTGCTGAGGTAGAATCCCATGTTGATGGAGGGCACGGAATAGTTGAGTACTTGATACTCTATCCAAGACCACTCCAATTGCCCGCCGTTCAGGTTGGCGTTGTACGACATATAGCCGCCGTCGGTAGCCCTTATGTCGGGTTGCGCCGCCGCCACGACCGGTACCAGAGCAAAGAGCAGGGTGTTCTGTTGGATCCACATAGGGTGAAAATAGCAATTGGATCATGCAGAGGCCAACTGCGCGCCGTGATCAGGAGACAAGAGAGCCATAGTGTGCCTGCCCTTGACCCGTTAACCTTTGGTCGTTGGGTCGCTCGGCACCCGCAGCCTCAACCCGCGCGCAGTCTGAGCCGAACTTCCAAGGGGGGCCAAGCGGGCGGGACGCCCTATTATCCTGAAGCACTCGCCGAAAAGGCGAGCGCTTGCCCGCGCGACAGCCGAGGCCGTGCGGGGCTAAGCCGAGTTGCAGCGTTGAGCCGAGCTTCTGCGGGTTAGGGGCAGGCGATTGCGTCCAAAGGCTTCTCAGCGTCGATCCAAAAGCTGTAGCTGCCAGTTCCAACATCAACAAAGGAGAAGGCACCGCCCTTTTTGATAAACATGGCTTCCAAAGTCGAGTTCACACCGATATTCACTAGGGAGTCTGAACCATCAAAATCGTACACATGTGTAGTGCAAGTGACGAGGTCTGAATTTCTATAGTCCAAAGTGACTTCACAGACTGCCCTATGCGGCAGTATTTCCTCAAGAACTGATACCCGCCCCAAGCACTTAATGAACGCGTACACATCTTCTGGCGCTTCAAGCCCGAGTTCCGCTTTCAACACGCTCCTGGAGTAGTTCAACTCCTGTTCGGTTTTCAGGGAGCCGTACCCGTCCTTGCTCGGTATGCAAGTAGAGAACAGTATGACAAGAAGCAGCAGTAGCATAGTGAAAGATTGTCGGTACACCGTCATGGATTCTTTTGTTCTGGAGTGTAGATACCGACCTCAGCTTGTTGCCAATTGCTGCGCTCCATGGAAGCGCCAGGAGTTACCAAGTCCAACGATAGATGCTCGTACTCGACCACACAGACACCATGTTCATTCGTTCGTGCGCGGTAGGTCCACCATTCCTCTTTCGTCGCGACGGAGTTCCCTTCCTCATCTACGCTCAAGCTTAGTTTGTGCGTGACAACATTCTCGAAGCCGCTTAATGTGCCAAGTTGTTCATTGAGATTGCGAACATTCCGAGCAACAAGGTCTGTTTCGCTGGATTCGACATAGTCGTATCCCGTTGATGATTTGGAGGCCATCTTCCACTCCATACCGTTGCGAGCGGCGGTCTTCTTTGTACCTAGAAGATTCTCAATGTACTTCTTACCATCCAATAACGATTTCTGCGCCCAATGGACACTCTTCGGGGATCTTGCACCAAGCATGGTGTTCCATGTGAAGTAATCTGACGCGGTACTATTCAAATTGGAGTCATAGGTCCGGAACTTTGATTCTCGGTCATTGACTCGCGTTAAATAGGACCAATCCAGGTTCACTGCAAGGACCGTATTACCCTCTCGGGGTTCTTTCCCGTCCGGATCGACTAGCGTGACAGGATTGCCCAACACGTAGCTATACGAACTCCACTCGGCGAACTTGGTGGCTTTCGGATCCACGCTCAGGAACCTCGCCACATCACTGTCATAATAACGCGCTCCACGATAGTCCAGCCCCGTCTCCTGGTCCCGCTCATGGTGCGTTGTCAAGTACTTCTCCGGCCCACCAGCGTTGACAAACTCCCGAAGGACTTTTCCGTAGGGGTAGTAATCCGCTACTTGCTGCAGTTGGTATTCTGTGTAGGGTGGTCCACCTAAGCCACAATCCGCCACCGGCGTGTAAGTAACACGGGTGTTCCCCAAATGGTCGTGCTCGTAATAGGTCACGGGGGGCAAGGTCGGATCGGCCATGAAGGTATAGGCCCACACCGTACTACCGCCCCTGGTTTGCGACGCTCCCAAGCCAATGATCTCTTCTGCGCTGATAAAGATCGTACTGCTCTCGCCTGCACGTTGCACCTCGAACTGGAACGAGCTGCTGGTAACCACCACATCGGTTACTCCATTGTCGTCGAAAGCCGCATCCAAGCCAACAGCATCGGAGAGCTCGGTGGTGGTCATATAGACAAAGCCGCCCGTCATCAACTCCAAGTAGTGGATCGTAAAGGGGTATTGCAGGCCACCGGGCTCAGCGTTCATGGTCTCTAACAGATCCCTGAGGCTACTGAACGTGGCTTCCTGCTCAGCTTGGTCTTGGCGACCCCAATCGGTGGTATACAGAAGTGGTTTCTGCTCGCAGATAGGCGTCAGATGCGCAAACCGCGCTAAGCCGTGCACGTACCACCGCCAATCACCCACCATTGCATTGGACTCTTCCGATGTGCCCCCAAGATCGTCCCCTCGATTGCAGTCAGCCCCATTCATGTCCAACACACCGATCTCCCTGCCCAACATATCGCGCAAATAGAATTCGCTGCTGATCCCTGAACCCCTGCTCGCTTCCATCTTGTGGATACGCATGTCGGCCGCGTTATAGAGATAATGCTGTCTCGTACCACTCCCTTGAAACAGGGAGAACGGCAGGTTAGCGCGGCCGTTGATCGTCGCCTCGATATTCCGGAAATCGTCGGTGAGCAAATTGCCGAGCGCATCGTACGTATAGGAACGATCCACTGCGGAGCTGCCGACCTGCGCAACCGCCCCAGTAAAACGGTTCGTGCCAGGCTCGTAGTCGTAATCCCAAGCATGCTTCACAACGCTGTTGGTTTCGTCAAGGACGATCCGGCGAAGTGAAGTGAGATTCCCGATGCGATCGAAGGTATAACGCTCGTCACCAACATAGGATCCATCGAGCGGGAAATTGACCACCGCATCGCCTTGTACCCCATCGGCCAGCAGCAGGCGGCCAATTCCATCGTAGTTGTACCCGTAGGTGGTTGGTTCATTGAAGTTACCGGGATCATTGCCTGCAACTACTAGATCGTAAATGCTATGGCTAGCATTGATCCTGCCATTCCAAAAATGCCCGGTTACCGCATCCACACCATTGTTGGCAGCGGGCGAGGCATCGTCGTAGTACAAGCTGTGATCGAAGAACTGGCTGCCTATGCTCGTGAGCCGGTCGCGTATGTCGTGAGCGTATTCGATCTGGTCCACCTGCTGACTACTCCCGCCTGAACATGGTGTGCTGTAGGTGGTACCTGTTAAATAGCCCAAGGCATCGTCGTATTGGTAACTGGCCAAGAGGTTGCCCTCCTCTTGGCTGTCATCGAAGTTGGCATAAACCTCCTTCAGGCGCGCCCGGTCATCATACACATAGTGGTATTGCATGTCAAGCAGGAAGTCGCTGTTCACATCGACATTCTCGGTAAGCAGGTTGCCGCGGAGGTCGTATGCTGGGTAGTCGATACGGGTCAAGTTGCCGAGTGAATGATTGTTGATGCCGTTGTGGTTGAACTGCTGTAGCTGCCAAGCCACCTGGCCTTCGTCGTTGTAGCTCAGGAAGTCATAGTGTACGGGTAGTTGCTCAATATCGAAGTTCCATTCTTGGTTCTGGTCCAAGAAGAAGTTTGAGTCCCAAACCCGATGCGGCCATGAAATTGTATGGCTCAGCTTGCCCTTCAGGCCCCCTCTGCCTTCCTGCAGCAAGTCGAAAATGTCGCTGTAGAAGTTTGCAGTTGGTATGCCACCGACGGAATTGTTGTTCGAGGAAGGGTCGTAGAACCAAGCCTTCTCGTGCAGTGGCTGGCCGACCAAGTCGAGCACGTGCACATCCCGGAACCCGATATCGGGGCCACCAAGGCTGGACTCAACCACTGCAACGCTGGCATGGGCCAACGAGGAAATAGTGCTGGCCGAGGAGAATTGGCTGTAGAAGTAGTCATTGACGCCGTCGACAAGCAGTGTTGGCACCCCCGTGATCTCTGCATTGATCGACACATTGCCATACGCCATTGGAAAGGTCGGACAGGTCATTACTGTTCCAAGATCGTAGTTCGCGCAAACACCGGTTCGATGGACCGGTCTTACCCGGTCTTGGGCTATCAACCGGTTGAAGATGTCATACTCATACTTGCGGTAGTAGGCTAATGTGGTGCTCGATATCGGATCTTCTTCGCCCAGTGCTCCTTCAGCGTCTTGCTCCAAGACCACGTTACCGCTCTGGTCGAACATGTACTTGGTGATGCCACCATCCACGGTCTCCTTCTGGTACATCCATCCAAGGAGGTTGTACTTGTAACTGGTGTACTGCTTTTCAGGGTTGATCACCAGTCGCACGTTCCCCTGATCGTCGTACAGGAACAAGGTCACGGCATCGGTGATCCCGTCAATAAAGCCTTGGGTGGCTACCTTCTGTCCCAACGCGTTGTTGTAGTTGCGGCTGATGTTGCCGTCCTCATCCTCGACCTCGGTCATCAGCCAGATATGATCGAAGGGATCGTTAGGGGCCAGCATTTCCAGTTCGCCAGCGCTCAACCCCAGGTGGCAGGCAAAGGCTGGACAGTCAAGGTATTGGTACCGGTACTTTAGCCGATGCCCAGTGGTGATATCCTCGCCAGGCTTGCTTTGGAACAGCGGTCTACCGCGTTGGTCCATTTCGAATTGAGCGCTGCCATGCATGTCCGGGGTATTGGAAAGCACGTCGCTGGTGAGCTCGAAATCGAACGGACCACCACCGTCCTCGAAGGCGTATGGCTTAAAGGTCTCCAGCGCTCTACCCCATGAGTCGTATGTGGTTTTACCAGCTGACACCATCGCCTCCGGTTGTTGTGGAGAGGTGAAATCGTTCACCACGTAGCTGATGGAGTTGATGCTGCGCCCGAGCGGGTCGGCATAGGTGCGCGCGCGAACAGCGGTTTGGTCGGAAATGCGGTTGTACACCATGCTCTCCACGAAGTTCTCCTTCGTTCGGTCGAACCAATCGTCGTCATCATTGTCCGTGGTGTTGTTCCAGTAGCTGTAGCTATTGGTACCCAATGAAACGCCATTGCGGAAGCCCTCACGCATGCGCCCGTAGATGTCATAGGCGTAGCTGAGTTCAAGGCCGTTCGGGTCGGTTACGGTCGCCACGCTCATATCCGTATTGTAGCTGTATTCGGAGGTAAGCGCATTTACGAGTTCAGCCTCTCCGCTAAGGGCGGCACCCACGGTAACGCTCGTGGGCAGCCCCGGGTGGTTCCACTCCGTTGTCTGGTAGTTATCGCATGGTTCGTTCTCATCCTCATCCTTGTACCAATGCGCTATAACCTTCTCATAGTTGTACCGCGTTAACAGGCCACGCTCGTTTTCCGTCAGTTGCACTTGGTGGAAGCCGTTGCGTTCATGCACTGTTTGCATAGTGTTGGCCTGAAATGGCAGGAGCGGCCTCCATTCGTCCGCTGTTTCCTCGTCACCCTCAACCAGGGCGAATTGAAGGATCGGCATTTCCTCTTTCGGCCAAGAGCTCGCAGTATATTCGGCGGTCACTTGCTCGTCGGCCTGTTCTGCGGACCACCGCAACTGGAAGGCGTGCTTGAGGAGGTCGGCAACCACCAGGTACTTGTACCCTCCGTTACCATCGTCTTCCTGATTCGTGTACAACTCCGTGTAGCCTGGTTCGTCCCCGACCCATTGTTCGATGGGTACAACCAGTACATTCCAATCTTCGTCGCGCGCCATGACGAACCCCGGGGGTACATCGTCAAGATGCTGCAGCCAGTTATAGTAACCCACGGCGGGCAGTCGGAAAGCGGAGAGCACCGTCGGCCCTCCACCCTCCGTGTTGGTGCTGCCACTAGGCCACACCCAGTCTTCCGGACAATCATCGTCCGGGTCCACCTCCACCTCATGGGTCATGTGCTCGGGGTCCGGAACCGCCGGCCATCGGCTCCAGAAGTAAGCGTATTCGGACCGGACGATCGGATCAGTTGAGGAATTGTTCTTGGTGGTTATCCGGTGCTCGAACGGCACGCTTGTGAAGTCGGTGTCCTTTAGTCGTTCAATGGCTTCTATAGCAGGCACTTGGTACTCGGACCCTTTGTATACCGTCCAGATCTCCACCCCGTTCTCTTCCAGCGCTTCATCAACAACCTCGATGTTAACGGTTGGGTCACTCTCCTCGTATTGCCACACTTGCCACGTTCGGTCATATCGGTTGCGCAAGTCCTGGTAGTAGAAGTACTCGTCCTTCGAATAAGCATCAGGGTATTGGGGGGTCCAGGTCTTCTTGCTGTACATCTGCCAAGAGGGTTCCCATTTCAATTGGAAGGAACCCACGGACTCCAGTCCCATCAACCGCTTATAGCCCTCTGCGGAAGTCATGCCTGTTTCGTCGGCCTCGTAATACTTGTAGTCAGTGACGGTCTTGATGGCCAGGTTCTCCTGCTCGCATGCATTACTGCAATAGCTGAGAACCTCCATCCAAACACTGGCCCAGCCCGGCACCTCCGCACTTGGGTATCCGGTAAGGATGAAGTCCTTCAAAGTGCCGCTGGGAGTGCGTGGACTGGCCAACAGAACGTTGCGCAGTACACTCTCGGACAGCTCGGGCACCTCCTCAAGCAATGCAATGAGCTCGTCATCCGCGGGATAAGTGCGGCAGTGTACCAAGATGTCCTCGATCGCATCCTCGTCCATGGTGGCGGCCTGGCCGATCAAGGCCACAAAGACGTCCTCTCCCAGCCCTGACTGCCGGATGAGGATGTCCGCTTTCATCGCATCCGAAAGCGTCCCGGTCTCGACGACATCAACCAACACATCAAATGGAAGGTCAGGTTGAGCGAGAAGCACCTCGTACGCGTGCTGTCCCGGCAAGGCCAATGGGCCATGCAGCATTGCCGCTAACACGGAGTTCGAAAGGTGCTCCTGGGTCAGCAGAGCATCACGTTTTTCTTCCGGCGTGAATTCGGAGGAAAGGACAACAAGCTGGGTCGTATCGGCGAGGTATGGTTGAGCGGCCAGTATGACCATGAACTTCTCAGGATCAGTAGCGTCAGGCTTGAGGATGAGTTGGTTCAGGCGGAGATTCGTCATGGTCGCCTCAGCCTGCAGCACCTCGCGCAGATCAGCCGCTTGTGCCGTTGTTGCCTTTTCAATTGCCTTCTGTATCACCGCTTCCGAAAGGGGTGTCTCGGCCAGTAGATCGGCCTTTGTTGCCGATGTGACACCACCGCTGTTGAGTTGACTGATCAACAGGGATGCATTAGCGTCGCTATTCGCGTTGGATGTGCCCGTACCACCCGGGTTGACGAGCGGGCCGGGACTATCCGGATAGGCCGGTAAAATGATCGGTGTGGTGCTTGCCAGTGCACAACCAGCCGGGTCATAGGTGGTATGCTCCTCTCGGGTCTTCTTTACGAAGTAGCTGTTCCGGAAGATCGTGGGCATATCGTCATCGTCAATTTCATAGTGGGCGTCCATGGTCCTATAGAAGAGGTCCAGAAAAGCCGGCGTTTGCCATGGTGAATTTTTATGGATCAGATTATTAAAGACAGAGAAGCTCAGGTTTGGCTGGCTCTCGTCAGGCACTTCCGGAGGAACGAATCCATCGAAGTAGTCGAAGTAGGTGCACGTATGCCCTCCCAACTCCAGCGGGTCGGAATAGGGCCTGTCAATAGCGCTCTCGTGAGCAAGTTGAACGTCGTAGAAATACTCCACCTTATCAAGAAGAGTTCCCGCGTCATTTTTCTGTTCGGTCTTCTTGAGCTTCCCGAAGAGCAGGAAATCCTCGGTTTCCTGCTCTGTTGAAGGAAGGATCGGATCCGGCGTTGGCAGTACAAGAGTGAACGGGGTGCCGAAACCATCGATGTAGGTCGATGCCGTGTGATAGAACATGGCACCATGAAAGGTGTGTACGCTCTTGTTCCGGTAGCCATCCAGGTCCGGTCCGGTCACTTCAACATTGAGATATCCGTATTGTCCTAGAGCAGGGCTGTGCGTCTCCAGCTTGAAGTACTCACCGAGCTTTGGTTGTCGAGGTTTGTAGACCTTGTTGGAGTATTCATAGCTCCATACCCGTTCCGTCTCGCCCTCCTCATCGCTGCGCTGTAGTTCCTTCACCGTTGGGGTTATGCTGAACGTGGGAGGATTCAAGGCATAGATATCGTCGCACCTTGTACTTGTTGTACTACCTTGAATAGGAGACGCTCCCACGGCTGACCATTCCAGTATTGTCAACTCCCTTAAGTCGCGATCGCGGGGGTCGTTATAGACAATGCTCGTTATGCCTCCCATCGGATCCACGATACGATCGAGCAACGCGCCTTCGGAGAGGAATGGCTCAACTCCAGTGATGAAGTTGCCATATGGGGCCGTGATATCGGAATCACAATCGTAGGCTAAGTCATTGGCGGTTGAGAAGAATTCATCAACTGCTGCATAGCTGAAACGGGTGGTGGGCCACTCGTCCTCCGGTTCAAGGGAAGCGTCAAGCGCCGGGTCGAGAGAAGGGTTCTCGGGCTTCTTCTTGATGGCGGTGAGGACAACAACCTCTTTTGGGAAATCGTCGACTTCAGGATAGCTAAGTGGAGCGCTCAGAGGACGGAGCAAGGCTACTTCCACTTCTCCATACTCCAACACTTGGGTGCTCAGCAGCCGGTCGCCGTCCGAGCCCAAGTACGAGCATTCACCATTGAAGATCCTATGTTCAACGGCACTCAGCACCATTGGCGCCTTGGCGTATCGCCAGATCTCCACCTTTTCGAGTTTTGTGCCCGCATCGAGCATTGTGGGGGTGTTGAGCCAATTGACATTTTCGACCTCAAGGCAGTATAGGGGGGCGTCGTTCCGACTATGCCACCAGAAGTTGAACATGCCACCGGTATGCGGGAGGAAAAGGTCATTCTCTTCGTCGAAGACATCCCCGTAAACGTTCTTGTAAACGTTGATCATCATTGACCAAGGGAGCCCGATGCCGAAGTTCCGCTGGATCGGGTCGTGCGAAAGGATCCCAAGATCCATATCTCCTATGTTCTCACAATCAGTGCCGATCGAACGATGATGGGCATAGGTGAAATAGGCACTGGGTTCATAATCATCGGATCCGCCAGGTGGGGACCAACTCACCAACTGCCAAGTCGTCGAGCTTAGTGCACCAAGGCTAAAGTCGTTATCCGAATTCGCTGGCCCGATCCGTACCCGTAAGGCGCTATGTCCAGGGAGGGTGAGTGTTGCATTCTCGTCTTCGTCGTTGAGGTAGTCGAACGCGCTTTCTTGCGGTAGATCTGGCATCATGAAGAAATTGGACGTGGCGATCGTGTTTCCTCCTTCACCGGCCGTGCTCCATTTCACTGCCCGATCGAACGTGCTGAATACCGGAGCTTCGAAATCCCCGCCCCGCGGATTTTCGACCCATTCGTTGAGTGAAGCTTCATATGTGCTTCCAGGATCCGTGGAAACCAATTCGATATCGAAGTTGCCCTTCTGATTCGCATTCGTTCCGGTCCGGGAGACTTCCGTTCTTATCTCGTAGATTTCTCCGGAGCGCAGGTCTGCCGTTGTTTCGAACGCGGGAGACTCCAAGACACTGTGGTCAAAGGGGATGTCCGACCCACCGTCATCAATGCCCATCTTGTAGTACTTGTTGCCGTTCCCGGCGTTCGCAAACGGGTCGTACATGGATGGCTTGTCCGTGCAGTTGACAAAATCAACGAGCTCGTCGGACATCACGTGAGGAAAGCGGACCCAGTCATCGAATGTGTCTTCATTCGTACCTCCCGCACTCCACACCTTTTCCCTGTAGTACATTTCGTCAATTGACTCGACATCGAGATCGTCCACCAAGCATCCGGAGGTGCTTGAGCACAAAGCCTGCGGATCATACTTCAATTCCAGATACTCGAGGTACCCGCTTACACCTGTGGCCATCACCCGCTGAAGCAGGATTTCCTGATAGGTTTCAGAAGAAGGGAAACCCGATACATCATCGAAGGGTGTCACCCACAGGTCTCCTTCTGCATCAACCTCGCCTCCGCCTCCAAGTTCGACGTCCATCCAATAGGCAACTTCGGATTGCTGTAGTTCCTTGTAGAAATCGAACTTTCCATAGCCTTTGTATTCGAAGTGAATGTCCTGCCCGGGAAGTTGAATCGGGTCCGCAATTCGAGTGCAGGACCAGGTCAACGTGTGCTGTTTAGGCAGGACCGCTGAGGCGATCGTTTGTCTGCTGCCCCCTGACCAGTTAGGGTCTTCGATATATTGGTTCAGGCTTGTGTAGTAAAGGGCTCTTTGGTTGGACGGCATCTTTATCGACCTGCTACCTCCGAACAAGTAGATTTTGCCATCGCTTGTCTTGACTTTCCATGTAGAACCCGAGAAGGTTGCTTCCGCGTATGATTCGAATGCGTTCAGTACGAACACCGGATCGCCGTTGGGCCCCACCTCCTTCAATACCATAAGCCCAGAAGGGCCGCCGGGGATATTGAGCCATGGCGCATACCAGAATCCTTCGCCTTCGCGCCCCTCTGTCGCCGTGGAGCATGTCGCACATTCACAAAGTGCATTTTCCGTCTGCATGTTCACCAGTTCTTCATTGGTGTAGTAGAAGCGGTATGCCGTTGATACACTTATGGTTGGGATGTTCAAGTCCCAGCCCTCTCCGTATGGGATACCTGAGAGGTGCGCCGGAGTGGGCCCGTTGACGTAGGTGGGCGAGTACTGCAGGTCAAGTGAAAAGGACAGTCCGCCTGGGGTGCTTATGCTTCCTAGAGGATAGCTAGCACTATACCGCCCAGTGAAGAGGTCGACATCACCTTGGAGCACAGCAGCTTGCAACTCGCTCGGCTTCACTTCTTCCGGGGTAGAGGATCCGGCAGCAGTACTGCCCGTCATTTGAGCGCTCGTCAAATGCGAAATGCTTAATAAAAGCGATGCACATAGTAGCTTCAGAAGAGGCGTCGAAAGCGCAGGAGTATCCATATTAATGAGTTTCGTGTTTACCAAGGAGCGAAAGTGGGCGAGGGCAACAGTACTTAGGAAAAATGAAGTATGCAAATCACTCGTCCACAACGTGCACAACTTGGGCGCCTTACTACCTGGCCCTGCGTCTTTGCTGACAATGCGTGCCGAGCACGATCTAGGGGAACGAAGTGGGTACGGTCTGCTCCGACTTCCACACCTCGGCGTTGATCCAAGGCGTCCGGGTCGGGCTACGCAGGGTGCCCTCACGAATAGTTTCGGCCCGTGGCTTCAACCCCTTTGCGCGTTTTGGTAGTGGGACAAACCCCGCCTCCGTTCGGGGGACAGGCGGTAATGATCGAGAAGCTCTTGGAAGGTCGTTTTCAGCGCATCCGCCTTTTTCATGTCCGTTTGGCCTTCAGTTCCGATATGGAGAGCGTGGGCAAATTCGGGTTGAAAAAAGTCGTGGTGCTCTTCACCACGATCGTCAAGGTCTGGGTGGCGCGAGTGCGCTATGCCACCCCTGTATTGTATTACCCCCCAGCAGGGCCCAACCGGATACCTGTTCTGCGCGACATCGTACTGTTGTGTGCCACCCGCTGGATCTTCCGAAGAACGGTCTTCCATTTCCATGCTGGTGGGGTCAGCACGTTCAGGTCCCAGCTCCCGGCGGTCTTCCGTCCCCTCTTCGATCTGGCCTACCGGCGCCATGCCTTAGCCATCCGCACCAGCCACCTGAATCCGGATGACGGCGCAGCGCTCGGCGCCTACCGAAGCGTGGTCGTCCCCAATGGCATCGAGGATATGCGCGGCAAAGTGAAGGAGCGAACGGCCCCTGACGGTGCAGCCTTGCATATTCTCTTCACCGGAGTGCTCATCCCGAGCAAGGGTGTACGGGTGTTGCTGGAGGCACTTGCACTTTTAGTGCGCGAGGAGCCAAGGGTGAAGCTCGAACTCATGGGCAAGTGGGGGGATGCGGACTTCAAGGCCGAGTGCGAGCATCTCGTGACGGATCTGGGATTGGCCGAACATGTAGATTTTTTGGGTGTGAAAAGCGGAAATGAGAAGTGGGACCACTTCGCTGGGTGCGACATCTTTTGCTTTCCAAGTTACTTCGAGGCAGAGAGCTTCGGACTCGTGATCGCGGAGGCAATGCAGTTCGGGAAACCCGTTGTTAGCACGAACTGGAGGGGTATCCCCAGCGTGGTGAAGGATGGTGTGAGCGGTTGCTTGGTGCCGATACGGGATCCAGAGGCCGTGGCGCAGAAACTCCTGTTGCTGATCCGCGACCCTGACCTGCGCAAGAGCATGGGTGAAGAAGGCCGACGCATCTTCGGCGCGTGCTTCACGTTAGAGGCCTTTCATCGCAACATGGAAGAAGCTCTCGCGAGCCTCGGAGACCACGGTAGAGAATGAGCATGCGACTGATCATCACCGGTGGTTCCGGCTTCATAGGCACCAACTTGGTAGAGCATTTCAAGCAGAAGGGTGTTCCCCTCCTGAACCTGGACTGGAACAAGCCGCTCGACCCCGCCCACAATGACACTTGGCGCTTGTGCGACATCATGGATCCCGCCGCTGTTCGAGAGCACTTCAAGGCATTCCAGCCAACGCATGTGGTGCATCTGGCTGCCCGTGCCGACACGGACGAGCCGAATGACATCGTCGCTTACCAGCAGAACCATGACGGGACAAAGCTGTTCCTGGAAGTGGTGAAAGAATTCCCTTCCGTGCAACGCCTCATCGTCACAAGCACGCAGTTCGTTTGCGAGGCCGGCTACCAGCCGAAGCACGATCTGGACTTCAGGCCCTTCACCCTGTACGGTGAAACAAAGCGGTTGACCGAGATGCATACGCGCGAAGCCGACCTGTCATGCGCGTGGACGATCATCCGGCCCACGACGATCTGGGGGCCGTGGAGCTTGCGCTACCGCGATGTGATGTTCAAGGTGATGCGCAAGGGGCTGTACTTCCACCCGAGCAAGAAGAAGGTGGTGCGCAGCTACGGCTATGTGGGCAACGTGGTCTGGCAGATCGAACAAATGCTGACAGCGCCGGTGGAAAAGGTGAACGGCAAAGTGTTCTATGTTGGCGACCAACCGATCGACCTGCGCCTATGGGTGGATGCGATCAGCAGGCGGTTGGTCGGCAAACCGGTGCGCTACATTCCAACATGGTTGGTGCGGACCATGGCGTTAGGCGGTGACGTGTTGAAGGTCTTGCGCATCCCGTTCCCGATCACTACTGGTCGGTTCCGCAGCATGACAAGCGATTACATCACCCCGATGGACAAGACGGTCGCCGCGTTCGGTGCGGCTCCGTGGAGTTTGGAGCAAGGCGTGGAAGCAACGGTGAATTGGTACGACAACGGAAGTGAACGCATCGTGGCGCATGCATTGAAGGACGTCCGTCTCAAACCCGCCGACCACAAGGGCTGAATCATGTTGGTCAAACGGCGCGTGATCAACGTGGACATTTCAATGGGCAGCTTCTCAGAGCATGTTCAAGCAATTTGTGACTTGGGCAGGACCCGTGCAAGTGGCTATGTGTGTTGCGTGAATGCACACATGGCGGTTGAGGCGCGCGAGCCTTCTTTCAATGCTATCGTCAACAATGCGGATCTGGCCACGGCCGACGGAATGCCCATCCTGTACAGCATGCGTTGGTTGACGGGTGTGCATGCGGAGCGGGTGGCTGGCAATGATCTGATGCCAGCCCTTCTCTTGGAGGCGGAACGTCAAAGCCTCAAGGTCTTTCTTTATGGAGGCAAGCAGGAAGTTCTGGACACCATCATCACCCGCGCGGCAAAGGAGCAAGTGCGCTCGCCCATCGTAGGACATGAGTCGCCTCCCTTCAGACAGATGAGCATTGCGGAAATGGAGGAAACCGCTTCGCGGATCAACGCTAGTGGTGCCAACATTGTAATGGTGGCATTGGGCTGCCCGAAGCAAGAGCGCTGGATGGCGGCGATGCAGGGTAAAGTGAACGCGGTGATGCTCGGTCTTGGGGGGGCGTTCCTGCTCTACGCGGGCGTGGATACACGGGCGCCCAAATGGATGCGAGACCTCAGTCTGGAATGGTTGTACCGCCTGGCCTTGGAACCGCGCCGGTTGTTCAAGCGCTACTTTATCACCAACAGCCTCTTCTTGGGCATGTTCGCAAAGGCGCTTATTCAACGCGAATGAACCTCGTGCTGGTGGATGTGACCCAGGCAGATGCAACGTGTCGGAAGCGTGACGCCTTCGTTACTCTTCGACGAACACATGAAATGTTACGACGAATCTTGACATCGGCTCACCACCCCTCTACATTCGCCCTCGCTCTTCCGAAAGGATACCTGACCCAAGCAAAATCCATCCCTTCAGAAGAACATGCTCTCCACAGACGATAAGACAGGGACGAGCGGAACTCCTCGCGAACGCTCCATCCTTCAAACCGCCAGTACCGAACTGGGTGCTGCGCTGCGCAACGGCCGCAGGCCGTTGTTGCAAGTGCAGAACGGGTTGGTGAAAGTGCTCCAACTTGACCCTCTTACTGCGGTAAAGGATCTGGTGATCGTAGGTGAGGGTCCTGCTGCGGAAGAGATCCATCGGTATTGCGAGGACCAGACGGTACGGGGCTACCGTTTCCGGGGCATTTTCAGCGATCTGCCCCTTAGCGGTGATCTGAAAGGCATGCGTATGGGCGGAGTGGCCGACGCCAAGAAATTCATACTCCGTAACCGCATCGATATCGTCTATTGCGCCCTGCCGGGAACCCACCGGGAGGAGATCACCGACCTGATGGAATTCTGCGAAGGCCACACTATTCGGTTCCGTGTGATCCCCAGTGCGGAGAGCTTCATCCCTGTAGTGAAGACCACCAGCTTGGAGTTCCATGGTGCAGTGCCTACAGGCAAACTGCGCCGCGAACCACTTGATATCGCCGGCAACCGCCACATCAAACGGACTTTCGACGTCGTTTTCTCGTTCCTCGTCATCACCTTGGTCTTTTCATGGCTCTTCCCGGTGTTGGCGATCCTGGTGAAGCTGAGCGGCCGTGGGCCGGTTTTCTTCAAGCAGAAGCGATTGGGCCGCAATAACCGCCCATTTGTGTGCTGGAAATTCCGAAGCATGCGCACGAACAAGGAGGCCGATAGCAAGCAAGCCACCAAGAACGACCCACGCATTACCAAGGTCGGCTCCTTCCTGCGGAAAAGCAATCTGGACGAAATGCCGCAGTTCTTCAACGTGTTCTTGGGCCAGATGAGCGTGGTAGGACCGCGTCCACACCCCGTGCGCCTCAACGACCAGTACCGCGACATCGTGGATAAGTACATGGTGCGCCACTTCGTACGCCCGGGCATAACCGGATGGGCACAGGTGAACGGCTATAGAGGGGAGACCAACGCACCTGAGCTGATGGAGAAGCGTGTCCAGTTGGACGTGTGGTACTTGGAGAACTGGAGCTTTAGGCTGGACCTGCAATGCGTCGTGAAAACGGTGACCAACATGATGGGCGGCAAGGAGGAATTCGCCTACTGATCGATTTTCGGACAGTGGTTAAGCAAGGTCCCGGGGAACCGGGACTTTTCTTTGGGGCTCTGCCCCACGGATCAGCTGCGGGGTCTATATTCGCGGCCCATTTCGACAGAAAGGCCATGGCCAACCACAAGTCTTCACTCAAGCGCATTCGTCAGACGGAAACCCGCAACGAGCGCAACCGGTACCAGCACAAAACGACCCGGAACGCTGTGCGCGATCTGCGCGACAGCACGGACAAGAAGGCGGCCGCCAAGCTGTTGCCCGAGGTGAGCAGTATGCTCGACAAGCTCGCCAAGACGAACGTCATCCACAAGAACAAGGCGGCCAACCTCAAGAGCAGCCTCACTAAACATGTGGCTGGCTTGAAGTAAGCCCCCCCACAACTGAGATCGAGCAGGTCCTCCGCAACGGGGACCTGTTTCTTTTGTAGCCCATGGATCACATGCCGGAGAACCTCCGCCCAACAATTCGCGAGTGGTCGAAAGACGAGCGACCTCGCGAGCGGCTCATGAGCCAGGGACCGCAGGCCCTGAGCGATGCCGAATTACTGGCCATTCTGATCAGGACCGGGACACCGAAAATGAACGCGCTGGAAATGGGGCGCGAGATACTGCGGACCAGCGGCAATGACATCGGTCGCTTAGGCCGTAGGAGCGTTGCCGATCTGATGAAGACCCATGGCATGGGTGAGGCAAAGGCGATCACGATCGCAGCAGCGCTCGAATTGGGGAGGCGGCGACGGGAAGAACCATCGTTGGAGCGCAAGAAGATCCTCAACAGCGCTGATGCCCATGAGGAACTCAGGCCGTTTTTAACGGACTTGCCGCACGAACAATTCTGGCTTCTGATCCTGGACCGGGGCAATAAGGTCACCGACAAGTGCATGGTGAGCGATGGCGGCATGCACGGGACGGTTGCGGACCCGAAACGCATTTTCAAAGAGGCACTGGACCGCCGGGCGGCAGGGGTTGTGCTCGCGCACAATCACCCTAGTGGCCAGCTGCAGCCAAGTGCCGAGGACCTTGCCTTGACCAAGAAGCTGGTCGAAGGCGCGCGTTTGTTGGACATTGCGGTTCAGGACCATTTGATCGTTACCGACAACGGATACTTCAGCTTTGCTGACAACGGGCTGCTCTGAACCATGGCCGCATCGATCAAACTCCTCACGGTTGTTGGCGCGCGGCCACAGATCATCAAGGCGGCCGCGATCAGCAGGGCCATTGCGAGCGGCTTCGCGGACCGCATCCGGGAAACCATTGTCCATACTGGCCAGCACTACGATGCCAATATGAGCCAAGTGTTCTTCGAAGAGCTTGGTATACCGGGTGCGGATGTGCAGCTGAGCGTGGGCTCAGCGAGCCAAGGCGCGCAAACAGCCCGGATGATGGAGGGTATCGAAGCGCAGTTGTTGCGCGACCGCCCGGATGTGGTGCTCCTCTACGGGGATACTAACAGCACACTGGCCGGTGCCATTGCTGCGGCCAAGCTGCACATCCCGGTTGCGCACGTGGAGGCGGGGCTGCGCTCATGGAACAAGGCCATGCCCGAAGAGGTCAATCGGATCACCTGCGATCATTGCAGCACATGGCTGTTCTGTCCGACCGATACAGCGGTCAAGAACTTGAAGCGCGAAGGATTCCTGCTTGAAAGGAAAGGAAAGCCCAATGCGAATGCACCGGCCGTGCATATGAACGGCGACGTGATGTTCGATAACAGCATGCACTTCGCCTCACTTGCCGCTGAGCGCAGCACCGTTTTGCGTGACATCGGCTTGTTGCCGGGGAGCTATGCTCTGGTGACCGTTCACCGCGACCACAACACCGATGCTTCGGGGCCTCTGAACGGGATCTTCGAAGCGCTATTGGCTATCACGGATGCGCATGACCTGCACATCGTGTTGCCCGTGCACCCGCGCTTGCTTAAGTGCCTGGATACGATCATGGACCCGGCATTGCGAAAGGCCATCGAAACATCGCCACGCATGCATCTTGTGCCGCCTGCCGGCTTTCTGGACATGATCGAGCTGGAACGTAATGCCCGGCTGGTGCTCACCGATAGCGGCGGTGTGCAGAAGGAGGCTTTCTTTTTCGGCAAAGCATGCGTGATCCTGCGCCCCGAAACGGAGTGGGTGGAATTGGTGGAGAACGGGCAGGCTGTCCTCGCGGGCGCGGACCGGAACGCCATCACCGTGGCTACGGGGCATTTCCTTTCCCGTGGTGTGCCGGCCTGTCCACCTCTTTTCGGCGATGGACGCGCTGCGGCACGCGTGTGCGAAGTGTTGGTGAAGGACCTTGGTTGATGCACGCTGATGCTGCGGCGTGTCGTTAACATTGCCCAAGCCCCAACACCTGCAAACCGTCTTTGTCCATATCGAGCAGCCTTCATCGCGGGCGCACTATGCGATCGGGCATGTGTTGGAGCGGATGCTGGGTTGGCCGGTCGAATGGGTGGGCGACCTGGAAGCCTTCCGCGCGGCGGATGGTCCCCGACTGTTCTATGGAACCGCCAAGGAACCGGGAATGTTCCGGGTGCATCCTGAGGGGCTCTTGAACGAGCTGGGCATGCGTCTTGGCGATCCGCCAGCGTTGAGGGTGGAGGGGATCACGGCTTTGTTCCCGACCGCGGACGGTAACACAGGCTTCGATGTTTTCGCCGCCGCGTTTTGGATGCTCTCGCGCATGGAGGAGTACGCCATCGACACCACCGATGATCACGGGCGCGTAAAGACGTCCGACCTTTTTGCTGCCCGACACGCGTTCATTGCTGTGCCGGCCGTGGATGAATGGGCGTTGTGGTTTGCGCGCACCTGGCGGGAATACGATGAACGTGTACCGCAGCCCAACAGGGGATACAGCCACGTCTTCACAATGGATGTGGATAACGGGTTCGCCTATTTGGGCCGGCCGTGGTGGCGCATTGCGGGTGCACATTTGCGCGCAGTTGTTCAGAACCGGACAGGTGAAATGAAGGCGCGTCATGCAGTGCTCTTGGGCAGGACACCCGATCCATTCGATGTGTACACGGAACTCGCGCAATGGACCGAGGGCCTTGCCGATCGGAGGATCATATTCTGGTTGGTTGCGGAACGCGGCAAACACGATCATGCAGTCCCGCTTTCTTTCCCGCCCTTGGTCGAGCGCATCAAGAAGACGGCGCAATGGGCCGAGACGGGGATCCATCCTTCCTATGATAGCCTCACCGATGGTTCGCTCATCGAACGCCAGCGGGCGCAGCTCGCGTCGGTTACAGGCATGTCCGTGAACATTTCGCGCCAGCACTTCCTGCGTAGCCACAAGGGTGAACCCTATGGCGAATTGGAGCGCCTCGGTGTACGCGAGGACCATAGCATGGGCCTGCACGACGAACTCGGTTTCCGTGCGGGTACTTGTACACCGTTCAAGTGGTATGATCTGAAGGGCGAAAGGGAAACCGACTTGGTGATCTGGCCACACACGGTGATGGACAATACCCTGCGTAACAAGCTCGGCCTTACGCCTGAGGAAGGCCTAACAGCGGCTAGGCATATGGTCGACAAAGTGAGAGCCGTGCAGGGAACCTTTATCGGCCTATGGCACGAGAGCTTCCTGAGCGACCACTTGGATGCCAAAGGCTGGCGCAATGTGATCATGGACATTTCCCGCTACGCGAAGGCATGATCCGTCATTTGCGCCATACGGACATCGACACGGCGGAATGGGATGACCGGCTCCTGGCGTGCATGAACAAACTGTGGTACGCGCAGAGTCATGTGCTCGGTATCGCAAGCCCTGGCTGGGAAGCCCTGATGGATGAGGAGAACGGTGCGATCATGCCCCTCACTTGGCGCAAGAAGTTGGGTATATCCTATCTGTTCCAGCCCTTCGGCTTGCAGCAACTGGGTGTCTTCTCGCGCACGGCGATCACACCGGAGACCGCTTCGGCTTTCATTGCCGCCGTTCCCAAGCGCTTCAAGCTGGCGGAGATCGCTGTCAACCCGGTGATGCCCGTGCCCACCAATGCCGGCTGGACCTCAACTGAGCATCCGGATCAACTTCTCGACTTGTCCGTCGGCATTGAACAAGTGCGGTTGAACTATGCGAAGGGCCACGACCGGAATCTCCGAAAGGGCCAAGAAGGTGGGATGCATGTGCAACCCATGGAGCCAAAGGCATTCGTCGATCTCTTTGAGCGGACCACGGCCAAGCGCTTCGGTGGCATGGATGCCCAAGGCCTTCGCTCGTTGTTGCCATTGCTTCAAGCTGCGGACGAGCGCGGTGAGGCGGACATCATCGGTGTGCGTGGCGAACATGGATGGAGCGCGGGCGTCGCCTTCATCCATTGGCATGGGAGGTGCATCCTCTTGAAATCGGCCGCTGACGAAGAGGGGCGCGGTACGAACGCGATGTTCCATCTCGTGGATGCCGGCATCGACCGCGCATGCCGGCATTCCCGACTCTTGGACTTCGCTGGCAGCGAACACCCCGGGACCGCTCGTTTCTATGAAGGGTTCGGCGCCCACCGGTCGGTATATTTACGCCTGACCATGAACGACCTCCCGTTCTGGCTCAAGCCCTTCAAGCGCTGAACGATGGTGGTCGAACTCTCCCGCACACAAAGCATCGCCAACCACTTCGTTGCGGAATTGCGCGACGCGAACGTGCAAAAAGACAGCATGCGGTTCCGGCGCAATCTGGAGCGCATCGGTGAATGCCTCGCGTTGGAGTTGAGCAGGACGCTCGAGTATGAGGAACGGGAAGTCACCTCTCCGCTCGGTGTTGCGCGCATGTCTTTGTTGACCGAGCAACCTGTGATCGCAACCATCCTGCGCGCGGGTTTGCCGTTGCATCAAGGCATGCTCAATTATTTCGACCGGGCAGACAGTGCCTTCGTGAGCGCCTATCGGAAGCACCGGAAGGGCGAGGATGGTTTCGACGTGGAAGTGGAATACTTGAGCAGTCCTTCGATCGAGGGACGCACCCTGATCATTGCCGATCCCATGCTCGCGACAGGTCGCAGCATGGTGCTGGTTTATCGCGCGTTGCTGCGCCTTGGTCAGCCGAAAGCTCTGCACATCGTATCGGCCATTGCCAGTGCGGAAGGGATGGAATACCTGAAAGCACATTTGCCTGCCGGGACCCACTTATGGACCGGAGCGGTGGATGAGGAGATGACAGCCCAAGCGTACATCGTACCCGGGCTTGGCGACGCGGGCGATCTTGCATACGGCACCAAGCTCTGACCACCAATGCTGAGCCCGCTCGAAATACTCGTGGTCGTGGGCAGTGGCATGGTCAAGATCCTCTTCACACCTTGGATCGCCTTCAGTCTTGGCGGCAAATTCGGTGGTGCTTTGCTCTGGACTTTCGTCGGTGGTTGTTCGGGCACCATGCTGTTCTATCGGATCAGCTCATGGTTGCTGGAGCTTGCGAGGCGACGCGCGGTGAGAAGGCGTCGTGAAACCGGTAGTCCTGCCAAGGTGTTCACGCGGTTCAACAAGTTCTTGGTGCGGGTGAAGCGCATGCATGGCCTGCTGGGCATCGCTGCGGTGCTCCCGTTCATTTCCATACCGGTGGGCTCGGTGCTGGCCGCCAAGTACTTCAAGCACGATCGCCGGACCTTGCCCATGTTGCTGGGTTCCGTTGCGGTATGGAGCGTGCTGCTGAGCGTGTTTTGGACGATCGGCCAGTGAGCAGGTACCGGCACATTTTTTTCGACCTCGATCACACCCTGTGGGATTTCCGCACGAACTCGCGGGCCACGTTGAAGGAGCTGTACACTGAACTCGGGTTGCCTGAAAAGGGCATCGCCGATGTGGAGGAGTTCATCGGCGCCTACGAGGAGATCAACACCGCGCTTTGGGCGCAATATGCATCAGGCGGCGTCGACAAGGACGTGCTGCGGGTGCTTCGCTTCCGCAATACGTTTTTGCAATTCGGTGTGAAGGACGATAAGCTTGCGCGCAACATCGGCCACTTGTACATCGAGCGTTGTCCGCGGAGGAAAGTGCTCATGTCCGGGACGATCGACATGCTTGAGCAGCTAAGGGGCAGTGCCGACCTGCACATCATCACCAACGGTTTCCAAGAGACACAAGGCACCAAACTTTCGTGCAGCGGACTGGTGGGCTATTTCGATCGCGTCATCACATCGGAGCAGGCCGGGGCGCGGAAACCGGATGAGAGGATCTTCCGCTATGCGCTGCGCAAAGCCAACGCCACCGCTGAGGAAAGCGTGATGATCGGGGACGACGTTGTGGCCGACATACAGGGTGCCCGCAATGCAGGCATGCACCAGATCCTCTATGATCCTGTCGGCCGGCACGGCGGCGTGAAGGCCACGCACACCGTTGCGCATTTGCGCGACTTACTTCTGCTCCTCCTGTAAGGGCTTCGTGCCGTCGACCTCAAAGGCGTAGTCGACGACCATCTTTCGGCCATTCGCTTTGCTCTCCTTCAATATCACGAGCTTCTCGGGAGAGGCGATAACGCCGCTGTACAGGATGTCGCCTTTGGTGCCGTGCGCCGTCATGTACAAGCTGTCGCTTCTCCACTGCACCGGGACATTGTAAAGGCCGATGCTGCGCTGGCTGAGTACGGACGCCCTGAGCATTTCGCGCAACGAACCGTCACCCTTTCCCTCGGGCCCGCCCACCATGGCCACATGGCCGGCAGGGAAGAACCGCATGTAGTAGTGGATATGCGATAATTCTGCGTGGTACACGCCATCGAACCGCAGGCCGGTACTTCCCAATGGATCGCCCATGACCAGGTCTGAAGGTGGCTTGTCGCTGAGACCGGCTGTCGGCACGGGCGCTGGTGCGGTCTTCACGGTTCCGGGCTTCATGAACCAGTTGAGCGCGAAAGCCACGGCCCCGACGATGAGCACTGTAGCGATGATGGTGACGGCTTTCTTCATGTGCTTGTTTGTTTGAATCGCCCGATCACCGTTGTGGCACCGCTCACAACATCGCCCAGCTTCACGGCGACCTCAGCATCCAGCGGCAACAATACATCCACCCGGCTACCGAATTTGATGAAACCGAACTCCTTGCCGAGTTGGGCCGGAGTCCCTTCGCGGGCATATGTGCAGATCCGCCGCGCCAGCGCACCCGCTATCTGTCGCATCAGCACCTTGCCATGTTGCGCGTGTTCCACTACCACGGTGCTACGCTCGTTTTCGGTGCTGCTTTTGGGATGCCATGCGACCAAGTACTTGCCCGGATGGTATTTGTAGTAGGTGGTGGTCCCATTGAAGGGATACCAGTTCACATGCACGTTGAGCGGGCTCATGAAGATGCTCACCTGTCTGCGTTTGTCACCCAACACCTCGCTTTCGATCACTTCCTCTATCGCCACCACCTTGCCATCCGCTGGCGCGTGTATGCAACGATCGTCCCCAATGGGCGAGCGAGTGGGCACCCTGAAGAACCAAACGATGATGAGGAAGAGCACGACGATCACCGTCGAGAGCAGTACGATGAGCGCGAACGGGAGCACAGGCCAGTTCCAAAGCGCGAACAAAAGGAAGCACGAGAGCGCCAGGCTGATCAGCAGGGTAGGCGTCCCTTCGCGGTGCAGATGCATGGTTCCGTAGCGGCGGGCGAAGATAGAGGCTGCCTCAGAGCACCAGAAGCAGGTATGCCCACACGCCAGGGGCCACCAACAGGAGGCCATCGAACCGATCGAGAATACCGCCATGACCGGGCAGGAGGGTGCCGGCATCCTTCACACCGCGCGCTCGCTTCAATGCGCTTTCGAAAAGATCTCCCAAAGTGCTGAGCACCGCAACGATCAAAGCGATCACCAGCCAATGCTCCAACCCCACGACTTCCCAAGCCATCGAAATGAACCAAGCGAACAAGAGGGTGGATCCGATGCCGCCGAGCAATCCTTCCCAGGTTTTCTTGGGGCTGATCACCGGCATCATCTTGTGCTTGCCGAAGAACTTGCCCGTGAGGTACGCGCCGGTTTCATTGGTCCACAACAGGATCATGGTGCCGATCATGATGTGGTGATCGATGGCCACCAGATGGGCGAGCAACGCGAACGGCACGGCCACAAAGGCGATCATCAAAAGGTCCACACCGAGTTCACGACCGGGGTCGGCCACGTTGGCGAACAGATTCTGCGCGATGCGAACGAGGACGAGCAAGAGCAACCCGCACGCAACGACCGCCGCAGTTACATGGAAGGGTGCGATCGCGTTCGCCGCAAGGAAGCCGTAAGCAATGCCCGCTACCACCATGCACCGCGTCCCGCCATCGTGTGCCGTTGTGTGGAGCAGGTTGTGCAGTTCACGGGCTGCGATCACACAGACAGGTAGGAACAGGATCAGTGTTGGCAGGGGGCCGGCCCACGCGGCCAAAAGGGTTAGGCCGACATAAACAGCCCCGGTGGCCGCGCGTATACCGATCTCCTTCATGCGTCAGTATGCCGGAGCTTATCGCGCGGGCTGCATGTGGCCGGGGGGATCAGGCCGTTGGTTCGCTGGTCGTGGCGGGCGCTGGCGTCGGAGGCGGGGCCGGTGCCTTGGCGGTTGCACCATTGGTGGGCACTGCTTCCTCGCGTTCCCAAGCACGCTTGCCGAAGACCGTCTCCAGATCTTCCTTGAAGATCACTTCCTTCTCCAACAGTTGATCGGCCAGAGCGCTCAGCTTGTCCTTGTTCTCGTTGAGGATGCGCTTGGCGCGGGCGTACTGCAGCTCCACGATCTTGCTCACTTCCTGATCGATGGTCTGCGCGGTCTGCTCGCTGTATGGCTTGCCGAAGGTGTACTCGCCTTGGCCACTGCTGTCATAGTAGCTGATGTTGCCGATGCGATCGTTGAGGCCGTAGATGCTGACCATGGCCATGGCCTGTTTGGTCACTTTCTCCAGATCGCTCAGTGCGCCGGTGCTCACCTTGCCGAACATGATGTACTCCGCGGCGCGGCCACCCAGCGCGGCGCAGATCTCATCCAGCATCTGCTCTGTGGTGGTGAGGTGCCGTTCCTCGGGCAGGTACCAAGCCGCGCCGAGCGAATTGCCGCGGGGCACGATGGTGACTTTCACCAGCGGTGAGGCGTGCTCGATCAACCAGCTTACCGTGGCATGACCAGCCTCGTGGAAAGCGATGGAGCGCTTTTCATCCTGTGTAATGATCTTGTTCTTCTTCTCCAATCCACCGATCACGCGATCCACCGCGTCCAGGAAATCCTGCTTGTCGATCACCTTCTTCTTGCGGCGGGCGGCGATGAGCGCACCCTCGTTGCAGATGTTGGCGATGTCCGCACCGCTGAAGCCGGGTGTCTGTTTGGCAAGGAATTCCACGTCCACGGAGAGGTCGAGCTTCAAGGGCTTCAAGTGCACTTTGAAGATGGCCACACGCTCGTTGAGGTCGGGCATGTCCACATATATCTGACGATCGAAACGTCCCGGACGCATCAGCGCACGGTCCAATACATCGGCGCGGTTGGTGGCACCCAGCAGGATCACACCGCTGTTGGTACCGAAGCCGTCCATCTCCGTCAGGAGCTGGTTCAATGTGTTCTCGCGCTCGTCGTTGGCGCCCATGCTGGCGCTGCGACCACGTGCGCGACCGATCGCATCGATCTCATCGATGAAGATGATCGCCGGTGCTTTTTCCTTGGCCTGCTTGAAAAGGTCGCGGACGCGGCTCGCACCAACGCCGACGAACATCTCAACGAAATCCGATCCGCTCAACGAGAAGAACGGTACCTCGGCTTCGCCGGCCACTGCTTTGGCGAGCAATGTTTTACCCGTGCCCGGAGGACCTACGAGCAACGCTCCCTTCGGGATCTTGGCGCCGAGATCGGTGTACTTCTTCGGTGATTTGAGGAAGTCGACGATCTCTTCCAACTCTTCTTTCGCCTCGTCCAGGCCTGCAACATCATTGAAGGTGGTGTTCGTGGTCTTACTACCCTCGAACACTTGCGCGCGGCTCTTACCGATGTTGAAGATCTGGCCACCTGGCCCACCGGCGCCGCCCATCCGCCGCATGATGAACAGCCATACGAGGATCAGCACTCCCAATGGCAGTATCCAGCTTAACAGATCGCGTCCCCAGGTTTCCTGTTGGCGGTAGTTGTAACGCACCTTGTTGTCGTCCATCAACTTCTCCATCTCGGCCACCCGCGCATCGGAGCCGCCCATGTTGAAGAAGTACTGCGGCCCCTCCGCGCCGATCTTCCCGTCCTTCAGGTCGTCGGCGTGCGGTGCCGTGGCCAAGCTGTCTTTCTTGATGAACACGGTGGCTTGTTTCACGCCTTCGTTGGTGATGATCACCACGCGTTCCACATCGCCCCCGACGATGTAGCTCTTGAACTCGGTGAACGTGATCTCCGTGCTCTTGCCGCCGAACGAGAACAACTGCAGGCTGAGGATGATGACGATCACCACCCCGTAGATCCAATACAGGTTGAAAACGCGGCGCGGTTTGTCCTTGCCGGGTTTCTCGGGCTTGCTTCCGTTATCGGTGTTCTGCTCGTTGTTCTTCACGCTACGTTCGGATAGGTACGCCGTGCGGCATCGGCCCAAAGTTCCTCCAGTTCATAGAAGCCCCGCTTGCTCTTGTGGAAGATATGGACCACCACGTTCACGTAATCCATCAGCACCCACTCGGCGTTGCGCTCACCTTCCACATGCCAAGGCTTCTCGTTCATGCCTGCCCGGACGAACTTGTCCACGCTGGCAGCGATCGCTTCCACTTGCGTGTTGCTGTCGCCGTGGCAGATCACGAAATGTTCGCTCATGCTGTTAGGTACGTTGCGCAAGTCCAAGGTCACGATGTCGCGCCCTTTCACTTCCTGTATACCGAGCACGATGGCTTCGGTCAAACGGACGCTCTGGTCGGCGTCCAAGGCTTTCTTCATCCCTTGTAACTTGGGGCCGTTCAAAGGTAGGCGTTCATTTTGGGCGCGCCCACGGGGTATTGCAGCAAAGGACAATGAGCGGGAGATCCATCGGGAAAGAAGTCATCGAGCTGGTTTCTGTTGGCTCCACCAACAAAGAGGCGGCCGAACTGCTCGCCATGTCACAAGCGGCGCATGGCACTGTCATCCTGGCCCATGAACAAACCGACGGTCGCGGGCAGCGGGGCCGCAGTTGGTCCAGTGGCGCCGGGCTCGACCTTACGTTCAGCGTTGTTCTGTTGCCCAAGCGGTTGAAGGCAACCGACCAGTTCGCATTGGCCAAAGTGGCCGCTTTGGCGGTGCATGAGGTTGTACAAGCGCATGTGCGCAACGAAACGCGGATCAAATGGCCGAACGATGTGCTGGTGGACCGCCGTAAGATCGCGGGGATCCTGATCAAGAACGAAGTGGTGGGCGGTTTGGTGCAGAGTGTCATCGTAGGGGTGGGCCTCAATGTGAACAGCAAGGAGCTGGACGAGGCGTACCTGCCGACCAGCTTGCGGCTGGAAACGGGGAAGGAGCATGACCGGATGGCCCTGTTACAGGAATTGCTGGACGCACTTGAGCGCCGATGGAAGCAATGGCAGGGCGGAGTGCCGGGTATTGCCGAGGACTACTCCGCTCTGCTTTGGGCCAAGGGCCGGTGGACGCCTTTCGAGCTGAATGGCACACGGATAACGGCGCGGCCGGTGGATGTGGATGCCGATGGCCGGTTGATCGTGGAAACCGAGGATGGCAAGGTGGCCGCCTATGGTTTGGAACGATTGCGGTTCGCCGGGCGCTGATCCGGTTTGGTGGCTAAGTCGATCCGTTTACATTTGCGGCCCCTTCGCTGGAAGCATGGCGTGGGAAACAGGATCAGAGACACCCTTCGGCCATGAAACGCACCTACCAGCCCAGCAAGCGCAAACGCACCAACAAGCACGGTTTCCGCAAGCGGATGAAGACGGCCGGTGGCCGTGCTGTGCTCAGCAGCCGCCGGGCCCAAGGCCGGCACAAGCTCAGCACCAGCGACGAGAAGCACACCAAGTAGGACCGGGCGGTCTTCCGGACTTTCCCATCACATCGACCGAGCAGGGGCCCAACGGCCCCTGTTCTCATTTCCAGAGGGTGGGGTGCTCGACCAGCGTGGCGATGAGCCCAGCTGTGCGCACTTGGTGCCCGGTCTCCAGCACGGTAAGGTGGATGCGCTCAGGGGCTCGCTTTTGGAAGCGCTGGCCCCAGGGAAGTTTGATGACGCTGTCGAAGCGACCCATGTACAGGTAGGCGTGAAGGTCCTGTGCACGGAGATCCTTGACCACCGCATCGAGGTCGGGTTCCAAGAGCCGCAGGCTAAGCCATACATCGTGCACCAATTGGCGCTTCACCTTGTTCTCGGTATGGAAGCGCAGGAAGCTGTGGCGTTTGTTCGTTACCAGCCTCACGCGGTGCAACGCGTCCACCGTGCTGAACCACGTCTCCGGCTTGTCCTGAAAGCTCTTGTACAAGGCCCGGCCCCAACCGAAGCGGCTCATCCAACGGTACCACGGGTTGCGTACCAACCCATCTGGGGCGAGCAGCAGCATGCCACGCGAGCGCTCCGGCAGGCGCTCCATCAGGCTCATGGCCAAGCGCCCGCCAAGGCTGAAGCCGGCATACAGCGCCCGGTCGATGCCCTTGGCATCGAGGAAGGCGCGGGCCAGATCGGTGAGTTCCTCCGGCTTGATCGGATCGGAAATGGGTCGGCCTTCCGGCCAGCGGCTGGCACCGTTGAACCAGATGTCGATGGCGTGGATGGTGCAATGCTCAGCCAGCGGAACGGCGAAAGGTTGGAAATCGAGGCCGCTGCCGCCGTAGCCGTGAAAGCCGAGAACCGGCACGGGCCCATGCCCGAATGTGCGGTACGCGACAGAGAGGCCTTGGTGTGTGAACTGCTGGATCTCTGCCACGCGGCGAAGATCCATACGCACGGACACAGGAGCACATGACCAGTGCATTTCTCCACGATCCGCCCTGCTTTTCCACATCTTCCATTCCCCACATCGGCCTCGGATAGCTTCGCGCCCCGGTCAACAACCGGACATGCCCAAAGACACCTCCATCCGCTCCGTCCTCCTCATTGGCAGCGGACCCATCGTCATCGGCCAGGCCTGCGAATTCGATTACAGCGGCAGCCAGGCCAGCCGCTCCCTCCGCAACGAAGGCATCGAGGTAACGCTGATCAACAGCAACCCGGCCACCATCATGACCGATCCGGTGACGGCGGACAACGTGTACCTGTTGCCGCTCACCACCGAGAGCATCGAGACGATCTTGAAGAAGCACAAGATCGATGCTGTGCTGCCCACCATGGGCGGACAGACCGCCTTGAACCTCGCGATCGAATGCGAGAAGCTCGGCCTGTGGAAACAATACGGTGTGCGCATGATCGGTGTGGACACCGAAGCGATCGACGTCACCGAGAACCGCGAACGTTTCCGCCAGTTGATGGAAACCATCGGCGTGCCCATGGCGGCGAGCAAAACGGTGACCAGTTTCTTGGAAGGGAAGAAGGTGGCGCAGGAGTTCGGCTTCCCACTGGTGATCCGCGCCAGCTACACGCTGGGTGGCAGCGGTGCGGCTTTCGTGCACAAGCAGGAGGACTTCGACAAACTGCTGAAGCACGGGTTGCAGGTGAGCCCGATCCACGAAGTGCTCATCGACAAAGCGTTGCTCGGTTGGAAGGAGTACGAACTGGAACTGCTGCGCGACAAGGACGACAACGTCGCCATCATCTGCAGCATCGAGAACTTCGATCCGATGGGCATCCACACGGGCGACAGTATCACCGTGGCGCCCGCCATGACGCTCAGCGACCGCACCTACCAGAAGATGCGCACGCTTGCCATCAAGATGATGCGCAGCATCGGCGACTTCGCCGGTGGCTGCAACGTGCAGTTCGCCGTGAGCCCTGATGAGCACGAGCACATCTACGCCATCGAGATCAATCCACGGGTGAGCCGCAGTTCAGCGCTCGCGTCGAAGGCCACGGGCTATCCCATTGCCAAGATCGCGAGCAAGCTCGCCATCGGATATCGGTTGGATGAGTTGGAGAACCCGATCACTGGGACCAGCGCGTTTTTCGAACCCACGCTCGATTACGTGATCGTGAAAGTGCCGCGTTGGAACTTCGACAAGTTCGAAGGCAGCGACCGCCGCCTCGGTGTGCAGATGAAGAGCGTCGGCGAGGTGATGGGCATCGGCCGCAGCTTTCAGGAAGCGTTGCAGAAAGCCTGTCAGAGTTTGGAGATCAAGCGCAACGGCCTCGGAGCCGACGGCCGGGAGGTAACGGACGCGAACGTGCTGCTGGAAAGCCTCGCGAACCCCAGCTGGCACCGGCTCTTCCATGTGTACGATGCGATCAAGCTCGGCATCCCCTTCAAGAAGATCCAGGACATCACCCGCATCGACATCTGGTTCCTGAAGCAGATCGAGGACATGATCCTCACGGAAAAGGAAGTGGAGAAGTACACGCTGGATACGATCCCCGATGCGCTGCTTTTCGAAGCGAAACAGAAAGGCTATGCTGACCGGCAGGTGGCGCACCTGCTCGATTGCTTGGAGAGCGAGGTCTACAAGAAGCGCAACGATCTCGGCATCAAGCGGGTGTACAAATTGGTGGACACCTGCGCCGGTGAGTTCACCGCGAAGACACCCTACTACTACAGCACCTTCGAAGAGGAGAACGAAAGCGTGCGCAGCGATCGACCCAAGATCGTGGTGCTGGGCAGCGGCCCCAACCGCATCGGCCAAGGCATCGAGTTCGATTACAGTTGCGTGCACGGTGTGCTCGCGGCCAAGGAGTGCGGCTACGAGACCATCATGATCAACTGCAACCCGGAGACGGTGAGCACCGACTTCGACACGGCCGACAAACTCTACTTCGAGCCGGTGTTCTGGGAGCACATCTACGACATCATCCAGCACGAGAAGCCCGAAGGCGTCATCGTGCAATTGGGTGGGCAAACCGCATTGAAGCTCGCCGAGAAGATGCACCGATACGGTATCAAGATCATGGGCACGCAGTACGAAGCGCTGGACATGGCCGAGGACCGCGAGCGCTTCAGCAGCTTGCTGCGCGATCTCAAGATCCCGTACCCGAAGTTCGCCGGCGTCAACACCGCCGAGGAAGCGATCCTCACCAGCCGCGAGCTCGGCTTCCCGCTACTGGTGCGGCCCAGCTACGTGCTTGGCGGGCAGAAGATGAAGATCGTGATCAACGAGGATGAACTGGAAGCGCAGGTGCTCGACATCCTGCACAACATGCCGGACAACCGCATCCTCATCGATCACTTCCTCGATGGCGCCATCGAAGCGGAAAGCGATTCCATCTGCGATGGCGAAGAGGTGCGCATCATCGGCATCATGGAGCACATCGAACCGGCGGGGATCCACAGCGGCGACAGCAACGCCGTGCTGCCGCCCTTCGACCTGAGCCCGCACGTGATGGAGCAGATCGAGAACCACACGAAGAAGATCGCGCTCGCGCTGAAGACCAAGGGCCTGGTGAACATCCAGTTCGCGATCAAGGACGAAGTGGTGTACGTGATCGAAGCCAACCCGCGCGCCAGCCGTACCGTGCCCTTCATCGCGAAGGCCTACGGCGAACCCTACGTGAACTGGGCTACGAAAGTCATGCTCGGCAAAGCCAAGGTGAAGGACTTCCCCTTCAAGCCGAAACTGGAGGGCTACGCGATCAAGGTGCCCGTGTTCAGCTTCGATAAGTTCCCCGATGTGGACAAGAGCCTCGGGCCCGAGATGAAGAGCACCGGCGAAGCGATCCACTTCATCAAGGATCTGAAGGATCCGTTCTTCAGGGAGGTGTATGGGGAGCGGAGCATGTATCTAAGCAGGTAATGGGGTTGGCCGAACCCAATGTGGTTGATGCTATTGGCATCGAGAAAACGACGGGGCATGTCGTTCTGACGATAGCAGATGGTTTGGATTGGAGCGATGCACGCGAGCACATTCTAGCGCTGAAGGAAAAGATGAAGGCCTATTTGCTGTTCGTTGAAACCGGAGAGATTTGGTCATCCTATCCCAGTGGAAAAGGCCGGTCGATTGTCATCGATGTTGTTCACCAATTTTCACTTCCACCAGAAGCGGAGGAACTTATGCATCACGTTGGCTTGGTCGCGGCAGAACTGCAAGTAACTATCCGGAGCAGCCATGTTCCGATGAAATGATAGTAACGTTATCGACCATACGGGTCGTTCTTAGCCATACGCTTTATGACCACCCGATCATTGATGGCCGCCCTTTCCCTCCTGCTCCTCGCCAGCTGCGCACCAACGCCCAAGAGCGAACCAGCAGCAAAGACTCAGGAGCCAACAACCGAAGTGCCGGCAACGGAAGTCACGGACACGGTGATGTACGTGTACGGCGTGGCGAAGGACTACATGACCGGCGACACCCTGCGCGCTTATGTGGTAACGACTTGGGATGTGAACGACAGGGTCCACGCGATCGCTCGCCCTTCAACACCGGATGGGCGCTACGATCTCCTCCTCAATAAGGCGGCCTACTACGCTATCGAGTACGCTGCAGCGGGTTATGTGCCCAAAGTGGTGGAGATCGACATGCGCATACAGGACAGCCTGCTTTGGGAAGGCGGGTACGGGATGAACGTGAACACATCGCTCGTTCCGAAACTGGAAGGACTGGACGCAGCCGCCCTGCCCACGGTTGTCGGTAAGGCGCATTACGATGCCGCTACGGACAATTTCGTTTGGGACTTGGACTACACCGAGCGGGCCAGTGCGCGACAGGCAGAAGTGCTGAAGGCCTATGCGGAACGTAAGCGCGGTCGTTGAGCTCATGCCGAACTTCGGCCCGATGGCCAAGTCAACTGAGGTGCGCCGGTACGGCTACTGGACCACGGTGGTGCTCTACGGTCTCGCGCTGGCGGCCGTGGTGTTCCTGCTGAAGTACTTCGAGTACCGCTACTGGATCCGCGACTTGTCCGTGGAAGTGTACATCGGTGTGGTGGCTGTGCTCTTCACCGCCTTGGGCATCTGGATGGGTTCGAAGCTCTTGCAACGGAAGAAGGTTGGGGTGGCGGAGACTCTCCAAAAGGTGGATGCGGAAGCCTTGCGCAGGATCGGTATCAGTGCGCGCGAGCAGGAGGTGCTGCAACTGATGGCCACCGGCCTTTCCAACCAGGAGATCGCGGACAAGCTGTTCATCTCCCTGCCCACGGTGAAGTCCCATTCATCCAGTTTGTTCGGGAAGCTGGAGGTGAAGCGGCGCACGGAAGCGGTACACAAGGCCAAAGCGCTCGGGGTCATCGCATAAAGCGGTCATCCTTTGGTATGGATCCGCACCTCAGCACCCGAGATCCATTCCGAAGTATGATGCCCGGAGCGTAGGTTCAGCGTTCGTTCGCGATCAAAACCAACACCCATGAGAAGGATCGTCCTCACATACGGCATCATCGGCGGGATCATCGTTGCGGCGATGATGTGGCTGACCCTCGCAGGCGATAACCACGACTTCGAGAACGGACTATGGATCGGCTATACCACCATGGTCATCGCCCTGTCCACCATCTTCTTCGCGGTGAAGACCTATCGCGACAAGCACTTGGGCGGGACCATCAATTTCGGCAAGGCCTTTCTCATGGGGTTGTACATCACTCTGCTCGCCTCCACGTTCTATGTGGCTTCGTGGTTGGTGCTCAGCGCCACTTCAAAACACGATTACATGGCGGAGTATTACGACCACACCAAGGCGGAACTCGAGAGCAGCGGCCAACCCGCTGCCCAGGTGGAGGCCCAGCTTCAGGAGATGCGCGACTTCAACGAGCTGTACAAGAACCCCATCGTCAAGATCGGCTTCACGTACATGGAGATCCTGCCCGTTGGCCTGTTGATCAGCTTGATCTGCGCGGCCATGCTGAAGCGCAATACGCCCGCCATGCACAACGACCTTGCACGAACATGAGAACCTCGATCCTCCTCCTGCTGGCCGTGGCCACCACCGCTTTTACAGCGGGTCGCATCACGGCGCCGAACGCACCTTCCGATGAGCCACGCGCCACGGGCATCGGCGGCATCTTCTTCAAGAGCAAGGACCCCAAGACCTTGAAGGCGTGGTACACCAAATACTTGGGCATGCCCATGAACGAGTACGGCGCCATGTTCGAGTACGGCGATGCCGATGCGGACGGTCGCGGCTACTTGCAATGGAGCGCCTTCGGTGCGCGCACCAAGTACTTCGCGCCGAGCCCGAAAGACTTCATGATCAACTACCGCGTGGTACACCTCGATGCATTGATGGAGCGGATGCGCGCGGATGGCGTGGTGTTCACCGACAGCGTGGAGCGCGTGGAGTACGGTGCCTTCGTACACGCCCTGGATCCGGACAGCAACAAGATCGAGCTGTGGGAACCGATCGACACCGTCTTTACCCGGCTCTACCAAGGCACTACGGTGAAGTAGCGACGCGCTGCGCGGATCCTTGAGAGTCGCGGCGGGCCGGAAGCGCTGGATCGAGTAACACTCGGCAAAAAGCGTCAGTGTCCCGGAACTGGACCGAGCGTCTGCGCTGATCATTCGATCCGCCTCGCGCAAGCCATCAAAGGCGCCTATCCAACCAATGGATGATGTTCAGCAGGAACTGCGGATCTTGCTCCGCGCCGATCTGGTTCATGCCCATTGGTTCGTGCGAAGGACCGCTGAGCTGCGCACTGAACAACGCGGCTTCACCCAAAGCCACTATGCGTCCCTTGCCGTACTCCATCATCGCGCCATTGATGTAACCATCACCGGGGATCCGGCTCGTGCTGTCGCTGAGCTCATCCGCACGCTCCGGCAACAGGATCTCGTAACCCGCATTGAGCCGCGTTAGGACCATGGCCTCGGGTGGAGCATGGAACGCACTGCCGGTGAAGAGCGCGATGCTGTCGATGCGTGTGCTGTCGCTACCGTCCGTGATGGGGTTCGCTAAGAGTGACCCATCGCGGCGTGTGAACATCTCCGTTCCCTCATGTGGCGGGATCGCGTAGCCATTGATCCAATCGAATCCGAATGCCGCGCCGAGATCATGCGCCGCACCGCCGAAGGGCATGTGATCGGCGATGAGGAACAGGCTGCCGCCTGCGGCCACCCATTGCTGCACAGCAGCGATCTCCCCGGTGGTGAAGGCCGAACGTGTCGGTAGAGCGAAGTCCTCGTCCTTCGAGAGTGCGTTGGCGATGACCAAGATGCGCGCCTGTTGGATGTGTGCCGAGGTGAAGGGAGCCGTTCCCGGCATCATCCGGTAACCATCATCCGAAAGCACCTTTCCGAAGGTGTAGTAGCGACCACCAAGCGTATGAAAGTTGTTGTGCGCTTCGTCCAGCATCACTACGGGTCCTCCTCCGTTGGTATAGGCCGGTGATGAACTGCGAAAGGTGAATGCGGTATCCGGCACTTGTTGGGAGCATCCTGCCGCGAACAGCACGATGAACAATGTGACTGGACATGCAAAACGAACCATGGCCTAAGAATACGCTTGTCGCTCGAATGGTTCGCGGTCGGCGGACGCTCGCGTTCTGAAGGGTTCAGAGTGACACTCGGTCAGAGCCGAGCGTCTGCACACGGAGACAGCCGAGGTAGTGCGGCGAGGAAATTGCCGCAGCTAAAAATCGGATGCTACCTGACTTTCCCTGCTGGGCACCGAGCGAGCGGTTGCAGGATCGAGGGAATGGTGGAAGACCACCGCGAAAGGGAACAGCAGGGCTGCGTGCGGGCACGCCTTACAACGCGCCGGGGTCTCACACCAGCGCGTGGCGGACCGCTTTTACTTTGGTCCTTCCTTGTTGCCGGGACATATCCCGGAACGAAGGCCACGATGATGCATGCACTCCAGGAGATCCTTTTGGGCCTTTTCATCGTGAACCTGGGCACAGCGTTCGGCGCCGGGCTCTACGAAACGCGGATCGTTCTTCCGTTGTGGTTCACCCGGACCGCTGATGGCTTCGCCGTGAACAAGCAGGCGATGAATGAATTGGATACCGGTCGCAAGTTCTGGGGCATGGTAACGACCGTGCCGTTGACCTTGCTCACCATCGCGAACTTGGTAATGGCCTTGCGATCCACCGAGCCCCGTTACGATTGGTGGCTTGCTGCCGCACTCGTCGTCCTCGCTGAACGCATAGCCACGTTCGCGTTCTTCATACCCACCGCCCTGAAGTTGATGCGTGCCGAAACTCTACCCCCAGCGAACGTTAGCGCTCTCGTCTCCCGTTGGTCGCGGCTGAACCTTGTGCGCAACGCGCTCACATTGGCCGGGTTGGTGTTGGCGATACGTGTGCTCGCTTTACCGCACTAGTCAATCACAGGGTGTCCTGCAAGCCTTCGCAGCGGTCTGGACGGCCGCACGGGTCATACGCCGGGTCTATGGCGCTCGCGAGGCATTTGCGAGTGGAAGTTGCGCAGTTAAGGATCGAACGCTACCTGACTTTCCCTGCTGGGCACCGAGTGAGCGGTTCAAGGATCGAGCGAGTGGTTGAAGACGCAACATGAAAGCGCGTGTTATGGATCACTGAGGAATGCTTTCTAACGACCATCATGGCCCACGGCGCAAAGGGAACGGTCGAGCTAGTGCAGGGCGTCTTCATACACGGGAGTATGTCGGGGACACGTTCTGCCCTGCATCACCGTTTTGCTGCCCCCCACCGCTTCTGTAGATCGTGTTCGAGATCTAGCGCATACTTGCCATTCGACTGGTCAAAAAAGCCACATAGTCGCTTCACCGCTTTTGAGCCAGGTTCGGTAAGGAGGATTCGATTTAGCTGAGCGCGAACCCCGAATTGATTTCGTATCGAATTGACCAGTGCACCAACCTTAAACGTGAGCTTCGGCAAGGCCGTCGCCCCCATTTGGACTGTCGTGATCCCGAGAGTGTCTCCTAAAGATTGTCCATCCAACGCCATTCCCAATTGTGAAAGCATCCTATGACGCCCTTGAATCTCGGAGATATCTTCTGCGCTAAGTGCATCTTGGAATTCTGATAGCCATTCCCGCAGTGTTCTGTAGCGCTCCCTCATTTGTACAGCCACCTCCAGCAGATTCTCTGCACTATTTGATTCATTGATTACCTGAATCGCGATGGGCGGGAGCCTGAGGCGCGCGTAGTATCCGGTCGAGTCAATGCGTTCAAACAAACGTAGGCGTTGGGACTCAACGAAAGCAGTTAACTCGGACCTTGCGCTTGGGCGCGCCTTCATGAAATCTGCGTTCTCAACTAACCGTTCACGGAGGGGATGTGAAATGTATGGCACTTCGGCAAACCTGGCCCGCGCCATCATTCCTGCGCCGCCGTGTAGAACAGCCGACAACAGTTCGTCAGGTAATGGACGTTTTTCTCTGTGAGCACGTTTGTTCTCTTCGTGAACGCTCTTGAGTTCTGGACAGGTTGTGAACTGCTCAACTATGGCTTCCCGAATCTCCACCCAATGTTCTCGTCTATGGTTGAAGAGCCGCTCTTGTACGAATCCCTTTTGTGTCAACCTCGCTAAGGCCGGGAAATGCGGTAACCAGGCTTCGCTATTGTCAGCATCTACATAGCACGTATCAGCGAGCACGATGTTCGACAAAACCTGCGCAAGGCACTCAAAGGCAATTACGTCTGAGCTGGTGTTCGCATAGAAGAAGTGCTGACCGTCTTCGCTAAATCGCAGTTCAGAAGCCACTTCTCCACTCAACCCCCCATACAACAACTCCCCAAGATCCTGCATGGTCCAGTTGTCCATCAGGAGAGCACTATGCGATGCCATGGTCCCCAAGGATTAAGAGTTTAGGGGAGTGGAAGATGGTGTCCTTCCAAGTCAACCATTGGACATACTCTTGCTGTGAGAGCAGTTCGATCGAGAGTTTTAGGTTGAACGCTTCCTCAAACAACCTACTCAACTGCTTTAAGAGTGACCGTTGAATGATCCATTTGGATGTTGCTGGCTCGGCCTGTGTAACCAAGAACAGGTCACAATCATTCGCAGTCTTTGAATCGAGCAGAACGGAGCCGAACAAAAAAGCCAGATCAACATGCTCTGGGTCTATCCGTGCGCTTAACCAATCCCTATATCGGAGAGCCTCCATTCTCGATTAAGCTCAAAAACTCACGGATAGTATGGATGGGAATGCCAAGTCGCCTCCCGTGCATCTTGGCAACCTCAGTAATGGGAATCTTGCTCGAGCAAACGACAACCTGAGCACCTCTCTCACGCGCTGTCTCAACGATATCGGCAGTGCCGTTGTAATGGTTGTACGGGATGTAAACGAAGAAGGAGCGCACAGCTATGGTAACCAAGAGCATGTCATAACCCTTCACTTCGGAGTAAAGGACTTTTCCCTTCAGCGCGTTATGCAAGTAATGGGCGCTCATGCTTAGAGGCTAAAACAACAACAGAACCTCGAACAAGGTATGCTTCCCGAAGTTCCTCAGCCGTCCCTTCGTGCAGCATCCGCATCACCTCGGCAATAGCTAAACGAGACGGTCACCCATAGTTGCCAGACTACCTTCGTCAACCGCAAAGGTCATTGTCGATGCAGATGAAGTCACCTCACCCTCGAGTTATCTTGTTCGTAGGGGTTGCTTTAGTCATACTTGGTCCGGCGATTATTGTGCTGCCCGCGATTTGGTCGGGCGTGGATTTTAGCGAGACAGGACAAGTCGGTGATACCATCGGGGGCATAACGGCTCCAGTTGTAAATCTGCTTGGTGCGTATTTGGTGTATGTAGCCTTTAGGCAACAGGTGAATGCAAATCAGATACTGCAACAGCAGGTCAGTGACCAGAAGACAAATCGCATAGAGGACAACGAATCGACTCGCCTGTTCCAGATGTATGAGCACTTGGTCGCTGCAATCGATGCGTTCACCTTCAACGGCTTCGATGAACAGTTCCTCCAGAATCCGGGAAACACACGAAGTCTGCATCTGCGGGGGACAAAGCCGGTCGCTGCTAACGCAGTCTATCTGATGCTTGATGAAATCAAGTGTCACTATCATGGCACTGAAGAGGAACTCGACGCAGAGGTGGCGGTCGCGGAGTTCACTGGAATCTTGAAGCTGATTGAACTTGTTACTGAGAGATTGGACCAGGCTACTGGTCAGGATTGGCCGATATTAGCTGAACTCGTAAAGCACCAATTCCGATACCGCATTATGGTTCGATTCAAAAAGCAATCCGTTTCAGAGTTGAAGAAGTGGCACTGTGACGTGTGCGACCATGACCATGGTATTCCAGAGAGAATGCTCTCGCTGATCGAAGCGATTGAGGCCAAATTGATGCGCTTGGATGCTAGACGCAATGCCGTCCGCGAATTACCGCGGCGGTAAGTGCCAGCAGTCCATCCGCACCACCATGGCTTCCCCTACGAATACGCGCGGCTCTAACCAGGCGCCCCCACACAAGCTCGGCTGTCCCATTGCGCAGACGCTCGGCCCCGTTCCGGGACGCTGACGCTTTTCGCCGAGTGTCCTTCAGTCCAGGGTCATCGGCCCGCCTCAGCGCAGTGCATCCGTAAACCCCAAAACGAAACAACCCCCGGCCGAAGCGCCGGGGGTTGTTCTTTTATGAGAGAGAGGGCTACTGCTTGTTGATGCCGATGCTACGCAGCCCGATGTGGTCGGTGACGGTGAGCACGTACGCACCGGCGGCCAGATCGGACAGGTCCATTTGCTGGGCGCCCATGGCGGGCCATGTGCCACTTTGCATAACACGGCCTTCAGCATCGAGAACGCTCCACCTGGAGTTGGCAACGATGCCCGATACCGTGAGCTTGCCCGCGGTGGGTGTGGGGAAAGTCGCCAGTGCCGTAGTGTGCGTGCCGCCCTCGGCGATGGAGGTACTTCCGAGCACGTACAGGTTGACACTTGAGCTATTGCCCGTGAGGCGCGGGAAGAGCGGTGCGCTGTTCCACAAGGTGGTGCGGCCGTCGGCGGTGCGCGTGGTTTTCACGGTGTTGCTGAAATCGCCATAGGTGGTCTGCAAGGTGCCGGCGCCGGTGTAGGTCCAGGTCTCGCTTCCGGGGCCCATGCTGCCATCGTTGGTATCGGTGAAGGCATCGTTGTAGCTCATGGGTGTTTGCAACACGCGCTTATAATCGGTGTACACCTCGGAGTTGATCGGGGCATCGCCGCAGATGGTCTGTATGCCCGAAGCATCCACGAACAGGTAGGCGTAGATGGCCGCTTGGCCCGTAGGGGAGAAGATGAACACGTAGTTGGCAGCGGGATAGGTAGCCGCGTACGGCGTACCGGCGGCCGGGGCCAGGGTTACGGTGCCAGCAAGATCCCAGGTAGCGCTGGTGAAGTCCCAGGTCTGGCCGATGCCGTTGCTGGGTTCGGTGATGTTGCCCGGATCGTTCAACAGATACCAGTCGAGCGTGATCGCCGTGGTGGGCAGGTCAGCGAATTGCAGGGTGGGCTGGGCGGCCAGCACAGTGGAGAGAGCGAGAACGGAAAAAGTGGAAATAGAGCGCATCAGGATGTGGTTTAAGAAAGGTGTAAGCCGCCTGCACCTTTCTGGCTGTACCACTCTGACGTGGATGATGCACGGGGCCAAAGTAGACCATTGGGCAAGCGTTCTCCGAGCCTGCTCGCGTGCGTCTTGCACAGTTGCTGGTCGGTTGTTGTTCTTCGCTACCCCAAAACGAAACACCCCCCGGCGATGCGCCATGGGTTGTTTTTCATGCGTGTGCCAGAGCACGCTTCAGGGCATTCATGCCGCGCCGTTCAGGAGCCAATAAGCCAGCATACCGCCGACATAGCCGATAGCCGCTGGTACGAACATGCGGCGCACGTACCACATGAACTCCATGCCGAGCACGCCCATAACCGCTACGCCCGCCGCCGAGCCGATAATGAGCATGCTGCCGCCCGTGCCCGCGCACAGGGCAAGCAGCTCCCAGAAGATGTGATCCGGCGCATAGGTGCTCAACGGATACATGCCTTGCGCGGCCGCCACCAACGGCACATTGTCCACCACTGCCGAGAGCGCGCCAAGGATGCCGTTCACCGCGTAGACGCTCGGTAAATGCGCACCCAGCCAGCCTGATAAAAGCGCCAGGTGCCCGCCCGTCTGCAAGCCCGCGACCGCGATCAAGATGCCCAGGAAGAAGAGGATACTGGTGTGGTCGATCCTCTTGAGGATCGCCGCCACCTGGTATTGGCCCGCCTCTTCCATGCTGCGCGTGTGCACGTACTCCGTGTACATCCACAGGATGGCCAAGCCGAACATGATGCCCATGAACGGTGGCAGGTGCGTGTAGGCTTTGAACAACGGCACGCCGAGCAAGGTGATTACGCCCATGGCGAAGACCGTGTACTGCTGGCGCTTCGTTACCACGCCCTGCTCCGTTTCCTCGGCTGCGGGCCGCTCGATGCTGCCGCGCATGCGCATGCTCAACCACAGCAAGGGCAGCACCAAGCACACCACGCTGGGCACGAAGAGCTGCGCGATGATGTTCCACGTCGTGACCTGTCCACCGATCCAGAGCATGATCGTCGTTACATCGCCGATCGGGCTCCACGCGCCGCCCGCGTTCGCGGCAATGATCACCACGCCGCCCAATGTCCACAGGTCTTCTTTTTTGCCCACCAGCCTGCGCAGTAGTGCCGCCATAACGATCGCCGTTGTGAGGTTGTCCAGTACCGCCGACAGGAAGAAGGTGAGCACGCCCACCACCCACAGCAACACCAGCCGGTTCTTGGAACCGATGCGGTCCGTTACCACTTCGAAACCGCCGTGCGCATCCATCAACTCCACAACGGTCATGGCACCCAGGAGAAAGAACAGAATGCTCGCTATCTCGCCCAAGTGGTGGAAGAGCGATTCCACTTTCCCTTCTGTGCCCGCGTGTTCCCCACCGGTGTCGCTCAGCATCACCAAGGTCCACACGAGCATGCCCGTGAGCAGCGCAGGCGCCGCCTTGTTCATCCGCAACGGATGTTCCAAGGCGATGGCCGCATAGCCGAGAACGAACACTACAATGATCAGTATGAACATGACAGCGGCATCGGGGCGGACAAGGTAGCCCACCACTTCCGGCCGCTCCGCCTCAGCCGAAGGCTGGGCTTCAAGGCATATGTGATCGGTTGGGCCAAGATCACCTGCCAGCGCGGTCGCTCGGCTCGGCTCCCGAAGACGCTGACGCTTTTTGCCGATTGTCCTTCAGTCTAAAGCCATTGGCCCGCCTCATTGATCGGCACCGGATCTCTCACGCATCCGGTATCTCCGACTCCACGAGATCGGCCAACTGCTCCAGCGATTCCTGCCAGCCGAGGTAGCAGGCTTCGGCCGGGATCTGTGGTGGTATGCCTTCCTGCACTACGTTCACTTCCGTGCCGACGGAGACTTTCTTGAACGTCCAAGTCGTCGTCATTTCGCCGGGCATGTTGGGGTCATCGAACACGTCGGTGGCCACGATGCGTTCGTTGGGCACCAGCTCCAGGTACTTGCCACCGAAGCCTTGGCTCTTGCCGGTGCTGAAGTTGGTGAAGGACATCTTGTAGGTGCCACCGACCTTGGCTTCCAGATGGTGTACCGTGCAGGTGAATCCGTGCGGCGAAAGCCATTTGCAATTGGCCGCGGCGTCGAGCACGGCTTTGTAGATGCGCTCCGGTGGGGCCGTTAGCACGCGGTGCAGGCGCACGGTGTTGTTGGTCTCTTTGCTCATGGTAGTTTGGTTCTGTTGCATGAAGGTAGGCTCGCGCAAGGGCGTACCGCCGCGTATGAACCTTTCTTTCATTCGCGTTAGTGCACTGAAACGCCCTCCGCATGTACGTACCCAGCATGACCATACCGGAGGCCATTGCGTATGCAAAGGCCGACCTGAGCAGTGTGCAGAACAAGATGCAGAGCAAGGTGAAGGAGCAGCAACGGGAGCACCGGAAGAGCCGACGGGCAGGCGGCATTAAGCGGATGCACATCTACACCTCGCCGGAGGACAACAACTGGCTGTGCGTGATCACGACCAACAAGAAGCAGACTTTCCAGTGCTTCTTGATGTGGTTCTATGCGAAGGAGGGTTTGTGCGGCCTGCAACCGGCTTTCGATGGCCTGCCCACTCTTTTCACACCGCATTTATTCACGCGCTATCGGGAGTACAGCGGCCATGGTGCACCCGAAGCCGTTGCCAACCTGCAGCAGTTCTTCTTCCGCAATCCGTCAGCAGCGATCATGGGCACCGGTAAAATGCGGCTCGGCTTTCCGGCCGTGCTCGGGAGCATACCCGATGGTTTCGTACTGGGTACGCAGCACGATGATGAGGGCTACGTGCGCTGCCGCACGTATGTGAACCACGAGCGTGCTTTCAAGAACCAAGCGGAGGACTGGGAAGCACTGGATGCGGTGCGCCAGTTGCGCGAGCGATTCCCGGCGCTGCATGCACAAGTACTGGCTGAGGAGCGGGCGAAGAAGAAGCAGCAGGAAGAGGGAGGCGAGAATGCGCCTTGACGTGTTTCGACCGGTGGCACAAAACGGTGCGACCCCGGCCGAGGCGCCGGGGGTTGAAAGTTCAGGTGTTGTCAGACATACACCATCAGAACCCTCTCCTTGGGAGAGGGTAGGGTGAGGTCAGGCAGCGCGGCCGCACCGTTGTTCTTTCCTATCGTTGCGGTCATGAAGCGGAGTACGATCCTGACTTGTCTCGTGGTCCTCGGCAGTAACGCGCGTGTTGTTGCGCAATATCCTCCCGTGCCTTGGGCGTATGGTTTCGGTGCCAGCAGCCAGGACTTCGGCCGCGATGTGGTACTGGATCCAGCTGGCAACACGGTGGCCCTCGGCGATTTCTTCGGCACGGTGGATGGCGATCCCGGAGTGAATGCCAACCCGTTGGTGAGCGCAGGTGGTGCCGACATCTACGTGGTGAAATTGGATCCGCAAGGGCAGCATGTGTGGTCGTTCCGTTTGGGCAGCACCGCACCGGAGTATGCCGCAGCCATTGCCACGGACGCGCAAGGCAACGTGTTCGTTACGGGCCTCTTCTCGGGCGCCACGGACTTCGATCCCGGCCCGGGCACGGTGAGCCTGACGAACGTGGGCGATCAGGACATCTTCATCCTGAAGCTGGACGCCGACGGTATCTTCCAATGGGTGCGGCACTACGGTGGTCCTTACTCCGATGAGGTGGCTGACATGGTGGTGGACCCTGCGGGTAATGTGCTGGTGACGGGGCTGCTTTCCGGCACGGTGGATATGGACCCCGGCCCCAACATCTTCAACTTGGACCTTGGTAGGTTCCTCGTGAAGCTGGATCCCGCTGGCGATCTCGTATGGGCCGAGAAGCCGCTGGTAAATGCCGAAGCGTTCGGTATGTGCAGCGATGCAGCCGGCGCCATTTACCTCGTGGGCCGTTTCGGTGCCACAAGCGATTTTGACCCCGGACCGGATACTGCGGCGTTCACAGCGGTAGGCAGCGTGGACATCTTCGTAAGCAAGCTGGATGCGAACGGCGCTTTCGTGTGGGCGCGCGCCATGGGCGGGCCGAACGATGACAAGGCCAACGCCGTCGCCGTGGATACGCTGGGCAATGTGTTCGTTACGGGGATGTTCAGGGACAGCTGCAACTTCGACCCCGGCGTCTCCGACTTCACGCTGACAACGGTGGGCAACATCGATGTCTTCACCATGCGGCTCAACGCTGACGGCTCCTTCGCGTGGGCCTTCCGGATCGGTGGCGCCACGGCGTCGACCGACGAGGGCTACGGTATCGCCGTGGATGCGGTGGGCCATGTGTACACGACCGGCGAGTTGCTGGGCACCAGCGATATGGACCCCGGGCCGGGCACCTTTACGCTGAGCACGGGCAGCACCACGGCGCTCTATGTGCAGTGCGTTGGCACCGATGCCGCCTTCCACTGGGCGTTCAAGGTGAGCGCCGGTTCGTTCTACTACAACTCTGGCCGGGCCATTGTGGTGGACGGTACGGGGAACGCGCGTGTAACGGGTTGTTTCGAATTCATCAACGTGGATTTCGACCCGGGCGCCGCAGTGCTCAACCTCTCCGCCGCTGGTATCGATGATGCGTTCGTGATGGCCATTGGACCGGCGGGGCCTCTGGGGTTGGAAGGAATGCGACCCGAGCAAGAGCGATCGGTGCTGTACCCGGATCCGGCACACGGGCAATTCGTACTCGGCTGCAATACGGACCGCGCAACACTGGAGTTGCTGGATGCGGTGGGCCGTGTGGTGTTCACCGCGCAACTTCATCAGGGCTTGAACACGGTGGATGTTCCCACGCACCTCAGCGGCATGTTCGCTTGCCGGTTGCGCGATGGTGTGCGCGTTATCGCCAGCGATCGGCTGGTGCTGCAGTGAGCGTAGTAGAAGGGTGTACCGCGCGGTGACCGCGTCGCTATAACCCCGGTCAACCCTTCCCCCTGTCGCGCCCGAACGGATCGCCCAACACCGATTCCGTGTGCAAGGCGCACGCCCACTTGCCGTTGCTGCGCACCCATACCGATGCATCGGCAGCATCGAACCGCACGGGCTTGCCTTCCACGGTCAGTTCCTCGTGCACCGTGTAAGCCACTATACCGGTGTCGGGTCCGAGCATGTTCACCTGCACGTCCTTCAGTTTGAAATCGGTGAGGGTCCATTGAGCCTGCTTTTCCATCATCTCCTTCATCTGTGCCTTGGTCAATGATCCCACACCTTGGGCACCGGTCACCACAGTGGGTTCGTGCGTCAGGTTGACGATGGCCGTTGTGTCGTGGTCCTTGATCGCTTGCCAGTACTGTTCTTCCAACTTGCGCAGGGTATTGGTGGTGCTGTCGTTGTTCATGGCGTTGTCTCTTTGGTGAACACGATCGGAAGATCCATGCCGATCCTTTGGGCAACCAGCGGGTCGAGCTTCCTCCGTTCGCGCCGAAGTAGAGCGGCGGTCCGTGGGGAATGGAACCCGTCCGTGCGCTCCTGCGTATTATGCGCGTGCAACGTACCTCTTCCTATAGCGGATGGCGATCACTGGCAACGGTGGTCATGGCTCTGGCGCTCGGTACGGCGCAGTGCCTGGCGCAATCGGAGTCCTTTACGCTCAACGGCGTGGTGAAGGACCACGACACCAAGAAGGTGATGGCCAAGGTGTCCATAGTAGCGAAGGATACCCTGGAAAAGGGTTCGGCCGATCGCACGGTGTACCGCAAGACCGATGAACGCGGCAAGTACGCCCTATCGTTACCGTACGATGCCGTGTACCGCGTGGAATACTGGGCGCAGGGCCACACAGCCAAGAGCGTCATCATCGATACCCGGGTAAAGGCCAAGGAGCAGGAGGGCGGCAACACCATCGCATTGGAAATGGCCTTGCTCCCCGTCATCCACAAAGTGGACTACGCCACCTTCAAAGAACCCGTGGCGGTTTGCCGGTTCGACAAGAAGGCGAAGATGTTCAAATGGGATACGGAGTACTCCGGAAGCCGCGCCGAGGATCTCGGGCTGGTGAAGAAAGAGCAGATGGCTGAGCGCAAGGTCCAACGGGCCCGTCAGTGATCGCACCACTCCTTTGTTACCACTTCTCAGCGATCCGTGCCGCCGCTTACGGATAGATCAACTCGTTCCGTTCCAGCATCTCCACGAACTTCGCCAAGCGTTTGGCGCGTGTCTCGGGTTTCGCGCTCTTTTCCAAGCGGTGCAGGATGGCGAAGCGGTTCTGCGCATTCAGCGTGGCGTAGAATTTCTTCGCGTGCGGGCTCTTGCGTAAGGCGGCCAGCAGGTCCTTCGGTTCGGTGATGGTGCTGCCGGGGCTATAAGCGCGGCCCCATTCGCCATTGGCTTTCGCAACTTCTACGGCGGCCAGCCCGGCGGGCAGCATTTCGCCGGCCGTGATCAATGCGAGGGCGCGATCGCGGTTCACTTGGCTCCAGATGCTGCGGGCCTTGCGCGGCGTGAAGCGCTGCACGAACGAAGGGACGTCGTACGACTTGCGGATGGCATCGATCCAGCCATGGCATAGTGCGACCCCTATGGCAACATCGCAACGGATAGTTACCAGTCCGCTGTTCTTCTTGCCGATGCGCAACCAGACACCGGTGCTCTTCGCATGGTTTTTCTTCAGCCATGCATGCCACTCACCGGCACTGGTGAACAGGTGTACTTCGGCTTCGTCAATGGGTACGGTGCGCTTGGCCATCGGGCGAAGGTCGCACGGCTGTGGGAAACCGTCAACGGTCCCCGAGGAATCGGGTGAACGAAGTGCCATCGTAACGGCATAGTCCATCTTTCCTCGTACCGAACCACAGGTTGCCCGTCCTGTCCTCCACGATGGTCCAGACGTGGTTGCTGCACAGCCCTTCCTTGGTGGTGAAATGGGTGAAGGTCTTCCCATCATACCGGCTCACACCGCTACCGGTGGCGAACCATAGATCCCCTTTCTTGTCCTCCAGGATCGCGCTCACATTGTTGCTGTGCAAGCCGTCGCTGGTGGTGAAGTTGACGAAGGAGGGACCGTCGTAGGTAACAAGATCAGCCAACGATCTACTGTAACGGCGCACGCCGCTGCCCACGGTACCGATCCAGATGTTCCCGTCGTGGTCTTCCTTCATGCACATGATGTGGTTGTTCTGCAGCCATTCGGAAGGGAAGCTCGCGAAGGTCTTCCCATCGTATCGGCAAAGGCCGCGGCCCCGGGTGCCGATCCAGATGTTCCCGGTCTTGTCCTGCAAGATGCTTTGCACGCAGTCGTTGCTCAGGCCGTTCTTCATGCTCAAGCGCGTGATCGATGATCCATCGTAGCGGTAAACACCGTAGCCCTGCGTACCGAACCACATGTTTCCGGCCCTGTCCTGGAAAATGTGGATGATCCAACCCGGTGCTGCTGACATCGCCGCGATCGTGTCCGGTTCGGGTGCACGCATGGAGTCGGGGATGAGCAGGTCAGTGAAAGTCTTGCCGTCATAGCTACAGATCCCATGTTGCGTGCCGAACCACAATAGGCCGTTCCGGTCTTCGAGCATGGCCATCACACGGTCATCGCAGAGGCCGTCTTTCTCCGTGAAGTTGGTGAAGGCTTTACCGTCGTAGCGGAGGATGCCTTGGCCAGTGGTGCCGAACCAGAGCGTGCCGGTTTTGTCCTGCAACCCACAGGCGACCAATTCCGAGATCTTGGGCACCGCGCCCACTTCCGGCCCGGGCGCTTGGCTTTGTCCGCTGCAGGAAGTGAGAACGGCAAGCGGTAGCACGAACGACCATATGGGCACACGTACGAATGCTGTCGCCGGTGTGTGAAGGGAGCGTGCGCGCGTTCCGGTCATTCGGTCTTTGATGCTGGTGAAAGGTAGATGGCCGAGGTCAGCTGCACTTGTGCGGACGTTCGGCCCCGTGCCGGGACGATGACGCTTTTCGCTGAGCGCCACTCAGCAGTAGGGGTCTCTGATAAACCCTTTCTTTGGCGTTACGATGAAGAAAGCCCTGTCCCCCCTCTTGTTCGCACTCGCAGTGTGCTCCGTTCCAACCGGGTTGCTCGCCCAGAAGTGCAAGTATGCGCTCGACGAGAAGGATGCCATGACCGGGGCACTCGTGCGGCGCACGGAAGTGAAGTTGGAGAGCTACTATACCCTCAGCTTCTACCGGAACGCGGACGATCACCGTGTTGAACTGAACGTGCGCTTCGTGGGCGAACGCAACTTCGTGGTGGCTGAAGGCAATGAATTGCAGATCAAGTTGGCGAACGGCGAGATGCTCACCCTCCTCTCCGCGCAAGCGGCATCGCCCGTATCGTATGTGGCCGGTGAACAGATCATGACGAACTACGCCATTTCCTATCACTGCACCTTGGCCGATATGCAGCGCATAGCCGCTTCGGGTGTCGCGGTTACCCGTGTGAAACTCGGCGATGAGACGATCACATACGAGGTGAAGAAGAAGGTGCCCGAAACGGCAGCGAAAGCGACCTGCTTGTTGGCTCCGTGATCGCGCAGGCCGACCTTTCCCGTTCTAGCGGATGAAGGCCGTCACCCTCCGCGCTCCCGCATTTTCCAGATCGCGAGAGTTCTTCTTCAACAGTTCCGTGGCCGTACGTTGAACGGTTTCCACGGGCAAGCGCTTCCATGCTTCAAGGTCCGCTTCCTGTTCACTGTGGAAGAGGACGCGCGACATGTCCCGCATGACGCAGAAGTTGGCGTAGGCGTGCGCGTTGTTCGCATCGTATACGTTGTTGCCGAGGAAGAAACGGATGAGGTCGTACAGCGTGGTGGTGGCGGCGCCCAGTTCCACCAGTTTGGCGCGGTACTCCAAGTCGTTGCTCTGCAACTTGGGGAAGCGCTTGTAGTCGGCGAAATGCTTGCCTTCGTGCTTCAGGTAGCTGATGGAGAACTGCTCGCTGGCCAGGTCGTAGCTGCTGTGGTGGCAATAGAGAGCGTCGTTCGTTGCCCATCCGCCGGGGAAGTAGGTGTCGGCCGTGGCATAGCCCTCCCAGCCATTGCAGATCACGCTGTCCATGAAGATCACCTTCACATCCAACGTGTCCTCCGGTGTGGTCACCGGATAGCGCACTTCGGTCTCCTGCATATGCAGCAACAGGTCGTAGAAGGGCCCCGTCTTACCGATGGCAGCGTAACACCCGAGCGACTTCAAGTGCGCATCGAGGAGTTCGTTCCACTTCTTGCTGGTCCAGCCTTCCTTGTGTTTCGCCAATGCCGATACATGCGTGCGCAAATGCTCGCTGATCCGGTAGGCGAGACCGGCTTCATGTTCCTTGGTATCGCCTTCCAGCAAGACCTCGCCCCAGTAACGCAGGTAGATGGCCATGATGTTCATCAACGTGCTGTCGCGCGTAGGGAAAACAAAGTCCTCATCGAACCCGTCGAAGCGGCGGATGAGGAGATGTTTCTTGTGCATTTGATCGGGGCTGAGCGCGGCATCGTCCAGCGTATTGAGGCGCGTTACCACCTTGTGCATGTCCCCTTGCAGCGCATCGAAGAGAAGGTCCTGGAACACCGCGCTGTCCGCTTGGGCGCGGGCAGGCTGCGCGGCGCACAGTGCGGTGAAAAGAAGGAGAAGTGCTAGCGTGCGCATCGGAGACGCCAAAGTAGGATCCCGTACCGATCGACTTCCGTCGCGCTGCTATTGCTTGATGAACCCCGGTACTTGCGGCTCAGTCTCCTCGATGAAGCGCCTTGTTCGTGCGACCGACCCTGCTCGGGGGCGGGCACAGTGAGGGTATATGCCGCCGACCTACATTGGCAGCCCTTGTTCCAGAAACCAGACCTTGTTGCATGAGACCGACCGCTCTACCCTTTGTGTTCTTACTTGCTGCCGTGCTGCCCGCTCAGGCGCAGATCAGCGTGGACCTTGCACCTTACACCGTGCTTGCAGGCATCGATCGCAGCGGTGTTCCCGACGTGACAGCCGCACCTTTTGATGCCAGTGCTGTTGCCGCGATGGACGCGCAACGCGCGGCGGAAGGGAAGCTACCGTACTACAGCCGTTTCCAGTCTGTGAACGCCGGCCTCTACGGTGCAGGCCAGTGGCGCATGCTGCCCAATGGTGATCGCCTGTGGCGGTTGCGTGTGGTATCGCCGGGGGCAATAGCCACCGAATTGTACTTCGATGAATTCGAGCTGCCACCGGGTGCGACGATGCATGTATACGATGATGCCGGTGCGGAAACGCTCGGTGCTTTCACCGATCGCAACAACCACGAGAGCGGGTTGTTCACCACCGCATTGGTGAGCGGTGAGGCCAGCACGGTGGAGTATTACGAGCCGGCCATCGTGGCGGGCGCGGGCCACATCCACATAGACCAAGTGGGGCATGCTTACCGGATGGTGGGTTCCATGAAATCCGATGATTGCGAAGTGGATGTGCGGTGCACACCCGAGGGCGATGACTGGACGCTCCAGAAGGACGGGGTGGTGCGCTTGAGCGTTGTGGATCCCAATGGCGCAGGTTGGTGCAGCGGATCGGTGGTGGACAATACCGCACACGATTTCAAGCCGTACATCCTAACGGCCTTTCACTGTGGCGTGGCCAGCACCGCGGCGAATTTCACCCAATGGAAGGCGTACTTCCGCTATGAAAAACCGAATTGCGGCAGTGGCTCGGCGCTCGGGAACAAGGTGATGACCGGATGCGTGAAGCGCGCTGACAGCAACGACGGCGGTGGTAACAGCGGTTCCGATTTCCTGCTGATCGAAATGGACGACCAGATCCCCGGCAATTTCTTCCCGTACTGGAACGGCTGGGACGCTTCCGGGTCAGCGAGTACGGGCGGCGTCGGTATTCACCATCCCGCCGGATCCCAGAAAGCGATCAGTACCTATACCGTCACTACGACCAGTGCGTCATGGGGTATCAGTGGTACCCACTGGCGTGTGGTCTGGGCTCCCACCACCAACGGATGGGGAGTTACCGAGGGCGGCTCCTCCGGATCACCCTTGTTCAACAGCGATGGGTTGATCATGGGCACGCTGACCGGCGGAACCTCTTATTGCGAGAGCGTGATGCCCGGTGGCAACAACGACCCTGATTTTTACGGCAAGCTGAGCTACCACTGGGACTCGAATCCCGGCCCTGCGAGCGAGTACTTGGGGGCTTGGCTCGATCCCGTTGGCGGCGGCACCACCCTTACGAATGGTGGTCTCGTTGGTGTGGCCGAACACTACGATGCATCGGGGCCGGACCTCTACCCGAATCCAGCGGTCGACCGGGTGACGGCGATCTATCCGCTCGGTGTAACGATGGTGGACAGGATCGATGTGCTCGACATATCAGGTCGCCTGATCCGTTCGATCGTGCCCCTCACCACCATGCAAGCCGACATCGATACCGAAGGCCTGAACTCGGGCACCTATTTCGTGAAGCTGGTGACCGGTGATGATCCGCGGCCTGCGGTGCAACTGACGGTGATCCGGGATTGAGGACACGCCTATAGGTAGACCATCGATCCCTGTTACGATGGCCGACATCTTGATCCAGTATTTCACGACCGGCTTCGGTGAGTTGGTGCTGGGTTCCTTCGAGGAGCGCCTTTGCTTGTGCGATTGGCGCTACCGCCGGATGCGAGCAGCAGTGGATACCCGCATACAGCGGGGCTTGAACGCAGCATACTGCGAAGGGACTTCCGTCGTGATGGATGCCGCCAAGGATCAGCTGCAGCAGTACTTCGCCGGTGAGCGCACAGGGTTCGACATCCCCTTGCGCATGGTAGGAACGGATTTCCAGCAGCGCGTTTGGGCAGCACTGCTCACGGTGCCATACGGCGCATCGGAAACCTACGCGTCGTTGACCGGCAAGGTGGCGGAGCCAACGGCCATACGCGCGGTCGCTTCAGCCAACGGTGCCAATGCGATCTCCATCGTTGTTCCGTGCCATCGCATCATCGGCAGCTCGGGCGAGTTGGTCGGCTATGCTGGCGGGCTAACGGCCAAGAAGAAGTTGTTGCAGTTGGAGAATGCGGTTTCGGGCAAGCGCGAGCCCGACCTGTTCAATGCGCTGGCTGAAGCATAGTGCTACAGGCCCGTATCGTTGCTTTTGAGCCGACCACATGCAAGACCTTGTTCACGACAGCCGCACATTCGAGAAAGTGCTCGTTCCCGGTCAGGCGTTCCATGGCCGCACGTTCGAGCAATGCACCTTCACACGCTGCGACCTATCGAAATGCGATCTGAGCAAGAGCCGTTTCATTGATTGCACGTTCTCCGCCTGCGATCTTTCAATGATGAAGCTGCGGGGCGCGAGCCTGCAGAATGTCGTCTTCAAGGAGTGTAAACTTCTCGGCATCGACTTCTCGGCGTGCACGGAAATGTTGTTCAGCGTGCGCTTCGAGCAATGTGTGCTGGACCATTCGGTCTTCGTCCGGCGAAGAATGTCCAAAACAAGGTTCACCAGATGCTCGCTCAAGAGCGTTGACTTTGAGCAGGCCGAGTTGAGCGAAGCCGTTCTTGATACCTGCGATCTGCAGGATGCTGTTTTCGGTCGCACGCAATTACGCGGTGCCGACCTTACCACGGCCTTCAACTACCGCGTTGACCCGGAGCACAACGACCTGAAAGGCGCACGGCTTTCCGTTGATGGAGCACTCGGCCTGCTGGCCAAGTATGGGATCGTAATTGAGTAGTCCACCACGTTACCGGTGTTCAAGCCGCTGCTTCATGCTCTACCCGCTCCTTCAAGCGGATGAGCGCCTCCACCCAACTGGTACCTACTTGTTTGGCCAAGCGTGCTCCGTTCGGATGGGTCGCGAAGTCGCCGTGTTCAACGGTAACGGAGGTACGGCCGTCCTCTTCGGTCTTCAGCGTGATGTCCACGAGCGTATAGTTCTCCGGTACGTCCTCCAGCCCGGTGGTCGGCATGAAGGCCATGAACGCAATACGGCGCGGTGCCGAGATCACGGTAATACGTCCTTTCCAACGCGGCATGGCCTTCGGGTCCTCGGGTTCGCACCAAGTCATCGTCAGCCCTTCCTTCAGCGGGATTTCGCGTTTGTCCACCAAAAGGTGCAGCCTGCTCAGCCCTGTCTCGTTCAGCGCCTTCCAAATGGTCTCCTGCGGCGCGTCGATCATCACTGTCCTGGTCACCGTTGTTTCCTTGATGTTCATGGTGCTCATGGAACGGCGGATCCAGTGCCAAACTTGTTCTGGGCCACAGGCGGGCGTTCGAAAGACCGATCGGGGAAGGTTTTCCCCGCCCCAACACCCGATCTGTCGGGTTTTTCCCACCGAACGGCAGAAATGGCGGACCGCTTCAGGCGCTAGCGCTTCCTGTCCTCCTTCGCCTTGCGCTTGTTGATCAGCTCGATGATCTGGTCGGGGGTCATCCTTTTCCCGGCAACCCGCTTCTCCTTGTCCAGCAGGTAAAAGGTGGGCGTATTGAGTGCGTTCCAGCTGTTCTGGTAGTTCAGACTTTCCTCGGTGGTGATCCCGGGAACGTATTTGCCGCGGTTCTTCTTGATGTCCTTGAGAACATCGGAGGACAGGCCCACGTTGATCCAGTCCAATTGGTGGTTGTGCACGAAGGCCTTCCAATCGGCGGTCAGCAGGCTGTCCGAGGCTTCGGCCACGGCGTAGACCTGTAAGCCGAGCGGTTGCAGTTTCTCCTTGTACTGTTTGTGGATCTCGGGCAACGCGCTCACACAGTGGCTGCAATGGGGGCTCCAGAAGATCACCAACGTCCATTCATCGGGTACTTCGGAAAGCTTGATCCATTTGCGGCCGGTTGTGTCCGGCAGGATCAGCTCTTGGGCTTTCGCTCCGAGAACCAGCGGAGCTTCCTTGCGGGCTCGTTCGCACAGCGACCGTAGTTCGTCCTTGGTCTTCCATGCGGCGCGGCCGGTGCCGCCGTTCGCCGGGCAGTAGTACGCCTGTGCGAGATGCACGAACACGGCATCGTTGCCGAGCACTTCGGGATCGTTGTACCGATCGGTGAGCCGCGATAGTATCAGCTTGAACAATTCATCCGACTTGCTCACACGCACGAGGAGTTCATCGGCTGCGGCATTGATGGAGTCCGGCTCGTGGGCTACCGCCAGGCTGAAGTATTCATCGAGCTTGTTCTGGAAGGCGGGGATGCGAACGAGGTCGCTGTTGCGCAGTTCCGTGTTGTCCCAGTAGTGCGTGCGCCGGTGGAACGCGGTGGCCGCACTGTCCATGCCCCCGTCGCGGCCGATGAACATCTTTTCCTCCGGTGCCATTTCCAAGCCCACCATGACAGCGACGAGGGTGCCCTTGTGTTGTGCAACGAAGTCGCGTTGGTATCCGGCGATGGACTGGTCCACGCGGGCAGCTTCCTTCTCGAAGGTTTTGATGGCGGCGGGATCCGTTGTGTTCAACCGTTTCCTCTCCAAGTCGTTCTTCACGTTGCCTTGGATGTTAAGGAAACGCATGTAGTCCAAGTAGAACTGGTTCTCGGTCGAGCGCTTCACGATGAACTGTCCGCGCAGGTCGCCGGCCGCTGTTGCGAGTTCCAATTCCGGCTCGTTCACCAGGAAGGTCACATAAGCGTTGCCACGCAACAACGCATACACCCCCGTTCGGTAACCACTGGCACGTTGGAAAGTGGCCGTGCCGCTGGCATCGGCCATGGTCGAATCGGTGTAGAACAACTTGTTGCCGTAATAGTTGGCCAGGAAGAGCCACTGGTTCTCCGCGCCGATTACATGGAACACGATGCGGCGCTGGTCCTGCCCGAACAAGCACAGGCTGCCCATGAGCAGGATCAGGGTGAAGAGTGCCTTGCGCATGCGGCCAAAGTAGAAGCAGCCGCTTTTGGATGGCTGTTTTTCACGATCCGTTAACGGCCACTCCGCTCCGAGAGGGTCATCAGCGACCCGGTCGACCCCGGCTCAATACTTCTTCTTCCCGGCGAACTTCTTCTTGAAGGGCGCACGGTCCTCCCGGAAATCGCCGCGACCTTCCTGACGCGGACGGGCAGTGCCACCGCCATTGGCGCCTTGCTGCACGTCCACGCGCACGCTGCGGCCTTTGTAGTTGGCGTTGGTGAAGGAACTCATCGCCTTGTTCAACTGGCTGGCCTCGATATCCACGAAGGAGTACACATCCTTCAATGTGATGCGACCGATGGCGTCGCCTTGCAAACCGGTGATGCCGCAGATGTACCCGAGCATTCGGCCCTTGTCGAACCCGTCCACGGTGCCCAGGTTGATGAACATGCTGCCGCCCATCGCGAAGCGCTCGCGTGGCTCGCCCAACGCCGCGCCCGGATGCGGACGACGCGTGTGGTCTTTCTGGCTCATGTCCACGTTCAGGTCCATGCTACCGCGGTAGATCTCCAGGAAGCGGTTGAACTCGATGGAGACGACACGCTTGATGAGTTCCTCCTTGCTCAGCTTTTCCAGGTCGAGGCGCACGGCATCCATGAAACCAGCGATGCCCTCTTCATCGATCTCCACATCCTTGATGCGCTGGATGAGCAGCAACAATTGCCGCTCGCAGATCTCAGCGCCGCCCGGCACGCGCATATAGGTGAAGTGCGTTTTCAGCGAGCGTTCCAACTGGCGGATCTTTCCGATGTCGCGCTGGCCAATGATGCTGAGAGATATCCCCGAACGGCCTGCACGTGCGGTTCGGCCGCTACGGTGCGTGTAGCTCTCGGCCTCGCCCGGCAGATCGAAGTGGATCACGTGCGTGATGTCCTGCACATCGATACCGCGCGCCGCCACGTCGGTGGCGATGAGCAATTGTAACTGGCGGCCGCGGTAGCGCGCCATCACGCGGTCGCGCTGCTGTTGGCTCAGGTCGCCGTGGATGGCATCAGCGTTGTAGCCGTCCTTCATCAGGTGCTCGGCCAGTTCCTGTGTTTCGTGCTTGGTGCGGCAGAAGACGATCGCGAACAGGTCAGGTGTTGCATCAACGAAACGCGTGAGCGCTGCGTAACGATCGCGCATCTGCACGATGCAATAGCGGTGGTCGATGGCTTCGGCCGTGGTATTGGTGCGGCCCACATTGATCTCCTGTGCCTCGCGCATGTAGCGCTTGGCAATGCGTCGCACTTCGCTCCCCATGGTGGCGCTGAAGAGCCAGGTGCGTTTGTCCTTCCGTGTGGTCTCGAGGATGGCGGTGAGGTCTTCCTGGAAGCCCATGTTCAGCATCTCGTCCGCCTCATCCAGCACCACGATGTCCACCAGTGCCAAGTCGATCGCTTGGCGGCCGAGCAGATCCAGCAGACGGCCGGGGGTGGCCACCACGATCTGCGCACCCTTGCGGATGTCGCGGATCTGATCGCGGATCGGGGCGCCACCGTACACGGCCACGCTCTTGATCCCCTTCATGTACTTCGCGAAACGATCGAAGTCCTTGGTGATCTGCATGCAGAGCTCACGCGTGGGGGATAGGATGAGCGCTTGCACGGCGTTCACCGATGGGTCCAGCTGCTGCAGGAGCGGAAGTCCGTAAGCAGCGGTCTTGCCGGTGCCGGTCTGGGCCAGTACCACACTGTCTTGCTCGCTCTTGAGCAGGACGGGGATGGCCATTTCTTGGACGGCCGTAGGGGCAGTGAAGCCGCTTTCTGCAAGCGATTTCAGAAGTTCCTCGCGCAAGCCGAGGTCTTTGAAGGAAGGAGTAGGCATGTTTCCGATGATCAATGGCCAACGCTCATCGTCCGGGTCCAAGTGGGGGTACGTCCGCACTCGGTAGGAGAGAAAAAGCGTGGCCGGGTTGAAAGGGATGGGTTGTTGGTTGAAGCGAGAGGTCCAATGCGTGGCTGGCCACGTCCCTTGGTGTTCCTCAGCTTTCAGCCTTCACCCTTCCATGCCATTAGCGGCGGCAACCTGGGAGCGATGGCGGAAAGCTCGTACCGCCGTTGATGTTCCGTTCTTGGAACGGGCCGCGAATGTAGGCTTCTTGGTCAGATGGTCAGTAGCTGGCGCCCAACCTGCCCCATGGCATCACGCTCACCTTAAGGTCGTCGAGGAGCACGATACCGGAGCCATTGTTCCAAACGTAAGCCTTGACCTTGCCCGTTTTCCTGCGCAATTGCTGGGCTTGGACGATCAAGCAGGAAGTGCTCCATCCATCGGTGTTCCCAGCGATCCTCAGCGGCTTGGTTCTGTAAAAACTGAATTGACCACCGTCTTCAACGCTCAGGACGATGAACGACTCCCCTGAAAGCAGGGAGTCCGTAAGCACTTTGTACCGCGCTTCGATCACCAACGCATCGTCCTTGGTGGCGAAGAATTTGTCCATGGCCACTTCGAAGGCCGGGGACCAATCCGAACGACCTCTTACCAAGGCCAGCACACCTTGGCCAAGCGCTTCAGCAGGAACAACGGTGGTGTCCACCGGTTCTTTATCAAACGCGTTCCGGAACAATACCGTGGCCCCGGAAGTATCCGGACAGGTCAGATGTAAAGAGGTGCGCGGATCGCTCACCGGGCCATGACCGAAGAACGCCCAAGCTGCGCTGCCGACCATTGCGCTTAAGCCTATGCACGCGGCAACGCGTGTCGCGCTGCCGGCGGTGAAGGCAAGTAGGAACAAGATCGAAATGAACACGGCCCACGAAATGCCACGCAGCCACGCTAGTGCCGGTAGCGAGTAGTTCAGTTCCACCTTCTGCGCCCCCCGTTCCACGGCGATCCCCATTGCGCAGCCGTTCACGTTCAGGATCGCGGCCGGGGTACCGTTCAGCAGGGCTGTCCAGCCGGCCAGGTTCTGTTGCTGGATAACGAGAAGGCCTTTTCGGCAGGCCTCTACCGTGACGGTCATTGAGGTGTTGGAGAAGTTTGTAACGCTCGGTGCGCCAATACAAGAGTCGACCGGACGCAGGCGCTCCACGGATGGAAGCGTTCCGCTATCCGGCAAAACCGCCAGCGTGTTGCCCCATGGTGTGGATGTTCGCCCACTCGCGAAGTCGCCCTCCTTCACCACACTATCCGCGATGTAGGCGAAAGGTTGCTTCTTCATTCCTTCGAACAGCTCCGGCCATCGTTGTTGCAATTGCAAGTGCCCCTCCGGCCAGAAGCTGTTGAAGCCATCGTGCGAGATACGTTTCTGGAAGATGTTGGTGTTGCGCCAAAGGGGTTGCAGGTCCTGGTCATCGTCCTTGTTCGCACCAAGTGCATCTCGGTCCGGCAGTGGAAAGCCTTTCGGCCGCATCTCCACGATACGGTCGATGACGCTCGGGGACAGGTTGCTCACACCCGTTTGCCAACTGCACAGCAGCACGGCGATAACACCTTCCACAGCGACAAGTGAGAGCAGCCGTGAACCGGTGAACCACTTCGGCCGGAAGGCCATCGTCGCGAATGCGGTCAAAATGAGCAGTTGCAGAAGGCCATGAACCATTGTGCGTTCGGCCATGCTCGTCGCGTCCATGCGTTCGAACCAAGACGTATGGGCATCATCCAGTGTAAAGCCGAGACCGACCTGCACGCTGCATGCGCGAACAACGAACACCGAAATGATGGCGCCAACGATCCCCGATGAAGCCAGGAGCACGGAACGCGCTTTCGCCGGGAGTTCGTTCCAAGCGGCCAACGTTCGTGCCACCGGCAGCAACCAGCACAACAGCGTGAAGAAGGTGAAGTAGGAGGGGAAGCGGAACACGTTCATGCCCGGCAACACACTGAACAACCAACGATGAACGGGCAGGGAATCGCCGAACGAGGCGAGCAGGCAAACAGCTCCGAACACGAGGAGTACGTTTTCAAAGGCGGAACGCTTTCGCAGGAATGCGAGCGGCAAGAGCACGAGCATCACCAACCCCATGGATGCGTTGGCCATGGTGATGTTGGTTCCCGTGATCTCCGGCCCACCGGTGGTGGCCCAGGGGATGAGGAAGGACAACGCGGCCTTCCAAGTGAACGGGTTCTGTGCGGCCATGCCATAGTCGATGCCGCCGGTGCGGGCGATGAACGGAGCCGAGTACCACCACGCATGCAGCACGCCACAGGCCATGATGAGGGATGCTGATGCGAACAGCAGCAAGTGGGAGCAGAGCGATAGCGCCGAGCGTCGTTCGCCGCTGCGCAAGAACTGCACGCCGCGCACTGCGATCAGGGCCAGCATAAGGTAGGATCCGATGATGGTGAAGGTGTGGTTGCCGCCGGTGAGCAGCAGGAATTGGAACACCGCTGCTTCCAACGCAGGACGCCAACCCGGTTTCTGGAGCAGCCGCAGAAAAGCCGCGAACATCCACGGCCACCAGGCACCACTGATGAACGAGTACTGGTGCATGACGTGTGCTGTGAAGAAGCCGGATAGCATGTAGGCCGCACCGACGGTAAGCGCTGCGGTATGACTTCCACAGAACTGTTTCGCCAGCCGGTACATGCCCATGCCGGCAACGAGCAGGTATATGATCACCAGCGCCTGCAGCACGTAAATGCCCTGGCCGATGGTACCACCGAGCAGCAACGCTTCGGGATACCAAGCTGGACCTTGCAGATCCGCGTGCACCGGATAGCCCATCTGTTGGTAGGGGTTCCAAACAGGCCATTCGCCGTTCTGGAGGCAGTCGGCAATGAATGTGCGCCACGGCAACCAGCAGTCCAGCATGTCGCCATGAGCAACGGCGTATGTGAAGGTGCTCAGCGGCCACCAAGCGACCAGGACACAAACGGCAAGGAAGAGGAAAGCTCGCAGGTTCTCGGGCCATCCGTTCCGCCCACGTCCCGCTTGCTCCGGCATGTCGTTCATCGGTGCGGAAGGTAGCCGGGGGCTTCGGGCACGGGAGCAAGGGCCGATCGGTACTTTCGCCCGCCCCTCCCCGAACCGTCGCGATGAACGAAGCCAGCTTTACAGGGTTCTTCCGTACCGTTCTCACCCTTGTGGTCGCTTGGTTCATCATCCGGCTTCTGATCCGGCTGTTCGTGGGGTACCAAGCTTCGCAGCGCGCGCGCGGACCCTTCCACCAAGCCCCGCCCGACCTGAGGGCAAAAGGCGAGGTACGGATCGAACGTCCGGACAAGAACAACCCGCGCAATACAGGGGGGACGATAGAGGATGCCGACTATGAAGAGGTGAAGTGATCAACCGAACTTGAAAACATGCGGAACAACTTGTTGAAGCACCTGCTGCCCATTGGTGCGGCGATCATCGTTTTTCTTGCCCTGAGCCTGGCCTACTTCAGTCCTGTGTTCGACGGCAAGCGGTTGGCACAGCACGATATCCAGGAACACCAGGGCATGAGCCGCGAGATCGTGGAGCAGCGCGAAGCCACGGGCCAAGAGCCGCTGTGGACCGGAAGCATGTTCAGCGGTATGCCCGCCTACCAGATCAGTGTGCTTTGGAAAGGCGACATCCTCCAATTCGTCGATGACGCGTTCCACTTGTGGCTGCCGAGGCCGGTGAGTTTCCTCTTCTTGTATCTGGCGGGCATGTACATGTTGCTCTTGTGCTTGGGCGTGGACAAGTGGACCGCCCTCGTTGGTGCGATCGCTTTCGCCTTCAGCAGTTACTTCTTCGCCATTCTGGATGCTGGCCACAACAGCAAGGCGAACGCGATCGGCTGGATGCCGCCCGTGCTCGGCGCACTGGTGTTGTTGTACCGTGGGAAGGAAATGCTGGGTGCTGCCCTGCTGGCGCTTTTCATGGCGCTGGAGATCCTGCAGAACCACGTTCAGATCACCTACTACCTCGGTATTGTGCTCGTGCTCTTCGTAGCTGCGGAAGCGGTCCGTTCGTTCCGCGAGAAAGCCGTTCCCGCTTTTGTCCGCCGCTCGGCGCTGACGCTTGTCGCGGTGGTACTGGCCGTCCTGTGCAACGCCGGGTTGCTTTGGAGCACTTATGAGTACGGGCAATACACCACGCGCGGCAAAACCGAGTTGACGATCGAGCCCGATGGTTCTTCGGCGAAAGCCAACCAGACCGCCGGCTTGGACCGCGATTATGTGACGCAATGGAGCTATGGAAAACAGGAGAGCTTCACCTTTTTGATACCCAACGCGAAGGGCGGCGCCAGTGGCAGCATCATCAACGACCGCAAAGACTTCGATGCGATCAAGGACCAAGAGTTCAAGCGCATCGTTGCGGACAAATACCAGAAGGGATACATCAACAGCTACTGGGGCGATCAGAGCATCACCAATGGTCCGGTCTACCTCGGGGCCATCGTGGTGCTGTTGATGCTGCTCGCCTTGTCGCAAGCGGAAAGCAAGGCGCGGTGGTGGGCATTGGGCAGTCTCGTCCTCATCGCAGCGATCATTTACGTGAACGTGCCTATGGTGGCAGGCCTACTGGTGCTTGCTTACCTCGCTGCGGGTCTCTTCCTATGGAAGGACACCTTGGGGTATGCCATGTTCTCGTCGCTGCTGCTCGCGCTGCTCCTCTCGTGGGGCAAGAACCTCATGCCGCTCACCGACTTTTTCCTGGATCATGTTCCCGGGTATGACAAGTTCCGCGCGGTGACGATCATTCTCGTGGTGGTGGAGCTGGCGGCACCCGTGCTCGGTATCCTGTATTTGGATCGCCTGCTGAAACAAGGTGCTTGGGACAAGTCGCAGGAGCGTCGCTTCCTGATCGTCGCGGGTGCGCTTGCCTTGGTGGTGGCCGTATTGGCCATCATGCCTGCCGCTTTCCTCGATTTCTTCAGCGACAATGAAATGGCGCAAGTGGAAGCGCAAGCGGCCGCGGGTGGTGTTGAAGCGGTGAACGCCCAGAGCTATGTGGAAGGATTGAAGGACTGGCGCCTCGGTGTGTTCACTGCCGATGCTTGGCGGAGTTTCGCGTTCATCGTCGCGGCGGCCGGAGCGCTCTGGGCCTTCGGCAAAGGCAAGGCGAGCAAGGTCATCGCGCTGTGCAGCATCGGTGTGTTGCTGTTGCTCGATCAATGGTCGGTGGATCGCCGGTACATCAACAGCGATACGAAGAAGCCGAACGGACAAGTGCGCTGGGAGGATGCGGCCGACAATGCCATGCCCTACAAGGCCAGCGCTGCTGACATGGCGATCCTGCAGTCCGAGTCAAGCAACAACCCGGCATTCGCAACGGAATTCGATGCCGTGATGAAGCGCATGAAGGACAAGAAAGCCGGGCTGACCGGGCGCATGAGAATGGTGACGAAGGACGACGAGACCCTTGCGCGTTTCGGTGCGTTGCGGCGATCGTCGCACTTCCGTGTGTTGAACCTCGGCAATCCGTTCAATGACGCCAGCACGAGTTGGTTCCACAAGAGCCTCGGTGGTTACCACGGCGCCAAGCTGAAACGTTACCAGGAGATGATCGAGTTCCACTTGTCGCCGGAGATGATGGCTTTCAGCGCGGGCATGCGCGGTGCCACCACCATGCAGCAGGCCAACGATGTGCTCGCGCAGCAACCGGTCCTCAACATGCTCAACGCGCGTTACCTCATTCACGATCCCGCCAGCGCGCCCATCCGCAATCTCAACGCGCTCGGTGCGGCGTGGTTCGTGGAACAGGTGAAGTGGGTGAAGAACGCCGATGAGGAGATCCAGGCGCTCAATGGTTTCGCGCCCGATAGCATGGTGGTTGTCGATGAGCGTTACCGTGCCGAACTGCCGCAACCAGCAACCAGCGACCCAACGGCCACAGTGGAATTGAAGCAGTATGCTACGGACCAGTTGGAATACTCCTGCCGAAGCGCGGGTGGTGGGGTGGTGGTCTTCAGCGAGATCTGGTACGGACCGGACTGGGTCGCAACCATCGATGGCCAACCTGCACCGTACGTGCGTGCCGATTACATCCTCCGCGCCATGAACGTACCGGCCGGTGAACATACCGTTGTGTTCCAAGTAAAGAGCCATACGTACACGGCGGGTGGCACCGCGAGCATCGTCGCTTCCATCTTGGTGCTGCTGTTGGTCGGTGGCGCGGTGTTCATGGAGTGGAGAAGGAAGCCTGAAGTATAATGTTCACGCGAAGGCGCGGAGAGCGCGGAGAATACCATGACGGGAAAAATCTCGCTCTACGATCGGCCCGGTTCGTCGCCGCGCATTCCGTTTGCCATCCGGTGGATGAGAACGTTCCATTCTATTCCCCGCGCCTCCGCGTGAACCAGATGCACTCTCTTCATCGCACCTCTCCGTGATCGCCGCTCCCCATGAAGCGCGTTCTGATCATCACGTACTACTGGCCGCCGAACGGTGGTGCCGGCGTGCAGCGCTGGTTGAAGATGGCCAAGTACCTGCCGCAGCATGGCTGGCAGCCCGTTGTATACACACCCAGCAACCCGGAGGTGATCATGGCCGATGCCGCGCTCGAACGTGATCTGCCGCCGCAAGTCGAAGTATTGAAGCGTCCGATCACCGAGCCTTACGGCTTGTACAAAAGGCTCACCGGGCGGAGGAGCGACGAAAAGGTGCACCTCGGTTTCCTCAACGAAGAGAAGAGGAAGAGCTGGCGCGAGAGCTTGGCGGTATGGGTACGTGGCAATGCGTTCATACCCGATGCCCGCGTGTGGTGGGTGCGGCCCTCGGTGAAGTTCCTTGCCGACTACTTGCGCGATCACCCCGTGGATGCGGTCGTGAGCACCGGTCCGCCGCACAGCATGCACCTGATCGCGATGGGCTTGAAGAAGCAACTCCCTTCGTTGCGTTGGATAGCGGATTGGCGCGACCCATGGACCAGCATCGACTTCTACCATCAACTGAAACTCACCGCTTGGGCCGATCGGAAACACCACCGGCTCGAACGCGAGGTGATCATGAACGCCGACGTGAACATTGCCGTTGGCTGGACCATGTCGGAAGAGCTCAAGGTTTCCGGTTCGCGCCGCACCGAGGTGATCACGAACGGTTTCGATCCCGCAGACCTGCCCGCTCCCGCACCACCGGTGGACGATGACTACAGCTTGGTGCACGTGGGCAGCATGACAGCCACGCGCGATGTGCCGCAGCTGTGGCAATTGCTCGCTGAAATGTGCCGAACCGATGCGGAGTTCGCGCGCAAACTCAAGTTGCGCTTCGTTGGGGCCGTGGATCACGCAGTGATGGCCAGCATCGAAGCCGCAGGGCTCGGTGCAAAGACGGAACGTCTGGGCGGTGTGGATCACGCACGCGCAATGCACGAGATGCAACGTGCCCGGGTGCTGCTGCTGAGCATCAACGATACCGCCAATGCCAAAGGCGTGCTCACCAGCAAGGTGTTCGAATACATGGCCGTGGGGCGCCCCATTCTCGCAGTTGGCCCGGGCGATGGCGATGTGGCTCGCGTCCTGGCACCACCGCACCTGCTGCTCGACAGGTCACGACCCGGTTGGAGCAAGCCCCTGGTCCGAGGACTGTTCGACCAAGCCGCAGTAAGGAGCACCACAAGCCAATACTCGCGGATGGCTGGGGCGGAGAGGATGGCCGGGATACTTGTGTAAGACTCACTCCGACTTGACGAAGGAGCGCTGCCATACGTGACCATCGTTGCTCTTCAGCCGCAGCAGATATGTTCCGGGTCCAAGCCCGCCAAGGTCGATCGCATACGAACCGCCGGGCATGCCCGCTAATGCGGCGGATAGAACGGTCCTTCCTTGTACATCGAACAGTGTTGCTCCCGTCGGGGTTCGATCGGAGGGAAGGGTGATCCACAATGTCTCGTGCGCAGGAATGGGGAAAAGTCCAAGCGGATCATCAGACGTTACTTCCCCGGTTGCCATGCAGATCTGTACACCTATGACAAACCATGCCGAATCCGGTCCGCAGTGTACACCGCTTATCACGTACTGGTACGAACCCGGTGGGTCGACCGCTGGATCGAAATTGGGTGAGACGGGTACTCCAAGCGCATCGGTCCACATGCCGTTCACGTCGGCATAAGCGCTCAACAAATCGTTAAGGTTGATCGGTGCATCGGTCGTGCAAAGCAGCACCGATGTGTCCGCACCGGCCGTTTCGGGAGCGCCGATCAACGCGAGTGCTTGCGTTGTATCCGAACATAGACCGGAGGAATCACCAACGATGATCGTTACTTGATAGAGTCCTTCGGAGAAGTACGTGTGCTCTTGGGTTCCAGGTGCGGTTGAGGTCGTCCCATCACCGAAGTCCCAATACCATGTCTCCGGAGCTGTGCCGCCTAGCTGCGGTGGGACCGTAATGGGTGACCATGCACAACCGTTCAGTGGTGGAAGATCGATGCTCAGGGCGCATGTTGGGGCATCCGGGAGGGGCGTCCGGCACAACCCTGCGTTGCATAACCCGGACCCGAGCGAAACACCGTTATCGACAAAGCCGCAAAGCAGCCCACCCGCGTTCGGCGAGGTTATCACTCCGAGCGTGCTCTGTCCGAATTTCGCCACGTAGATCCGGTCGTCAGGGCCGAGTTGCAAAAAACCAGCTTGCCATCCGTTGACATTCCCTGTGGTGTTGCCAACAAGCAGTGCACTCGCCTGCACGTTGGCCCAAGACCCTGCTGACAAGTCCAATTGGATCACTTCATTGTTATACCATTTGGTCAGGTAGAGTTTCGTGTTATCGGATGAGAAGGCACAACCCCATGCGTTCAGATATCCGGGGAGTTGGCGCGCGTTGCTCACCACTCCCGTGGTGTTGTCGAAATCGAACACTTCGAATTGGTTCTGGTCGTAGATGCCGCATGCCAGGAGGCTACCGCTTCTCGAGGCCGTGAGTTGTCCAGCTGCATCGTAATTGTTCCCTGAGTGTGTTGCACCTACAGTGCTCAGTACCGGCATGATGTTGAGCCCGGCCGCAGCGAGATTGAAGACGCGGAATTGCGCACTGTTCCAGTCATGGGTGATCACCCACCAACTTCCATCCAATGGATTTCGCACCGCTTCCAACCGTTCGGTGGTCGGGGTTTGCAGCAATTGATTCTTCACGGTCACATCGCCTAAGCCTCCGTTCAGGGCCATGTCCACCACGGAGTAGCGAAGACCGTTCGATCCGTTCCATTGATCAACGGTGAAGAGAAAGTACTCGTTCGTGCTTGGGCGGTGCACGGCCAGGGCGCACTGTCCACTGTTGTTGCTGCCAAGCAACCCCGATCCATTGGGCATCACGGTGTGGTTGGCGTCCCAAACACTGAACCCGTTACTGTAGAAGAGGAGGTTCCCCAGCGTATCACTCGCCGTTGTGCTGTTGTCCAAGGAGTATGATGCCCCGTCGTTCAGCGCCACTGGGGTCCCGGAAGAGAAATCCAAACCAGCTTGATCACCGAAATACCAGATATCGCTTTGGCCAAGACCCCGGACGACCGCGAGGCATGAGACGAGGAGAAAGAGGGTTGGGCGCATGGATCGGTTAACTGATGCGGAAAGGTAGAGAAACCCGACAAGGCAATGCCCAATGATGCCGCGTACTTTTCGCGCCATGGGCCTGCTCGCGCGTCAAGCGTCGTACAACTTCCTGCTCACCTACGCCGGCCTGCTTCTCGGCTTCCTCAATATCGCTGTGCTTTACCCGAGCGTGCTGCCAACGGATCAGTTCGGGCTTACGCGTTTGCTGGTGAGCCTTGCCACCATGGCCGGGGCCTTCGCACAACTCGGTTTGGACAACACCATCGTCCGTTACTTCCCTTACTTCCGCGACGTGTCCCGCAGGCACAACGGTTTGCTCACGCTGATCGTGGCGGTGGCGCTGGCCGGTGGGTTCCTGGCCATGCTCGTTCTCGGGGTTTTCCATCCGTTCTTCACCGGCATCTTCGGCGACAAGAACGGGTTGTACGCGGCCTTCGGCCTGTACGCCCTTCCGTTGGTGCTGGCCGAAGTGTTCTTTCTGGTGCTGCGTGGGTACAGCCGCTCGTTGCACCGCACGGTGCCACCCACCTTCTTGCGCGAATTCCTGTTGCGCCTGCTGCAAACGATCCTGATCGGTGCGCAGGCGCTGTGGCACTTCCCCTTCGCCACCTTCATGCTGCTCTTTACATGCACCTTCCTGATCTGCACGCTTTGGCTTGTGGCGGATCTGTGGCGGCAAGGGGAGCGCCTCACGCCTTGGCGCTCTGTGCGCGCACCGCAACGGCTTCGTCGGAGCATGATCCGCTACAGCGCATACACCCTTGCGGCCAGTGTTGCCAGTGTGGTGCTCGGAAGCTTGGATCAATTGATGATCGGTGCGCTGCTCGGGCGCGAAGCGTTGGCGCAGGTCGGCTATTATGCCGTCGCCTTCAACTTCGGTGCGGTGGTGTCGGCACCCATGCGTGCCTTGGGGCAACTCGCCATACCCATGGTGGCCGATGCTTGGAAACGGCGGGACCGCCCCGCGATACAGCGCATGTACGAGCGCACGGTGTCGACCCAGTTCACCATCGGCGGCTTCCTCTTTCTTGTCGTTTGGATCAACCTCACCGATCTGTTCTCCTACCTCCGACCTGAATTCGGCGTGGCCCGTACCACTGCGATCATCATCAGTGCATCGAGCCTGCTCAACATGGCCGTCGGCATGAACGCAGGCATCATCACCATGAGCAGGAATTTCCGGTTCGACAGTGCTTCGAGTTTGCTCTTGCTGCTGTGCAATGCATTGCTCAACTGGTTTTTCATCCAACGCTTGGGCATTCAAGGCGCGGCATGGAGCACCGCGGTATCACTTACGCTCGTGCTGTCGGTGCGCGTTTGGTATTTGTGGAGCCGGTTCAACCTATGGCCATACACATGGCGGACTTTGATGGTCCCATTGCTCATCGGATCCATCGGTGTTGCGGTCATTCAAATGCCCACGACCGGTGCGGCGTGGGTCGACATCGGCCTTCGGTCATTGATCGTTGCTCTGGCCTACTGGCCCTTGGCGGCAGTGCTGAAAGTCGCGCCGGAACTGACCGAGCGTCCGGTGAGAGCCATCTTCGGAAAGCAAGCCTGATACGATCGGATGCGTGGCCCGGTGAAGGTGATGGTTCACCGTGGGGCGGCGGACATGTCCCGCTGGAGCGCATCAAGCAGCCCCTTCACGCGCGTCGCCATGGCATAGGTGGTCGCGATGCGCTCTCGGCATTGCAGCGAGATGGCCTCTCGTTCACCGGTGGACAAAGCCAATAACTTTTCGCATGCCTTCGCGGCGAGCGCAGCATCTTCGTGGAGGAGCACTGCACCGCACGCACCCACGATATCGGGCATGGACGCCACATCGCTCACCACGGGTACGCACCCGCAGAGCATGGCCTCGCACAGCGCGTTGGGCATTCCTTCCGATAGGGAGGGCTGGATGTAAAAGCTGGCCTCCGAAAGAATGGCACGTAGTTCATTGCCGCTCACACGCCCCACCGTCTGCAGGTTCGGCGGTGCTCCGGTGTAGGCATGAACATCGGCCAGACCCACGAGCAGGAAGCGTGCATTGGGCAGGAGCCCCGCAAGTCGCACGATGAGGTCGATGCCCTTGACGTGGTGAACGCGATTTCCCGGGGCCGCTGGTCCGCATACGCAGACGAAAAGAGCTGGATCACGTTGCGCTCCGACAGCGGGGTACCAAGTTTCCCCATCGAATCCGTAGGGCACCACAGTGAAGGGGGTCTTAAGCCCGGGAGAGAACGCAGCTATGCCCTGCTTTTCAGGAACGGTGGTCGAGTAGCGGGCATTGCGCGCGATCAGTGATGCATGCACGGGCAAAAGCCGCGTGGCATGTTCGGCCGCATAGCGGCTAGCCCATCCTTTCATCCGCCGGGTATGATCACCGTACCCTATGGCCGGTATGCTCGCGCAGTCGCTGCCCGCCAAAATGACGAAAGAACGTTTGGCCAATAGCGTGGGGAGCACAGCGTGGTAGCCGCTGAAATGACAGATGACATCACGTTCCCACATCCGGTTGGCAAGCGCCCAGATCAATTGCGCGAGCAGACGGATGGGAAGCAGCCAGCGCGGGCCCTTGAGCAGTTCGTGCGCACGAACATCGAAGTGCGCGTTCAGCGCATCAAGATCGCGTTGTATGAAGGATGAGCTGGAAGGGAAGGTGTACAGCAGGACCGGCTTACCGCTAACGCGCTTGGCATCTTCCGAAGTATCGGCGGTTCCGGGCATCACAGGAAACCCAGCTTGGCGCGCAATGCCTCCCATCGGAGTACCCATGGATCGCGTTTCCGGAGTTCAGCCAGCACATAAGCGGAGCGCAAAACGATGAAGTGGTACTCGGTATTGGTGTATTGAAGCCCGTAACTCTCGAAGGTCTCCAACACCAGGCCCGCGGCGTAAGCATTGCGCAGCAGCACATCGGCATGCACGGGCTGGTCGATCACTTGCAAGACGGACGGGTCGTGCAAGTGAAGATGTTCCAACAGCTGCGCACATGGGACATTGATCACAACGCGTGCATCGGGTGACAAGTGTCGCGCTAGGGTGGCGAACAGAGCGGGATGCTGTTCGAGCGGTATGTGTTCGATCACATCGGGCAGTACAACGAAGTCGAATCGTTGTTCAACTTGGAAAGCACTCATATCCGAAACAAGGAACCGCACGTTGCCCCTACCGGACAGGTTCCGACGCGCTTCTTCCACGCTCTTCGGGCTTATGTCCACGGCCAGGATCGAGCCCGAACGATTGCCGCGTGCCAGGAGCGATGTGACGGTACCGATGCCGCAACCGATCTCCAACACGTTCATGCCGTCGCGGTATCCGGCCTTGCGCGCACCGCGTGCGATCCGGCGGTGACGGGCGTTGATGCCGATCCCGCGCTGGTGGCTCACCCATCCATCGTACCACGCGCTCACCTGCGCGCTGCTGGGCGAGGCTTCAGCCGACATCCGCTCCTTGCTCATCGCTGATCCGATCATTCGCGCACCCACGTCTGCGTCCGGAAGAAGAAGGCAACGTAGCCACGCACCTGAAGCTTGCCGTCTTCCAGCCAGATCTTGCAGTCGTACACGCTACCGTTCTTCGGGTCGAGGATGGTGCCGTCTTCCCACTCATCGCCGTCCGCTTTCATGTTGCGGATGATCTCCATGCCGATCACTTTCTTGTTGAAGCGGTCGTCCTTGGGATCGCATTCCTTGCAGATCGGGTCTTGATCTTCGCTCGGCTCCCTGAAAAGCTTCACGACCCTGCCTGACAGCACACCGTTCGTTTCTGAAATCTCCACGATGCTCTTCTTCTTCCCGGACTCGTCATCGATGGTCACCCAACGGCCGGTGACTTGCGCCAGAAGAGGCAGGGGTATCATCAAGAACAGGAGCAGGAGCAGGCGCATGGCTGTAATGATGGTGGAAGTCAGAAGGTGCGGCCTATCCCGACCACGTAGCGGAAACCGAAGTGATCCTCTTCGGCGGCGGGAAGGCTGCTGAGGAAAAGCGGCATATCGAAACGCACGGTGAGGGGTTGTATATCGGTGAACCGCCACCACCGCTTGATGGTGAGGCAAACCCCGGCCCCGGCGTCAGCACGCGGTTCGGCAAGCAGTTGGTTGTTGTTGCCGTTGAGGTAGGTGATCGATCCGATGTCGCCGAAGAGGTAGGCGTCCATGTGCAACCACCTGCGCGTGAAGCGCGGGCGCAGCGGAAAGAGACCATCGATGTCCAGTTCACCGTTCGCCGCCCAGCCACTGTTACCGGCGTAAGTGAAGAGCAACGCGTTCTCCGTACCCACGGATTCCGGTGCCAGGTAGCCGGCATAACCGCGCAAGTTGAGACCGCCCCCATGTTGGAAATGGTTCACGTCCGCACCATGGCCCAACCAATCGTACGGTACCGGCCCGATGCTGCGGACGTATTTGTCCTCCATCATTTCCTCGGGCGACGCGCCGGCGAGATAGAGTTCGCTTTCGCTGGGTACTTCACCATCGGCGAACTGGCCGAACAGGCGAAGACGCAATTGCAGCTTCCCGAGGTCCTTCTGTTCAATGGCCGTGAGCGCGATGGAACCGAAGTGTGTTTCCGATCCCACTGCGCTGCTGCGGCCGCGCAACTGCACGGTGAACGAACCACCGCGATGATCGAAGCGGTCCCAGAGTTGGGCTGTGGCGATGCCGTTCAAACGGTCCAACTCCCATTGTTCCGGGTAGAGGAGGTAAGTGAGATCGCTGCTATCGGCGCGCAGCATGTACTTGGCATCGAGGGTAAGGACAGTGGCCCGGCCGGGCATTTGCCAGCGCAATCCACCACCGTACAACTGCAAGCCGTCCAAGTGCCGTGCGCGCAGATCATAGCTGCTGCCGCGCAGCACGAAGTCGGTGGCGTTCTCGTACCCGAGGTTGAAGCTGAGCGCATCGTGCCGAGTGTCCACGCCACCCTCGGGGAGCATTTGGCCGAAGCCGGTATTGATCCAAGCGCTTGCGCGGATCTTGTGCTTGTGGCGCAAGTAGCTGCCGTTGAAGTGCACCCCCACCTTGATACCATCGTACCCATTGAACCAGAGATCGGGCCGCACGAAACCTTCGTAGGTGGAGCGGTCGGGGGTATTGCGGATGTGATGGTCGAAGCCGATGTCGATCGGCGGGTGCAACGCATTGTTCAACATGTTGCGATCGGCCATCAGCTCGCTCGTATCGATCCGCACTTGGGCAATGCCGCTGGGTATGTCCACGAGGGCGGTGTATTCGCGCTGCAGTGCGTCCCATCCGATCCAACGCGGCAGCACCGTTGCGTTGGTCCGCTTCGTGTACCACGTGTTGGGGATGTGGAAGTCGTAGGTTTTCCCGTCACGCGCAGATACCTGGAAGTCGATGGGCATCTGCATGCCGTTGCGCCGGAACACGATCCGTTGGGCACCCTTCCTGTGGTTGTGCTCAACGCGCTTCACGGCATAGTCGATCGTTTTGTCCGTGCTGATCCATGCGTCGAAGAACCAAGTGAGGTCGACATGGGTGGCCTCAGTGAAGCTGTTGCGCATGTCCTCTTCGTACGGGTGGCAGAACTTCCACTGGCCGAAGTAGTGCTGCATTCCGAGCCAGAACAGGCTATCGCCCAAGACGTACTTCAGGTTGTACAGCATGGTGGCCGTCTTGTCGTAAACGTGGCCGTAACCACCCATGGCCTGGTCCTGGTAGTACTTGAACTCATCGCTGTGCGTATCGATCGGTGGCACCGCGTTGCGCACGGCGCTCCGCGCAAAACCGGCCAGCACCTCGCTCTCGCGCGCCAGCTCAGGCTTGGTCCACCGTTGCTCGTACCGTGTCTTCGGCGTGTCGGTCACGAGCGTGTCGCCATCGATCACGGTAAGGCCCCAACCGGTCAGGAACTGCGTGAAGCCCTCGTCCAGCATAGCCCGATAGGTCTCGTTGTTGCCGATCATTCCGAAGAACCAATTGTGCCCCACTTCATGCACGAAAAGGCCGCGGTAGTCGGGTTCGCGGCCGCCGTCCAAGGTCAACATGGGGTACTCCATACCGTCCTGCGCGTCGGCCACCACCATCTTCGGATATCCGTACATGCCGAACCATTCGCTGTGGGCCTTGATCACTTTGGCGGTGTACGATGCTGCGTTCTGCCAGCCGCCGCAATGCGGCTCTTGCGCCATGGCGATGCAGCGTACTCCGTTCCATTGTGCTTCACCGATGCGGTAGGTGGGATCGGCCGTGAAAGCGAAGTCGTGCACGTTCTCCGCGTGGTACTTCCATGTCTTGCGCACGAGCGTATCATGCGCGGTGATCGTGCTCGGGGCACTGTCCCATTCCTTGTCTTTGAAGTTGGCGATATCGAGTTGCTTCCGCAGTTCGTCGGGCATTACCTCTTCCGGGTTCTGCAACCAGCCCGTGGCTTCCAGCACGTAGTCAGCCGGGAAGTCGAGCGTTACATCGAAGCAGCCGAAATCGCCGAAGAACTCGTTGCCCAGATGTTGTTGCGTGTCCCAGCCCATCTTCCGGTCGTACACGGCGATGCGCGGATACCATTGGGTGCCGTCGAAGTGTTTGTGTCCCCAAACATCCACCAGCTTCATCCGGCGTTGTGCCTCATAGCTCCAGTGCGTACTGAAGCGGATGTCGAACACTGCTTTTCCGCCCGGCGCGAGCGGCTTGTCCAACCAGACCTTCACGATCGTGTTGTCTTGTTCGGTCTTCAGTTCCGTCTCCCCGATCTTCCAGCTATGCACCGTCGTGCCGGAGTATGGCATGCGATCATAACCGGACAGGTCCCAGCCTTCGCCTTTCATCTGCTTGTAGGCGTAGCTGTCTTTCACGTACGCTTCCTCGTACAAGTGGAAGAAGACGAAGTGCAATGTGTCCGGGCTGTTGTTGTTGTAGACCAGCTTCTCCACGGCGTCGGCAACGTTGCGCTCGTCATCCAACCGCACGCTGATCGAGTAGTGTACGTCCTGCTGCCAGTAGCCGTCGAACGGTGGGCGGTTTTTCCAGTAGTAGGGGTTGTCCGCGTTGCGGAAGGTGTTCGGCGGGTGCAACGGATCATAGCGCTGCGCAGGCGAACTGGCGCAAAGCATCAGCAGCGCTACGAGCACGGAATGGCGGGGGTTCACCATGGGTGCCGAAGATATCGCCCGCCGCATGCGGACCAATGGCCCACAGTGGCCTCATCCACGTCGTGGAATGGCTTACTTGCGCTGGCGTGAAGCAGTTATTGAAACGGGCACTTTCCGGTGGGTTCTTGCTCGGGTTGAGCAAGGGCAACCGTTTCATCTTCTGCTACCATGATGTGAGCGATCCCGCTGCGCCCCACCACTCCGCGCGTTATTCCACCACACCGGAGCGGTTCAAGGAGCATGTCGCGCTGTTCACCGAGCTCTTCACCGTGCTGCCGCTGGATGCCTTGGTAAGCGAACAGCCACTGCCTGCCGGGAAGAACTACGCGGCCATCACCTTCGATGATGGGTTCCGCAGCGTGCTTACACACGCGTGGCCGGAACTCAAAACGGCGCGACTTCCGTGCACCGTGTTCCTGAACAGCACGGCCGTGCTGCACAACCACGGCTGGATCACCGATCTGGTGCTCGCCGCCGATGACCCGGTTTTCGTTCGTGGGCTGCTCGCTGCGACAGGCTTGGGCGAGGACGACGCCACGGACCCCATCGGAGCGATCATGGACCGGGGGCGGTTCCCGCCGGGTTTCGCCCAGCGGCCCATGCTGCGCTCCCAAGGGAAGATCTATCTCGATCGCGACGAGGTGGCACAACTTCATCGTGACGGAGTTGCTTTCGGCGACCATGGTCGCGATCACTGCGTGCTGTCCCGGACCGAGGATGCCATCCTGGAAGTGGAAGTCTCCGCCGGTGCCGGACTGATAGCGGATATCACAGGCGCTGTGCCGCGGCACTTTGCGCTGCCGTTCGGTAAGCGTGATCATTACGATGCGCGCACGCTCCCTGTTCTGGAACGCAACGGATACAGCCATGTTTACGATACCAGCATGGACCGTTTGCGGCCAGAGCATTCGGCTGCTGGAGCCACCTTGCCGCGTATCAGCGTAATGAATGAGACCGTTGGGCAACTGCGGTTCCTCATCAACCGCACGCTCCTGCGCCGTTACGATCTCTGAAGGTTGACCTCTTCGGCCTTCGACGCCGTTAACCGGCGGGTGCGGCCGGCTTGCTTTCGACCGAGCCAAGGGAGGGTCGCAGTGCCAAACGATCGGAGTGGGATCTGTGCGCTTTCGCGATGCTCGTGTTCAACTCGAAGCCGATCAATAGCGCGATCATGTTGAAGTAGATCCACAATTGCACCGCGAGGATCGCGCCAATGGAACCGTACAGGGCATTGTAGTCCGTGAACCGCCCGAAGATCAGCGCAAGCGCTTTCGCAACGATGACGACCAGCACGGTGGCAAGAACGCTTCCCGGGCTCAAGAGGTGGAACCGGGTGCGGGTTGGATCGCCGGCACTGTACAACATGGCAATGCCGGTCAGGAGCAGCAGCAAGGGCACGGTCCACTTCACAACGGACAAGCCGAAGGTCTGCAGTCCACCGGTCACAAGGCCCTTGTCGTTCAACCAGCCAATGGCCCCACTGCTCAAGGTGAGCACCGCTATGGAAACGATCATGAGGATGCCGAACAGCAGCAGGAGGATAAGGCTGAGAAGGCGTTGCTTCACCGGGCTGTGCCACGTGCTGAGGTTGCTGCTGCCGCTGAAACCGGCAAGGATGGCGTCCATGCTGTTGCTGGCGAAGTAGAGGCCCGTGATCGAACTGAGCGATAGCAACGTTGCATGCTTCTTCACCAGCAGATCATGCAGTTGGCCCTCAATGAACGAATACACCTCCCACGGCAACAGGTCCATGAAACTGCCGAGCAGTTTCTCTTGGAAATTGGCGATGGGGATGAAGGGGATCAACGTGAGCAGCATGATGACCGCAGGGAAGAACGCCAGGAAGAGCTTGAAGCTGATCGCCGATGCACGCGTGATCAACTGCCCCTGGCTCAGCGCACGGAAAAAGAACCGGCTGATGGCGAAAATGCTGAACCCGGCGAAGCCCCAAGGGGCGTAGCGCCTTGACCACGAGATCAACCAACGGTTGGCACGGGAAAACAGCAGCCGACGCCGGATCGGTTTCCACATCGCTCACATTGCTTTCAGGCTGAGGTCCAAGCTGGGCACCGAATGCGTCAGTGCGCCCACCGAGATGAAGTCCACCCCGCATTCCGCGAAGCGGCGGGCATTGACGAGCGTTATGCCACCGCTGGCTTCGGTTTCGAAGCGCTTGCCGATCAACAGCACCGCTTTCCGCAGATCGTCGAAGTTGAAGTTGTCCAGCATGATCCGTTGCACGCCTCCGGTGGCCAGCACTTGTTCCACCTCTTTCAGGTTGCGGGTTTCAACCTCGATGCCCAAGTTCAAACGCTTCGCGTCCAAGTATTCCTTCGCCGCCCGGATGGCGCCCGGAAGACCACCACTGATGTCCGTGTGGTTGTCCTTGATCATCACCATGTCGTACAGGCCATGACGGTGGTTCATGCCGCCGCCCAAACGCACGGCCCACTTCTCCAGGGCACGCATGCCGGGCGTTGTCTTGCGCGTGTCCAGCACGTTGCAAGCAGTGCCATCAATGGCATCAACGAAAGCGCGCGTAAGCGTGGCAATGCCGCTCATGCGCTGCATGAAGTTGAGCAGCACGCGTTCCACGGTAAGTATGCTGCGTGCCGATCCGCTCAGGGTGAAGGCGATATCGCCCACCGCAACCGTTGCGCCGTCGCCGATCAGCGTGCGCATGTGCAGGTCGGGATCGAAACGGTGCACGATCGCTTGGGCCACTTCAACACCCGCCAGTACGCCGTTGCTCTTCACCAGCAAACGCGCGCTGCCTTTTGTAATGGCCGGTATCGTGCCGAGCGTGGTGTGATCCCCGTCGCCGATGTCCTCGGCCAATGCCAGGTCGATCAGCGCTTCTGTCCCTTCGGGCAACACTTCAGTAATCGGCGTTGCCTGTTTCGATACGCAGCTGTTTCACCTGCAGCACATCACCCGACTTCTTCAAGAAGAAGGTGACCCGGAAATAGCCTTTCTGCGTGCGCAGGATACCGATGTGGTATTTGTCTCCCTGCTTGCTTTCACCGCTGTGCTCCACCACCATGTCCACAGGTTGTTGCTCATCGAAGAACTTGCGCAGGATCTGCTCTGCTTGCGCTTTGCTGTAGATCTCGCTGCCTCCGGGGGTGGTCAGGTCGATGTTGGCGATGAAGTGCTGGGCCAGGACTTTGCTGTTACCGGTCTTGAGCGCTTGGACCACATCGTCCTTCACCGTGGACTGGCCAAGTGAAAGCAAGGGCGATAGGGCGAGAAGGAATGTGATGAGCACGTTGCGGAGCATCGCGCGTTAGGTTTGGCGCCAAGTTCGGCAAACACCGGGCCATCAGCCCGGGTAAGGTCCGGGCAAGTTGTCAACACCGCGCCACCCCGAGCCTCCGTCCGAACCACATGCACTTGCGCTTGATCCTCGTGGGCCGCACCGAAAGGGGCCATGTTTCGGAAGGGTTGGCGCACTATGGCGAACGGATCGCGCGCGGTGGTTCTTTCACTTCGATCGTACTTCCCGAAGCAGGGAAAGGCGATCCGGCCTTCAAGAACAAGTGGGAAGGGGAGAAGATCCTGGCAGCGGTGCAACCCGGCGAGGTGTTCGTGGCGCTGGACGAACGCGGCAAGCTTTTGACTTCCCCGGCTTTCGCGGCCCAGCTCGGCAAGTGGCGCGATAGTGGAAGACACCATGTGGCCTTTGTGATCGGCGGCGCTTACGGCCTCAGCGATGCCGTGCGGGAACGGGCGGATCTGGTGCTTTCGCTATCGCCGATGACTTTCCCGCACCAACTGGTGCGTGTGCTCTTCACGGAGCAGTTGTACCGCGCGTGGGCGATCCTGAAGGGCAGCCCTTACCATCATTGAAGGGGCTTCTCGTAGAACGCCTTCAGCGTATCGCCTTTGCCGGTGAGGTCCAGTAGCGCGTCGACGCTGTGCTTGACGAATTTCAGCACTGGGCGTTTCTCGATCGTGCGGCGCAGCTGCTCGTCGTTGCTGATGCCATCCGTGGTGATGTCCGACTTGCCCTGCGCCCTTCGGAAACGGTTGAGGCTGATGCCCGTGGTGCGCACCCACTTGCGTTCCATGCCCAAGGAACCGAGCGCGCGGTGCATGGTGCGGGGCGTGAAGAATGAAATGTGCTCGGGGTAGTTGACAATGGTCCATTTACCGTATGCCAGCCACTTGCTGATCGAGTTGAAGTTGGGCGTGGTGATATAGAGCGCGCCACGGGGACGCAGCAGGCGCACCATCTCCCGCAGATCGTCCATGGGACGGATCAAATGTTCCACCACTTCAATGGATACCACCACATCGAATTGAGCGGCCGGCCAAGCATTACCGATCAGGGGTCCTAGGTGCATGGTATGACCACGTGCCTTCACCTCGTTCACCACGGCCTCATCGAACTCGGTGCCATGCGTCAACCAACCTGCCGCTTTCGCCCGGTCAAGGAAGAGGCCGCCACCGCAGCCCACCTCCAGTAACCTGTTGCTCTTTCGGTAAGCACCGAACCGGCCGAGCAGCTCATCGTAACGTGCCGCTGTTATCGGGGACAAGTCGCGGACGGTGCCGTAGTTCGCGTACATCCGGTGCAACTCCTCGTCGGTGGGGATGCGCTCGGCATAGTGGAACCCGCAGGCGCTGCATTGCACCAAGTGGTGATGCGCATAAAGACGCGACGCCCGCTTGTGCGTCGAGCCGCACAGTGTGCATCCGGCATGCAACGGGCTCATGGTTCCGCCCCTGTCCATTGGGGGCGGCCAAGATAGCCGTGTGCCGAAGGGCGATAGGGCGTGCACCATCGCGCTTTCATCGTTCCTTCGTCGGGTCGGTCGCGTTCGGCGGCCAAGGGTGGCGATGATCAAGACCGAGTACCAAGGCTACATCGATATCCAAGCGTGGGAATACGCGTTGATCCCGCTGTACCTGTTGGTGATCTTCCTGATCACGTCGAGCATCAAGAACAGGCGGCTGAAGAAGAACCCGGAATACAAATATTATCTCTTCGGGCTGTATGCCAAGATCATCGGTGGGCTCTTGTTCGCATTGATCTATGTGTTCTATTACGGCTCCGGCGATACGATCAGTTACTACGAGAGCGGACGGGCGATGGCCAACCTGCTGCAGAAGGATCCGATCGCTTTCACCAAGATCTGGCTGCTGCCGGCCAGCCCGGAACTGTTCGCCAACTTCGGCTGGGACACGGGCTGGGTGGTGGGTTGGTTCTATGAGGATCCACGGGCCCTCATGGTGGTGCGGCTCATCACTCCCCTGGTCGTCATCGGCTTCAAAAGCTATTTCCTCACCACCATCCTGGTATCGTGGATCACCTACGAGGGTTTGTGGCGGCTCTACCTGATGTTCGTGCGCTACTACCCCCACCTGATGCGCCCCTTGGCCATCGCCGTGCTCTTCATGCCCAGTACCGTGTTCTGGGGAAGCGGCATCATGAAGGATCCGTTCACCATGGCGGCAACAGGGCTCTACGTGGCGCTGATCGATCAGGTGTTCGTACGCCGCAACTTCAAGTTCCGTGGAGTGTTGGTCGCGGGCATCGCTGCATACCTGCTCATTTCGCTCAAGCCGTACATTTTCATGGTGCTTTTTCCCGGCACGCTGTACTGGGTTTTCAACCAGCGTATCAGCCGCATCAAAAATGCCTTGGTCAAGTTCGTGGTGCTGCCTGTGGTGTTCATCGGGGTGTTCGCGTTGAGTTTGTTCGTGTTGGAACAGCTGGGCGATAGTCTCGGCAAGTTCTCTTTGGAGAACGCCTTGGAAACCGCCTCGATAACCAGTGGTGATCTGCGCAGCGAACGCAGTGGTGGCAACAGCTTCGACATAGGCAACTTCGAGCCCACGTGGAGCGGTGCCTTCGGCAAGTTCGGACCCGCAACCATGGCAGGGCTTTACCGCCCTTATGTCTGGGAAGTGCGGAACGTGGTGATGCTGCTGAGCGCTTTGGAGAACCTTTTCCTGCTCGCGCTCACCATTCGGCTCCTTTGGCGTACCAAGTTGATACGACTGGCCAGCACCGTGTTCCGCGATCCGTTGGTGGCATTCTGCATGCTGTACGCCCTGAGCTTCGGGTTCGTGATCGGGCTCAGCACTTCGAACTTCGGATCGCTCGTCCGTTTCAAGATCCCCATGCTGCCGTTCTTCGTGGCGGGGTTGTACATCATGCTCAAGTTGTACACCGTCCCGAAGGGTAGTGCCCCGCCGGCACGGCCGTTCCCATTCGGTCAGAAGAGGGTGGCGTAGACCTCCCGCGCCAGATCCAACGATTTGTACTTGCGCGCCAAGCCTGCGATCGCGACCCTGTGCGCCGGGTCGGACAGGATTTTCTCCAAAGTGTCCAGCGCCCCTTCCAATCCCACCAAGTCATTGCCGAAAACGCTACCGCCGATGCCTTGCCGCAAGAGGCGGTAATCATCCGCGACAAGATCGGTCATTAGCATGGGCAGGCCATTGGCCCAATACTCCCCGTTCTTTACCGGGCATTGGTAAAGCTTTACCGGTGCAGGTTTGATCGGACTGAAGGCGATATCGCTCGCCGAGAGGTATGCGGGTACGTCATCATGCCGGGCACTGGTAACGTGCAAGAGGTCCAATGGGATACCGGCTTGGCGCGCGCGGCCCACGATCCACTCCTTGTCCATCGGGCTGAGGATGATCAGGCGCATGCCACTGAACCGGTCCATGGTGCGCTTGAAAAGGTCGAAGGCCTCCTGGTCGTAGTAAAGACCACCGAACTTGCCCACGTAGATGCCTGTGATGGCGTGGGTGTCGATGCCCAGCGCGCTACGCACCCGCGCGCGGTCGTCGGGGTTGAAGGCGAAGCGTTCGAGATCGGTGATGGAAGGGATGACCGAAACGCGCGACGGGTCGACACCCTCGGCGATGAGATCGTTGCGATGGTTGTGCGTAACGGTGATGATGCGTTTTGCGTGCATCACTTGAAGCCGCTCGTAATGCGCCGCGAACCGGAAGCGCAGACCCGATCGCCGCCACACCCCGCATTCCACCATGTATTCGCTATGGGGCTCGAATGATTCAACCACATACGGCAGCCCGGTGGCGGTATGCACCATGTGCGCCATAGCACCGGCCATGGCGGCCTTCGCAAGCACCAGGTCGTAGCCACCGCGCCGCGCTTCGCGGATCAGTGCGCGGCGGCCGCGCAGCACGAGTTCGATTTTCGAAAGGCCACCGATGCCAGGGCTCCTGGGGAAAATCGGCCGGTGTTCCACATACGGGAAGTCGAAAGGCGCCTGCTTCACCTTGTCGCGCGAAACCTCGAAGGTGTAGAACGTGATGTGCGCGCCCTTTTGCTGCAACAGGGGGAAGTACGGATAGATGGCGGCCGGCGTCAGCGGATCGCTAAGGCTCCAGTAGCTGATGTAGAGGATCTTCATGGCTATGGCTTGGGACGGTTCTCAAGTGCGGCACGGAACGATCGCCAAGCCATGCCGCGTTTGAGATAGCTGCGCCACATGATCCGTTTCACGCGGTGCCACATGCCATCGAGAACGGTGTCGTCCGGTGGATCGGGCAATTGAGCGGCGCCGAGGACCAGATCGCGATAACCTTGGTGAAGGCCTACCAGGTCCTTCATGGCCGAGGCGTGGCCTCGCCGATAGCGCAGCACTTTGCTCGTCGTATAGGAGTACCAACCGTCGCGTGAAATGGACAAGAGAAAGAAGAGGTCTTCCGCGTGGGTCATGTGCTCAGGGAACCGATAGCTGCGGCCGGGTTCGCGACGTATCATCCATGTGGACGCGAAGAAGCAACTCGGGCTCAGTTGCACCAACTGTTCATAGGGTATGCCGACGAATACCGGTCGCCATGTTTCCAACGAATGCTGCATGTTCGCATCCATAACCTCCACGGTGCCATCCGCAAAGCTCACCTTCGGATCGGAGAGCAGCACGCGGTAACGCGCTTGCAGACTTCCTTGTGGCATCTCATCATCGGCGTCGAGAAAGCAGAATATTTCTCCGCGCATCATCTCAAGGGCTTTGTTGCGTGCGGCACTTACGCCTTGCACCGGTTGGTGCAGCAGACGGACCCGCGGATCGTTAAAGCCTTTGATGATGCCCACCGTACCATCGGTGCTGTTGTTGTCCACCACCAGCAATTCGATATCGGTGTGGTCCTGGGCCAGCACCGAAGCCACGGCATTGGCGATGTAGCGTTCGGCGTTGTACGCCGGCATGATCACGCTGATCATGTCCCGGAACGGTAAGGATCCATGCGTAAGCCTCAACCCTTTGTCTTTTCCAGTTGGCGAGCAGGGTTGCCAACAACTACCGCGTTCGCGGCCACATCCTTGGTCACCACTGCGCCCAAACCCACCATCGCATTATCCCCCACATTGCACTTGTTGCGTATGGCAGCATTGGGTGCTATCCATGCGTTGGCGCCGATGGTACAACTGCCCGCGACCATTGCATGTGCAATGATGAGACTGTTCTCGCCGATCACCGCGTTGTGGGCAATGTGCACAAGGTTATCGATCTTCACGTTGCGGCCTATGCTCGTGCTTCCCAGCCCACCGCGGTCGATACAGGTGTTGTTTCCGATCTCCACCTTGTCACCGATCACCACATTGCCCAAGTGCGGCATCAGCTCCTGATCGCCATCAGCGTTCGGCTGATAGCCGAAGCCCATGCCACCGATGGTGCAATTGCTACCTATCGAGACTTCGATACCTACAATGGTCCCATGCAGCAGCACGGTGTTGTGGCCGATATGCGTGCCATCGCCGATGACGCAGTTGCCCTCGATCACGACGTTGTGGCCGATGTGCACATCCTTGCCTATGTGCGCGTTGTCGGCCACCTGTGCAGTTGATGAGCGGTAAGCGGAACGAACACGAGGTGGGAACAGGAAATTCACGGCATCGCGGAAAGCACCGCGTGGATCGGTGCAAAAAATGAACGTGCAAGAGGAGGGCAACTCAAGGGGCCCTGCACTGATGGGAGCTATCACGATCCCATGGCGGAGATGACCCAGGATCCCGGTGTTCTTTTCGCTGCACCAGGAAAGGACACCGGGTCGGGTGTTGGCGGGGTCCAACGCCTGCACCTCGGTTATTTCGGCATTTCGGTCACCAACCATGCCCTTGTGGGGCAAGTGTTGCAACAAGGTGTCTACGGTCATGATAAGCTTTTGAAAGTGCTTCAGAGCAACCAGCGCACCACATCAAAGCACTCGGCATAGTGTTTCCCTATCTGCACACCGCGCATGCGGGCCAAGGCACGTATGAACTCTTCATTGGCGTAAGGACGATGCGCTTGACTTTGGTATTCGGCGAGAGCCCTCACCTTGCGCTCCACATGCTCTTCCTCCAATATGCAGAACGACGAACTATTGAACGTGAGGTTGTTCCAAGGCACCTCATAGGCCAGTATGCTGCAGTTCTTGAAAGCTCTGAGACCCTCTTGCGCTATCGTATGATGATCCTGGTGAATGTCGTTCAGGGAAGGCATCAGCACCGTGTCGGGCTTCAGGTCTCCACGCAACCTCACAAGGTCTTCGAGGATCTCCTGTCGGTGGAAGTTGAAGGTCCGTACGGCGTAGTCGAAAAGTATCAAGTGATCGCTCTTCAACCCAAGCACCTTGGAGGCCGCCTTTACTTCGGTAATGAGTATGTCCGCTGGCAAGCCGGGCAACAAACTTTGCTGGCAGGCTGAAAAGGCGGCGCAGAACACTTCATTGCCATTGTCGTTCAGTTTTGCGATCGTACCACCGCAGCCGAACTCGCCGTCATCGGTGTGCGGTGCAAGTACAAGTATGCGTCTGCCTTTGATCATGGTGCAATGTTGGCGAATATCGGCACTCACCCCGATCAGGCCGCGCCGCCGGGTCCGGCTTGATCCTCGGCTATCAGGCGATAGGGGGATCGGTGAACTCCGCGTACCACTCCCACAACTTGGTGGTCAACAGGCGCATTTGATAAGCATAGTTGAAGGTTTCGAGTTGCGCCCTTTCAGGATCGATGTGCCATTGCTCCCCGGCGTGCCAAACGGCGAGCCGTTCCGAGAGCAACCGTTGCAGGGCCTCGGCATCGCGCACAATGACCCCGGTTCGCGTGCGCATCAATACATCGGACTCCAGATCGTTCTCTTTGATGAGCAACAGTATAGGGCGGCCTGCACCCAGATACTCCAGGAATTTCACCGGCATGCCACCCTTGTGATGATCGGGGGAAATGTGCAGCAGGGCATCGGCGGTCTGCTGCGCATGCATCGTATCGGCACGGCCAAGGCGTGGCAGTAGTTCGATCACACCTGTACGGTCGGACACTGCGGCTATCCGGGCCAGCAGGGTTTCATCATTGCTCACGGCACCGTAAAGCGCGATGCGCAGCTTCTCCTTCAACAACGGATCGGCTTGGTGCATCCCTGCAATAGTGTGCAGTACGATGTCCCAATCCTGCTGCGGATAGACACGGCCCGTGTACACCAGGGTGAAGCGATCGTTTGGCTTGAAAGGGATTGGACGTAGCGCTGGGTCGAACCCACCATGTACCACCATGCTACGCTGCACTTCGGTGGCTTTTATCGCATTTTCCAAGAGTGGCCCGCTGATGGCGGTAACCGCGAACGCACTGCCGGGCCACCGGCGTTCGGCCCAACGCATTTTGGCATTGCGCAGCATGGCCGGCAACCCCTTGCCGTACTTGGTGAACCCGCGCAGGTGCAACGTTGGAATGATCACGTTCCATGGATCGCGGTAGTCGGCGACGAACATGGCGTTCCAACGCTTGGCGAGGCGCGCGGCCAACCGGAACGGATACCATTGTGGGCAAGTGGCCAATACAATGTCGTGCCGACCCAAGTGTTGCTCGACTTCTTCAGGCAGGATATCCCACCGGTCGATGTGTCCTTCGGGCAACAGGAGATCCGCCGCCACGCGCATCACTCCGTGCCCGACCCTGCCCCGGTAGGCATGATGGGCCTTTGCCAGTGCGCGTTGCAGCACGTTCGTGTCGCGTTGCACATAAGTGATCGGCGTGCGATGTATTGCAATGCCCTCCACATCAGGCAACCAAGGTTGCGCTTCTGGTATGGCCGTGGTCAGCACCGACACCCTGTGGCCTTCATCCATCAGTTGCCGCGCCAGGTAGTACGGCCGCCGGGCTCCTGTTCCGTTCACCGGTGGGAACTGGTAACAGAGGATCAGGATACTTGGTTTGGTGGTGGTCTCCTGGGTCATCGCGCAATTTGGCTGCCGACCGGGCAGGTTGGCGAGAGGGGCGAAGTAAATGCGTCGGATACGCTACCGAGCCGAACAGGCTGGCGGTTTTCAACCTAGGTTCGTCACCAGTGATCGCCGACCGGGGCAACGCGTCCAGTGCTTGTTCGTCCGGGACTATCGGGTTGGGTGAGTGAACGGTGGTGCGGCCCGGCGATGACCCGTGTGCGAGATACGTTTTCAGGGTGCCCGGAAGCCCATCGCAAATGCCATCTGTCGCCAAGCGGTGGTAAGGGATCGGGCAGCGAAGGAGGCAAGCCCGGCTTGCGCGCCCAAGCAATGAGAGCATCGCTCGTCAACGTCATGGACAAGGGGCCGATGGCCAATTGACCGGGGAACAGATCAGCGGCGTGCGGGTGAACAGCCGCCGAAGGGATCCCCAATGACGCCGCTTCAAGCACTACGGAAGAAAAGTCCGTCACATGCAGATCAGCTGAAGCAAGGATGGGTGCCAACGGAGTGATGCTTCCATCGTGGATCGAGACCTCCTGTTGGAGGCGTTCCTTCTCGAGGATGGCTACGATTGCGGGTATGGTATGTTTCAAATTGGGATGCGTTCGGATGATCCACTGGACTTTGCTTCGCGTGGCCTGGATGGCGCGCAATATGAGCGCTGGGACCACATCGTTCAAGGGCTGGATCGCATAGAGCACACGTTTGCGGTCATCGTTCTTCGATCGCGCGTCGCCGGGCAGTTGCGCGGTGTGTTCCAGGAACGGATCGCCCAGGTACAGTGCGCGATGCGGTATCCCTGAAGCCCATCGTTCGATGTTGGTCACGCTCTGTCGATCCCAGCACCAGAACACACTTGGCATCACTGAGTAACCCGTTCCTGGAATGACCTTCCAGGAACCATAAGCTAAATGAGCAGGACCCTCAACCCCGTGCTGCAGGTCAACTGACCGGATGCCGAGCCGCCGGCACTCATGGAGCAAAGCCATGCTCTCGGCCGAATACCAACACACCACGAACACGCATTGGGGACGAAGTCTTTTCAGCAACCCATGATACACCTTCCGGTAGAAGCGGAAGGTGTGAAGCTGGTTACGGAGGAACGAGCGATCCAGGACATGTCCGTCCCGTTCCACTCGCTCGAGGAGACCGGGAAGCACCTGCACTGACTCGATCGTAGGTCGGGCTTTGCGCCAGCTTCCAGTTGTGGCGCCAGGTCCCAATGGCAAACCGTATCGCCATGATCGATCGAAGACGCCCGGCCATGTTCAAGGACCAGACAAGTGAAGCCGTCGTGCACAGCCGCCCCCACCAACGGATCCGAAAAGCGATCGAAACGGACTTGCTGCACCAGCTGCTTATGTGCAGCCTTTGAAAGAAAAAGCAGGTCCGTTCGAGGGAGGGCGACACGCGACCATGCATTGCGGATCAGTCTGGTCACAACGCGGAACGCGCGCCGAGCTTTCGACGCACGAAGTTCAAAATCCTCACTTCCAGGAGGTTCCTCGTTGCGCAGGAGGAACGTGCCGATCTTCTGCCGGACCAAGGGCCATACGCAGGCATCGTCGAGCAGCATGGAATTCACGTCGTGCTCCAACTCGAGCGTGTTCAGGTAGGCGACGAGCTCGGGTCGGGTCACGCTGCAAGCGGTGTTTCCATGGCTGCACGCAAGCGCTCGCTCAACGGTGGCAGCGCAATGTTCTGTCGTTCCAATGCGGTTGCGGACCGCACCTTCGCGATAAGTTGTTCGGCCTCCAATGCCATGCTCAAGGCGCCCGAAGCAAGGTATTCGGGGAATAGCCCGGCTGCGTTCGGGTGCACTGCGGTTGAAGGCACGCCTGCGGCCGAGGCTTCAATGACCACGGAAGAGAACGACGTTACGTGCAATGAACAGCCTTCCAGCACGGTGGTCAAAGGAGATGACCGCGGATCGTCAATGACCACCGCGTCTGAAAGCCCTGCTGTGCGAAGGTCTGCGATGATCGTGGGGAGCATTTCCGGCCGGTTCGGGTGAACACGGATCATCCACTGCGCGTCGTTGATGGTGGCGCGAATTGCCTCGAGCAATACGTTCGGCAGAAGTTCCTGAAGCGGTTGTGCGGTGAAAAGGATCCGCTTTCGGCCATCGGGTTTCCAAGGTGATGGCATGTCCGGAGCTGGCGACATGGTTTGCCATGGATGGCCAAGGGGCAACGCTCGATGCGGAGTATCGGCAGCCCACTTGTTGATGTGTTCAGCGCTCAGTTGATCCCAGCACCAGAAGATGTGGGGCATTAGCGAATAACCCTCTGGTCCGATGGCCGTCCAGTTACCGTAGGCGATATGTGCAGGCCCCTGTACTCCGTGCTGCATTTCCACACAGCGCACGCCGGCCTCGTGGCAGGCCTGCGCAATGGCCATGTTCTCCATGGTGTACCAGCAGATAACGAAGACGCACTTCGGCTTGGACAGGCGCAACAAACGACGGTGAAAACGCAAGTAGAACGTAAAACTGTGCAGCTGGTCCATCAGGTAGCGCTCATCCGTGGCCACGCTTAAGGCAACGTGCGCAAGCAACCCGGCCAGGCCGGGAACAGCGTCAGGTAAGGGGAAGGGACGGCGCCAATGCAATAAAGCGCAAGCTTCGATAGCCGCGCTAATGTCGAACCGTGTGGCCCGGAAGGCCATGGGCGCAGTGGGCCCTGCGGCTTGGTCGCGATCAATGACCAAGCTCCCGAGGTCAAGGGTTGAAGCGGCGGCGACCAGCGGATCGGTGAAGCGATCGTGAATGACATCGTGCAATTCAAGGCGCAGACGGTCGCTGGAATGGATCAAAATATCGGCCCGTGGCATACGCCACCACCATGAAGCGTAGTTCAAGCAACCGCTGAACAGCGTGCCCAACTGCCCGGACATCGTGCGTGGCGTGTAACCCTTGGCCGCACCTGGCCGCACTTCATTCCTCACGATCCACTCGCCGATCTTTACTCGTACCAAGGGCCAGATACGGATGCCTTGGAAACGCAGGCTACCTGCATCGAAGCGCTGTTCGAGATCCTGCAGGAACATTACACATTCGGTGCGGGTCATTCGCTGATCGCTGGTGCCTGTGCTTTACGGTGTGCGGTGATGCGCTCCTTGTTGGCTTGGAACCAAGCGTCAATGCGCTGTTTCATACCTGCATCCAGATCCGCCTGTTTCCGCATGGCATTGATCGCTAGCAGATCGGGCCGTTGGCGCAACATGGCGATCACAGCTGCCACATCGGGTACCCCGGGCATCGCAGCATAGATCGCTTTCATAAGCTCGTAATCCTCGGGGTAGTCGATCGTCAGCCTCATGTCGGGCATGGTGTAGTCCGCACCGGGATCGATGCTGCGCACGGTGAACACTTCGGGCCGGTTGATGAGGTACCCCCAGATCTCCGTATCGATCTCCTGCTTGAAGGCGCACACCGTTTCCAACGCGGCGAGACCGACGCCATAGGCCGAACAACCGATGGGCAGTTTGCTGAAGGAGACCAGATCGGCCCCGCGTTCCAGTTCCTGGCGGGCTTGGCGACAATGACCCGCGTCGAATATGGGATCCTCACCAGTGATGCCCACGAACGCGCCGTAGCCGTACACGCGGCACGCATCGCGTAAGCGTACCATTACATCCTCCGGATCCCCGCGGAAGCTCGCAATGCCCTCGCGTGCTGCAATGTCCACCAGTTCATCATCTCCGGGCAACGTGCTGGTACAGAGAACCACCTGCTCCATTCCTTCGACCTGCTTTGCGCGCTCGATGACTTTGCCGATCACGTTGGTGTTATCCAAGGGAAGCAACAGTTTGCGCGGGAGGCGGGTACTCCGCAACCTGGCGGTTATCAGGAAGCCGGTCTTCATTTTTTGTCGCTGAAGAATTGGCCGAGCGATACGGGTTCGGGGTTCACTTCCACCCCTTCCGGCGCTATAGGCTCATCCACCGCGTATGCGCGCAAGGTTTTGGCCCCCATCAAGGAGGTGAATTCACGTTGGCGCATGAGCTCGTGTTTGCCCGTGCGCTTGAAAGCGATATCGTCGGCGGAAAGGATGGTGCCTGCAGCGACCGGTCTGCGCGCCACGAGGGCTTTCTTCATCGGACCGGTCGCGCCGTACTTCTCTTCCTCCGGTGAGAACGCGAGGGTATCTGTTCCGCGCATGGTCCACAGCATGCGGGCGAGCGAGATGATACGCTGCATGGTACCGACGCTGATGGCCGCTTCGAAGTCGATGCGATCAGCGCCCGGCCACGGCGTGACGTGTTTTTCCAGCACGGCAATGCCCATGGTGCTGGCGCAAGCAGCCAGGACCGCATGGTCTGGATCATTGGGATCGGTGTGGTCAGCGTAGCCGCTCGGCACATCGAAGAGGTCCTGTAAACGCAGCATGCGCCCAAGCCGGATGGTACGCGGATCGGTGGGATAGTTCTGGAAGCCGTGCATCAGCAGCACATCGCGCTTGCCCGCCTGGAGCAATGCGTCCAAGGCGAACTGGATCTCGTTGAGGGTACATCCCCCCACGCCCAACACAACCGTGCCCGACGCTTTGGCAATGGCCTGTAGCAGCAGCACATCGTTCACCCCAGTTGCATGCACCTCGAACGCGCGTGCTGGCCATTTCCGTTCCAATGCCATGTGCACCGCAGCGGGATCGTTGCACAACAGCACTGTTTCCAATCCACGTTGGCGCGCATGGTCCATCACACGTTGCCAGGTGTCGGCATCGTGCAGCCATTCCCGTATGGTGTCGTACGCGGCATGGCTCTTCACCATGTAATCGTCCAAGTCCACCAGCAAATGGAATTTCACCGCGTGGCAACCGGCCTCCGCCACAGCGTCAACGATGGCAAGGAGGTCGCTCTCGGATCCCTGATGGTGGAAGGCGGTCTCTCCGATGAAATACGGTTCGTTGGTCGGGAAGGGCATGTGGGGTTATGATCGATATGGGGTTGATGTTGCAAAGAAAGCCATGGGGCGCACGGGATCATCCGGTCGCGGGAACAGCAACCCGGAGTGCAAGTCGCTTACCCAGCGCGATGAAGAAGCGTTCGAACCAATGGTGTACGCACCACGCAACGACAACGGATGCAAGTACACAGAGCAGGATACGCAGGCCCATTGGGATGACGAAGAGCCGCACGGAAATGAAGCCGCAGGCGGCCATGGTGAACTCGATCACGATGGGATGCAACATGTACAAGGCGTAGCTCGCATCGCCCAGGGCGGTCAAACTTTTTTCGATCGGCCGCGGTAACGCCGAGCGGTCCTTCAACGCGAAGAGCACAAGCCCGCCGCAGGCGATCGTGAAGAGCCATCGTGCAGGACCGGTTACAAGCAACACCTTGTCCCCATGGACCGGCCATAAAGCGACGTAGAGAATGCACAGCAGCATGCCGGTCCTCGCCAGCCACGGATGAGGGGTCGGTATCGACCCTTGCCATCGGACCAGGAAAAGGCCGATGAGGAAGTAGGGCAATTGGTGCCATGGCGCAGCATACGCATGCCACTGGCCGCTCAAGGGCATGGAAACATCCAGCGCGAAGAACGCTGCGTGGCAGATCAGGACCAGAGCGATGGCAACGAGCACCCAGCGCGCCACCTGGTGCCGCAGCATGATCAACAGAACGGGGAAGAGCGCATAGAACACCAGTTCATTCCCGATCGACCACAATCCGGTGCCGGTGTACCGGTCCCACGCAACGAACCCGAACAAGCCACTGATGGTGAGGAACAGCGTGCCGGGATCCCGCACGGCAGGCCATATGGCGTAGGTGGTCATTGCGGTCAGCCAGAGCAAAGGGAAAATGCGGAAGAAGCGGCGGATGAAGAAGGTGCGTACACCGCCCTTGGCCGCTAAGGAAGGCCCATAAGCATGGTAGAGGGAAACCCCACTGAGCATGTAAAAAATGGATACCGCGAAGACGCCTCCACGTTCCAGTGGTATTTCAGCTGGCATTTCACCGAGCATCCATGTGGTGAGGTGGAAGAACAGGATGCACAATGCTGCCAATCCGCGCACATGATCGAGCCGCGCCAACCGCTGGGTGTGGGTGACTTCCGGAGGCTCCACGGAGCTGCTCGTATCCGTGCCCGCTCCGCTCATTTCGGGCCGGAATGGTCCCGCCTTGCGCGCTGCAGGTCTTCGTGTTGGCCGATGTCGAGCCAATAGCCCGTTATGGGGAAGGCGATCAACGATCGGTTGCTGTCCAACAGGTTCTGGATCAGGTCGGTGGCATTGTATGCTCTTCCCTTCGGTACTGAATCGGCAATGGACCTCCGCATCATGTAGATACCTGCGTTACATGGATATGCGAGCGAAGGTTTCTCGCGGAAGGAACGTACGCGATCCCCTTCAAGGTCCATCACCGCATACGGAAGGCTCACGTGATGGTCGGTGGTGGCCACGGCCAGGTCGGCATCGGCCTCAAGGAACCTTTTATACATGCGGTCCAGCGCCACGTCGGTGAGCAGGTCGCTGTTCATCATAAGCAATGTTTCATGTCGCGGTGTACCGAGCAATGCCAAAGCACCGGCGGTACCCAGCGGCGCATCTTCATGTACATAGGTGAGGTGCATACTGAACCGCGAACCATCACCCAGGTGATTCATGATCTTCTCGCGGAGATAGTTCACGGATATCGCAACATGCTGGATGCCGAAGCGCGCGAGAAGCCCCAGCGTGTGTTCGATGATCGGTTTCTGGCCGACGGGGATCAGCGGTTTCGGCAGTTCATCGGTGAATGGGCGCAATCGCTCTCCACGTCCACCGGCCATGACCAACGCGTCCACCGGCAGGATGTTCTTGACAAGGTCCAAGTCGGCGATGCGCAATACCCGACCTCGCGCATCAAGGATCGGCAGCAGTTTAATGCCGCGTTCCCGAAGTTGGTCGAGGTAGTCAAGGCCCTCAGCACCATCCATCAACGACCGGGGCGACTTGAACATCACCGCCGCAACGGGTGCCGCGAGGTCGTGCCCGGACAGGAGCCCACGACGGATGTCACCGTCGCTGATGCTGCCCAGCAAATGTCCATCGGGGTCTACCACGAACACGGTCAAGTGTTTGCCCGCAGCGTTCAATTTCTCCAGCGCCTCCTTGATGGTGGCACCCACGTGGAGCAGTTGAGCGTCGAGGTTGTTCATGCCGTGCTTGTGCCGTGTTTCGGTGAAAGGATCTGGAAGCCCTTCAGGGCATGGACCATTTGTTGGGCAGCACGACCATCGCCGTAGATGTGGCTTAGAACCGGTGGCCCGTTCCGTTCCATATGCCGCACGGTCGCAATGATGTCGTTCGTGCTGATGGCACAACGGTAGATGTTCGGTGTAACGATGCGGCCCGTCTGGCGTTCGCCCACATCTATGACGTGTTTCGGGAAGAAGGATGCCTCCACGTATCCACTGCTGCTGTTGCCCAGAACGAAAGCGCAGTGCTTCATGCACGAGAGGTAGCCCAAGGCGCCCAGTGAATCCACTGCCACCGCGAACGGTGCGTCGGACAGGAAAGCCTTCCAGCGATCGCGCAGCGCGAGGCCATGCGTATCGGCGTTCGGTAGCGTTACCAGTACACGGTAGCGCTCCCCGATGGCGCGGAGCGCGGCCGTGAATTCCGCCCACTGCTCGTCCGCATTGTGCTGCCCCACCGTTTCAGGATGGAAGGTGACCAAGGCCGTTGGCCGTGACAGGTCGAAGCCGAAGCGCTGTTCGATGGCGCCGACGCTGAGCAGTTCCATCGTGCGCAGGTTGTCGATACTGAGCGCACCGGTATTGTGAACGTGGGCTTCGCTGCCGGTCAATTGCGCTACACGTTGCCGGTAAGGTTCGGCACACGCGAAGTGCAATGCGGCCATATGCGTGATGGAATGGCGCAAGGCATTGTCGATGGCGCCAAGGGTGGTTTCGCCCCCGTGCAAGTGCGTTACCGGAATGCCGAAGGGAAGAGCAGCGGCCACCGCAGCGAACATCTCGTAGCGGTCGCCGAGCGCCACGATCATGTCGGTGGGGTGATCGCGCCATACCGCACTGAACTGCTCCAGGGTGCGGGCCATGGCCTGAGCAATACCGGCGGCATCGTCATGCACCAGTACCGGTGGCAGCACGATGTTCGGGGCGAAGCCCGATGCGATCATCTCATCGACGGTGTGCCCGAAACGCGGGTCGGCATGGCTTCCGAAGGCGACGACGCTCACATCGAAGAAGGGGTCGGCACGGAGCGCGCGCAACAGCGGAAGCTGTATACCGAAGTCGGCGCGACTGCTGCTGAGCACGGTGATCTTCATGCGATATCGCTGGCGCTGAGTTTGGTGCCTGTCGACAAGTCGCGCGCGGCATGCTTGCCGATCACATCATCGATGCCCATGGGCGAAAGTCCGTCGCCGGGCCGTAGCATGATCAGATCCGCAGCGGTGATGATCGCGCCTTTCGCCAAGGGCCGTGCAACGTGAATGCTTTTTCGTGCGATGGCCTTGTTCTTCACTTCACTGGGGCTGGGTATTTTCTCGGCACTCCCCAAAGCAGCCTCAATGTTGCGGATGGCCGATACCATCGCTTTCAATTCGCTTGGCTCCAGTGAGGCGCGGTGGTCGGGACCTGCCATTGTTCGATCCAGCGTGATATGTTTTTCGATCACTGTCGCCCCCAGCGCCACGGCGGCGATCGGCACCTCGATGCCGAGCGTATGATCGGAGTATCCAACGGGCACATGGAACGCTTCGCCCATGGTGCCCATGGCGCCCAAGTTCACGTCGGCCATGGGCGTAGGGTATTCGGTATTGCAATGCAGCAGCGTTATGGCCCCGCGCTCCGCACCGGCGTCCACGAGAACATCAAGGGCTGCGCTGACATCGTCCAACGTACACATGCCCGTGCTTAAGATGAGCCGAGGGAACGCTGCGGCCATCGCCTGCAAGTAGGGCTTGTTGGTGATCTCGCCGCTCGGCACTTTGCCGATCACGATGCCTTTGCGTTTCAACAACGCAATGCTCTCGTGATCGAAGGGCGTGGAGAGGAACGCGATGCCGCGCGAAGCGCAATGTGCGATCAACACGTCGTGATCCGCCTCCGACAGTTCCAATCTCCGCACCATATCGAGTTGGCTCTCACCAGCGCCCGTGGTCTGTTGCTGGTAATCCGCTTTCGGGGCGTTGGCCGAAATGATCTTGTCGGCCTTGAACGTTTGGAACTTCACGGTATCGGCGCCCGCTTCCGCCGCCACGTCGATGAGCTTCTTCGCCAGCGCGAGGTCGCCGTTGTGGTTCACACCGGCCTCAGCAATGATCAGTGTCCGTTGTCGGTTCACCGTTCGCGTGCAGGTTGTCCCACCACCGTTGTCCTATCCTTCACATCCTTCAACACCACCGCGCCCGCACCCACCAAGCAGTCGGCCCCGAGGCGTATGGCTTGCAGCAGCACGGCCCCGCTGCCGACGAAACTCCGCGCACCCACGGTGCAGCCGCCGTTCACGATCGCACCCGTGGCGATGTGGCAGTGATCCCCGATCGCCGCATCGTGCTCAACCAGCGCACCTGTATTGACGATGCAACCAGCGCCCACGTGCGCGCCATTGTTCACGAGCGCGAAGTGACACACCACCGTTCCTGCGCCAATGGTCGCTCCGCCAGCCACCCGGGCCAATGGTGACACTACGGTTGCCAACGAGCCACCCGCACTGATCACGGCTTGATGCAACCGGATGCGCAACCCGGCATCCTTGACCTGTCCGGCGGTGACGAGAAAGCTGTGGCCTTGGTCCGCGAGCGCCGGGATCATGGCATCGCCGCCGATGATCGGATGGTCGAGCACTTTTTGTCCTGCCAGCTCTTCGCGGTCCAATACGCCTGCAATGCTCCACTTGCACTCGGCTTCGATCACATCGATCACCGAGCGGCAGTGGCCACCGCCGCCAACAAGGATGAGGGTCGGTCTGCTCATGGATGTGCGCTGCTGGGCAGGTTCACCACGCGGTCCTGCATGTCGCGTCCGGTGCTCAGGTCACCGCGCAGGGCGGTGGTATACATCGGCTGATCGGTGGCGAGCTCCCATGCGGGCCGCGCTTGTATACCCGCGTGTTGGCAAGCAGCAAGGAACGTATCGCGCTCCACTTTGTTGCGGAGCAGTACGGCGTTCAGCCAGTAATTGCTCTGCGTGCCCTGCGGCTCGGATACCAATGCCCATTGTGTCCCCGCGAAAAGCGCGCGGTAGCGTTGATGCAGTTCGCGCTTCACCGCGATGTTGTGCGGCAGCTTGCGCATCTGGCTCCGCAGCAGCGCCGCGTTCAGGTTGGGCATGCGGTAGTTGTAGCCCGTGCGGTCGTGGGCGAAGGCCCAAGGGTGCGGCACCTTCGCTTGGGTGGTGAGGTGCTTGGCACGTTGCGCCAAGTCCTCGTCCCTGAACAGCACCGCGCCACCACCGCCGGATGTGATGATCTTGTTGCCGTTGAAGCTCAGCGTGGCCATGGGTGCGAAGGTGCCGGTATGCTGGCCGTTGCGGGATGAACCGAGCGATTCGGCCGCGTCCTCGATCACCATGATCTTCCACACCGTGCATAGTTCCATCAGCGCATCGATGCGCATGGGCAACCCGAACGAATGCATGGGCACACAGGCACGCACGCGCTTGCCGCTCGCGCGGTGCATGCACGCGTCATCCGTCAAGGTGCACTCCTTTTCCAACCAAGCTTGCACGGCGTCCGGTGAAAGCCCGAGCGTTTCAACATCGATATCGAGGAAGACGGGCTGCGCGCCGGTATAGGCAATGGCGTTGCAGGTCGCGATGAAGGTGAACGGCTGCGTGATCACGAGGTCGTTCGGCCCGCATTCGGCCAACATGAGCGCGGTGTGCAATGCGGCTGTGCCGTTCACAACGGCCACTGCGTGCGGTGCGCCGGTGTATGCCGCAACCTCCTGCTCGAACGCGGTGATCTCAGGTCCCACCGAAGAAACGTATGTGCTGCGGACACAGGCCGCCACAGCATCCTCATCGTCGCGATCGAACCAAGGGGCGTGCAGGGGGATCGGTCCCGGTGGATCACCGAAGAGGGTGCGGATCCCGGCAATGACCTCGTCAAACATTGTATGCACGCCACTTGTATCCACTGCGGTTGGCGGGATCATTGAACCACTGGATCGTCCGCTTCAATCCTTCCACCAGATCATGCGCTGGTTTCCATCCCGTGGCCTTCTGCAGTTTTTCGGCGCTCCCGAGCAACCGTTCCACTTCACTGTTGTCCGGGCGGATCCGTTCATCGCTGCTAACGATGCGCGCCTGCTTACCGGTGAGCGTCATCAGCTTCTTCGCCAGATCGCCGATGCTGATCTCCCGTTGCGTCGCGATGTTCACCTCCGCGCCGATCAGCGATGCCTGTTCCGCGATGGCGATGAACGCGGTGGCCGTGTCTTCCACGTATACCAGGTCGCGGGTCGGATGCAACGAGCCCAGCTTGACTTCCGGCGCTCCGGCCATCAGTTGCGTGATGATGGTAGGGATGACGGCACGCGCGCTCTGGCGCGGACCATAGGTGTTGAAGGGCCGCACCACCGTTACCGGCGTACCGAAGCTCAGGTGGAAGGACAAGGACAGGTAGTCGGCGCCGATCTTGGTGGCGCTGTAGGGTGATTGTCCTTGTCGCGGATGATCTTCGATGATGGGAACTTGGCGAGCCGTTCCGTAGACCTCGCTGGTGCTCGTAACGAGCAACCGTTCCACACCGGCATCGCGCGCGGCTTGCAGGATGTTCAACGTGCCCTTCACGTTCGTGTCCACGTAGTTGTCCGGCGAATGGTAGCTGTAGGGGATCCCGATCAGCGCGGCCAGGTGGAAGACCTCTTCGCAACCCTTCACCGCTATACGCATGCCGTTGGGATCGCGCACGTCACCAGCCATCACTTCAATGTTGTTCTTCACTTCATCCGGCAGGCTGTCCAACCAACCCCAGCTATTCATGCTGTTGTAACGCACCATCGCGCGCACCGTACGCCCGCTGCGCACCAACGCTTCGGTGAGATGGCTGCCGATGAAGCCACCGGCGCCGGTGATCAAGACTTGTTTACCCATGTTGGTCGGGCGAAAGTATCGGCAGGGTGCGCATGCCCCAGAACTTCACCGTTCGAATTCTCACCCGGCGATCGGTAAGAGAGGCTTGCTGCCGCTGTGCTCCCGGGTTCCACGGCCTATAAGTAAGTCAGCGCGCAGCGGGCAGCAACCCGTCCAGGATGCCCCGCAGCCGTTCCACAATTGGAGGTTGCTCGTTCCCGATGGGCGTGAAGCGTTGCGGTGATCGCAGGTGAACGAGCAGATCATCCAGCGTGAGTGCCATATGCAAGGCGCCGCTCGCAAGTGTGTCGGTGAAAAGATCCGCGGCGTTGTGGTGTATGGCCACCGATGGCACTCCTTGTCGCGCGGCTTCCAGGATTACGGATGAGTACTGGGTGATGTGCAGGTGGCAGCCCTGAAGGGCAAGCACCAGAGGTGTTCCGGAGGCGGGGGAGATCACCGCGCGATCGAAAAGGCCTTCAGCTTTCAACAAATCGGCCATAAGGCCTGGGAGCCGGGGCATGCCCGGATGGGTGCGGAACACCCATTGACATGTGGTGTGTGTGGCGTGCAATGCTTCGAGGGCGATCCGGGGGATCACATCGGGGAGGAAGGCTGTGTACAACACGCGCAAACGCCCATCATCCTTCCATACCGGTGCCATCATTTCGGCCGGTGCCTCTTCCATCCACGGATCACCCAGGGTGAGGGCTTTGATGGGGCTGCCGCCCGCCCATGACGCAATGTTGTCCGCACTTTCCTTGTCCCAGCACCAGAAGACATCCGGCATGGAGCTGTAGCCGGTCGATGGCAACACGGCCCATCGCCCGTATGCCAGGTGGCCCTTGCCTTGGACACCGTGCTGCAGATCAACGCATCGGATGCCCATGGTATGGCACACATGCTGAACGGCCATGCTGTCCACCGCGTACCAGCACACCCGGAAAACGCACCTGGGCCTTGCCTCGCGCAACAGCCGTGAATGCAACCGCACGTACAGATCGAGATCGTGCAACTGACTGGCGATATAACCCAACGAAGGGCCATGGTCCACGGTGGCTACGTGAGCGAGCAACGCCTCAAGATCGGGGATGGTACGCGGATCTGGTTTGCGGCGGCGGGCATGGAGCCCCGCCAATAACATCAGAGCGGGACTTGAGTCGAAGCGTGAGCAGGGAACAGTCCAAGGTGCGGTAATAGGAGCGAACTCCAGATGCTCCACGATAGTGGAACGCAACCCCAGTTCGCCTGCGGCCTTGACCAACGGATCGCAGTACCGATCATGGGTAAAGCCGCCCCAGTTCTCACGGTGCCGGTTCATGGAGTAGAACAGCAGATCGGTCCGTTCCAAGTGGCGGTGCCATGGCAACAGCGTAGGAATGCCCTTGATCAACTGCCACACCTTGGCCAGTGCAGTGGGCGCCGAGCTCCCTCCGAATAGGGAGCCTGGCGGCGCATCCGCCACCAGGTGTTCGCCGATCTTCATCCGCAGCAACGGCCATATCCGGATGCCATTGTGCAGCATCGCGTTCACGTCGTACCGGTGCTCCAGTTCATTGAGGAAGCCGATGGCTTCCAGACGTGCCATCGAGGTTCGACGTTCTTGCATGGCGCGGTCAGCCTTTGGTCCACTGTTCGGGTCAGAGCGTCCAGCCATCGTCCACGACGAGGTTCTGTCCGTTCACGAACGCGGATGCATCCGAGAGGAGGAAGATCAAAGCCCCGCATACGTCACCCGGATCGAGCATGCCTTTGCTGTTGGCCATTTCGCCGTACCGGTCCAGGAATTCCTGCGGTTGTCCATCGCGGATGCCACCCGGGCTGATAGCGTTGCAGCGGATGCCCTGCTTGCGGTGGTAGTTGGCGATATACTTCGTAAGGTGCACGATGCCCGCCTTGATCACGGCGTATTCCACGGCCATGGTCATTTCGGTGCCCTCATAGATGCCGAAGCGCGGTGCGGCCACGCCGTAGATGCTCGACAGGTTGATGATGTTGCCATACCCCTGCCGCTTGAACAATCCCAGGAAACGCTGGCTTGCGAGGAAGTATCCACCTGCGTGCATACCGACGTTCTCCACGAAATCGGCATACTCCACGTCTTCGAAACGGCGGCCCCAGTTCGCATTACGCGGGTAGGCGTTGTTCACCAGCGCATCCACTTTCCCGAACGCCGCCAGCGCCGACGCGATGCATTCGTCCAACGATGTGCGATCGGTGATGTCCACGATCGCCGGCAGCACGCGGGCGCCGAGCGTGTCGCCCAATACGGCCAGCCGCTCCTTCACATCGGTCGTCGGCAGGTCGGCGGCCACAACACTCCCACCTGCATCGATCACTGCCTTGCAGAACGCACTGCCCAACCTCCCGGCCGCACCGGTGATCACCACCACTTTCCCGCCCAATGCGTTGCTCATTTCACGATCTCAAGAATGGCCCAGTTCATCAGGAATCCCCCCGATATCTGCAGGCGCCCCCGTTCACCGTTCACCGTGAACGTGCCCAATCCATTACCGGTGTTATGGATATCGATACCCGGAGTGAAGCGGTGTAGTTCATACGCCGATGCATGACCATCGAGCCATTCGGCCACCGTGCGCCGGCTGAAGGTGTTGTAGCTGACCCATTGTCCTTGCGCACCGCTCGGTAGCGTGTGGTCGCGTAGTTGGGTCCGCAGATCCACATCGTGGTCCAGATTGAAAAGCGAGCTTGCGAAAATGCGGCCACCGGGCTTGGTGATACGCAGCATCTGGCGGATGGCGGTCTGCGCATCGACAAGCGCGAGCAGTGTTTGCCAGCAGCACACCAGGTCGAAGCTGTTGTCCGCAAGACCGGTCAGGAGGTTGAGATCCTCACTGCCGTACGTGAAACCGTCCTCACCGTTCAGCTTTCGGGCGATGCCAAGTGCCACCGGATCGAGATCGCACAGGGTGAAGCGCGCCTGCGGGTATAGGGCTTTGAGGTGATGGCTGAGCGCCCCGCCACCACAAGCAAGATCGGCTATGCTCGAAGGGGGGACCCCGCTTGCGTTCAGTAAGCGCTCCAGGTCCTTCTGCTGTTCCGTCTTTACCACGCTCTTCGTATGGTAAGCGGCCGTGAGTGCGGAATTCGCCCGCAGCATGCTCAGGTATGCTTCGTCTTTGCTCATGTCAATTGAATTTCCGGAAAACCGGTTTGATAACAGGTCCAACGAGATGACCATCGAGGCCATCGTTCATCGCCTTGGCATAAACCGAAAGCGCTTTGTTGGCGGCGTCCAATGTATGTTCGAGTTCAGTGCTGCCGTGCGCGAACGACTGCGCGATCGCTGGCATGAGCACGCCCCCCTTGATCATTTCCTGCGCCCACAAGGTGCGGTAAGCGAGCGAAGGTTCGCCCTGCGCATCGCGGGTGGCGAAGTAGGGCGAACAGGCGAAGCCGTGTGCCTCGAAGTACTGCCCGATACCGTGGTCCTTCGCGAGCGCGTTCAGGCCGTTGATCAGCTTGCGGCCGTAAGCCCACAAGTGATCGGTAACTGCGGATGACCGATAGACTTCCACAGCGGCATTGAACGCACCGAAGGCGCTCATCTCGCTCCCGTGTGTCGTGCTGATGAGGAAAACGCGTTCGGCGCCCTCGTTGCGGATGCTTCCGAGGTCCATGATCTCACGCCGTCCCACCAATGCCGCCAATGCGAAACCGTTGGCCATTCCCTTACCGAAGGTGGCGAGGTCCGGCTCAACATTGTACACTTTCATGGCCCCATGGAGGTCCCAACGGAAGCCCGTGATCATTTCATCGAGGATGAAGAGCGCGCCGTTCTTCGCGCACAGCGCCTTCACCTGATGCAGGAAGTTCCGTTGCTTGTCAGCGCAAAGAGGACAGGTCCGCGGTGTCAACAGATCCGAACAAGTGGTAGAGCACGGTGTTACCGTGGTAGCAGGCTCCATCATCACGCAGGCGATCCTGCCTGGGTGTTCTGCGAACAGTGCTTCAACGGAAGCGATGTCGTTGTAGTGGAACTTCAACGTAAGCGCCTTATGCTCGTCGGGGATCCCGCGCTGCACGGCCGTGGTGCCGATGAACCAATCATCGAAGGTGAAGAAGGGATGCTCGGCGCATACCGCCACATGGGTGCGTCCGGTGAAGGCGCGCGCGAGCTTCACGGCGGCGGTGGTCACCACCGATCCGTTCTTGGCGAATTTCACCATTTGCGCCCATGGGAACAGGCCGATCATCTTCTCGGCGGCTTCCAGTTCCGTGAGCGATGCGCGTGTGAGGTTGTTGCCCTTGTTGATGGCTGCGATGGCACCGGCGTTCACCGCAGGATGCGCGTAGCCGAGCGTAACGGAGCGCAGGCCCATTCCATAATCCAAGAAGCGACGGCCGTCCGCATCCCACACGTAGGCGCCTTCGCCGCGTTCCAGGATCGGTGGTGCGTTGGCGGGGTACTGGTCATCACCGCGGCTATAGGTATGTGCACCGCCGGGGATGACAGCGTGCAGGCGGTCGGAATAAGAGTTGAAGCTCATTGAAGATCGGGATCCGCGGTCTGCGCAACGCCCCGTTCGCGGCTGCGAAGTTCGCGTTTCATCAAGTTGCGCTCATATGTCCAGCCATTGACCCTGCTCCCAGGAGCGTTCAACGGTATACAGCAGCTTCAGCACACGATGATCGCGCTCGAGGCTGTTCACGTAGAGGCCTGGATCATCGATACCCTGTAAGAAGGCTCGCATTTCGTCGATGTACATTCCTTCGCTGATGTTTTTGTTGTACCCGGCCGCCGCGGGTTCCTGATCGAAGCCGATGGTTTCCCATTCCTGCCGATCGTGATGGAATATACGCACGCATTGCTCATCCCAATCCCACACGAGTTCGCGTTCCGAGCCGTTGATGAGCATACGCCGTGTGGCAGAACGCGTTACCACATCGATCGTAAGGACCATTGAGAACGTGCCATGGTCGAGGAGCATGGTGTAAGTATCATCGATATCAGGAGCGCCAGGTATGTCAATGGTCTTTCTATGGAGCCCACATACCCTCTGGGGGAAACCGAAGAGCATGGTGATCCATGTAAGATCGAAGGGCACGATCTCCCGCGCGCCACCGGTTTCCTTGCGGCTCGCATAGAAGTCGCTCACCGGCTCATACGGATGCCAGTCGGGCAGGTAGTTGCCCATGTGGTAGGTGATGTGGCTCAAGTGGCCCAAGTACCCGCTGCGCACATGCTCATCTATGATGCGCACAGCAGGGTGGAAGTACATGGTAGCGCTCGGCGCAGCGAAAACTTTCTTCTCCCGGCCCGTCGCGATAATGTCTTCGATCCCTTCATCGATCACGCTCGCTTCAACGAAAAACGGGATTCCCAGGCGCAGTGCCTCCTTCATATAGATATGGTGAAGATCCGGTGGTACTGATATGATGAGCACAGCGGGTCGAACCTTGGCCAAGGCATGCTCCCATGTTGCATGTACCGGAACATCATAGAGTGCCGCGACTTCCGAACGGCGATCCTCGCGCAGGTCGAAGCCGTGCAGCATAGTGGCACCGAGTGCTTGCAGGTTGCGGATACGGCGCTTGCCCATGCTCCCCAAGCCGGCCACAAGGATGGGCTGTTGCAGATGGCGTTGCCAATGCTCGTTCGGCGTCATGATCAAGTGAGCGGGAGAATGTCCCATGGGAACTTTGGACGCAGCACGCCGTGTATGGTAGGATAGCTCGGTGCACGTGTTGGCGACTCCATATCGTCGAGCACCTGTATGCTTATGGCGTTCTCAATTACCACGTGCGCCTTGAACGGTAGCCAAGTCGCAAGCCAAAAGGTGATGTAATATGTATCCTCGTTGAAAAGGTTGGCTGGGAACCGTAGCGTAGCGCGGTACCTGCCGGGGGCGGTCGGGTGATCGCCCTCGCCGGCAAACGTGGTGAACACCTGTTCGCCCTTACTGGAGAACACATGCGCGACCGGCTGTGGCTTGAATCCGCGTTCCGCGATCTCGAAATCCACTTCGAGGTTGAAGGCCCGCGTCACTTGCGCGTGGTCGATCACCTTGCCGTCGGTATTGGTCCAGCGCAAATGGAGGAAGCGACCAGCCCCATCGCTGCTGATGGGCGAAGCACTGAGGTCCTTCTCGCCGACGAGCTCCGAGTTGTTCTTGTTGAGGTATTGCGTGGTGATGCTCCCGGGATCGCCCATGGCTTCCACGTGGCCTTCGTCCAACAGCAGGCAGCGCTTGCACAGGCTGTTGATCGCGCTCATGTTGTGGCTTACGAAGAGGATGGTGCGGCCGCTGGTGGCCACATCCTTCATCTTGCCCAAGCACTTGCGTTGGAACTCCACGTCGCCCACGGCCAGCACTTCATCAATGATGAGCACTTCGGGTTCCAGGTGCGCGGCAACAGCGAAAGCGAGACGGACTTTCTGCCCGTTGCTGTAATGCTTCACCGGTGTATCGATGAACTTCTGCACACCGCTGAACTCCACGATCTCGTCGTACTTCCGCCGTACTTCCCCCCGTCGCATACCGAGGATCGTACCGTTGAGGAAGATGTTCTCACGGCCGCTCAGCTCCGGGTGGAAACCTGTCCCTACTTCGAGCAAACTGCTCACGCGCCCCTCTATCGCGAAGCGCCCTTCACTAGGTACGGTTATGCGACTAAGGATCTTCAGCAATGTGCTTTTGCCGGCGCCATTGCGGCCGATGACACCGAGGGCTTCACCACGCTCAACACTGAACGACACATCGCGCAAGGCCCAGAAGTCGGGACGTTTGCCGCCGGTTATGCGGCGCAGGTTCTCGGCCATGCCTACGCGCGGGTCGAACCCGGTGGGGCCGCCGAGCTTGTAGCGTTTGCCCAAGCCCTCTACCGTAACCATGGTGTTGCTCATCGGGGCATCAAACAAGGTCGGCCACAACGCGCTCCATGGAGCGGAAGTAGATGAAGCTGGTAAGGAAGAGGACGGTGCCGCTGATCATGCTCACCCAACACAAGCCGCCCGGATCGCCCATGCCCAGCAAGCTCCACCGCCAGCCTTCAACAACACCGGCCATGGGGTTGAGGAAGTAGAGCACCTGCGCCCAATGCGGCAACGAGGCGGTGATCGCGCTTGCCGGATACGCCACCGGTGTGATGAAGAGCCCGAACTGGATCATGAAGGGTACCACATGCTGCAGATCCCTGAACCGGATGGTGAGCGCGCTGATCCAGATGCCGATGCCCAATGCGAAAAGGATGACCAGCACCAAGTAAACCGGTGCATAGAGGATATGTGCACCCGGCGACACGCCGTACCACAAGAAGAGCACGCCCACCATCAGCAGCGCCACTACCAAGTCCATGAGGCCCACCGCGGCTTTGCTCAACGGGATGATCAGGCGCGGGAAGTAGATCTTGCGCACGATCTCCTGCGCACCGATGATGCTGCCGCCGCTTTCCTTCAGCACGAAGCTGAAGTAGCTCCAAGCACTGATGCCCACGATGGCAAAGAGCGGATAGGGCACGCCGCCGGTCTCGACTTTCACCGCACGCCCGAAGATCAGCGTCATGATGATGAGCGTGGCCAGCGGTTGCACCACGGCCCAAGCCAAGCCAAGCACTGTTTGTGCATAGCGCACCTTCAGGTCGCGGATGGCCAGAGTAAGAAAGAGGTCGCGGTGGGCCAAGAGTTCGCGCAGATCGGGGAGCACCCGCCAGTGCTTGGCGTCGACGAGAATGCGCATGGGTTTTATTTGAAGGGCGGAAGATCTTCCGCCCGTACTGCGGAACGAGGCGAAAGTAGTTTCTTGGTCAGGCGCTACCGGGCTTTGGGAAGCCGCGCATCAACAAGGAATGGGGAACAACACATTGATCGTTTGCACGGCGAATCCGGGTAAGGTGGAGGAACTGCGGCTGTTGCTGCCCAAAGGGCTCGCCTTGGGTACGCTGGTGGATGCCGGCATTGCCGAAGAAGTGCCGGAAACCGGTGACACCTTGGAGGCGAACGCGTTGCAAAAAGCGAGGTACGTGCATGAGCGGAAGGGGGGCGCTTGCATGGCAGACGATACAGGACTGGAGGTGGATGCCTTGGGCGGCGCGCCCGGTGTGTTCAGCGCGCGCTATGCCGGCCCCCAACGCAGCCCGGCCGATAACGTGAAGAAGTTGCTCGAGGAACTCCGCGACATGTCCGATCGCGGTGCCCGCTTCCGAACGGTGATCGCATATATAGCGGTCGACGGAACGGAGCATCTCTTCGAGGGCGAAGTGCGCGGCACGATCACCACCGAGCCGCGTGGCACCGGCGGTTTCGGTTACGATCCCGTCTTCCTTCCGCACATGAGCGATCTCACCTTCGCGGAATTACCGATCGAGAAGAAGAACGCTATCAGCCATCGGGCGCAAGCGGTGTGGCGGTTTGCGAGGTTCTTGAGCGAGTGAGGAGCGGTGAGTGATGACTCACGCCTTCTTCATCATCCCCTCTATCAAGCTGTTCACCGCATTCGCCACCCCGATACCGGCCACCTCCAACATCTTCGGGTAAATGCTCGCGCCGCTGAAACCCGGCGTTGTGTTCACTTCAATGGTGTATACCTCCTCGCCGGTCCAGATGTGGTCCACGCGCACCATGCCGCGGCAATTGAGCGCCCGGTAGATGGCTTCGCTGCGTTGCTGCACCGTGCGCGTAACATCATCGGGCAAGGGAGCGGGCACCAGCTCCTCCGTGTCTTTCGCGTGGTACTTGGCTTCGTAATCGAAGAACTCGTGTGTGTGTCGCACTTCGCAGATGGGCAATGCCTGCACATGATCGTTCAGGCGGATAACGCCGCAGGTGAGCTCGCGCCCTTGCACCGACCCCTCGGCCATCACCGCGCTTCCTTCGGCGAATGCCTTGGCCAGCGCAGGACCTAATTCCTCGGCCGCCTTCACCTTGCTGATGCCGAGACTGCTGCCGCTTTCATCCGGTTTCACGAAACAAGGCAGGCCCACCTTCTCCAACACCGTGCGCTCCAATTCGCTTTCACCTGCGTGCAACAGAACCGATGGCGCAACAGCGAAACCCATCTGCCGCAGCAAACTAACCGTGCTGTATTTGCTGAAGCTGAGCGCCATGTTCAGCACGCCGCCGGTCTGGTAGGGTATGCCGAGCATATCCAGCAGTCCTTGCAGTTTGCCGTCCTCGCCGGGCGCACCGTGTATGGCGATCAGCGCGGCATCGGGGCGGCGTTGCGGGCCCTTGGCCTTGTCGCCTTGCGGGATGGTCAGCAGCCCACGGTCCAGCGGCACGGGTGTTTCGTCCGCCGTTTCGCAGGTCCAAGCATCGCGGCCCACGGTCATGTACACCGCATCGAAGCGCGCCGCATCAATGCTGTCCATCATGCGCTTGGCGCTCTGCATGCTGATCACGCGCTCGCCGGTGTAGCCACCGCGGAACACGGCGATCAAGGGTCGTTGGTTCATTCTTCGTCCGCCGAAACTTCAGCGTAGGTGGAGTGGAGCGAAAAGTACCGGCGTGGCAATTCGGCGACGGGCTGTAGTAGCCGGACTGTCAACGAAGCGGTGTGGGATAGGAGTGTCCTACCGCTTCACAAAGCGCCCCACCATGCGCTCGCCCATGCGCAGTTGGTAGCTACCGGCCTTCAATGCCTGCACGTTGAGTTGCGCGCGCGGGCCGTTCATGGATCCCGTCAGCACCACACGACCCGTGAGGTCGACCACGCTCAGCGGAAGGTTGGCTGCTGACTTGTCCAAGGCGATGTATAGCACATCGTTCACCGGGTTGGGGCTCAATATCAGCGTCTCTGTGGACGTCTCCGCCACCGACTGTTCGTCGTCCACCGTGAAGACGGCTGCATTGGTGATCACCGGTTCGTTGAAGTCGAAGTAGATGTTGGCCGTGTTGCTCACCGATGCACCGAGCATCAATGTGCTCACCGGTTTCATGCTGAACTTCACGAAGCCATGGCTGGCTGGTTCGTTCGCGTTGCTGTCGGGCAAATTGATGTTATCGAAGATCACGTACAGCACGCCATCGTGTATGTACCAGTTCTGCGCATGACTGGCAGCCACCAGTTGCATGGTGCTCCATTGCAGGTCGCTGCTGAGGGTATCAGTGACGATGACGCGCGTAGCTTGGAACGTGCCCGTGTTCTGGAAACGTACCGTGTAGTTGACGCGTTCCCCGGCCGCGACTTCCGCGGTCGTCAATTCGGTGGGCTCAACGGTCTTGTCGTTGGGGTCGTAGCTGCTTCTGACCTCATTCACGAAAGACACAGCATTATCGCCAGGAGTCTGGTCGGTGGCCAACGGATCGGCCAATGCTGAAGAAGTGAGCGGCGTGCCAATGATCGCCCCGATAGGCGTGCTCAGATGCACGATGATCATTTCGGACGCACCGGCTGCTAGCTGTGTGAAGTCCCACGATAGCGTGTTGCCGAGCGTTGTGGTCGGAGGTGGAACACTGTTGCTGAACGCGAGCACCGGATCGAAAGAGAAGCTGACGGTTCCGTCCTGCCACTGTGTTCCTCTGTTCTGGTAGCTGATGGCGTAGGATGCGATGAAGCCCGGTACCGGGGGTGATGGAGCCATAACGTCAACCACGAGATCTTGAACGTTGGGGATCAGCGTTACGGCAAAGTCGTTCAGGGTATCCACTTCGCTCAATTGCGAGAACACGGCAGAGTGGGTTGCTGGTGCTACGGATTGCACATAAGGATGGTCAGGGGTGCAGGCCACGGAGTAAGTGCCGGTTTGCACACCGATATTGTACATGCCGTCGTGCGCTGATGCCGTGATCCAGTTGCCGGGAGTGGCCTGCAGGGTTGCATTGGCCAAAAGCGTTTCACCCTGATCGTAAACGCCATCCGCATCCGCATCCACGAACACACGTCCTTCGATGCCGCAAGCGAGCGGATCGCAAGTGCTGTTCAACACGTTGCATACCGGTACTTCGTTGGCGGGCACCCATTGGCCGTCCCATGATATCCCGAGAGTATTGGCGGGCAACGGGGGGTAGCACGTTACCAAGCTTTGCCCGGAATAGATCATTTCCAGTGAAGCTGGTAGCGGTGGCAAACAGCTAGGCCCACCGTCTATGAGCCATAACTCCGTCAAGTCCTCAGGCCAGTCCATGATCGCGCAAGCGGAGGGCATATAATGCAGTTGGACCCAATGGCACGAGTCCGGCAACGAACTGATCGTATCCACAAGTGGCAAATAGGAGAGGTCCAACTTGTCCCCGACTTTGTACGGCATGGCTGGCAGTTGAGTGAGCAGCAGCATATGGCCCAATAGCAGCTGGTACGATACAATGGTGGGCAGTGCCGGAAGAGAGGGCAGCTCGAGTTCCATGAGTTCAAGCGTCCCCACCTCGTTCGGAAACTGTGGAAGTGAAACAAGGTCCGGACAACCACGGATGCCCAGATATTCCATTGTGGTCGGAAGTGCAGGAATGCTCGTCAAGTCAGGGAGGTACTCGAGCCTTAGTTCGGTGAGGCCTGAAGGTAGCGGGGGCAAGGCCGTCAGGTCGGTGATATCTTGAAGGCTCAGCAGTTCAAGAGCGGAAGGCAACTGCGGAAGCGAGGACAGGCTGAAGTCGTTATGGATGACAAGCTGTTGCAAGTTCGGCGGCAGGGCGGTGATGGTGAGGGTGTCCACATATCCCGCATCGACCGGGTTGAGCACCTGCAATTGATAGAGGTTGACGAAGGCCTCGACGCCGGTGAGGTCCATTACAGACCAATTTCCACCGATGGTGAGGTATTGCATGCTCTGCGCCTGCGGACCACTGCTATCGATATACCCGTTCGCATCCACCACTCCCGGGAGCACGCTGTCCAAGTAGGTGCGTAAATCCAAGTCCGGCACGTAAACCAATTGTGCCGTTGCATTTGTAATGGCGCTGCAGCAGAGGGCAGCAGTAAGGATGCGGAACAGCTTGTTCATGGTGGTTGGGTATTGCAATGCGTAGAGCAAAGAGCGTTGAAGCTATGCTTTACAACGGTCGCGCAATGTCTGTGCAAATCGCGCTGTGACTCGTCGCGTGAAGGCGTGCTGCCTTCAACGCGGAATAAAGTGGCAACCTATTTCTTCACAAAGCGCCCCACCATGCGCTCGCCCATGCGCAGTTGGTAGCTGCCCGCCCTAAGTGCCTGCACGTTGAGTTGCGCGCGCGGGCCGTTCATGGATCCCGTCAGCACCACACGACCAGTGAGGTCGACCACGCTCAGCGGCAGATCGGCCGCTGACTTGTCCAAGGCGATGTTGAGTACATCGCTCACCGGGTTGGGGCTCAGTGACAGTGTCTCGGCGGCGACCTCGCTCACCAGCACATTGTTGTTAACGCTGAAGACGGCCGCATTGGTGATCACAGGCTCGTTGAAGTCGAAGTAGATGTTGGCCGTGTTGCTCACCGAAGCGCCGAGCATCAAGGTGCTCACCGGCTTCATGCTGAACTTCACGAAGCCATGGCTTGCGGGTTCGTTCGCGTTGCTATCGGGCAGGTTGATGTTGTCGAAGATCACGTGCAGCACGCCATCGTGTATGTACCAGTTCTGCGCATGACTGGCAGCCACCAGTTGCATGGTGCTCCATTGCAGGTCGCTGCTGAGGGTATCAGTGACGATGACGCGCGTAGCTTGGAACGTGCCCGTGTTCTGGAAGCGCACGGTGTAGTTGACGCGTTCCCCGGCAGCGACTTCCGAAAGCAATAGCCCCGTTGGTTCAACGACCTTGTCGTTGGGATCGTAGCTGCCTACAACCTCGCCGTAATACAAGTACGTATTGTCCACTGGCGTTTGGTCGGTGGCCAAAGGATCGGCCGTCACCGTGTGGGAAACGAGCGTTCCGAGCGCGGTGCCGACGGGCGTGTTCAGCGTTAAGTCGATGCTGCGCTGCTCACCCATCTGCATCAGCGTGAAGTTCCATGTGAGCGTATTGCCGTTGATCACATCAGGTGCGGGGACGCTGCTGACGAAAGTCATGGCAGCGTCATACGTGAAGTTGATACTGCCATCCTGCACCTGTGTTCCGACGTTCCGGTAGCTCAGTGCGTATTGCGTATCAAAGCCAGGCCTCTCCGCAGTCAGGTCCGTCAGGCCCATGACCAGATCCTGGATGTTGGGGATGAGGTAGAAGCCCACATCGTTGAGCGAATCGATCTGCTGCCAGGCCGTGAAGGTTGCCGAAGCAGATGCGCTGCTGATGGTCTGGTAGAGTGCGGGAATGCCTGTGACCGTATACGTACCCACATCCAACCCGAAGACATACCGGCCATCGGCCCCTGTGCCACCAACGAAATTGTCCGGGGTTACTTCCACCGTCGCATTCGGAAGTGCTGGCTCGCCGCTATCGCGTGTGCCATCGTTGTCCAGATCGACATAGCTGGTGCCCATCATCGCAGGGTTCAATGTTGGGCAAGGGGCGAGTATGTCGCAGATGACCAGAGGAAAGCCCAATGATCCGATGTCAAGACCAGCTGGTTGGTTCGGGATGCAGTTGATGCCGGTGTTGTAGGCATTGAACGTGGTCAGGCCGGGAGGCAACCAGGGTGCGCATGTAAGACCCGTGCACCAATAGACTTCGCATGATACCAACCCCAAGGGCAGGACAGGTAACTGGGCGAGGCCTGTGTTGCTCGCGGTCAAGTACTCCAAGGATGCTGGAAGGGTTGGAAGTGTGGAGAGCGGATTATCATCGACATCCAGCGTTCCCAGCGTCACTGGGAGTTGTGGCAAACTCAGCAGTCCGGAATGTGACGCGAGCAGAACCTGCAGGCTAGTGGAAGTCAACGTTGGCAATGATGTAATGCCAGGGTTGCTGCTCATTTCCAGCCGCCAGAGCGCTGCGGGCAGTGTCGGAAGAGCGGTCAACTGGGTAGCATACACGTTCAACCTGCCGAGCCCGGCGGGCAGAACTGGAAGTGAAGTCAACAAGGTGCTGTGAACATCCAATTCCGAAAGTGAAGCAGGCAAGGAGGGCAAGGTTGTGATCGGAGCGTAGGGTACCGCGAGAGTCTGAAGCCCGTTGGGCAGAATGGGGAGTGCGGTGATATCAGAACCTTCAACGTACAGATCGAGAAGTCCTCCAGGCAACGCAGGCAAACTGGTAAGAAAGCCGCCGACGCTGAAGAGGTTGGTCAATCCCGTCGGTAAGGGTGGAAGTTGGGTGAGTTGGTGGGCCTGTATGTTCAGGCTCAAAAGCGCATCAGGTAAATGGGGCTGCGAATTGCTGTCGACGATTCCGACCAAGCCGTTGTTGCCGATCACCAATTCCTCAACCGTTTCCGGAAGGCCTTGAACGATGGTCATTGGACAGCTGGACATCGAAACAGTCAGTAGACTGTCCGGCCAATCGATCGTACTCGGCATTGTATTCCAGTACACGAAATGGAGGTGCTTCAACGAATTCGGCAGTGTGGTGGACAAGGTCGCTTCGCAGTCATAAAGAATCAAGGTTTCCAAAGCAGGGGGCAGACTTTGGATGTCCGTCAGCTGCGCGCAGTCGTCGATCCTCAGCTCGGTGATCGTGGCCGGTAATGCATTAATGGTGGTGATGGTCTCATCGCGCAATCGCAGCGTGGTCAGGTTCGCGAGGCCATCCAACCCGGTGAGGTCGCTGATCGGAGGGGTGTAGTACATCACATCCAACGTGGTGATCGCCAGCGCCTGCGGGTGGCTGCTATCGATCGTCTGCGCCACCGTGTCAACTGCCAGTGGGCACAGGTTGTACAGTTTCGCGGCCAAGGCCATGTCCGGTATGGAAACCAGTTGTGCCCGTCCAACACCTGCGAGAGTGAGGAAGGAAAGGAGGGTGATGATGCGCCACATGGGAATCGGAGTTCGTGATCTAAAGGGCGTTAAAGGTATTTCGGTCAAGGATCCTTCAGACCTGTTCATCCCACCCGCGTTCGTCCCGCCTTCCATCCCTTGTTGCGCGGCCCGTCACCGATCGGGACGAACCGCGTGATGGCACTGGTCACTTCGTGGGGAGCAAAACCAACTAACGATCACCCTCATGAAGAAGTGGATACCCGTAGCGTTGTCGTGCATTGTTTTCACGTTCAGCCGAACCCACGCGCAGGTAACGGCCGATGTGCTGGAGCCCGCCGCGCTGGAGGGCGATTACGCCCACACGTGGGCCGCACCCGCCGCCAACAGTTGGGCAACCCCCGATATGGAACTGCCCGCCAACGTGGTGGTGGATACCGTTGTGCAAGCGTTGGACGCCACAGCGGCCGATAGCCTCATGTGCGATGTGGCCGCCAACGCCGCCGCCATCAACGGCAAGATCGCGCTGCTGTACCGCGGCTCGTGCGATTATAGCGAGAAGGCGCTCTTCTGCCAGAACGCCGGGGCAGTTGCCGTGGTGGTGATCAACAACATACCCGGCCCACCGGTGGGCATGGGTGCGGGTGCCGTTGGCACGCAGGTTACCATACCCGTTTTCCAGATCACCCAAGCCGATGGCGCCGCGTGGCGCGCAGCGTTGGACAATGGCACAACGGTGGTTGCGCTGCTGGGCAACAAAACGGGCTACTACGCGGACGATATCGGTTTCAAATCTTCGGGCATCGTACTGCCGCCGGGCCTCAGCTATCCGGAACTGCTGGCAGGCGATGCCAGCGAGTACAGCTTGAAGATGGGAGCGTGGGTCTTCAACTTCGGGCAGAACGCACGCACCGGCGTAACGATCGGCGCAACGGTTAGCCAAGGCGGCCAGTTGTACAACGAAACGAGCGCGGCACAGGATATCCTTTCCGGGGATAGCGCCTTCTTCGAACTGCCTGAATTCAACCAGAGCACGTACAGCGGCGATTACCAAGTGGTGTACACAACGGGCTTCGGCGGTACCGACGAGCACAACGGCGACAACGACTATTCCGTGGACCTGCGCTTGGGCGAAGAGTATGCGCTGGCGCCGTGGGATGATGTGAACAACAGGCCGATCAGCACCATCGGCATACAGCCCGCCGCACCGGCAGGCAACTACACCAGTTGTGTGCACTTTCAGGATGCCAACGCCAGCCGCATAGGCGTGGCCGGTTTCTACGTGTACGCCACCAAGAACCTGCCGGGCACCATGCTCGGCGAACTGCTTACGCTCAGCGTGTTCGAGTGGCAGGACCAGTTCACCGGACTGAGCGATGCGGCCTTCGCATTCGACAACATCATTCCGGTTTCGGAAACGGAGTACAACGTAGCGTTGGACAGCAACGTGTTCGCTGCGTACGCCCCGCTGAACGACCCCATTGTATTGCAGGACGATATGCGTTACCTGTTCTGTGTGACGGCTTTCAGCAACGACATTTTCCTCGGCTACAACCAGGATGTGAACTACGCCACGAACGAAGAGACCACCGTGTACGACCAGCCCACCAGCCCCAACCAGAACGGTGCGAGTTGGTTCGTTGGTTTCGTAGGCGATCCGGTGAGCAGTGTAGCGGTGCGCACCGTGGCGGCAGCTTCCATCGGGATCGAGGAAGTGCCGAACAACACGGTGTCGGCTTATCCGAATCCCAGCAGTGGCATCTTCAGCCTGTCGCTGGACGACTACGGCCCGACCGACATTACAGTGAGCGATGCGACCGGTCGCGTAGTGCTGAAGCAGCACACCACGCGTAGCCTTCACATCCTGGACCTGCGCGATCAAGCCCCGGGGCTCTATGCCGTCGACATTCGCAGTGCGAAAGGCAGGGCAAGCGGGAGAGTGGTTGTGGAGTAGCAGTGGAGAGTGGAGAGTGGCGGGTCGTCGTGAGTGCGCTCGGTTGCATTCACTCGCTACTCGCCACTCACCACTAACTACCCGTCACCGTTCGCTTTCGGCTTTTCAGCGGTTCGTCACGGCTCCAACAAATCACGCTTTCAGGGTATTGATGGAGCCCCTTTGGCTTGCGGAGTTTTGGACCGTTCAACCAAATACCACCAGCCATGAATACCCGGACCGCCTTCTTTGCAAGTGCAACGCTCGTAGCAGCTCTCGTTAACGCGCAGGATCTGGCCATGGTGCAGCACGCCCGGCACGGCGCCAGCGATCCTGGTACGCACGTGGAAGCAGCCGCTTCCCCCATCGACCTCAGCGCTACGGACCGCTTGGAGAAGCAACTGGATAAGCTGGTGGAGCGCTATGTCACCTATCCATACTTGGACAAGGATCCGATGTACGGCGCCGTGGTGGTGACGTATGTGGTGGACACCGAAGGCAAGTTGAAGGTGATGCGCAGCGAAGGCACCAACCAGCGGCTGGTGGATCATGTGCTGGCCAAGTTGGGCCGCATCGATGTGGGCGAGAACCCCAGCGGCCTGTGGACCAAAACCACGGCGCGCTTCGTCTTTACTCCCGAACGGTAGTCACCTCCCTGTTGGGTCCTACGACCCTGCGGCCGTGAGCCTGGCGCACCATAACCCCTGGGTGCAGCGGGTTCGGCGTTCCCGGGCCTGGGGGGGCGCTCCCGGCCGGAGCACCCGGATATCTTCGCGCGCCGCGATCAGCCCCTTTGCACGGGCCGCGAGCGCGAACAATGGCATCCACCACCCGCACCCGCATCCTGCGCACCCTTGCCCCCGTGGTGTTGGCCGCGTTGATCCTGCTGGTCGGGTTCCTGTGGATGAACAACTGGACACGGCACAACGAGAAGGTGGTGGTGCCCGACCTGAAGGGCATGACACTGGAAGAGGCACAAGCCGCCCTTACCAAGCGCGGTCTGTCGGCCGAGATCATCGACAGTGTTTACAACGATGAGGTGCCCAAGAGCAGCGTGGTGGATCAGGAACCCGATGCCGACGCTGAAGTGAAGCCGGAACGGCGCATCTACCTCACCATGAACGCAAGCCAGCCCAAAATGCTGAACATGCCCGCCCTGGTGAACCTGAGCAAGCGCCAAGCGATCAGCGTGCTCGACATCCTGGGCATCAAGGTGAAGGAGATGACCTACCGCCCCGATGCGTGCATCGATTGCGTGATCGACCAGTTGTACAAGGGCAGCCACATCGCTGCGGATGAAAGGATACGCCGTGGCGAGAGCGTAACCTTGGTGCTGGGCAGCGGGGAAAGCGGCGAGCGCGTCACTGTGCAGGATGTACGCGGACTTACGCTTGCCGAGTTGGGCATGGTGCTGAACATGGCTTCACTGAACATCGGTGTGGTCGTCTCTTGCGACGGTTGCAATACCGCCGGCGACAGTGCGTTGGCACGCGTGTACCGCCAATCGCCTAGCGCCGGTGTGAACAACCTGATCGCCCTTGGGGGCACCATTGATGTGTGGCTCACAGCCGATACCACCGACCTGAAACCGGATAGTGCGCTTTTCGATTCATCAAGGTGGTCGACATTTCAGCAGAAGTTGAGGGCATGGATGAACGATACAAATGCAAAACATAGAAGAGATTACCCTAGCGATGGTCTTCCGAACTAGCACATTTTTATTGCTGTTGTCGATGTCCCCCATCGGCGCGAAAGCCCAAACCGATGCCATCGGTCCGTTGCACATGCAACCGCAGCAGGCGGATATGCACCAAAGCGGCAGGCAGAAGAGCGACCTCCACGAGTGGTTCATCTACCAGTACATGCCGCAGGAGCTGCCCATCATGGACGATTTCAGCAGCGATCGCACACGGCACCTGGATGCTCGGAGCGACGACGCTGGCGTAACGCTGCAAGAGACGGTGTACCACTTGGAAGTGGCCGGGGTAAGTACCAGCGACATGGCCTTCATGCTGGAGCCCACTTATACCTACACCTTCGATGTGCAACCGGACACCACCATCATCGACACCATCGAGAACCCTTCGGTGAGCGTCCTCGTCACCGACATCAGCACGTTCCCGGTATCGAGCCAGACATTGACGTTGTGGCCGCCCACGGAGATCCTCGATTCGCTCGGCATCGGCCAGGACACCACTTGGCTTGCGCCGGACTTCGTTCAGGATTCACTTTTCGTGTACGATGTGCCACCGCAAGCGGACCTGTACGACTGCGCACCAGGCTCCACACCCTTGATCCTTTGGGAGGACGACGACGTGTTCATCAACGGCACTTATCCTGTTGATCCCCCCACTGTTGGTGTGGCCACTTTCGAAGGCTTGGACCGTACCGGCTATCCGTACGACTTCGATCTACCGACCGCGTACGGCCTTTGCGATCGGATGACCAGCGTGCCCATCGACCTGCTCTATCCCGAAAGCGATTCCATTTACCTCAGCTTCTTCTACCAGCCCCAAGGCCTCAGCGGCGACGGGATCGTGCAGAACGAGGACAGCCTGCGATTGGAATTCTACGCGCCGCAAGAGGATCTGTGGTACGAGGTGTGGAGCGTCGGTTACACGGCGTTGCAACCGTTCGACCAAGTGATGTTGAAGGTCGAACAGGACCGCTTCAGGAAGAACGGTTTCCGCATGCGCTTCAGCAACATGGGCACGCGCAGCGGCGCACTGGACCATTGGCACTTGGACTATGTGCGTCTCGATCGCCAACGCGCATACGATGACACGGTGCTTGTGGATGTGACCTATGTGATGCCGGAGTCAACCCTGCTCAGCCTTTACACCAGTGTGCCGTTCGCGCACTTCGCAGCGAACCCCGGGCAGTACATGACGAGCAGTGTTACGGGATCCATAAAGAACCTGCGTCCCGACCCGGCCTTCGTTACCTACGGTTATGATGTGCGCACGCCGGACGGTACGGTGCTGCACGACTATTCCTTGGGTACGAACACGGCGGCACCTCCGTTCAGCACCTTCGCCACGAACTATCCTGTAACCAACGATGGCTTCACCTACCCGGCGCCGGTCACGGATACCTGTGCGTATTTCGATGTCACCCTCTATTCCAATTCCACGCCCGACATCAACCGGTGCAACGACACCATGCGTTTCACGCAGGAGTTCACGAGCTACTACGCCTACGATGATGGCAGCGCCGAGGCGGGTTACTTCCTGAACAGTCCCGGCAAAGTGGCCGTGCGGTTCGACATGGTCGGCAGCGACACGTTGCGCGCGGTGCGCATCTATTTCGATCCGATCTACGAGGATCCGAGCACCAGCTCCTTCCTCCTCACCGTGTGGACCAGCTTGATCCCGGAGAGCATCCTGCAACAGAACGTCAGCTTCAGCAGCCCCGAGTACGTGCGCTGGGGGCCGAACCACTTCGTCGAGTACGAATTGGACGACCCGGTCGTGGTCAGTGGTACCTTCTATGTTGGCTTTGTGCAGTCCAGCACCGTCAAGCTCAACATCGGCTTCGATCGCAACCGCGACAACGGCGACAAGCTCTATTACAAGGTGAGCGGTGCGTTCGCCCAGACCACACAGGAGGGCTCGCTGATGTTGCGCCCGGTCTTCAAAGTGAAGAGCGATCCCTTCTTGGGGGTTGAAGAGCCACTGATCACGAACGCGAACCTGCACTTGTTCCCGAATCCCGCGCAGGATCTCCTGAACGTGCATGTGGACAATGCCAACGGCGCGCCGCTGCAAGCAGATGTGGTGGATGCCACCGGCCGGCTGATCAGCTCGGAGCGGATCGGCGGCCACGCTCAGCTGGCCATCGGCCAATTGCCGGTTGGCCTCTACATGCTGCATCTGCGCAACCTGTCCGGTGCCGTGCTGGCAACGGAGCGTTTCGTGGTGCAACGCTAGCACGGGCACATGGGCGCATGAATGCCCACCTTTGCGCCCCATGTCAACTGAAGCGCGCGAAGAGCCCACCCTGGCCGAAACCCCCGACGAGCAGGAGCTGTTCGAGCACCATCGCATCGTTTGCGATCCCGGCCAGTCCCCCATGCGGCTGGACAAGTTCCTCGGTGAGCGTTTGGCCAATACCTCGCGCACTCGTGTGCAAGCTGCGGCCAAAAGCGGCAATGTGCTGGTGAACGACAAGCCGGAGAAGCCCAGCTACAAGGTGAAGCCTGCCGATGTGATCAGCATCGTGCTGCCTTACCCGGTGCGCGAGATCGAGATCCTGCCCGAGGACATTCCGCTCAAGGTCCTTTACGAGGACAACGACATCCTGCTGATCGATAAGCAACCGGGTCTTGTGGTGCACCCCGGCCACGGCAACTGGACCGGCACGCTGGTGAACGCTTTGATGTTCCACTTCGGCAAGCTGCCCAGTGCGAAGAACCAACCCACACCACGTCCCGGTCTTGTACACCGCTTGGACAAGGACACCAGCGGTGTGATGGTGATCGGCAAAACCGAGGAAGCGCTGGTACACCTCTCGCGCCAGTTCTACGACCGTACCAACGATCGCCGCTACTACGCTTTGGTATGGGGCGATTTCGTCGAGGACGAAGGCACCATTGAAGGCAATCTCGGCCGCTCATTGAAGGACAGGACCATCATGCAGGTCTTCGCCGATGGCGAGCAAGGCAAAACCGCCATCACGCATTGGAAAGTCATTGAGCGCTTCACGTACGTCACTTTGGTGGAGTGCAAACTCGAGACCGGCCGCACGCACCAGATCCGCGCGCACATGCGCTGGATCGGCCACCCGCTCTTCAACGATGCGGACTACAGCGGCAACCAGGTTTTGAAGGGCACGGTCTTCACCAAGTACAAGCAGTTCGTCATGAACTGTTTCAAGGCGCTTCCGCGCCAAGCTCTGCATGCGCGCCTGCTGGAGATCGACCATCCCATCACCGGCAAGCGCATGACCTTCGAAAGCCCGCTGCCGGCCGACATGCAAACGGTGCTGGAGAAGTGGCGCACCTATACCAACGCGCGGCCATTGGAGGATGACGAAGAGCCGTTCGACAAAGAGGCGGCCAACAAGTTGAAGTAGCCGTTACTCCGTCCTGATCACCTTGCCACTCGTGGTGCGGGCAAAGGACCTGCGCGCCATGATCCTGCGCGGCAGTTCGTATTGCGAGAGGACTTCCTTCACCTTGTCCAACACTTCTTGCACGATCTCTTCAGCGGGCTCATCGAGTTCCAGCACCAGCATCACAGCCTGTCCGAGGCTGTCCTCGGGGTACGACGTGAAGTAGTGCGGGTACGGAACAATACCGGCCGTCTTCGCCTCCAGTTGCTCGGGGAAGATCTTCAGGCCACCGCTCAGGATCACATTGTCGTAGCGCCCAAGCCAGCGGAAATGGCGGTTGTCGAGCAGGTCGGCAACGTCGTTGGTCACGTGCTCCTTCACGCTCAAGTGCGGTGTGTTGATGATCAGGCACCCACGCTCATCCGATCCGAACGTCACGTCCCCCAACGCGGTGAACATGTTGCTGCGTTCGGCGCGGTTCAATTGCCGCACGGCAACGTGTGTCACGGTCTCCGTGCTTCCATAACTGTGGAACACGCGGGTCGACAAGCCTTGCAGGTCTTCGATGAGCGCTTCGCTCACGGGTCCACCGCCGAGGAGCACGGTATCGAAGAGGCGTTCCACGCGCGACCTGTCCTCCAGGACGGCACGGTGCAATTGCTGCGGCACCATGGCCGCAAAACGGAAACGGTCGTCCGACTTCGTTCGATCCAGCAGGCTTCCGCCGGGTTCAACAACGTGCAGATCGAGCCCGATGACGAAAGCCCGCACCACCATCATCTTGCCTGCTATGTACTCGCAAGGAAGGCAGAGCAGCACGCGATCCCCGTTGTGCAGTTTGAACGTGCTCGCGGTAAGTCGAGCACTGGCGATCAGGTCTTTGCGCGGCAGCTTCAGCAGTTTCGGTTCGCCGGTGGTCCCGCTCGTGTGTACCGCCAGCGGCCCGCTGTGCAGGACGAGGTCGGTGAGCAAGGCTTCAAGTGATCGGGTCCAGGCGGCCTTTTGATTCTCTTGCCGGATGTGCGTCGCGGCATCGATGATCGCTTGGCCTTCCAGCGTTCGGCCGTTGATCGCAATGCGTTGGAAGGTGTTCATGGCGATCAGCTTCAGGCCAGTATCCGTGACACGTCCCAATCCAGTTCGGGTCGATAGCGCAGTTCGCCTTTGCTGGCCACGAGCGGGGAGGGGATGTTGTCGGCGTAAACGTTGCCCGTGCCCAATCCTTGCGCAACTTTCACATCGAGCGTCGCCGTCCATTGTGCCACGGCGTTCAGGCCGATGCTGCTTTCCAGTGCGCTGGTGATCCACCAGCCTATGCCCCGCTCCTTCGCCAACGCGATCCATTCCTCGGCAGCGGCCCATCCACCAACAAGGCTCGGCTTGATGACGATGTGCTGGGGTTTCACGTTGTTGAGCATGTCGGCCTTCGCATCGCGCGTGTTCAGGCCGATGAGATCCTCGTCCAAGGCGATGGGGATCGGCGAGCCTTCGCAAAGTTCAGCCATCACTTCATAGCGGCCGGGAGCCACCGGCTGTTCAATGCTCTCCACTTGCAAGGCTGCAAGGCGCTTAAGAACGTCCGTGGCGTTCCGTGCGTCGAAAGCGCCGTTGGCGTCCACGCGCAGGGCGATGTCCTTCGCGCTGAACTCATCGCGTACGCTTTTCAGGAGAGCCAGTTCATCCTCGATACCGATGGCACCGATCTTCATTTTCACCGTGGTGAAGCCATTGGTGATCTGCTCGCGGATGCGTTGCTTCATCGTGGCCTTGTCGCCCATCCATACCAAGCCGTTGATCGGTATACCCTGCTTGCCCAGCGTGAACCCCGAAGGGCAGAGGATCTTGCTGCCGCTAGCATCAAGATCCTTCAGGCACTGCTCCACAGCGAAGCGCACGCTGGGGACATCGACGAGATCGTCGTTGAGCCGCTGCGACCAGTTCGACGTGTCGAGGCATAGCTCCAGCAGTTTCGTTTTCACATCCGCCGGGAACTCCTTGCTGTGACCGGGAAAGAGCGCGGCCTCGCCGATGCCTTTCACCTCGGGGCGCTCCTCGTTCCACGCGATCAAGTACCACACCGTGCGCGCGGTGATCGGGCCCTTGGATGTGCCGAGTTCGAACTTCGGCGTGAGTGTGATCTCCTTCCAGGCAGCGCGGATCATGCCGCTAATATGAGCCCGAGCGAGAAGAGCAAAGCCGTGGCGAACGTGCCCATTGCCAACACCTTGAGTTGGGGATCGAGGGCGCGCGGGTCGGTGGTGGTCCACACCCGTTTCAAATGGATGGCGAAGCCGGGCGTGATCAGGAGGAAGAGCCACGGCTGCCATTGTCCCATCGCCGCCGTGATCACCGCGAGGCACACAAGACCCCCAACCACCAAAGCGGTGTGATAAACCCTTGCCTTGTCGCTTCCCATGCGTACAACCAGCGTGCGTTTTCCACTGGCCGCATCGTTTGCGATGTCGCGCATGTTGTTCACGTTGAGCACGCCGGTGCTCAAAAGCCCGAAGGCTGCGGCAGGAAGAAGACCGGGCCAGTAGAAGAAGCGTGTGTGCAAGTAGAACGTACCCAATACACCGACGATGCCGAAGAACAGAAAGACGCTGATGTCACCGAGCCCGGCATAGCCGTATGGGTTCTTGCCGAAGGTGTATTTGACCGCCGCGCCGATCGCCACCAAGCCGAGCAAGAGGAACAGTAGCGTGGTTGAAGTAAGGCCGAGCCCAACGGTGATGAGCGCGCTGCCACTGATGAATGTCAATGCACCACAGATGAACATCGCCCGCTTCATCGCCGATGGCGAGATGGCCCCGCTCTGCACCGCTCGCTGCGGGCCAATACGGTCTTTGTTGTCCGTGCCGTGCTGATGATCGCCGAGATCGTTCGCGAGGTTGCTGAGGACCTGAAGAAGGATGGCAGTGACCAGCGCAAGGACCAGAACGATCGGTTTGAATTGCCCCGGGCCTGAATAGCGGAAGTGGTCAGCAACGTAGGCCAGCGCACTACCAACGAGAATGCTGCTAACGGCCAAAGGCAGCGTGCGCAGACGGAAGGCTTGGATCCAGTGCTTCATCCCTGCGATCCTCTGTGCTCTCTGTGCCTCTGTGGTGAAGTCATCACGGAAACTTCGGGAACTGCTTGAAGTCCGGCGCGCGATTTTCCATGAAGGCATTGCGGCCCTCTTGTGCTTCGTCCATCAGGTAGTACATCAGCGTGGCATCGCCAGCGAATTCCATCAGGCCGCGCTGGCCATCGAGTTCGGCATTCAGCCCGCGCTTGATCATGCGCAGGGCCATGGGGCTGCGTTGCAACATGATGTTGCACCATTCCACTGTGGTGTCTTCCAACTGGGCAAGAGGCACCACCTTGTTCACCATGCCCATGTCCTCGGCTTCCTTGGCGGAGTATTGCAGGCACAGGAACCAGATCTCGCGGGCCTTCTTCTGCCCGACATGTCGCGCCAGATAGCTGCTGCCGAAGCCCGCATCGAAGCTGCCCACCTTCGGACCGGTCTGCCCGAAACGTGCGTGATCCGCAGCGATGGTGAGATCGCATACCACATGAAGGACGTGCCCGCCACCGATCGCGTAGCCGTTCACCATCGCCACAACCGGCTTGGGGATCTCGCGGATCTTCTTGTGCATGTCGAGGATGTTGAGGCGCGGCACGCCGTCAGCGCCCACATATCCTCCACGTCCTTTCACGTTCTGGTCGCCGCCGCTGCAGAAGGCCTTGTCGCCTTCGCCAGTGAGGATGATCACACCGATGCGTTGGTCCTCACGCGCGATCTCCATCGCATCGATCATCTCCTTAGTGGTCTCGGGACGGAAGGCGTTGTACACCTCCGGTCGGTTGATCGTGATCTTGCCGATGCCTTCGAAGTACTCGAAGCGGATATCGGTGTATTGCTTGATGGGGGTCCAGGTGCGGGAGCTCATGGGTTCGTTCGTTGGGGCGGGAAATTTCCCGCCCGTACATGCTTCGCGTTATGCTTCGCGAAGTCGTTTGAAGTGATCGCGCAGCACTTGCGGTGAGGTGCGCGCATCGGTGCTGATGTGGAGCACTGCCGGCTTGTCGTGCTGGGCGTACAATTTATCCAAGCCTGCTTCCAGAGAGGCTTGGTCGGTAGCATGGTAATAGGGCAGGTTGAAGCTCTTCACCAGCTTTTCGATGCTGCGTGCATGTGGTGCCTCGAACCAAGGGAGCAATGCGGGGTCCTTATCGGGCCCATCTATGTACCGGAAGATGTTGCCGCCGCCGTTGTCGATCACGATCACCTTCAGCTGCGCCGAAAGGTGCTCGTTCCAGAAAGCATTGCTGTCGTAGGAGAATGCGGTGTCGCCCACAATGACCGTGGTGAGCTTCTGCGTGGCATGTGCTGCCCCGACAGCCGTGCTCGTGCAACCATCGATACCGCTCGTGCCTCGGTTGCTGAACCAGCGATTACCGCGCACGCGATCGAACAATTGGACGTAGCGCGCGGGTGTGCCGTTCGCGACATGCACATCAGTGCCGCCCGGCATGCGGTCGTTGAGGATGCCGAACACGGTGAGGTCACAGAACGGGGCATCAGCGACGCTGCGGTGGTGCAGCCCGCGTGTCCGCTCATCCACCATTTTCCATGCATCGCGGTACATGCTCCCGTTCTCCTTCACCGATGCAGCGACCTGCGCGAAGAAGATCTCCGGGCTCACAGCGATGTCGTGCGTAAGGCTTTGGTACGTGTCGCAATGCCGCTGGCCCGCATCGATGTTCCAGTGTTGTGCGGGTTTCCACTTCCGAAGCAGCGACTTGATGCGCTTGCTGACGATGGCACCGCCGAAGGTGATCAACAGGTCGGGCTTCAGATCCCCTTCGTTCCTGTCGTTGACACCCTCGATCGCGCGATCGATGCATGTGATGAACGCGGGGTCGTCGAGGTTGCTGGTGGCTTCCGTATGCACCGTGACCTGCGGAAGCGAAGCGAGTTGGAGCAACTGCTTTCTCAAACCCTCGCTCCAAACGCCCTGTCCGGCAAGTACCATCACCTTCAAATTCGCGGAGAGTTGCTGGATCAGCCAACGCGCATTGTCGGGCAGGATGAACGACTCGGTCATCACTTGGGCGATGGTCCGCGAGTTCCCGGCTTCGGCAGTGGTCCCATAGAGCGGCTCTGCGAACGGGATGTTCACGTGCACGGGTCCGGGCACGGGCAACAGCGTGGCATCGATCGCTTCGTTGATCGATCTTCCGCTATGCCACCGCGAAAGATCATCACTACCGCTGCGTGGTAACTGGATGCTGCGCTTCATGTGCAACGCGAGCACGCCTTGTTGGCGGATGGCCTGCCCCTCGCCTTGGTCCACCCATTCTTCCGGCCTGTCGGCGGTGATCACCAACAACGGTATACGCTGGTAGAATGCCTCGGCGATCGCTGGACCGTAATTGAGCACTGCACTTCCACTGGTGCAGATCAACGCAACGGGCGCGTGCAGTTGCTGCGCCATGCCGAGTGCGAAGAAGGCTGCGCTGCGTTCATCGATCACTTGAAGGCAGGTGATCTCTTTCCGTTGGCTGAAGGCGATCACCAAGGGCGCGCTTCGCGAACCCGGACTGATCACCGCATGATGAACGCCCTTGGCCGCACAGAGTCGGGCGAGTTCAGCGGCCGTGAAATGGTCGGAAGTTGGCATCCGGGGGGCGGGCGGCTAAGATACCCGGCCGTGCCTGAGCACTTCGATGGCCTGCGTCCAAGTCCGTGCCTTGTGCTCGGTTTCGCTCCACTCCTTATCGGCAACACTACCTGCTGTTATGCCAGCGCCCGTGTGGATGATCGCACGGTCGTTCACAGAATGGAGGCAACGGATGTTCACGAACAGATCGGTGCGCCCCGATGTCTGCCATGGTCCCCAGAAGCCGGCATAGAGTTGCCGTTCCTGTGGCTCGTGCTGTGCGATGAATTCCAACGCGGCTTCGCGAGGCATGCCGCACACCGCAGGGGTGGGGTGCAACGCCATGGCCAGCCCTGCCAATGATCGTCCGGCCAAACGCGCGTGGATGCTGCTGCGCAGGTGTGCCACTGGCCCGGCTTCCACGGGCTCGGGGCCGCGCACGTGCAATTCTTCCAAACCGGAATCGATGAAGGTGTTGAGGACGCTTCGTGCTACCATGGCCTGTTCCTCGCGCTCCTTTGCGCCCCATTGTTCCGCAGTGCGCTGCGCAACCGCGATCGGCATGGTACCCGCAAGAGCATCCGCGGAAACGCGCTCGCCGTCGGCTTGCAACAGCCGCTCGGGCGAGGCGCCAAGCCAAGTGCCCGTATCGGTAGTATGCACCAGTGCCACCAATGCAAGAGGCCGCTGCTCCAAAGCATCCGCGAACAACCATGGCAGCAGCTTCTTCTCACAAGGTTGTTCAATGGCGCGGGAGATCACGACTTTTTCCAATGTGCCGGTGGCGAACGCTGCTTGGGCTTCTGCGATCGCCTGCTCGAACCGTTCACGGGTCATTGCCTTCCCGGACGACCCTGCGGACCCACCTGATCCTTGTGCTGCATGGTCGAGATCATCCAAAGCCGCCAGATCACGTTCATTGCTACCGAACACGATCCGCCGATCCGGACGCAATGCCATCACTTGGCCTGTGCGGGAGCGGAACGGCGCAATGACGAAGCGGTCCTTCAACTTGGCCAGAAGATCCGCGGAAACCTGTTCAACGCTATGATCCTCCTGCACCCAGAGTTCGACCGGTTCGCCCGGTAACCGGAAGGCGGCGAAGGTCAGCCTCTTGGCAAGGCAGTATTCGAGCGCTTCACGCATCCGCACGTTCATCGATCGCGCGCAATGATGAGGTTGGTGATCCGGCACACTGCAACAAGGGAGTCCCTGTCGTCGGTTACCCGGATGTCCCAGACATGGGTGGTGCGTCCCTTGTGAACCAGTGTGCCCGTTGCGGTAACGTTACCCGTTTTCACGCCCTTCAAATGGTTCGCGTTCACTTCAATGCCTACCACGGCTTGGGTGCGCATGTCGATAAGCATGTAGCTGCCCGTGCTGCCCAGCGATTCCGCCAATGCTGCTGTGGCACCCCCGTGCAGAAGACCCATCGGTTGGTGTGTGCGCCCCTCCACCGGCATGGTGGCGGCGAACGTTCCCGGGGCGCTCGGAACGAAGCGGATCCCGAGGTTTTCCAGCAGCGTGCCACTGCTCATGGCATTGGCACCTTCGATCTGCTGAGGGGTGAACATGCGTGTGGGATAGGTCGGTAAAAGTAGCCGTGCCATTTTTGCGCACATGGAACCGGGTCATGCCACTGCGCGCATCTTGTTGGTGGAGGATGAAGAAACGCTGCGCAGCACTCTCAAGCTGAACTTCAAAATGGAAGGCTACGATGTGACCACGGCAGCGCGCGGTTCCGAAGCCATGGACCGCATCCGGGGCGCGCGGTTCGACCTGATCATCCTGGATGTGATGTTGCCGGATGTGGACGGCTTCACCATCTGCGAGACCATCCGGTTGGAAGGCAACACGACACCGGTCCTTTTCCTTACTGCCCGCAACACCGGTGCGGATCGGGTGCGCGGCCTGCGCACCGGCGACGACCATATGGGGAAGCCCTTCGAGTTGGAGGAGCTTCTATTGCGTGTGCGGAACCTACTGTCCCGGTCCGCTCGTGATCCCGGGGGTGCGGGCATGGGAACTTTTTCTTTCGGTGGGAACACGGTCGATTTCCGCAGCTATGCCATCGTTGGGAAGAGCGGTTTGCGGAAGGTGCTGAGCAAACGTGAGGTCATGTTATTGAAGCTGCTGATCGAGCGAAAGGATGAGGTGGTGAGCCGCGAGGACATCCTACAGAAGGTCTGGGGTTATGACGTGTTCCCCACCACCCGCACCATCGACAATTTCATCATGGCGTTCCGCAAGTATTTCGAGTCGGACCCGAAGGAACCTGAGCACTTCCACTCCGTTCGTGGGGTGGGCTACCGGTTCACCGCATGATTTTTTTTGAACGGTCGGCAACCCCCCCATAAGGCCCCCGTCTAACCATCAACCGAGGCAGGATGATCCTCCGGCCGAGGTTGGTTCCATCAATTTTTCCTTGCAGGTACCGTGCAGGGGTCCCCATCAGGACCCCTGTTCGGTTTTTCAGGAGGCCGGAGTGGTGAAAAGTCGCGCCGGAGGGCCATGTTCGATCCCCCTATTTTTGGCGACTCTTTCGCGCAACCGGTCCTAGGCTTCGTTCCTGCATGCATCCTCATTGTCCCAAGTCCCGTAGCATGTGCGCATCGATCATGACCGTGCGTGCAAGTGCTCTTCTTGGAAAAGTTTGCGCCCTGCTTTTGTTGTGTGCGGCGTTCCCGCGATCGGCATCCGCCCAGATCGCACCCTTCCAACACCAATTGATCGACAACACGATCCACGGTCCCACGAGCGCGGTGTTCCTGCCTGATGGACGCATGCTGATCACCTCGCTGAGCGGGCAGATGTTCATTACAGGCCCGGTGGGTCAACCGCCTGTCGTGCCGCAGTTGTACATGTCGCTCACCAACATCCATTTTGTAGATGAGCACGGCTTGGTGGAGATCGTCCTCGATCCCGATTTCAGCCAGAACGGATGGTTCTATCTCTATTACAGCACAGCGGCGCAGAAGCATCGTGTATCCCGGTTCACACACCAAGGCAACACCGCTTCGCTGAGCAGCGAGTTCGTGGTTTGGGAGAGCAACATCCCTTATTCCGGTTGCTGCCACGGTGGTGGTACGCTGGCCATCGCCAATGATGGAACGATGTTGTTGGCAGTGGGCGACGATTTTCAAGCCCAGACCGCACAGGACCTGACCGGGCCGTTCGGGAAAGTGCATCGCTTCAACCGGGACGGTACCATACCGGCCACCAATCCCTTTTATGATACCACACCCGGAATTTTCAACGCGAACGGGATACTGAAGACGCTCCATAGTTGGGGTCTGCGCAGTCCGTTCCGTGGGGCCTACGATCCACCTACAGGGCGCATGTTCTTGGGTGTGGTCGGTGGTAACGACATCAATCTTTCGTGGGAGGATCTTCATCTGGCCCGTTCCGGTGCCAATTATGGATGGCCGGCCTGCGGCGATTCAGGCCGCACGGCACTGGGTATGTGCACCGACCCACAGTTCGACGACCCGATACATGCCTACCAGCACGCGGGCCAAGGGGCTGCGTTCATTCCCGGGTTCGTTTACCACGGTTCAATGTTCGGCGCGTATCAGGGGAAGCTCTTTTACTCGGACTATTCGCGCGGCCATATCCACTGTCTTTCGTTCGATGTGAACGGGAACGTTACCGCCGATCAAGGTTTCGTCGATTCAACGATGTTCGGCGGCGTGAAGGCACCACTGGTGGTGAAGATGTTGGAAGGACCGGATGGCTCCGTCTACTACATCACCATCTTCGATGATTACGTCAACTTCACTGGGAGCATCCATCGCATCTACACTTCGCAGAACTTCTCACCGGTTTGTGGGACAATGAGCGCGACGCCACCTTCAGGCCCCGGACCAACGCTCAATGTGCAATTGACCGCAACGGCCACCGATCCGGAAAGCCAACCGCTCACCTATCTGTGGGATCCCGGTGATGCCACAGCGCAATTGACGGGTGCTTCCGTTGCGCATTCGTACGCGGCACAAGGCCTGTACAACGCGAGGGTGGTGGTGAACGATGGGAACAGTTCCACGGCGTGCCCTTTCATACCGGTGATCGTCGGTGTTCCGCCCACGGTGCAGATCACTTCGCCGCTGAACGGGTCGTACTTCCATGCCGGTCAGGTGCTCACCTTCACGGCTTCCGCAAGCGACGATGAACCGTTGCCACCGGGCAATTACGCATGGACCGCCGTGTTCAATCACGATCAGCACATCCACCCGGATCAAACCGGAAGCGGCTCCAACGTTTTCGACCTCATCGTTCCTTCATCAGGACATGGCTTCAGTGGGAATACGTGGATCACGGTCACCGTTGTGGTCACGGATGCCGATGGTCTGCGTTCCAGTGCAACCATTGAAGTGTTCCCTGAGAAGGTGAACGTGCTGATGCTCACCGACCCCCCCGGCCTGCAGGTATTCACGGACGGGTTGCCGCTGACCGCGCCGGTGATCACCGATCAGGCGATCGGGACGCAACTGACCATGAGCGTGCCGTTCGGCGATCAGTGCATGAATTACTCGGCCTACACCTTCACGGGTTGGAGCGATGGTGGCCCGTACACGCACCAGTACACCGTGCCTGCGGGTGGCGATACGCTCACGGCCCGCTTTGCATTCAACGGTGGATGCGGAAACTGCGGTCAAGCCATGGTGTTCGACGGCACGAATGATCTCGTCAACATCTCCGCGCCGTTCACCGTTATCGGTGATCTCACGTTCGAATTCTGGTTGAAGGCGGATCCGGGGTTGACCGATGCGGATGCGATCATGGGCAATAGCACCGACTTCAGTCTGGATCTCAAGAACGGCAAGATCCGTTTGTTCAAGATGGCCGATCGGCTCACCGGTTCCCAAGTGATAGCTGCGAACCAGTGGCACCACTATGCCATAACGCGGAGCGGCAGCCAATTGAAATTGTTCGTGGATGGGGTGCAGGATGTTGGTGCCACTACTACCGGGTTCAACGGCACCATTTGGGTCTACACCCTTGGCGATGGATTCATCTCGGGCAAGTTCGGGGGGGCATTGGATGAAGTGCGTATCTGGAATCATCCCCGCACCCCTGCCCAGTTGTTGGCGTTCAAGGACGTTCGTGTGGACCCGCTCAGTACCGGTCTTTCCGCGTACTGGACCTTCGACGAAAATGTGACCGACCAAAACGTACTTGACCTCTCGCCCAGTGCACACAGCGGTACGCGCGGTTTGAACGACTCGCCCGGAACGGACGATCCTATCGCATCCAGTACCAGCGGTCCGCAACAGTTCGCCTGCCCGCGTTGGGCCACCTTGAACTTGCGCGTCATGCTCCAAGGACCCTATGACCAAGCTACCGGCCTAATGAAGGATGGCCTTCGGGCCAGCGGTCTGGTCCCGCTCACCGAGCCTTACAGTGCATTGGGGTTCCAGCGGGCCGGTGCTTCTGGTGAGAGCTTTGCCCCTTCGGTGCTGGCCGTTACGGGCAACAATGCGATCGTGGATTGGGTATTGGTGGAACTGCGTTCCGCTACAAGCCCCGGGGTGATCCTGCGCACCATCGCAGGGTTGTTGCAGCGCGATGGTGACATCGTGGACGTGGATGGCGTCTCTCTGTTGGAATGTGCGGTGGATCTGCCGACTTACTATGTCGCTGTCCGGCACAGGAACCATTTCGGTGCGATGACGGCTCAGCCCGTTGCGTTCGGCTCCAGCCCGGTTGTGCTGGATATGGCCTTGGCAAGTCAGCTATGTTACGGCACCGATGCCCGGTCCAACACCGCCGGAGTATTGCTTCTCTGGGCGGGCAATACTATTTTGGACCCCGACCTGAAGTACATTGGTACCATGAACGACCGTGACCCCATCCTTTCCGCCATTGGTGGTTCGGTGCCCACTGCTGTCGTTCAGGGGTACTCCATGAAGGACACGAATCTCGACGGCTTGACGAAGTACACGGGCAACAGCAACGACCGCGATATCATCCTCAGCAACATCGGCGGAACGGTACCTACTACCGTCCGGCATCAACAACTTCCGTAAACATCCCGATCCATGAAGCGTAATCTCTACACTCTCGCTCTAAGCCTTGCCCTGCCGATCGGACTCTGCGCACAAAGCGCCGTGGATATCGGCATCTACAACAACCAGGACGGTCAAGTAGAGGTGCGCTTGCGCCCCGAAGAGGGTTTTTCGGGCATTCTGTCCAGCCTGGTGTTCACCTTGCGCTGGGATAAGAGTTCCGGCGCCACGTTGGGTGATGTTGTGCAGACCGAGACAATGAGCAATGCGATCCTGGTACACCCGAGTGGCCCTGTTCATGAGGACGGCAACCACTTCTATCAAGTGTTCGCAGGTTTTGGCTTCAGCCCCTTGTCATCGACGGATCTCGCCTTGGAAGCTGGTCGCGAATTCACCGTTATGATGGTGCCTGTTAGCGGCAAGGCCCAGGTTGAACTCATGAACGATGCTTGGACCAATGAGTTGGCCAACAACGGTGACTACTACGTGTCCCTGGGTGGCGATGATCGCACCGGTTTGATCTACAAGAACTTGGCGAGCGCTGCCGATACCGATGGCACCGTGCTGATCCAGCCGAACCCGAACGACGGTTTGTTCAGCTTCCAGTTCACGGTGAACCAAGTAACGGACGTGAAGGTTGAAATGGTGAACACCCTTGGCCAGGTCACTTTTACGGAGCGCCTGAACGCATTCATCGGGGTTTATCGAAAGGAGATGGACCTCACCGCCCAGAGCAATGGCATCTACTACCTGAAAGTGACCCGCAATAGCGATCAGGTCGTACACAAGGTTGTCTATCGCTGATCCACGCTCCGGATCCATATGAACGGGGGCCCTCAGGGGTCCCCGTTCTATTTAACCCCTGCGCAGAAGGCGCAGTGCTTCGCATCCCGGGCATGCTCGATCGGCACTGTGGGATCCACCATGCGCGACACCAACGCCATCAAGGCAGCTTCGACATCGGGAAGGGAACCTCTCTGGATGGTGGGTTCACCGCTCACCTGCAACATGCACTTCGCCATGAGCGATGGCTTCTGCATCGGGACGATGCCCGCGTGCAACCGCATAACGGCCGGGTGGGTGTGCAAGAACATGAAGGCGTAACACGCCAGTTGCAAAGCCTTTTCTCTCCGTGTATCGAACGATGCGGGATCCCAACTTTTCACCGACAGATCCTCGGGTCTAACCCCTCCGGTCTTGATATCCATGATGCGATGGATCCCATTGCGGCGTTCGATACGATCAATGCGGCCCCTGAACCGCACCGGTGAACCCAATGAATTCGTCTCCGGTGCAAGCAGGACGCTCAGTTCTTCTTCGAGACCGAGGTACTCCAGTTCGGTCCCATTTTCCAAGTCATCCGCGTCCATCAGCAGCGCCTTCGTCATTGCGTTGGAGGCCATGATCCATTGCAATCGGGCATGCCCACCATCCAGCTGCACCTGTGGGCGTTGCGATCGGATCCGCTCGCGCAGCAGGTCCGGCAGTTGATCCGTTGCCAGGCGCAGATCGGCGGGGTGAACAAGTTTGCCGATGAGCGGAGCACAGATCAGTTGCATGGCTTCATGCACCGCGGTCCCCAGCACGTTGCTTCCGAGTTCATCGGTCACTTCTTCTTCTTCCTTCATGCCGAGGATGAACCGGAAGTGGAAGTCGAGCGGGCAACGGATGAAGGCGCTCAGTGCGGAAGGGGAAATGCCTTTTGCCAGCAATGCACGTGTGCGTTCCAACACCTCGGCGCTTTTCTCCACAACGATGCTCGCTTTTGACCGCACGGCGAGGGGTGCATGGTGCGCAGCATGTTGGACGATCGTTTTTGTTCCGGCCGCATCGGCTTCGATCTGTGCGACATAGCGGCTAGGACCATTCCCTGTTTCACTGTCCGTGCTGTGCAGAAGGTGTACCTGCGTTGCGCGTTGCAACAAGCGATGGAACGTGTATGCAGCCAGTGCATCACCGTCTTTGGCCAGTGGCAAGCCGTGCGCAGCGCGCACATCGAAGGGAACGAAAGTGCGTTGGCCGCTACCGGGTGGCAATTTGCCTTCGTTGCACGACAGCACGATGATGCGTTCGTGATCGATGGCACGCGTTTCCAGCATGCCCATGATCTGAAGCCCCTGCAAGGGCTCCCCGAAAAACGCGATCCGTTGTTCCCGCGCCAACCGTTTGTGCAGCTGCGCGTAAGCAGCGATGTCGAAGGCTACATCAGCCGCGGCGAGTTGCTCTTGCAAGCCGTGGTGCATGCCGGCCATGCGGTGCAATTGCTCCCGTTCGAAGGACAGATGGCCCACCTGTATGATCGCTGCCGAGAAAAGAGCGTTCAAGCGTGGGACGATGCGGGCGGCATCGCCTTCAACAGGTTCCAATGCTTGAAGCAAAAGCCCGCTTGCAGTGGTCCGATCCACCCCAGCACGCGTGAGCTGCTGGTATGCTATACTGGAAGCCACCACCTTCCGAACGACGCGCAGCACTTCGCTTTCGTTCCCGTTCCGTTGTTCCAAGAACGGATGCCGGAGGAACTGTTCAAGATCCCGCCAGGGATAACCACCGTCACGGTCCTGTTGCCGATGCAATTCCAAGAACGCCTCTACCAGTGAATGCACAGGAAGGTCCTGCAAACGCAGCCCCATGGTAACGTTCACAGGACCGATGTCAGCAGGCAGTGCATCGAGCAATGGCAGCAATAAGGTCTCGTCGGCCAAGAGCACCGCCGTTTTCGAGCGCTCCTCAGGCGTCAGGTCATTGAGCAGGGCGCCAGTGTGCAACGCCATTGCGACGGCCGTGGGTAGTTCCTCCACGCGCACGGTTCTCGTGTCGCTTCGGATGTTGTCCCCCACTGGCACCAGCCCTTCGCCTGACCTCGCTATGGCTTTGCGCAGGAAGTATCCTGCCTCATGGACCGGATGATCCAGATAGGCCCGGTCCGCATCCCAACACAAGCGCGCAAGCCCTTTGCGCACCAGCACATCAACAATGGTTTGCTGGGCGGTCGTGAATGCGTTGAGGCCTGCGAACCACACCGCTGACCAAGGCAATTCACCTCCAGCTTGCACACGAGCTGCGGCAGCGCGGGCCAATGTGCCTGCTGTGCCCGCATTCTTGGCTTTCAAGCGCTCAACAAAGGCGCGATGCAGTTGCCCTTGCTGGTGCCAGTAGTTCACCAAGCGCTGTTGTCCTTCGCTAAGCTCGTGCTCACTTAGGCTCCAATGTTCGATCCCTTCCAGGGCGCGCAGATCGGCATAGAACCGATCCAGGTCCAATAAATGGGATTCCGCATCATTGATGTCCGCGAGCACGGTCGGCGCCCAGGCGAGGAAGGCATCAAGGCTGTTCGGTGTGGCGCTTATCGCGCGGTGTGCGGTAAACAGTTCGAAGAGCGCCTCGAGGTCGCCTGATCGGCGTCGGCCCGCCAGGTCTTCAACGAAACCATCCCATGTCTTGATGTCCGGGCTCCATAGGGCGGTACCGGCGACTTGTGCCAAGTATTTCCGCAGGTGAAGCCCTGCCCTTGCACTGGGCAGTACCACCGCCACCCGGTGCAGTTGCGTGCCATGCTCTGCGAGCATTCGTTCGGCAACACGCAACAGGAAAGGCTCCATGGGGGGAAGATAGCCGCGTGAGATCCGGATGCCTCGGTTGTTCTGGAGGCTCCGTCCCGCCACCCTCCATGCACAGCTACGCACTCCTGCAAAGCCACGGCGCGGTCGCTAAGCTTCATTGCTCATACCGTTGGGGCGCTGTTCGTGGAACCGTCCGACCTTCAGACGATCGCCTCCACACCCGTTCCGCCGGGCCCTAGTGGTAGCGCACCATACAACCAGTGTTGAAGGAATGCATCCTCTATGCGCTCATCTCTTCCAATTTCGCCCCCGTTGGCGAAAGGGAGTTGGCGAAGGTCTCCAACAGGGCCAGCACATCCTCATGGCTGCGAACGTTGTAACGCGCGAAGCTGGGTGCCATGCCCACTTTGATGCTGATGGCATCCATGGGTAGGGCGCGGAAAATGTCCTCATCCGTGCGATCATCACCTATGGCCACCACCAGCTCGGCAGGGCGTTCCATGAGTGCGCGCTTCGCCGCCGCACCCTTGTCTATGCCCATGGGGCGTACCTCGATCACCTTGTTCCCTTCGATGATCTGATAGTCGTAGGAACGCGTCATGTCGTTCAGCACGTTGATCAATTCCCGCGATCGCATGAAGCCGAGATCGGGTGCCGCGCCGCGATAGTGCCAAGCGACCGCAGTGGATTTTTCCTCCACCATGGAGCCAGGGCAACGGTCTTGGAATTGCTCGAAGAGCGTGACCAAGTGCTCCTTCCATTCGATCCTGAGCGAAGGTCCGCTCCATTCGCCATCGGGTACTTTGACGAATGCACCATGCTCGGCGATGAGATGCACCGGTAGGACACCGTACCACCTGTCCAGCACCGCGCGGTCCCTTCCGCTCACGATCGCCACGGCATTGCGGGGATCGGAAACAAGTCGCTTGAGGAGGGCGAGCAACTGAGCGCTCGGCACCGCGTCCGCTGGCCGCTTGGCGAAGGGCACCAACGTACCATCGTGATCGAGGAACAGCCACCGTGTCTTGGATCTGTTATAGGTGTCCAACAGGGTTCTTCTCACGTCCGCGGTAGCTTCCTTCACTTGCAGTTGCCGCCGCAACGCCACCGCCCCTTCGAGCTGGCCCAGCTGATCCTCCGCCCAGCGTACCACATCGTACCGCGCCAGGCGCTGCTGCATTTCCTGCATGCGTTGGATCTGCTGTTCCACAGGCATGTTGAGCGCCTGCAGGAGAGCATCGGCCACCGCGTCCTTTTCGGTCGGGTTGATGATGAGCGCGCCACCGAGTTCGTTGGCCGCGCCAGCGGTTTCGCTCAACACCAACACGCCGCGCCGATCCTTGCGGGAGGCCACATACTCTTTGGCCACCAGGTTCATCCCATCCCGCAGCGGCGTGATCAGCGCCACATCGGCTGCCTGATACAAGGCACACAACTTCTTGTGATCAACCGAGCGGTATTGATACACCACCGGTTGCCAATCCACATCGCCGAACCGGCCGTTGATGCGCCCGACCGCCGCCTCGATGCGTTCCTTCAGTTCCTTGTATTTGGTGATCGCATCGCGCGAGGGAACGATCAGCATCAGGTAGGACACCTTGCCGCACCAGTCGGGATGGCGCTCAAGGAGATGCTCATAACCCTGGAGGCGCTGCAAAATGCCTTTCGTGTAATCCAGCCGATCTATCGATAGGATCACCCGACGGCCAGCGGTGTTCTTGCGTAGCAGGTTCTTCGCCGACACCACGCTGGGATCGTCGAACGCATCACGGAAGCGGGCCGGATCAATGCTCACCGGGAAGGCGTCCACCACCGTGGAATGGGACCGGCCACGCACTGTGCGCAGGTCCAGTTCATGGCCCAGCAACTGCTGCACGCTCTTCAGCAGATATTGTACATGGTCATGCGTCTGCATCCCCACCAGGTCAGCACCTAACACGCCTTCAAGGAGCTGCGTGCGCCAGGCGGCCGGCAACAAGCGGAACACTTCATAGGATGGGAAAGGGATATGCAGGAAGAAGCTGATGGGCAGGTCGGGGAATCGCTGCCGCAACATGCCGGGCAGCAACATCAGGTGGTAGTCGTGGATCCACACCCGGTCACCGGGGCGCACGGTCGCTTGCAGCGTTTCCAGAAAGAGCTGGTTGGCCGCACGATAATGATCGAACCAATCCTGCTCATACCGCACCAGCGAAGGGAAGTAATGGAACAGGGGCCAGATCGTATCGTTGGAGAATCCGTTGTAGTGCCTGTCCCGCGTCGCGTCCGGAAGTGGCACGGGACATACCGTGTACGGGCCGTGAGCAAGATGCGGATCGGTGATCAGGTGCTTGGCCAACCGCCGTGTGCGCAATTCAGTGGCTCCCACCCAGACCGGCCGCCCTTCACCGAGAGTGCTTTCACCGGGTTTCCGATCCAGGTAGGAACCAATGCTGCTGACAAGGCCCCCGGCGCTGGGCGTTATGATCACCTTGCCGTCGCGTTCCGTGAATCGGAAGGGCAGGCGGTTGGAAACGATGATGAGCCTTCCTTCAGTTGTCATGGTGCATCATTTCAGGGATATCAACCTTCAAGGTACGCGTAGGGTAGGCAATGCTGATGCCTTCCTTCCGATAGCGCCGATGGAGCGCCTTGATGAATTCGTGCAGGAGCTCGTAACGCCCCGTGAATTCCGCGGCCCGCATGATCACCGAGAAACCGATGTTCGAATCGCCGAACGAATTGTAACGAATGAACGGATCGAATTCTTTCAGGTCCGGTTGTAGCCGTTCGACCACCTCACGGGCCGTGGCGATGGTAACGCGCTCCACGTGATCCAGATCGCTCTCGTAGCTCACCCCCGCTTCCAGCAGTACCGCCACTTCCGCGTCCGGTCGCTGATAGTTCTTTACGATGGAAGCGGCCAGTTTCGCATTGGGCACAACGATCATATGGTTCGAAAGTGCCCGGATGGTCGTATTGCGCCAAGTGATGTCCGTGAGGTAGCCTTCTTCACCGGACTCCAGTTTGACGAAATCGCCCACACCGAGTTGACGCGATGCAAGCAGCTGCAAGCCGGCGAAGAGGTTGGACAGCGTGTCCTGCAAGGCCAGAGCAACGGCCAGCCCACCAAGTCCCAACGCCGTGATCATTGGCGTGATCGAAATGCCGAGATCGTGCAGGACCACGAGTGCACCGATGGAGAAGATCACCGCGCGCAGGATGATGTCCAGAATGGACGCCGAGCGGGACTCGCCTTGTAGACCACGAGTGGCTTGGGCCAATGCCCCGGTTGCCATGCGCACCGCTACAACGCATAGCGCAAGAACGACCGCAGCGAAGGTTGCGCGCGACATTGGACCGGACAGGTTTACCGGAAGTTCGAGCGCACGCATGGCCAGCCTCAAGCCCAACACCCCACCCAACAGAGGTAGGATGCCCTTGAAGGCCCTCACCATGATGTCATCCAAGCCATTCGCGCTGCGCAGGGTGATCCGGCGCAAACGCGCCAGAGCGATACGATCCATGGCAAAGCCCATGGTTGCACCGGCTGCGGTTGCGCCCAGGATCCAGATAACATGGTCGAATGTCATTGCCATTGCGATCTCCAGTTAGGGGTCAAGGCGAACACTTGACCTGTGAATGTTCCTACCACCCGGAAGGAGCAGGGGGGAGCCTTCCCGTTATACGGTCAGGTGCGGTACCGTCCTGAAAGACAGGAGGCATGACGTTCACGCGACATCGCACTTCAGCACGACGGACAAGCGATCATGAACGCGACGCAAATGTAGACCTACCGTCGATACAACCCTGTTGCGAAATGGACCAGAGCAGCAGCACGCTCAGTGCGTCTGTGACGGAGCCGCCCCGGCGCCTCCACCCGGCGCCTTGCGCGCCGCTGCGGCCCGGCGCGGATCCACCTTTCCCGCCTGACCGACATGCGCCAAGGAAACGGCCGCATTGATCACACCGATGTGCGAAAACGCCTGCGGGAAATTCCCCAGGTGCGCGTTCGTTACCGGGTCGAGCTCCTCGGCGAACAGTCCCAATTGGGTGGCTCGGGAAAGAATGCCGTCGAACAGTGCGTGCGCCTCCTGCGCACGTCCAGCGAGTATCAATGCATCCACCAGCCAGAAGGTGCACAGCACGAACGTGCACTCACCGCCCTGTATGCCGTCCGGCGCGTCGAGGTACCGATAGCAGAGACCGTTCTGTACCAAGCGATCCATGGTCGCATTGATCGTACTTACCATGCGCGGGTCCTGGCCATCGATAAAACCCACCATGGGCATGAGCAGATTCGCGGCGTCCAGGCGGTCATCCTCGTAGGATTGTTTGAAGGCTTGAAGCCGGGGGCTCCAGCCGCGTTCGAACACCTGGGCTTTGATGCGGTCGCGCTCCAGGGTCCATCGTTCGATGTCGCCGGACAGGGTGAAACCCTCCGCCAATGTGATGGCCCGGTCCAACGCCACCCAGCACATCACCTTGCCGAAAACGAATTGTCGCCTCCCGCCCCGCACCTCCCAGATGCCGTTCTCCTCCCTTTCCCAATTGGTGGCCACCCAGTCCACCAGCGGCTGGAAGTGATGCCATACAGGGCCGGGGTGATAGTCACCAACATGGCAGGCGAACGCCAGCGCATCCAAGACCTCACCATAGACGTCCAGTTGCACCTGATCGGCCGCTCCATTGCCGATGCGTACCGGACGTGAACCCCGGTATCCGCTCAGGTGATCGAGCTCGACTTCGTTCACCACCCCGTGCGGATCCAATGGGAACAGAACGCCTATGCCGGTCCCTTCGAGCTTAACGGTGCGAATGATCCAGTCGAAGAACGCATCGTCTTCCTTGACAAAGCCGGCCAGTAACAACGCGTACAAGGTGAATGAGGCATCGCGCAGCCAACTGAAGCGATAGTCCCAGTTCCGCACACCTCCGATCTCCTCCGGCAGTGAGGTAGTGGGAGCCGCAACGATGGCCCCCGTGTTGGCGTCCTGGAGGAGCTTCAACGCGAGACAACTACGCAATACCTGCTCGCGGTAACGTCCTTCGTATGTGCATTGGACCGACCATTCACGCCAGTAGGCGATCACCTCGTCCATGGCCGCGAATGGATCAACAGGCGCTGCGGCATCCTTGTTCCGCAACAGAAAGGATACGCGTTCACCCGGCTTCAGGCTGAACGTTTGGACGGCGGTGCGCGCATCCTCATCCACTGTCCAAGTGCCAGGGCCGGTGATCACCTGTCCTTCGATATGCAGATCGCATCCGTCCGGTCGGAAGATGGGGTCGCGCCGGCCATAGTCCGGGCGAGGTGCGCACGCCCCGATCATGTGGACTTCGCCATCCAAGCCCTCCACGATCCTGAGCACGTAGCCTCCTTGCAATGCGGCGGCGGATCGCTCCACGGCCGGTACGTTCATCGCATCCAGCAAGCGCACCCGGCCTGTATCACACGTGAATGTGGTGGCCAGTACGTTCGTATCCGGCAGATAGGCATGCGAAGAATGGAACATGCCCTTGGGATGGATGGCCCATTGGCCACCGCGCTCAAGATCCAGCAAGCGTGCGAACAAGGAGGGCGAATCGAAGCGCGGCCAGCACAACCAATCCATGGATCCCCGGCTGGTGACCAACGCGGCGGTGTGGCAGTTGCCGATGATGCCGTGATCGCCGATGGTCGGGAAACCTTGTGCGCTCGTGTACGATGCTTTGGTCAAGACAGTGTGTGGCATGGCTTGCTCATGGCGGGTGTGCAACAAAGCTGCCATTCTCGCAGGGAAGGCAATAGGTGTTGCCCCCAAGGGCTCCGCTTCGCCGCCCTCCATGTTCCGCAATAGCCGTGTCACTTTCTGGTCAGCTGCACCGGACAACAGCTATCGGGGCCGGTGAGCGGATGAAAGCGTAATAGGCCCCTCTTTTGCCGGTTTACCCTTTCACTGGACCCGCCTCTTTTTCTGCGCCTGCTCAGGCAATGCACGCCGCAACATGCCGGGACAATGCAACTGGATGTTAGGGCAGGGGCGCAAGACGTTGGGACAACGGCAGCAAACGTTGGGGCCATGAGCGCACAAGGCATCATGACGCAACGGACCGTTGGGACAAGGCCACACGATGTCGGGACAGTGGCGCAAGACCTTGGGACGCCCGCACCGAACGTTGGGACAAGACCACACGATGTTGGGACATCGGCACTGAACGTTGGGACAAGGAGCGCACCAGGCAGCATGCCACCACAGAACGTTGGGACAGCGGCAGCAAACATTGGCACAACGAGCGCACAAGGCATCATGCCGCCACGGAACGTTGAGACAAGGCCGCAGGATCTTGGGACAGCGGCAGCAAACGTTGGGACAACGAGCGCACAAGGCATCATGCCGCCACGGAACGTTGGGACAATGCCGCAGGATCTTGAGACAACGGCAGCACCGGAGCTGCTGAAGCCTCAACATGGTGGGACAACGAGCACGGGCGACCGACCGAAGCCCCGCTAAGCCCTACTTCGGGCGGCGCTCCATCGTGCTGACCGGTCGCGAGATGTCCCGGTCCGACGGGCATCGCTTGCGGTGCGCTCATCCTTTCGGTTAACTTTTCTTCACCAACGTCGGGACACCCCCCGTCCATCCAATCTTCCGCGCATGCCAACCAAGGTTCAAACGATCGTCCGTGGCACCAAACGACTATCAGGCACCGCCCTGGTAGTGAAGGGCCGCAACCATGTGCGCATGATCAGCGGCAACCCCGCCTATCCGGAGTTGCAGGCACTGATGCCACCGCTCGCGGCGGAGTGCGACATGCTGGATGCCGTGAGCGTGCGCTATGAGTTCAACAAAGGGCGCATCGACCTCGCGACGCGTAACGCAAGCATCTTGCGCATGCGCCTCCTGATCGATCAACTGGCCGGGACGGTCACCACCTACGCGCACGACAGCGTAGCGTACATCCTCGGCACCGGGTTCGACGTGAAGGGGAAGCGATCGCCCAGCCAACCGATGGCCGCACCCGCCAACCTGCGCGCAAAACCCACCGCCTATCCCGGCCGCATCGATCTGCGGTGGGGTGGCGTACGCAACAAGATCATCTACATCATCGAGCATGCGATCAGCGATCCCAACAACCCGGACAGCTGGCAGCGGCTCCACGCCACCAGCAGCAACTACTGCTCGGCCATCAACTTGCAGAGCGACGTCGTCTATTCCTTCCGCCTAAGGGCCGTCGGCGTGCTCGGCGCGGGACCCCTCAGCGACGTGGCCACGGCGAAGCCGGTGTAGTGGGCAGCGCACACATGCGCCACGATAGCCGAGGCGGTGCGGGGAACCGAGCGTCTTGTTCGCACCCTTTCACGCTCGCACCCAATAACCCTCGCACTATTTTCTCTTTCTTACGTCCATGCTCAAGTCACTCCGCAACAACCTGCGCCCCGAACACCGCCTGTTCCGGGTGCTGAGGAACGGCGTGGGCGAAGTGCTCATGGTGATGGTGGGCATTCTGCTGGCGTTGCAGGTGAACAATTGGAACGACGGACGCAAGGAAGGGGTTAGGGAGCGGGTATTCCTGCGTGGCATCCGCACCGATCTGGAGTTGAACATCGTCGAACTGGATACCAAGATCACCTACACGGAGAATGCCCTCCGTTCGGCCAATGTGATGATCACCTACTTCGAGGGCACGCCCGTTATGGATCTCGACTCCTTCAACTTCCATACGATCGAGGTGCTCGCGCTCTATACGTTCCATCGCAACAACAGCACGTTCAAGGAGATGATCAGTTCCGGGAACCTCGGGATCCTCACCGACGATACGCTCAAGCGAGAGCTCCTCGACATGGAACGGACCTATGATCAGGTGGACGGGTACCAGGAGCACATCCGTTATGACTACGAACAGTTCCTGTACGACCGTTATTTCCGTATCGCCGATGTTGGGGTGAACTTCAAGAACTACGCGGCCCAGAAAGGCTGGAGCGAGGGAAAGGCGGGATCCATGGCCCTTGTGGATGCGGAAGTGCTGCTCCAGGACCGTGCTTACAAGAACGGGTTCGCACTTTCGATCCTCAACAACAATGACCTCGTCGAGATCCTGCGTACGGTGCGATCCACAGCGGTGCGGTCGATCGAGCGGATCGATCGGCAACTGAAGAACTAGTAGTACCCATGTTCAAGTTACTCCGCAACAACCTTCGCCCGGAGCACCGCCTGTTCCGCGTGCTCACCAGCACCGTGGGCGAGATCACCATGGTGATGGTGGGCGTGCTGCTCGCCTTGTGGGTGCAGAACTGGAACGACGATCGCAAGGACGTGATCAAGGAGGGGAAACTGTTGCGCGAAATGCGCCACAACCTCGACGCCGACCTGAACGACTGCCGGGACAACATTGTGGCCAACCAGCGGTACTTGCACGCCAACACAGCCGTGCTCAAGCAACTCACGGAACGCACGCCCTTCAACGACACACTGCGCGTTCATTACGCCAACATCTTCGGTAACACCACGCTCGTGGCGAACACCTCGGCCTACGACAACCTGAAGAGCATCGGTTTCAACCTGATCCGCAACGACAGCTTGCGCGGACTGATCACCAAGTTGTATTCGGAGCGGTACCCGTACATACACAACGTCGAGTTCGAGGCGGATGGAAAGATGCAATGGGAACAGATGCTTCCAGCGATCCATTCCAGGGTGGCAGTGGATACCATGTGGGTGAGCGGCCATCCCCTTGATGAGCTCGCGTTGATGGACGACGACACCTTCAAGGGCCTGCTCCGGACGAACATTTTCCTGCGGGATATCATGCTCGGCATCTACAGCGGAGTGGAGAAGCGCATCCTCGTGCTGCAACAGATGATCGATCGGGAATTGGCAACGCGGGAATAATGGCTATTGCCAGCGCAACCCCAGCGCGGCGCCTTCCTCCACCCGTTCCCACAGGTTCAAGAGCTCGATGTAACGCGCCAGTGTGCGCGTCACCACCTCATCGGTAAGGCCGCCGGGTGCGCGACCCAGCTCGGCCTCCACGCTTGCAATGAACTCGTGTTGCGCCACCGCACCGTTGCTCAAGCCTTGCAAATTGCGCGTGAGCACCTCCGCTTCCAGGGCCTGCCGTG